>JAGVAP010000027.1 GCA_020060215.1 Deltaproteobacteria bacterium | reverse complement strand
CAGGACGAATTCGGGGCAAGGAGCCAGCAGAAGGCGGAGGCCGCCCTCCGGGAAGGCCGTTTCAGGAGCCAGATCGTGCCCCTCAAGGTGAAGGTCCAGAAAAAGCAGCCCAACGGCCGTTTCGGGTTCGACGAAGTGGTCTTCGACACGGACGAGGGCGTGCGGCCCGGGACCACGAAAGAGGCCCTTTCCAAGCTCCGGCCCGCCTTTAAGGTGAACGGATCCGTCACCGCCGGAAATTCATCCCAGACGAGCGATGCGGCCGCCGGCGTGGTGCTGATGTCCAAGGAAAAGGCGAAAGCGCTCGGTCTCAAACCCATGGCCACCTTCCGGGTGCACGCGGTGGAAGGGTGCCCTTCGGAGTACATGGGGGTCGGGCCGGCGGTCGCCATCCCCAAGGTCCTCAAGCTTGCCCGCATGGGGCTGGATCAGATCGAGCTGATCGAATTGAACGAGGCCTTCGCCGCACAGGCCGTCTACTGCATCCGGGAACTGGGCATCCGAGAAGAGATCGTCAACGTGAACGGCGGGGCCATCGCCCTGGGCCACCCCCTGGGGTGCACGGGGGCCAAGCTCACGGCCCAGCTTGTGTACGAGATGCAGGAGAGGAGACAGCGCTGGGGCCTGGTCTCCATGTGTATCGGGTTCGGGATGGGCGCTGCGGCCGTTTTTGAAAGAGAAGATTACTGAGAAAGTGACCAGTGACGAGTAACGAGTCAAGGATGGACACAGAAGGAGAAAGCTCGTGGCTCGTCAGCCCCGCAAGGGCGGACTCGTAACTCGTAACTGTCTTCTGAAAGGAGATGCGCCATGGCAAAAGAGAGATTTTTCAAAGGAGGTGAATTCCTGCTGACGGAAGCCTTGCCCGAAGAGGTGTTCACCCCTGAGGATTTTACGAAGGATCAGAGGCTGGTCGGACAATCGGCGGAGGAGTTCGGGAACAAAGAGCTGATGTCGAAGCGGGAAGAGCTCGTGGACCTCAATGTGCCCCTCGTGAAAGATCTGCTCCGGAAGGCGGGGGAGCTGGGCTTTCTGGGGGCGGACATGCCGGAGGTCTTCGGGGGATCCGAGCTGGACAAGGTGAGCTCCATGCTCATCTCCGAAAAGCTCTGCTCCGGGGTCTCGGGCTTCATGGCCGCTTACGGGGTCCAGACCGGGATCGGCAGCCTGCCCATCGTCCTCTTCGGCACCCCGGCCCAGAAGAAGAAGTACCTGCCGTTGATCGCCAGCGCCGAGATGGTGGCCGCCTACGCCCTGACCGAACCCGGCCACGGGTCCGACGCACTCGGAGCGGAGACCCAGGCCAAGCTCTCCGACGACGGGAAGTACTATGTGCTGAACGGCCAGAAACAGTTCATCACCAACGCCGGCTTTGCGGACCTCTTCGTCACCTATGCGCAGGTGGACGAGACCAGGTTCACGAGCTTCATCGTCGAGAGGAAATGGGACGGGGTCTCCGTGGATGAGGAAGAGAAGAAGATGGGGATGCACGGGAGCTCCACCAGGGCCGTCATCTTCCAGAACGTGAAGGTCCCGGTCGAAAACGTGCTGGGGGAGGTGGGCAGGGGCCATGTCGTCGCCCTGAACACCCTCAATGTCGGACGGTTCAAGATCGCCCCCATGGTCGTGGGCTCGGCCAAGTCCATCTTCGCGGAGACGATCAAGTATGCCAAGGGGCGCGTGCAGTTCGGGAAGCCGATCTCGGAGTACGGCCTCATCAGGCAGAAGATGGCCGACATGCTGATCCGCATCTACCTGCTGGAGAGCATGGCCTATCGGACCGCCGCGCTGCTGGACCTGGCCCTGGAAGGCATCGATCCCACCAAAGAGGACGCCGGGCAGAAGACCGGCGAGGCCCTTCGGAAGTACGCCCTGGAATGCTCCATCAACAAGGTCTTCGGGACCGAGGCGCTCGACTTCGTGGTGGACGAATGCGTTCAGATCTTCGGAGGGTACGGCTACATCCAGGACTATCCGGCCGAGGGGGCCTACAGGGACTCGCGGATCAACCGCATCTGGGAGGGGACGAACGAGATCAACCGGCTCCTGATCGTCGACATGCTCATGAGGGCCGCCCTGAAAGGGGAGCTGCCGCTGCTGGACGCCATCCGGCAGGTCATGGGCGAGATCCTGAACATGAGGCCGGATATGGGCGGGGAAGAGGAAGGGGTCCTGGAGCGGGAAGGGAAGCTCGTCTCCATGGCCAAGAAGATCGGCATGCTCGCCGCAGGGGCGGCCACGCAGAAATACATGCAGAAGCTGGCCGACGAGCAGGAGATCGTCGCAACGATCGCGGACATGATCATCGAGGTCTTTGCCATGGAGTCCGCGCTCCTGCGGACCTTGAAGAAGGTCCGCAGGGAAGGAGAAGCGGCCTGCAGGGTCCATATCGCCGCCACCAGGGTCTACATCAACGAGACCTTTCCCAAGATCGACCTCAAGGCAAAGACGATCTTTGCGGCGATCGCCGAAGGCGAAGAACTGAGGACCCAGCTCATGGGGCTCAAGAGACTCGCCCGTCACACGCCGGTCAATACCATCGCACTCAAGCGCGAGATCGCCGAGAGCGTCATCCCGGTAGCCCGCTACAACCTGACGAAGCTGTGATGAGAGACAGGCGGAGAAAAACCCCTTTTCATCAAGAGCATATTGAGTTATATAACTATCGAGAGGGTTCTGCAAAGAACCCTCTTTTTATCATTGCAGGACGCTTCCTCACTGGAGTTGTGATGTCTGAACAGATTCAAAAGCTGAGAAACATCGGGATCAGCGCCCATATCGATTCCGGCAAGACCACCCTGACCGAGAGGATTCTCTACTACACCAAGAGGATCTTCGCCGTACACGAGGTGAAGGGCAAGGACGGGGTCGGCGCCAAGATGGATTCCATGGAACTGGAGAAGGAGCGCGGCATTACCATCTCTTCCGCCGCCACCTACTGCACGTGGAAAGGGTTCCGGATCAATATCATCGACACCCCGGGACACGTGGATTTCACGATCGAGGTCGAGCGCTCCCTGAGGGTGCTGGACGGCTCGATCCTCGTGCTCTGTGCGGTAGGCGGGGTGCAGTCGCAGTCCATCACGGTGGACCGGCAGATGAACCGGTACCAGGTGCCGCGGATCGCGTTCATCAACAAATGCGACCGGTCGGGCGCGTCTCCCTACAGGGTCGTGGATCAGCTTCGCCACAGATTGAACCACAATGCCGTGCTCATGCAGATCCCCATGGGTCTGGAGGGGGACCTCTCCGGAGTCATCGACCTGGTCGGCATGAAGGCCCTTACCTTCGAGGGGCAGTTCGGCAAGGACGTGAAGGTCCGGGAGATCCCGGCGCAGTATCTCGAAGAGGCCCGCGCGAAAAGGGAGGAGCTGCTGGATGCGGCCTCCATGTTCAGCGACGAGCTGATGGAGGCCATTTTCGAGGGCTCCGTGACCGAGCAACTGATCAGGCAGGCCGTCCGCAAAGGGACCCTGAGCCGGAAGATGACGCCCGTGTTCCTCGGCTCCGCCTACAAGAACGTGGGGGTCCAGAGCCTGCTCGACGGCGTGGGCGACTACCTTCCCTCGCCCCTGGACGTGGAGAACAAGGCCCTCGAACTGGAGAACGGGGACCGGGAAGTGGTCCTCTCCTCGGATCCCGCCGGCCCCCTCGTCGGGCTCGCCTTCAAGCTGGAGGTGACGCCCTACGGGCAGCTGACGTACTTCCGGATCTACCAGGGAAAGATCACAAGAGGGGATGAGATCTTCAATGCCCGGAACAGGAAGAAGATCCGGGTGGGCAGGCTGGTCCGGATGCATGCGGACGAGATGGAGGACATCACCGATGCCCAGGCGGGGGACATCATCGCCCTGTTCGGGGTCGATTGCTTCTCGGGGGATACCTTCACGGACGGCCGCGTCAATTACTCGATGTCGAGCATGTTCGTGCCGGAACCGGTGATCTCCCTTTCCCTGACGCCGAAGGATACCAAGTCGGGGGCCCAGGTATCGAAGGCCCTCAACCGCTTCATCCGGGAAGACCCCACCTTCCGCTCCTATGTGGATCCCGAGTCCGGGGAGACCATCATCTCCGGCATGGGGGAGCTGCATCTGGAGATCTATGTGGAGCGGATGAAGCGGGAGTACGGGGCCGAAGTGGAGACCGGTATGCCCCAGGTGGCCTATCGGGAGACGATTTCGACCCGCGCCGACTTCGATTACACGCACAAGAAGCAGACCGGCGGAGCCGGTCAGTACGGCCGGGTGGCGGGGTTCCTGGAGCCAGCCGAAGGCGAGGCCTACGAGTTTGCCAACGAGGTGAAGGGAGGAGCGATCCCCACCCAGTTTATCCCCGCCGTGGACAAAGGGTTCCGGTCCTGCCTGGAAAAAGGGCTCTTTCTCGGGTTTCCGGTGCTCGGCGTCCGGGTAACCGTGAACGACGGCAACTCCCACCCGGTAGACTCCTCGGAACTGGCCTTTCGCCAGGCGGCCGTAGGCGCTTTCAAACAGGCCTACCCCAAGGCCAAACCCCAGGTCCTGGAACCCATCATGAAGCTCGCGGTGGAGTCCCCCTCGGATTTTCAGGGAAACGTGATGGCCACCATCAACCAGCGCCGGGGGCTGATCATGAGCTCCACGGAGGACGGGGTCTTCACCACGATCGAGGCAGAGGTGCCCCTGGCGGAGATGTTCGGCTACGCCACCGCACTGCGGTCCATCACCCAGGGAAAGGCCGAATTCACCATGGAGTTCTCCAGGTATGCGAAGGTGCCCGAGTCCATGATGGAGGAGTTGAAGAAAAAGAGTGCGGAAAAGAAGAAGGGGGGAAAAGCGAAATGAAGGATTTTCAGAAGGTCAGCCCCTTGCGAATCCTGGAAAAGTCGTCCCACGAAGGTCTCGGCCGCGGCAATCTGGGCGTCCTCGTGGCCCGTGCGGGGGTGGGCAAGACCGCCTGCCTCATCCACATCGCCCTGGACAAGCTCTTCCGAAAGGAGAAGTTGATCCATGTCTCTCTCGTGGACATGCCCGAGAAGGTCACCTCCTACTACAACGTGATCTTTTACGATCTCATGAAGGCACTGGGGGTAAGAGGTGAGGAGGAGAACAAGATGATCATGGATCGAAACCGGATGATCCTGGCCTACCTCAACCAGAGCTTCCAGATCCCCCGCCTCAAACAGAACATGAGGAACCTGGCGGAAAAGATCGATTTCGTCCCCGAGACCCTCATCGTGGACGGGTTGAACTTCGCCGATGCCGGCCCCGATACCTTTCGCGGCTTCAAGGAGATTGCGGGCGAGTTCGACGTGGAGATCTGGCTCTCCGCCCTGTCGGACCCCGCGAACACGGAGAGCAACGAGAGGGGGATCCCGCATCCGTGCAGCCATGTGGACCAGTTCCTGAGCATCATCCTGCAACTGCTGCCGACCCCTTCTGCGGTTCTGCTCAGGCTGGTCAAAGACCACGACACCCCCGTGAAGCCGGACGCGAGCGTCGCCCTGGACCCGAACACGTTCCTGATCGCCCCTTAATCGGGGCTCAAGGGCACATTCACCCTCCGCACATGGGGCTTGAAGCTCCTCGTCCCGCCCGCCTCGCTGACCCGGCGCAGGATCTCTTCGGCATCGAGCACGACGACTCCCGAGAGAAGCGTCACGGGGGTGCCGGCGAACGGTTCGGTCACCAGGGGCGTGGAGGCCCCCAGGAGCACCACCTTCCTGCAGTTGCATGCCGCCTCGAGAAGCCTGTCGATGGTCCCGTTCACGATGGATGTGGCGGTGATCACGGCCACCCCGCACCCGGGCAGGAGCCTGTAGGCATCCTGTTCCGGCAGGAGATCGACCCCTCTTCCGGGGTCCGGGTTCTGCTCGAAGATGAGGATCGAGGACGTTCTCTGCCGCAATCTCGGCAGGACCGGCGTGAAAAGGCCTACCATGCCGACCTGCTCGTCCGGCCGGATGTCCAGCATGGTCAGGAAATCACCCTCCCCCGCGGTCGGAAGGTCCGTGTTCACGAGGGCATTGACCGTGGCAAGGGCCACGGCGCGCTCGACCTCTTCCGGAGCATCCATCAGCTCCACGAGCTCGGAGGCGTCCCGACCGGGCAATGGACACACGGCCCTTAACCGGCTGCACTCCACGCGGCGCCCGCGATTGAAGGTGAAAGAAACACCGGCCCGGCCGTCTTCCAGCATCACCGCCGTGTAGAACAGCCCGATGCGCACATCCCTCACCCCCACCCCACGGGCGACGGGCAGGGCAGCCTCTTCGATTCTCTCGGACACCCGCATGAATGAGCCTCCTTTCGGCCCCTGTCCGGTGCAGGGCCGACTCCTCCTGCACACGCACGAAGGGCCTTTGACCCCTTGTCTTGCGATTCTAGCGGATCTGCACTCGGGGGGGCAAGGGAATCGGGGCACTCAGTGCTGCGCTATGCGCTTCGCGCTCCCCGGGCTGCTCTCCGCGTCCTCCCCCAGGGGTACGGAGAAGGCGAGCACCATGCCGGGCAGGGACAGGAGGAAACTGATCCCGAAGAAGTACCCGTACCCCGCCCACTCGGCCAGGAATCCGCTCAGGACCCCGGAGAAGACCCCGCTGATGTTCATGAGGCCGGTACCGATCGCGAAGTGCGCAGCCTTGAATTCGGTGAGGCAGGTCCGCATGATGAAGGTCACCAGGACCGAGGTCCCGAGCCCCCCTGCGAACTGATCGAAGCCGTGGACCGATGCGGCCAGGAGGAGGTTCAGGCTGCCGATGGGCTGAGGAATGGCCGCCCCTGTGTTCATGTGGACAAAGGGAGCGAGGTAAAGGGCGAGGATCATGTAGACGAGGTTGGTGAGGTTCTGGGCGAGCAGAAAAGGCCACAAGGTCCTCCCCAGGCCGTATCTGGAGATCAGCCATCCGCCGATCATGGCTCCTGCTATGGAGAGAGGGAGCCCAACGCCCGCAGAGATCCAGCCGTAGTGGACCTTGATGCCCAGATCGACCAGGAACGGGGAGACCATCGATGAGAGCATGGCATCCCCTGCCCTCATCAGGATGATGAACGACAGCATCATCCCCATCCGCTCCCGGTCCATGTAGGTCATGAAGGCCCTCGCATAAAAGGAGTCCTTCTCCTGAATGAGGATGGACTTCAACCGGTTCCTCAACAGCCCGAGGAGGAGCAGGCCGGCGAGGAGCCCTATGCCTATCCAGCCGGACAGGGATATCCTCCCAAGGACGGGTACGGCGGCTGCTTTCGAGAAGAACCCAAGCGATCCGGCCCAGGACAGAAGCGATGCGGCCACGACGAGAACGGCGATGATGAGAAGCGATCTCCTCTGGAGGAGGAGATCAAAGAGGGCGGAAAAAGGTTTTCTTTCCTGCTCCACCCCGGGGAGGAGAAGGAGGTGATAAAGGAAAAGCGCGGCCAGCACGATCCCTCCCGACAGAAAGGCCAGCAGCCATCCGTACAGCGCTCCAAGGGTGACGACCACGCCTGTTCCCGTCATCATGGCGATTCGATAGGCCATGACCCTGTACCCTACGAATCTGGCCTGCCCCTGCTGATCGAGGGCTTCGAGGTAGTAGCCGTCGATCGCCATATCATGCGTGGCGGCGACGAATGCGCCAACGAAGAGGATCACTGCGATGATCTTCAGGGTCCCTGAAAGGGGAGAGAGAAAGGCGACCGCGAGGATCAGCATGACGAGGATGGCCTGCATGGCCAGCATCCAGCGCCGCTTCGTGCCGAACTGATCGATCTGCGGGCCCCATAGGAACTTGAGGACCCAGGGGAGGCCGAAAAGGCTGGTCAGACCGATGGCCTCGAGACTGACCCTCATGTCCCGGAAGAAGACCGACGAGACGGTCCTGATGAGCGAATAAGGGAAACCCTCCGCGAAATAGGTGGTAAAGGCCCACAGATACGGTGTCTGGAGCCGGCGGAGCCGTCCTTCACGCGCACGGGTGGATTCGGATTCGATCTGCTTGGCTTGGACTGCCATTGGATTCATATCCGGTCGCACCGGATGGTCGCCATCATCTCTTCGACTTCCTCGGTGATATCCCCCGCCTCAAGAGGTCTTGTGAGCCCGCACGACCTGCAGACCCAGGATACGCCCCTTCAGCGCTTCACGAGGACCAGTTCACCCCCGCAGCCGCAACGAATGGTTTTCATCCATCACTCCGGAATCCGGTTCTGTCGCTCTGCCCTTGAGAAGCTCCCCTGGGAGGCCCCTGAAAGGAAGCCGGCGAATGCCTAAGCCATTTGCTAATACCGGCTCGGGGTGGATTAATCAACAGGTTTTTGAAGATTGAATAGATGTGCCGCTTCTGCTATCTTGTTTATTCGGCCCGCCGGGCGAGGGACGAATTCGTCAGCCTCGCTCGGGTGCCGGGGAACGGGCCAGGGGGGAAAAGAGACCGTGCTTCTCAAGCGAAATGGTGCCAAGGTGAGACGAAATGATCCCTGCCCGTGCGGGAGCGGTCTCAAGTACAAGAAATGCTGCATGGGCGCAAACCCCGGGGAATCCACCCAGGAAAGGTATCTGCGGGAGCACCGAATCCGCCTCAAATCCAACTCCGACATCGAAGCCATCCGTAGAGCAGGGCGGTTGGCCGTTGCCACCCTGGAACTGGTGGAGCCCCACATCCGGCCCGGCATCGCCACGGACGAGATCAATACCCTTGTTCACGAGTTCACGATCAGGAACGGCGCGACCCCTGCACCGCTGCACTATCGCGGGTTCCCCAAGAGCGTCTGTGTCTCGGTGAACGAAGAGATCTGCCACGGGATCCCGGGTGGCAGGGTGATCAAGGAGGGGGATATCGTCAACGTGGACGTCACCCCGATCCTGGACGGCTATTATGCCGATACAAGCAGGACCTATTTCGCAGGCACCCCCGGACCGGATGCCGTGAAGATCGTCAATGTGGCCAGGGAGTGCCTCAAGGCAGGCATCGGCATGGCGCGCCCGGGAAACCGGATCGGCGATATCGGGTGGGCCATCCAGACCTATGCCGAATCCCAGGGGTGCTCCGTCGTTCGCGAGTTTGTAGGGCACGGTGTCGGCTTTGACTTTCACGAGCCCCCGCAAGTACCCCATTACGGCCAGCAGGGGAAAGGCATCCTCCTGGTGCCGGGGATGGTCTTTACCATTGAGCCCATGATCAACCTCGGAAAGAAGGATCTCCGCATTCTGCCCGACAACTGGACCGCGGTGACCGAGGACGGCTCCCTTTCGGCCCAGTTCGAACAGACCATCCTGATCACGGAAGGGGGATACGAGAGTCTCACCCCGTTTGACCTGAATTCACCTCTGTGATGCGGCTGCTCGAATGTCGAACAGAGTGAATCAGAAGATGCCCGGGCCCCCATGTCGTTCCCAGTGAGTTCTCATGATCCTCTGCAGGGAGCAACCTCTCCATCCTCCGTAGCAGTCGGTTGTGGACGGGGTATGGTACAGCCGGACCTATCCCGGTCTTGGCGCATGACCATGCCTCTTCCGTTTACTGCGGAGGACGGGCCGGTTGCGTTTCCACGATCGCAAGCAGGAGCTTGCTCCTACACCACTTCCTCAGACCCCACTTGAGTTCACGGAGGACATGATGGGCGGCATACGGTTCCAGATGAACGCAACACCAGCTTGAAAGAAAAATGTTCGATCTTTCTCTCCTCCTCAGGCAACGAGCGACGGAGCTCGGATTCGCCGCCGTCGGCTTCATGGAGCCGCGCGTCCCTCCTCATTTCGACCGATTTGTCGAGTGGCTAGAAGAGGAAAAGCACGGGGACTTGGTCTGGCTCAGGAAAAACATCGACCTGAGGCAGGACCCCCGGAGGCTTCTGAACGGCTGCCGCACCATGATTTCCCTCGCGGTGCCCTACCCGGCCTGGCCGTCAAAGACCCCTGACCAGTTTGCCCTTGCCAGGTATGCCTCTTCGCCGATCGACTACCACGCGGGAATCCGTACCCTCTGTCTCGAGCTGGCGCATATGCTTCAGGATGCATTTCCGGGCGTTCGATCCAGGATCTTCGTTGACTCGGGACCGGTCCTGGAGAGGAGCATCGCCCACGGCGCCGGACTGGGCTTCATCGGGAAAAACAGCATGCTCATCGTACCGGGTCGCGGATCCTACGTAAACCTTGCCGAGATCCTCACGACCGCCCTTATCGACTTCGACACCCCGGAACGGATGGAATCCCTGTGCGGTGAATGCAACCGTTGCATCCAGGCGTGCCCGACGGGCGCACTGGAGAAACCCTTCCGCCTGAACACGGCGAAGTGTCTCTCCTATCTGACTGTGGAGTTTCGAGGGGAGATCCCGAACGGCAGGCAGAAGCTCATGGGGAACTGCTTTCTGGGATGCGACCGGTGCCAGGAGGTCTGCCCCTTCAACCGGGAAATGGCCGGGGCGGAGAACACGCGGCTCCTGACCCTGCCGTCCTCGGAGGAGCTTCTGGGGATGGACGAGGCGACTTTCTCAAGGCAGTTCGCCACCACGGCCCTTGCCAGGCCGGGGCTGGCACGCGTGAAGAGAAACCTCCTGGCGATCAGGAGGGACTCACCGCCTTCCTCCCCAGATTGAAGGCCTCCTGCAGGGATTCGGGGTTGTCCTGCGCAGCGGTCTTCTTCTCCAGCCGCCGGAAGAATATGCCTCCGTGATAGGCCATGTTGAGGGCATCGAAGAAGTACTTCGCCGTGAGCTGCGCCCCTTCAAACAGGTTCTTCCCTCTGGTCGCGCCGACCGCGATCAGATATCCCTTTCGGTTTCCGGGTTCCCCCCCGAGCAGCATCTTTTTCGACCACATGGCCTGGGCCCGGTCGATCAGCGCCTTCACCTGGGCCGTGACCCCATAGAAGAAGATCGGGGTGGAGAGAAAGATGATGTCCGCCTCTTCCAGCAGAGGATAGACAGACTGCATGTCGTCCTGGACCACGCATTTTCCTGTCTCATCGCAACCCCCGCACTCGATGCACCCCGACATCTTCAGGTCCCGCGCATAGACCCTGGAGATTTCGGCCCCGGCGGCCTTTGCACCTTCGAGGGCCTTGTCCAGAAGCTGATCGCTGTTGCCGCCCTTCCGCGGGCTCCCGTAGATTCCCAACACCTTCATACCTGCCCCTCCTTGGTCATCGATCAATTTTCTTTCCATGGATCATTTTACGAAACTCGGACGAAGAATGTTAAACGATAAATGATCCACGGGCAATCCGGACCCCTTCGATGAACACTGCCTCCGGCGTCCTCAAGGATTCGGGCAGGCGCTCCGGCCCCCCTCCGGCTGCCACGAAGGAGGCCTCGCGGCCGGCCTCGAGGCTGCCGAGCCGGTCGAGGCCCAGCAGGCGGAATGCCGTAGAGGAACCGCATTGCACGGCTTCCTCCGGGGACATCCCGGCTGTGATGAAGAGACGAAGCTCCTCCAGGAGGGCCTCTCCGTGATTCACCCCCAGACTGCCGGCGTCGGTCCCGAGCGCCACCACCGCCCCGTATTCCCGGGAAAGCCGGATCAGATCGAGCTGCAGGTCGAGATACCT
Organism: Deltaproteobacteria bacterium; assembly: GCA_020060215.1. The sequence goes on along the minus strand of JAGVAP010000027.1, from coordinate 25,396 downwards.
GGCTGCCGCGTCTCCTTCAGGGGTCCCGCGCATGGCCCGCGATAGGGCCTGCATGGCATGGGCCGTCGGAGTCCACGGGATGCCGCGGTCGGCCATGCGCCGCAGGTTGTCCATACCCATGAGATATCCGTGTTCGATGGAATCGCATCCGGCCTCCAGGGCCCCTTGGACCGGCACTCTTCCGTTGGCGTGGACCATCAGCTTCAATCCCAGGGAGCGCCCAGAGGAGGCCGCCTGCCGCAGGTCTTCGAGAGAGAATTGAGGGGGGGTTTCCCTGCCGAAGCGGGAGAGGCTGTTCGGCCCTGAATTGAGGATCTTGACGAGATCCGTGCCGCCGGAGCGCAGGATGGCTGATGCGAGGCTCTCACCCTGTGCCGGCGTCCGGCCGATCATGGCCCCATAGCGACCTCTCGCGTGCCATGCCCGGCCGGCAGAGAGGACCTGGACGGGCGCTCCGCACGGCAGCTCGGTACGTTTGTACTGAAGGGCATGCGCCTGCCGATCGCCGCCGTCACGGACCGCTGCGATTCCGTGCGCCAGGTGGGAGGCCAGGTTTCTCCCGATCGTCTCCTTCGCCTCTGCAAAGGAGGCCGAAAGCTGCTTCTTCCGCACCGCGCCGTCCTCGGTTCCGGACATGCTCAGATGGACATGGCAATCGCAGAGAACGGGCAGAACCGTGCACGACGACAGGTCCACGTCGGCGCCGGCCCGTTCCCCTGCAGTGCATCCGGACCGGATGGACCGGATCTCCCCACCGGACACCTCCATCAGAACATGCCTCAGGGCCGCCCTCCCGTTCCCGTCCACCAGCCATCCGGCGGATACCCTGATCCCTGCCGCCTTCTTCAAAGTCGCTCCTGAACACTCCCGCTTCGGACCGGGTCCATGTTTGACCGGAAGCAGATTTTTCTTGTCATTTTCCAAAATTTCGTATAATTTCGGGACACTGTACAGGCACTCCGGTCATCCGGACGCAGAACTACCACTTCACAGGTGTTTTGGATGGAACAGGTTCTGCTGCTGAACATCACCTACGAGCCTCTCAAGATCATCAACTGGAAAAAGGCCGTCACCATGCTTTTTCTGGGGAAGGTGGAGGTCATCGAGGAATACAGCGAGACGATTCGCTCGGTGAGTTTTGCCATCCGACTTCCTTCCGTAGTGCGCCTGCTCCGGATGGTGAAGAGACCCAAAGGCGCCGTCCGCTTCTCAAGGCAGAATATCTACGCCCGGGATCGTTATCAGTGTCAGTACTGCGGCAGCCGTTTTCCCACGGAAGAGCTGACCTATGACCACGTGATCCCGAAGTCCCGGGGCGGCAAGACGCGATGGGAGAACATCGTGACCTGTTGCGTGGAGTGCAACCGGAGAAAAGGAGGCCGCACCCCCGAGGAGGCCCTGATGAGGCTCATCCGAGAACCGCGCAGACCCGAATGGGTTCCGACCCTCAGGATCACCGTCGGGTTTCAGCGGATCCCGGAGTCCTGGAGGGATTATCTCTACTGGAACGTCGAGATCCTGGAATAGGGCCTGCGGCCCTGCTCTTTTGCGTTCATGATCCGCTTCACCCGAGGGCCGACGCAATCTTCCTGGCGGTCTCGGCGATCGCTTCCATGCGGCCGGGTTTCGATTCCCAGGCCGTCACAGGCAGGGCCGGACCGCCGCTTGCCCGCGGTACGAGGTGGAGGTGATAATGCATGACCACCTGGTTGGCCCCTCTCCCGTTCAGTTGAAGGGCGGCCACGCCTGACGGAGCCAACGCCTTTCGCATGGCATGGGCGACCCTCTTCGAGGCCAGGTGGATCGCGGAGAGGTCTTCGTCCGGGATCTCCCAGAGGTTCTCGGCGTGACGCTTGGGGATGATCAGCGTATGACCTTCTGAAATGGGGTTGATGTCCTCGAAGGCCAGGACCCTGTCGTCTTCGTACACCTTGAAGCAGTTCATCTCCCCGCGCACGATCCTGCAGAATATGCATTCCTCCATCTCTTCATCCTCGTCATGTTTTCTCCTCGCGCAGAGCCGAAGAGACGCAGGGGGTATCCCTTGAACACTCCATTACCCGCTCCCGTCTCAGCGCCTCATCGCCCCTGCGAGAGATCTTCCCTATTTCACCAGCTTCAGGACCTCCCGGAACTCATCGGTGCCGGCCCGCTCCAAAACCTCGTAGATCATCATCTCCGTGGAGGTGATCGTCACCCCTTCTCTTTCCATCCTGCGAAGGGCGGTATCCCTGTTCTGAAGCGTCCGCGATGAGACGGCATCGACCGCCACGTGGACCCGATATTCGGACAGCGCGGACAGGGCCGTCTGTGCGACGCAGATGTGGGCCTCGATCCCCGTGAGGAGGAGCGTCTTTCGTCCGAGCGCCCGCACCTTCTCCGCAAACCCGGCCGCGCCGAAGCAGTCGAAGTCCACCTTGGACAGGGGAACCGGATGGGCCAGCGCTTCCATGATCTCCGGGAGCGTCCCTCCCAGTTTCTGCTGCTCCGTCACGATCACCGGCACACCGGTGATCCTCGAAAAACGGGCAAGGCGCACGACGTTCTCGACAACCTTCTCCTTCTCGGCGACGGCAGGGACAAGCCTCTCCTGCATGTCGATGATCACGATCAGGGACTCCTCCCTCGTGATCAGGCGATCGCTTTTCCGCCCGGGTCCGTTCATGGGGGTTCCTCTCTTTCCGAAGATTTTTCGTTCTGAATTCCCAGCCCGGCCAATTATATACGGCCCCCGGGAAATGTAAATCCCGCAAAATGATATTGACATATTTAAATATCTGAATATTGTAATATGAAAATCGCGAGGATCGCTCATCATGAAGAAGCGGAAAAACGGGTTGGCGGAGTGGCAGAAAGCGGAAAAGGCGGCGGAGATCCTCAAGGCGGTGGCGCACCCGATCCGGCTCCAGGTCGTGGATCTCCTGGAGCAGAAAGACATGACCGTGGGCGAGATCCAGAATGCGCTGGGGATCTCGCAGTCTTTGACCTCCCAGCAGCTCTCCCTCATGAAGTCGAGGGGGATCCTCAGGTCCCACCGGGTCGGCAAACTCATGTACTACTCCATCGAGATGCCCGAGGTGCTCCATATCCTGGAGTGTCTCAGGAAATGTGAAACGTAACCATTTATTTGCGGAGGAAAACATGGCTCAGAATCAGGCAGTGAACAAGCAGTCCACCTTCGAGCGGGAGCAGGGAGAACCCCGTCCCCAGGCGCAGCAGGAATCGGCGACCTTCATCTGCTCCAGGGACACCCTGGAGGGGGTGTACCCCTCTCTCGTCCTCTCCACCAATGCGCGCAGGATGGGTATGGATGCCACCGTCTTTTTCACCTTCATGGGGATCAACGTCATCCGAAAAGGGCGGGCAAAGAAGCTGAAATTCCATCCCCCCGGTGCCATGGGCGCCGTTCCGGGCATGTCCTCCATGGCTACGGGAATGATGAAGAAGATGATCGAGAAGGCCGGAATCCCGGATGTGGAAGACATGATGGACATGGCCGCGGCAGAGGGCGTGAAGTTCATCGGCTGCCAGATGACCGTGGACATGATGGGCCTGAAGAAGGAGGACTTCATCGACGGCATCGAGATCATGACGGCCGAGGACTACATGAAGCTGGCCCGGAACAGCAAGATCAACATGTTCACCTAACGCAGGCCTTACGGCCGCAACCAAATCCCGCCACTAAGACACGAAGAGGCCAAGGAAGATATCGCGGTTTGCTTTGTGTCTTAGTGCGTTTCCTGGCAGATCCGCTTTTCCTCCTTGCCCTTTTTCTTCCGCTGGACCATAAATGAGGTGACTGCGGCGAATTCCGCGGGACATGGTCGCACCGGGAGAGACCGTTCATCATGGGCCATAACCGAACAAGAGGGTGGAAGACCATCACCCTCTCGCTGTTCCTGCTCTTCTTCCTACCGGGATGCAGCACGGGCCCCGGCCTACAGGACCAAGACCAACCTGTTCACCACCTGGTGGTCCTCCATACCAACGATCACCACGGACACCCCTTGAAATTCCCTCATGCCGGTTCCCAGGACGCGGGGGGACTCCCGGCGAGGGCCTCGCTCGTCCGGCAGGTCCGCGAAGAAAACCCCCACGTCCTCCTGCTGGATGCAGGGGATCTCAACACCGGCCGTTCGGAATCGAACCTCTTCAAGGCCAGGCCGGACATCGAAGGGTACAACTACCTGCGATACGACGCCGTGGCGCTGGGGAACCATGAGTTCGACCATCCCCAGGACGTCCTGAAGCAGCAGATGGCCTCCGCCCGATTTCCCTTCCTCTGCGCAAACCTGCAGACCAAGGGCGGCGTGCTTTTTACACAGCCCTATATCATCAGGGAGTTCGGCGGCTTCAAGGTGGCTGTCTTCGGCCTCACCCTCAAGGAGACGGTTGCGCTGGCAAACCCATCGCATGTCCAAGACCTTCTCTTCATGGACGAGATCCAGACCGCACGGGCCCTCGTCCCCAGGCTGAGAGAAGAGGCCGACCTCGTGATCGGCCTGACCCACCTCGGGCTCTTCGAATCGTATACCGGATCCAGGAGGCTGGCCTCTGAAGTGAGCGGGATCGACGTGATCGTGGACGGACATTCCCATACGCGGCTGGACTCTCCGATCCAGGTCCGAAACCCTTCCGGCTCGACCACCCTTGTGGTTCAGGCCTGGAAATGGGGGCTCGTGCTCGGAAGACTCGATCTCTGGATACAGGGGGGCCGCGTCATAGGTTCCCGCTACAAGGCCGTCCCGATCAACCTCAGAGAGATCCAGAGGACAAGGGAGGGGACCATCGTCCACGGTCCCCCCGAAATCCCCGAAGACCCGGTACTGCTCAAGCTGCTCCAGCCTTACGCCGAAGAGGCGGAATCCAGGCTCTCAGAAGTCATCGGTTCTGCGGCCGATCGCTTTTCGAGCAGTCGTGCGAGGAGTGAAGAGACGGCCGTCGGCAACCTGGTGGCGGACTCCATGCAATGGTACGCGGCGAAGTGGGGGGCCGACTTCGCCGTTCAGAATGGGGGATCCATTCGCAGCGACCTTCCTGCAGGACCGGTCTCCTTGAAATCCATCTACGACATGCTCCCCTTCGACAACAGCATCGTTCTTCTGAGCCTGAGAGGCGAGGATGTGAGCCGGTTGTTCGATTTCATGGCGGCCGTCCCCCCCGGCAGCGGGGGTTTCCCGCAGTTCTCCAGGGAAGTGAGCGCGGTTCTGGATCGAACCTCCCGGAGATTCACCGGGGTTCTGGTGAATGGAAGACCCATCGACCCGGAAAAGACCTACAGGATCGCCACCAACTCCTATCTCGCCGCCGGGGGCGACGGCTACAGGATATTCCTGGAGGGCCGGGAGAAATGGGATACCGCTGCGACGCAGCAGCCGGTGCTGATCGAATACATCAAGGCCATGGGCGGCCGTTTGACGCCCGAAACCGGGGGGCGCATCACCATCCGCCCGTGAGGGCGCGGTTGCGGTCAGGGACCCGCAGGAGCCTGGATTCACCCCCCCCGGGGGCTCATGCTCCCCAGGAAGAGTAAATTCGAAATCCGAGGCACGAAATCCGAAAGCCATATGCAATGACCCAAATCCAAATGGCCAAAACGGGAATGGATCAGCTCTCTTCTCGCCCCAGAAGCAGAGAGGCGGAGGGGTGTAGGGTCGATTCTCATGCCTCTCCGGGCGCAGCCTGCGCTGGATGGGTTTGCCCTCGCAGCGACGCAACCAGGTCCCGGAGAGGTCCGGTCCCCTTTGCCTGGATCCCTTCCAAGAGCCCATGGAGAGATTCCAGGCCTTTCGGTATGTAGGCCTCAAAATAGGTCTTCCCAGCCACCTTGCTAAGGTGGGAAAAGGCGCCCAGGATCTGCAGATTCCGCTGCAGGGCCAGGTACGGAAAGGAATCCTCGAAGGATGGGACCCATGAGGGTTCCCAATCCCTAAGGAGGCCGACGTATGAACGGTAGACCTCCTCTCGTTCACCGGGGGAGAGCCCGGTGTAGGGGTCGATGATCAGAGATGCCAGATCATACCCGAGCGGTCCCATCCTGCCTCCCTGCCAGTCGATGACACCGATCTTCGTACCCATGATCATGATGTTGCGCGACTGGAAGTCGCGATGCAGAAAAAAGTGATTCGCGGCCCGGGATGCCCCCTCCGCGATGGTCTCAAAGGACCCCCTCAGCTCCGGTCGGTCGGATTCCAGGCCGAGATATCGACCGAGAAACGCCTCTTTGAAATAGTCCGCCTCGTAGCGCGCCATGACCGACCGGTCGTACCTCTCGGTCTGACAGGTCCATGCGGGGTCGAATCCCTCCGCCCCCCGGATCTGCATCCGGATCAAGATCTGGAGGACCTCGCGATACAGGAGGAGTCGATCCCGCGCTCCCGAAGCGTCCTGCAGGTTCTCGTCCCCGAGGTCCTGCATGATGAAGAATCCCGAGGAGAGATCTGCACCGTATATCTCCGGGACCGGGACGGACCTGGAGAGCAGATGCCTGCCGATCAGGAGATAGGCCCTGTTCTCGCGAACCCCCTTCGGATCCCGCGGGTGGTTCTGCATGGCCACGTAGCTCATCCCCTCTTTCGGAAGTCGAACCCTCCAGAATTTCCGGGTCGAGCCGTCGCCTGCAAGAGGGCGCACATGAACCTCCAGCCCTTCATGCCCCAGACCCCTCAGGGAATCCGCCAGGAAGTTCCCCAACGGGGGCTCGACTCCTGTGATCGGGATCGATCCAGCCAACTGCAGTACACCTCCATGCCCATCCGGCGAACGTTTCCCCGACTTATACCCCATTTGCCGCCTGAGTGCCAGAAGCCATGTGTCGCGGGAGTGTTCCAAATACAGGATATGGAGCGGCAGAATACGTCGTTTTCCCCATGGAAGGAGGTTGGGGAACCCGTAGTCTCAAAGGGTACAGAACACGCGCACGAAAGGGCCGAGAACCTATGCCGAATGATGTGACAGGTGAACCTGAGGAGAACGACGAAATCGCCGTCGGACTCGATACGTCGTGGATACCGCCCGAACAGGCGCAGATCTACAAGGACTGCCTGGGCGCCCTGCTTGAAGCGCATGTGCCTTTTATACTGGCCGGAGCGTTCGCCCTTTACGCCTATACGGGCATCCAGCGGAACACCAAGGATCTGGACGTATTTCTCCCGGCCGAACATGTCAAGAAGGCGCTGCTCACCCTGGGCGCAAGAGGATTCAGAACCGAGGTGAGGGACGGGCTCTGGCTGGCCAAGGCCCACAAGGATATCTACTTCATCGATCTGATCTTCGCCAATCCGAACAAGGAAATCCAGATCGACATGGGCTGGGTCCGTAGAAGCCGGCGGGCTCAAGTATTCGGAATGACCGTACCCCTGCTGGCCCTCGAGGAGTTGATCATCTCCAAACTCTATGTGACCAGAAGGGATCGATTCGACGGGGCGGATATCGCCCACCTGATCCTGGGATCCAAAGGGCAACTGGACTGGAAATGGATTTCAAGGAGCTTGGGCAAGGACCAGTCGTTGCTCCTCTGGTACTTTGTCTTCTTCCAGTATGTTTACCCCGGCCATGTCCACTACCTCCCCGCCTCGCTCATGGACCGGATCTACGAGTCCATGGTTCGCACCCGCTCCAATCCGCCGCCCGAGAAGACGTTTCGCGGCATGCTGGTCGACCCGGTCTCCTTTCAAGTGGACTGCCTCTCCTGGGGGTATGAAGACGTCCGGGATACTCAGCCGCTGGTCGATGAACATGGGGGCCTGATGTGAAAATTGCCGCTGTGGGTGATCTGCACTGCCAGACGGATTCAAGGGGAAAGATCCGGGACCTCCTCCAGGGCGTGAACGATCAAGCGGAGGTGCTCCTGCTTGCCGGAGACCTGACCAATGTAGGCCTGATGGAAGAGATGGCGGTGCTGCTCGACGAACTCGATCACTTCTCCATGCCGGTCGTCGCGGTTCCCGGAAACCACGACCACGAAAACGACCATATCGAAGTCCTCATGAACATGATGCGAAGCAGGGGAATCTACGTCCTGGACGGGACCACCTGCGAGATCGGGGAAGTCGGGTTCGTCGGTACAAAGGGATTCTGCGGCGGGTTCGGCAAGCTCCGGATCCAGCCTTTCGGGGAGCGCCCCATCAAGGCTTTCATACAGGCGGGCATCGACGAGGTCGTGCGTGTGGAGAAGGCCGCCATGGGTCTTTCCACGCTGCATAAGGTGGGGGTCCTCCACTATTCCCCTGTCAGCGACACCCTCTCCGGGGAAGAAGAGGAGCTCTACCCCTTTTTGGGCTCGTCCCTGTTCGGTGACGCCCTCGACCGGCAAGGGGTGGAAGTGATCGTTCACGGCCACGCCCACAAGGGCTCCCCCTACGGCTCCACCCCGAACAAGGCCCGGGTGTACAATGTCTCACGGTTTGTCCTGAGCCGCTTCGGCCTCCCTCCGTTCTTCTGCTTTGACGTTTAAAGAAGGAAAGATCCGCCACGAAGTCACCAAGACACGAAGCCTTCGTATTTTTCCTTGGTGTCTTCGTGTCTTGGTGGCATAAAGATCTTATTTGACTACGAGGGGGGGTACGGTATGGCCAGATTCCTGATCCTTGATATCGGCGCGGGCACGTTGGACATTCTCTGTTACGACACCGGGTCCGATCTCCATTTCAAGGCCGTTGCGCGCTCTCCCGCGCTCACCGTGGCGGAGAAGGCGGCGAACCTGCCGGGAGACCTGCTGGTCCTCGGCACCGAGATGGGAGGCGGATCCCTTGCACAGGTCCTCAAGAGGAGAACGCACGAGGGGCTGGTGGTAATGTCTCGATCGGCTTCGGCCACGGTGAACCACGATCCCGAGAAGGTCCGGGCTTTGGGCATTCAGGTGATCGAAGACCAGCAGGCCGAAGGGCTGCGAGAGGATGGAAAGTTCAGCCTGCTGGTGCTTGAGGACCTGGAACAGGACCGTTTGAGGGACATCGTAGAGGGACTGGGCGTACCCTTCGTCTTTGACGCGATCGGCATCTGTGCGCAGGATCACGGGGTCCCCCCGCCGGGTGTTTCTCACCTGGACTTCCGCCATAACCTCTTCAAGGCCTCCCTGGAGAAGAGCCCCTTCCCCCATTCTCTCCTCTACCGGTCGGATGATATCCCCGCCCCTTTTCATCGACTGAGGGCCATCGCCGAAAGCGTGGGAAACCTGCCCGCAGACCGGATCTATGTCATGGATAGTGGAATCGCAGCCATGTTAGGGGCCTCCATGGACCCGGCCGCAAGGGCCGGAGAGAGGGTCCTCACCCTCGATATCGCCACCTCCCACACCGTGGGCGCCGTTCTGGAATGCGGTGAAGTGGCCGGGTTCTTTGAATATCACACCCGCGATATTACCCTGGACAAAGTGGAAGGGTTGATCGGCCGGCTGGCCGAAGGCGACCTGGAGCATGCGAGGGTCCTCCAGGAGGGGGGGCATGGCGCCTATATCCGAAGGGCGGTCGGTCTGGAGCGGATCGACATCATGGTGGCTACCGGACCGAAGCGCGCCTTGCTGGAAGGATCGCGCCTGCCGATCCATCGCGGTTCCCCCCTGGGAGACAACATGATGACAGGGACGGTCGGCATTCTGGAGGCGATTCGCAAAAGGGAGCAACTGGCGCCGCTTCGATACTGATTGGAGTCGGGACCCTCTTCTGGTCGATTCAGCCGTGGGGGACGGCGGGTGTGGTTCGCGCGACCTGCAACCCGCATCTTTCTATTGTCATCAGGCCCGCCAAGAGGTAAATAGGGGACTTATCTCTGGGGAGGTGGGGAATAGATGGACGTCTACCGGGACTTCTTTTCCTGCAGTGCATGCGAATGCAGGACATTCAGGCAGATTTATAGTTTTTCCGTGGTGTTCCATACCGTCAATTTTTCCGACGATCTGATCTATGACCGGTCTACCGAGGAATCCTTCGAGTGCACCCGGTGCGGAAAGGTCTACTCCAAGGAAGAAGTCGAGGCCAAACTGCGCGAGTTCAAGAGAGTCAGGAGGGGCAAGGACTGATTCAGGCCGACTTGGCTTCCCTGAGGTAGAACTGGAACTTATAGGACCCAATCTCGATCGTGTCAAATTCCTTGAGATCCACGCTCTCCCTGACCACCTGCCCGTTCACCTTCAGCTTCGCCATGCCTCCGGTAAACGTGATCGCATACCCGGAGGGGCGCCTGCTGATCGTCGCTGCGGTCGGTCCAATCAGGAGACCCGACAGGCGAACCTCTGAGGTATCCGCCTTTCCGATCTTGGTCAGCTTCTTGCTCAGCTCGATATCACCCAGCCCGGAGCCGTCCACGAAGCTGAGGACACCCAGTTTTTCAGCAGGCCGGGGCTGAGGGGCGGACCCTTTCTGCTTCGCCAGCAGCTCCCGCTGTTTCACGGTGTCCAGGATCATGGTCTTGTTGAGACTCATCTTGTTTTCAGGTTCCTCTTCGGCCTTCCCCTTTTCACCCACGAACAGGAGGACATGCTTTCCGATGGAGATATTGTCCCCATGGACGAGCTTATGGGACACCACGCGGTTTTCGTTGATGAACGTGCCGTTTGTGCTCTGAAGATCGGTGAGGATGAAGTCCGAACCGGCCTTATCGATTCTTGCATGATAGGATGAAACCGCCAGGTTATCGATGACCACCGTGTTGTCTTCAGACCTGCCCACGGTAACGCTGTCCCTCATCAAGGGGAACTCCCTGATGACCTGCTTGTTGAACATGAGGATCAGCCTAGCCATGATGGTACCCCCCAGTCGTGACTCCCTTGCATATTCTTCAAATAGGCCGAAAAATAGCAAGTTGAAATTGGGTTAAGGTTCATTTTTTCAGCACCCTCTGAATCCCCACGAACAGGCTCGCCAGCGTGAGCCCGATCCGGGTCAGAGGCCCCTTTTTCATCCGACCCATTCCCCCGATAAACACACATGCAATGGTCGTATTGTCATGGGCCCCGCGCCTCAAGACCAGATCCATCAGCTCCCTGCACAGCTCATCGGGGCCGGCGGCCTTCCGAGCCATCCCCAGGAGCTCCTCGTCTCCAACCAGGTCCGTGAGCCCGTCGGAGCAGAGAATGAACCGATCGTCCACGGAGGGCAGCAGCTCGAAGACCTCGGGCTCCGTCTCTTCCGATGACCCGAGATTCCGGGTCAGGATATGCTTGAGGGGGGAGGCGGATGCCTCCTCCTCGCTCATCATGCCCATTTCCACCTGTTCGGAAACGATCGTATGGTCTTTGGAAAGCCTTTCAATGCGTCCGTTCCGAACCAGGTAGATCCGGCTGTCCCCGACATTGGCGGCGACCACCAGCTCCCTGGAAACGTGCAGGACAACGACCGTCGTGCCCATTCCGTGGTATTTCTGATGCTCCAGGGCCATTTCATAGATGACCCTGTTGGCCAGCAGGATACTGCTCCTGATATAGTTGCCCTTTGCGGAGATGGAGCCGTCCGGGGGAGCGAAGAGCTCCTCCTCCGGCGTCTCCTTCTCCGACCACCTTCGGTAGCTCTTGTTGATCATCTCCACGGCAACCCGGCTCGCCACCTCCCCTGCCAGGTGGCCTCCCATGCCGTCGGCGACAATAAACAGACGGAGTGAGTCGTCTATGGAGAAAGCATCCTCATTGCCGTCCCTTTTCAGTCCGACGTCCGTTATGCCAGCGCTCCTGATCTCCAAGTTCTCTCCTGCCGCGCTTTCTGCAACCGCATCCCTGTTCGACTGCAATCCTCATGCCGCCAGCGGTTTCTGCATCTGGTCCATCTTTGAAATAATCAGCCTCGCAAGCCTTGCCACTTCTCCTGCGCTGCTGAAGCGGTGGTTCGGATTCTTGGCCAGGGCCTTGTCGATGATCTGTTCACAGGCCCTGGGGAGCCTCGGCGCCAGATCTTTGGCCGGGGAGTGCTTGGCCTGGGTAATCTGGTAGAGGAGACTGCTCAGGTTCTGGCCGCGGAAGGGCAGCTCCCCGGTGACGGACTGATAAAAAAGCACGCCCAGGGAAAAGATGTCCGTTCGGTAATCGATTCGCTGCCCCATGATCTGCTCCGGGGACATGTAGTTCGGCGTTCCGAGGATCACTCCTGTCCTGGTCCTGGACGAAGAAACCGCCTTTGCAATCCCGAAATCGGTGACCTTCACCCCCCCCTGCTTCAGGAGCATGATGTTCGCGGGCTTGATGTCCCGGTGGATCACCCCGGCCTTGTGGGCATAATCGAGCGCATCCGCGATGCTCGCCACCACCTCCAGCACCCTCCTCAACGGCAACAGGTTGCCCTTGGTGACGTACATCTCGAGATCTTCCCCTTCCAGGTACTCCATGGCCATGTAGGTGAGATCCTGGTCCTCTCCGACGTCATAGACGGTGACAATGGAGGGATGAGAAAGCCTGCCGGCGATCTCCGCCTCCCTGAAGAAACGGGCCTTGACCTCCTGAACGACCTCGGGATCGAACTCGTCTGAAAAGCGGATGGTCTTGATGGCCAGCAACCGGTTGATCCTGGGATCGCGCGCCTTGTAGACCAGCCCCATGGAGCCTTTCCCCAGTTCCTGGATGACCTCGTAGCGACCGACCCTCTTGATCTCCCCTTCCGGGCCGGACTCCTGCCCCTCTGCATCCCTCTCCGTGCCGCCGGTCGGCTGAGCAGCGCTTTGATCTCTCAGTCCCTTCACCCGATCTTCGATGTCTCCGTAACCCCCGCCCCCCCGGACGATATCATAGGCCCCGAGGGCCTTCTCGATATCCCCCCTCCTCTCATACTCCAGGCCCAACCGGTAAATCAGTTCCTTGACGGTCTGATCGAGGGGTATCTTCCGAAACTGCTCAAGGGCCGGATCCAGGAGCCCCTGTTCCTGCAGCCTGATCCCGAGCAGACGGTCCACCTTGAAGGATTCCGCGGTCGTTTTCCTGCCCGGAATGACCGAGGAGAGGAAGAGCGCAGGATAGAGGGCCATGATGAAGATCGCCGTCAGGCCCGTTTTCATCCACAGGCCTTCCGAAAGGAGGAGAAAACCCATCCCCACCGCCAAGACCAGCAGTCCGGCCATGGACAGATGTCTCCTCCAGCGAACGGGCTGCATGAACATGAACAGGGCAAACAGCCCGACCAACCATATGGTCCCTATCTCGATAGCGAGCATTGACGATGGGCGTTGAATGAACCGGCCCGACAGCAGCGATTGGATGACACGGGCATGGAACTCCAGCACGGTCATGGGAGAGACGGGAGTCGCGACCTTCCGGCTTTCCTCCAGGTTGAAGCCGATCAGGACGATCTTTCCGGCCACCCCTGCAGGGAGCTTCCCCGCCCGGAGCACCTCACCGAATGAATACCGCGGCAGGGGGGCGGCCGATCTCCTGAAGTCCACGAGCAACTCGCCGTTCCGCCACGGGAGGGTCGAGTCTCCCATCCTGACCCGTGACGCATCCGCGCCCAGCTGGTTCAGTCCAAGGCCGAGGAAGGCCATGGCCGACCGCAGGGGAAAGGATGGAAGGAGACGGTCCCTGTAGACGACAAAGGGAGGATGGGATCGACCTTCCATCCCCTCCTCGAGGCTGAGCCCCGCATGTCCTATTCCAAGGCCTGCCTGGAGGAGGTCCGCAAAAGGGACGGTTATCCCCGGCGGCTGCTCACCCGGCAGGGAGAGTCCGCCCCGGTCGATGGCGGCCTTGAGCAGGGCAGGATCGTCCTCTTCGGCTGATCCGATCCCTGTCCGGCCGACCCGCACGAGGGCGGCGAAGATGACGTTGCCGGCGAGCTTCGTCCTCTCTGCAAGCAGCCGGTCCGCGTCGAGCTTCTCCTCCATCTCCTTGAGATTCTCCAGGACCCACTCCCTGAGGCCTTCATCCTTCTTGCTGAAGGAGTATGCGCTGAACCTCTCCTTGAAGCCCCGCAACTCCTTCAGCCCCTGATGGAGTTCCTTTTCAGGCAAGGGCACATGCATGCCGATCACCTTTGCCCCGTCGCGGTCGAGGAGTGCCACCATCTCCGCGAGAAGGTGCCTGGGCCAGGGCCATGGACCGAGGCTCCGGCCGCTCTCTTCATCGATTTCCACCAGGGTGACGTCCGGTTTTCGCGTCTCCTCTCCCACATCGGGGAGGTTCATGGCCGTATCGTAGAGGAACAGTTCCAGGGACTGCACGAAGGGGGGCGGAGAAAGAGCCAGAAGAGTGAACAAGACGGTGAATGCGACCCCCACAGCGCAGGTAAGGTTCGGCTTCCTCTGGGTCATAGGCTCCTTCCGCAAAGAGATCCGTTTGGAGAGGTTGAAAACCTTATCAAAACAATGGCTTAATGTCAATCAAAATGTGAGATGGGGTGGAGGCGGTGGCGCGGCACACCGGAATGCCGGTATCATGGAACGATGGAATGACGAGATGATGGATCCATCGTTCCAGGGCGCCTTTGCCGGCTGGGACTTTTTCTCCGACCCGGCCCCGCAGGGTCAGGTGAATGCGCTGGCCCCCGCGGTTCAGGGGGGTTCAGGAGGGCGGTTGGGTGGCGATCTCGAACTGCTCCAGATGGAAGTGATCCCTGGCCAGGATCATGATCCTCTTGTTCAGTCTTCTTTCCAGCTCCGCGATGGACTGCTGCTCCTCCTCTCTCAAGAGGTGGTCGATGGCCGGATTCACCAGGACGTACAGACCGCCGCCTTCCCCCGAGCCGGGGACCTCGCGCTCGATGCTCCTGAGGATTTCGTAGCAGAGGGTCTTCTTGGACTTCAAAAACCCCCTCCCCTCGCAGTAAAAGCATGGTTCTCCGAGGATCCGGTTGAGATTTTCACGGGTCCGCTTCCTCGTCATCTCGATCAGTCCGAGCTCCGACATCTTGAGGATGTGCGTCTTGGCCTTGTCCTTGCTCAGGGACTCCTTCAGAGCGGTAAAGACCCTTTCACGATTCGTCTTCTTCTCCATGTCAATGAAGTCGATGACGATGAGTCCCCCCAGGTTCCTGAGGCGGAGCTGGAGGGCGATCTCCTTTACGGCCTCGAGATTGGTCTTGAGGATGGTCTCTTCCAGATTCCTCGTCCCCACATAGCTGCCCGTGTTCACATCGATGGCCGTGAGGGCCTCGGTCAGTTCGATGACGATGTAGCCTCCCGACTTGAGCCATACCTTACGGTGGAGGGCGCGCGAGATCTCCAGTTCGACCCCGTAATAGTCGAAAATGGGCTCAGGCCCGTCATACAGGTCCACCGAATATTTCAGGGCAGGGACAAAGGTCTCGATGAACTCCATGACCTGGCTGTAGACGTCCGGCGCGTCGATGATGAGCCGGTCCACCTCCCTTGCGAACAGGTCGCGCACCGAACGCAGGGAGATGGAAAGCTCCTTGTAGAGTAGGGTCGGCCCCGGGGATCTGGACATCTTCTCCTGGATGCTCGACCAGAGCTTCAGCAGGAAGTCCATCTCCGATTTGATCTTGCTCTTCTCGATCCCGTCGCTCGCGGTTCGGACGATGAAACCCGAGTGATTGGGCCTGAGCTCCTGGATCATGCCCTTCAGTCGTTCTCTTTCGGCCGGGTCTTCGATCTTTCTGGACACCCCGATATGGTTCACCGTCGGCAGGAGCACCAGGTGCCTTCCAGGAAGCGATACATAGGAAGTGAGGCGCGCCCCCTTCGTACCCAGGGGCTCTTTCGAGACCTGGACCATGATGTCCTGCCCTTCGTGGAGCAGTTCCTCGACGCTGAAGTGGACCTCTGTGGCCGCCCTGTCCACGACCTCTCTCCCATGATCGTTCCCGGGCTCATTTACGCCGCTGTTGCGGAGCATGAGCTGCTCCAGCTCCATGACGTCCTTGTGCACGTCGGAGACGTAGAGGAAGGCGCTTCGCTCCAGTCCGATGTCGACGAAGGCCGCCTGCATCCCGGGAAGGACCCTGACGACCCTCCCGCGGTAGATGTTCCCCATGAGCTCCTGGCCGGTCCTCCTCTCGATATGGAGCTCCACCACCTGGCCGTTTTCCACGAGAGCGACCCTCGTTTCCTGGGGTTTGGCATTGATGATCAGTTCGTTTGCCATGTCGATTTCCCGGTTGGAGCTCCGTCACGCCTATGCCGAGCAACCGGTTTTTTATAGCACAAGTACAGGCCGTGGAATCAAAAAAACAGTTCACAAAAGAACTTGCCCCGTCTTGACGACCCGGACCCTCTTGACCTCGTCCTCCCGCAGCCCGCAGGCGATCTGAAGAATCTCGGCCGGCCTGAGCTGCGGTCCGTTGCCGTGGTTGAGCACCAGAGTGATCTCGTGAGGCGAGGTCCGTTCCATGGAAACCACCGATGCCCTCGCGTTCACGCTGATCTCGCGATCCTTTCCCTTCCTGGTGGCGGGGACCACCTCGGATCCCATGAAGCGCTCGAGAGCGGAGACACTCGGGTTCAGTCCGTCGAGGGTCATCCGGAAACGGCTCTCCCTGATCTGCGGCCTCTTCTTCTCCCCCGTGATGTCCTCAACGGAAACGATCCGGATACCCGAGGGGAGAGCCGAATTCAGCCGTTCCATCAAGGCATCCGGCAGCACGGAGCGCCGAAGCTGCACGTCCAGGCTCTCGTCCAGGCTCTCCATCCCCACCGGCAGCGCGGAATGGAAGGAGAGCTTCGGCATGGGGTGAAAACCGGCGGAGTGGACCAGGTCGAGCCCCGCCCTTCTGAATGCCCTGGCGAAGAGGCGGACCAGCTCCAGGTGGCCCAGGTATCGACTCCTGCCGAGCTTGGTGAATCGGAGCCTGAACCTGGGCTTCCATTCGGTGTCCGTCTCCGGCCGCTCAGCGCGGATTTCCGGAGGGCTCCAGTGCTCATGGAGGACGGGGTCGATCCGCTGGTGGTCACAGACGCCGCACTCGAGGCACTTGCGGCGGCAGTCCTCGGTGATCCCGCCCTCCAGTGCCCTCTCCCACTCCCTCCGGAGATAGGACTTTCTCACCCCGCAATCGATATGGTCCCAGGGGAGCACCTCATCGAGCTCTCTCTCCCGGCCCAGATAAAAATCCGGGTCAATCCCGCAAGAGCGGAAAGCGTCCTCCCACAGTTCCGGCTTGAAGTGCTCGCTCCAGGCGTCAAAGCGGGCGCCCCGGTTCCACGCCTCCAGGAGGACCGCCAGCAGCCTCCTGTCCCCCCTCGAGAAAATCCCCTCGAGCCGGCTCATCTGCGGCAGGTTCCACTTCACGTGGATGCGCCCCCCCAGTCCGGATCGGATCTTCTGGATCCTTCTCCAGCTTTCCGCAACGCTGATCTGGGACGCCCACATGAACGGAGTATGGGACTTTGGGACGAAGGTCGAAACGCTCACATTCAGTTTGGGCCGCCCTCCCCTGCTTCGGGATTGATTCGCGACCTCTTTTGCAAGGGCGATGATATCGTCGACGTCTTGATCCCGTTCCTGGGGAAGGCCGATCATGAAATAGAGCTTGATGAGATTCCATCCCGCCCCGTATACCTCCCGGGCCATGTCCACGATCTCCCGGTTCGTGAGACCCTTGTTGATCACCCTTCTCAGCCGGTCGTTTCCAGCCTCCGCAGCCAGGGTAAAACCGGTCTTTCTCACGCGCTTGATCTCTTCGAACCACGCCGGGTCCAGGCTGCCCACCCGCAGGGAAGGGAGGCTGACGGCCACGCTCCTGCTGCTGTGAGCGTCCATCAGTGCCTTCAGGAGCGGCGCAATGCAGGTGTAGTCCCCTGAACTGAGCGAGAGCAGCGAGAGCTCCTCATAGCCCGTGGATGCCAGGGCCGCCCCCGCATCGTCAAACACGGCCTGGGGGTTTCTCTCTCTCACGGGTCTGTAGATCATCCCTGCCTGACAGAAGCGGCATCCCCTGGTGCAGCCCCGGGAGATCTCGATCGACAGCCGGTCATGCACCAGTCCGACATGGGGCACGAGTTGTGAGGCCGGCGGGACCGACCGGCCGATATCGGGGACGAGGGCCTTCCTGACGCGGTCTTTCCCGGGCCTCTTCGATTCGACCTTCTCGACCGTTCCGCCGGGGCGATAAGATACCTCAAAGAACCGGGGCACGTACACGCCTTCCACGGTTGCGAGATCCTCGAGGAGGTCATCCCGTCTTCCGGAGCGGACCTTTTTCCACGCCCTGACCCTTCGGCAGATCTCGACCGCGGACTCCTCGCCGTCGCCGATGAGGATCGCGTCGAAAAGGAGGGCCATGGGTTCGGGGTTGAAGCATGCCGGCCCTCCTGCGATGACCAGAGGCGCGGATGAGTCCCTCGCCCCGGCCCGAAACGGGATGCGGGCGAGGTGAAGAACGGTCACGACATTGCTGAGGGTGAGCTCGTGCTGCAGACTGAATCCCAGGATGTCGAAATCCCGGATCGGCCTGTCGGATTCGACCGCATGGAGGATCAGCTGGTTTGCCTCGTACATGCGCTCCATGTCCACCCAGGG
This sequence comes from Deltaproteobacteria bacterium, assembly GCA_020060215.1. The sequence goes on along the minus strand of JAGVAP010000027.1, from coordinate 7,008 downwards.
CGCATACACCCGCTCCGCGGCAATCCACTCGACTCCATTGAGGATATGGTAGAGGATCTTGAGACCCAGGTGGGACATCCCCACCTCATATACATCGGGAAAAGCCAGTGCGATGGAGACTTCTACGGTTGAAGGATCCTTCCGGATGGAATGGATTTCCTCGCCGATATAGCGGCTGGGGTGCCGGATCCCGGCAAACCATGGTTCATCAAAAATGCTCATTTGAACCTCGAAGACGATGCAGGATGCAAGATGCAGCTAACAGGATAAAGGATTTTACCGGGAAGGGATAGGGGTGTTTTCCTGGCCGGGCTGAAAGAACCGGAGCGTCGCGATGGTCGGGTTCCTGCACCGGGGAATCCCGGATCAGGGCTATGACGGCGGGGAAGAATGGAGGAGGATGGTGATCTCCGCACCCCCTTCCGGGTGGTTTCGGCCCGAAACCTTTCCCTGGAGCCCTTCGACGATTCTCTTGACCACGGCCAGACCCAGGCCGGTACCCCCTTCCTTGGTCGTGAAGAAGGGTGTAAAGAGCTGCGTGAGCGCTTCCGGACGGAATCCTTCGCCGGTATCCCTGATCGTAATCCTGACCATGTCTCCGGGCTCGTCACGGCGGTACCTGGAGGCGATCTTTTCCGTCTTGACATGGAGAGACCCGCCTTCCGGCATGGCCTGGCAGGCGTTCAGGAAGAGGTTCCACAACACCTGGCGGATCTGTTCAGGGTCCGATCCCAGCAGAACCGGTGCCTGGAAATCGGTCTCCACCCGGATCTGCTTCGGCCATTTGTCGCGGTTCTCGAAAATCGTGAGCGAATCCAGGATGAGCTGATTCAGGTCGAAGTGGTCGATGTTGGTTTGCTTCGGCCTGGCGAAGAGGAGGAAATCGCTGACCAGATGGTTCAGCCTCCCGATCTCTCTCAGGATGATATCCATGAGCTGACTGTTCATCTCGCTCCTGTCCAGATCCTCTCGCAGCATCTGAATGGAACCGCTGATGGAGGCGAGCGGGTTCCTCACCTCGTGAGCAATGCCTGCGGCAAGCTCTCCAATGAGGGCCAACCCCTCGACCTTCTTCATCTCCTCTTCGATCTGTTTGAGTTCCGTCAGGTCCTGGAGCAGCAGGATCTCTCCCTTTTCCCCCCCCTCCGGAAGGGTGAGGGGGGACATGGAGCAACGGAGGAAGACCTTCTTGCCGTCTTGTCTCGTGTAGTTCAGATCGAAGTATTTGCGAACCCTTCCCGCGGTTCCTGCGCGGGCCTGCTCCATCTTCCCCATCTGGGAATGGAGCCCCGGAAGGACGTCGAGTATTCTCCCTCCGATGACCTGGCCGGCCCGCATCCCCAGGATCTCTTCTGCAGCGGGGTTGAACAGGATGATCTTTCCATCCCTGTCCATGGTGATCAATCCTGAAGTGATGCTTCGGATGATCCATTCGTTCAGGGCCTCGAGCTGGATGATGTCGTCCTGTCGCGCCTTGAGCTCGACGCCGCTCTTTCTCGCCTGTTCGGAGATGTAGCTGCTCAGGAAGGCCACCAGATAGAAGGCGGCCACATTCACGATGATCATGTAGAAGATGTAGAAACTCCGATAGGTGCCGGAGAACCCCAGGGGGCTGCCGATCGGGTGGATGACCCCGTAGTAGTGGAGCTCGAGAAGGGAGCCGTAGAGGATGCTGCTGAACGTGGCCACCACCATGCCGCCCCTTCGGTAGAGGATGATGCTGCCGTTGATGATCGTGAGGATGTAAAGGGAGGAGAAGATGCTCTCGATTCCTCCGGTCGAGAAGATGAGGGCGGTGACGATCAGGGGATCCATCAGAAGCTGGATGTAGGCCAACTTGACGAGATCCCGGCTGGCCTTGAAAAGCAGGAGGTAGATGAAGGTCAGGCAGTAGATGGCGGCGATGAGCGCGTAGTGCGCCGTCTGAATGTCCCCGAAGTAGGTCTTTGTATCCCTGACCTGGAGGAACACGGAAATACCCAGGAGCAGAGAAACGGACAGCACCCTCAGGAACATGAGTTTCTGGAGACGTTTGGAGAGCTCCGCCTGCGGCATGTTCAGATCGGAATCGGCCATGTTGAGGTGTCGGCTTATCCTGAGGCTCGACCTTACCCCAGGGCTGCGGCCATTTGAAAGATGGGGAGATACATGGCGATGACCAGTCCACCGATGCTGCCCCCGAGAAAGAGCATGAGCAGAGGCTCAAGCATGGAGGTGAGCGCGCTGACCGCTGCGTCCACTTCGTCGTCGTAGAAATCGGCGATCTTCTCGAGCATGGTGTCCAGTGCCCCGGTGGCTTCACCCACGGAGATCATCTGAATGACCATGCCGGGAAAGACGTCGTTCTCGGAAAGCGGCTCCGCAATGGTCTGGCCTTCTGCAATGCTGCCCCGGACCTCCAGGATGATCTCCTCGATCACGGTATTGCCCGAGGTCTTGGCCACGATTTCCAGGGCGTCCAGGATAGGCACACCGCTCGCAAGCATCGTCCCGAGGGTCCGCGTGAACCTGGCCACGGCCGTCTTCTTCAGGAGATCTCCGAACACGGGGAGTTTGAGAAACAGGGTGTCCGTGGTCTTTCTCCCCCCGACTGAGCTCCGGTACTTCTTGAAGGCGAACAGGACCGCGAAGACCGCGCCGAACACCCAGTAGAAGTTTCCCTTCATGAACCGGCTCATGTTGACCACGAGCTGGGTGGGGACGGGGAGCGCCTTTCCGAAGCCCTTGAACATATCCTCGAAGACCGGGATGACGAAGACCAGGATCACGGTGATCACGATGATCGCGATGGCGACCACCACGATCGGATAGGTCATGGCCCCCTTGATCTGCGCCTTCAGCTTTTCCGCCTTTTCGATGAACCCCGCCAGGCGGCGGAGGATGGTGTCGAGGATGCCTCCGACCTCCCCTGCCGCTACCAGGTTCACGAACAGGGAGTCGAAGACCTGGGGGTGTTTCTTCAGTGCCTCGGCCAGGGTCGAGCCCCCCTCCACGTCCCGGTTGACCTCCTTCAGGATCCCCTTGAAGGTGGGATTCTCCGACTGCTCCCCCAGGATCTGCAGGCCCTGAACGAGAGGGAGCCCGGCATCGATCATCGTGGAAAACTGCCTCGTGAACACCACAAGGTCTTTCTTGGTGACCTTGGGCTGCATGATGGAGAGGCCCGCGAAGAGATCCTTGGGCTTGGGTTTGAACTTCTTTACAGTGAGGTTCCTCTTCTTGAGCAGACCGAGGGCGATCTTCTCGTTCGCGGCATCGAGCTCGCCTTTCAGTCTTCTGCCCCTCTTCGTTACGGCAACCCACTGATAGATCGGCATGGAAATCCTCCCGGGGTTTTCGACGGACCGCGGATGCTTCCGACCCTGGATCTGCGGCCGTGACCTCCTGGCATGGGCCGTACTATTAGTGAAAGATACAGACCATGTCAAGCTGACGGAAAAATGATGCAAATTTCATTCCGAACCCCACAGGAACGGCTCAGGAGGGGGGCATCTCCTCAGAGAGCGGACGGCCGCCGGCGTTTGTGGAAGCGGGAAATCCCGCGAAAAATCACGTCCTCACGGGCTTTCCGGCGCATTCTCCCCCGTAGTTTGAACTTGACAGGTCATGGCCGTAAATTGTTATATATAGGCTTCCGTGTGGAGTCTCATTTTCACTATTCAAAGGAGGAAACGGTTGTGAGCGAAATCACTGCACCGATGGGAGGAAAGGTCATTGACGTCAAGGTGAAGGTCGGAGATTCAGTGAATGACGGAGATGAGGTGGTGATCCTCGAGGCCATGAAGATGGAGCTTCCCGTGGTCGCTTCGGGTTCCGGCCCCGTGAAAGAGATCAAGTGCAAGAAGGGAGACGCAGTCGAGGCAGACGCGGTACTGATCGTTTTGGGATAGCGGGAAGACTGACGGCCCATTCTATTTCTTGGAGACTCCGGAATGAACATAGAGGAAAAGATCAGGGAGCTTGAGGAGCGGAACCGTCTTGCGGAACTGGGGGGCGGGAAGGCCAGGATCGAAGAGCAGCACGCAAAGGGCAAGATGACCGCCCGGGAAAGAATCGATTACCTCCTTGACCAGGGCAGTTTCCAAGAAATAGACAAGTTCGTCGTCCATCGTTGTCATGATTTCGGCATGGGCAAGAAGAAGATACCCGGCGACGGCGTGGTGACCGGTTACGGGACCATCCACGGCCGCCGGGTGTTTTTGTTTTCACAGGATTTCACTGTGTTCGGCGGTTCCCTGAGCGGACCGTTCGGAGAGAAGGTGTGCAAGATCATGGATCTTGCGCTGAAGAACGGCGCCCCCATGATCGGTCTGAACGATTCCGGGGGGGCGAGGATCCAGGAAGGTATCGTCAGCCTCGGGAGCTACGGGGAGATCTTCAAGAGAAACGTGTTGGCCTCCGGCGTCATCCCGCAGATATCCGTGATCATGGGCCCGTGCGCGGGCGGCGCCGTGTATTCGCCGGCCATCACCGACTTCACCATCATGGTGAAGAAGACGAGCAACATGTTCATCACGGGGCCCCAGGTGATCAAGGCCGTGACCTCGGAAGAGGTCTCCCCCGAGCAGCTGGGCGGCGCCATGACCCATAATACCAAGAGCGGCGTAGCTCAATTCGCAGAAGAATCGGACCAGGCCGCGCTGGACCGGGTCAAGGAGATCCTGAGCTTCCTGCCCCAGAACTATCGCGAGAAACCGCCGGTCATGGAATGCAAGGACGACCCGAAGCGGTCGGACAAGTCTCTGAACAAGGTGGTGCCCACCAACCCCAAGCTCCCTTACGACATCAAGGAGATCATCCAGACCGTCCTCGACGACCGAACCTTTCTCGAGGTCCACAGGCACTATGCCATGAACATGGTGGTCGGCTTCGGGAGGCTGAATGGGCATACGGTCGGGGTGGTCGCCAACCAGCCCAGATTCCTGGCCGGCTGCCTGGATATTAACGCCTCCATCAAGTGCGCCAGGTTCGTCAGGTTCTGCGACTGCTTCAACATCCCCCTGGTGACCTTTGTCGATGTTCCGGGTTTTCTGCCGGGGGTGAATCAGGAGTACGGAGGCATCATCAAGCATGGGGCCAAGGTCATCTATGCCTATTGCGAGGCCACGGTCCCCAAGATCACGGTGATCACCCGCAAGGCTTACGGCGGCGCCTACGACGTGATGTCCAGCAAGCATCATGGAGGGGATATCAATTTTGCCTATCCCACTGCGGAGATCGCGGTCATGGGTCCGGAAGGCGCGGTCAATATCGTCTTCAAGAAGGAGATCGAGAACGCCGAAGACAAGACCGAGACGAGAAACCGGCTGATCGAGGAGTACAGGAACAATTTTGCCAGCCCCTTTCGGGCCGCCGAACTCGGCTACATCGATGCGATCATCTTCCCCGAGAACACCCGTCCCCGCCTCATCGACGCCCTCATGATGCTCAAGGACAAAAAGGATTCCCTCCCTGCCAGGAGGCACGGCAACATACCCCTGTAAATCCCCTCCGAGGCAAGCCGGCCGGCGGGGTGCCCGTGCTCTCCCCAGGCAACCCCTGCGACTTTTCCGCGCACATGGGGGATAAGAGAGGGAAACGACGGCCCTCGCCGATTTCCTGCCCTGCTCCGCCCGTACGAAAGCTTTTCCCTGCACATACCCCCGAGCAGATGACGGGCTAGCCGATGATCCCCATGCCGCTCAGCACGGAGAGCATGACGGCCGCCGCGATGACCGATCCCACCTGCCCTCCGGCGTTGGCTCCCATGGCATGCATCAGCAGATAGCTCTTCTTGTTGTATTTCTGCCCCTCCCGCTGGGCCACTCGCGCGGCCATGGGGAACGCGGAGATCCCTGCGGCCCCGATCAGGGGGTTGACTTTCCCGCCGCTCAGCAGATACAGGATCTTCCCGAACAGCACCCCGCAGACCGTGTCCAGGCAGATGGCCAGGAAACCCAGGCAGAGGATGATCAGGGTCTGGGGCCGCAGAAAGGCGTCCCCGGCCATGGTGGCCCCGATGGAGATCCCGAGGAACAGGGTGACCACATTGGCGATCTCGTTCTCGGAGGCCTTGGTGAGCCGAGCGACTACGCCCGATTCCTTCATCAGGTTCCCGAGCATGATGGTCCCGAGAAGGGGCAGCCCCATTGGGGCGATGAGCCCCCCGAGGACCGTAATGACCAGGGGGAAGAGCAGTTTTGTGGTCTTGGAAACCTTGCCCTTCATGGTGGGCATGACGGTCGTCCTCTCCTTCTCCGAGGTCAGCAGCCTCATGATGGGGGGCTGGATCACAGGCACGAGGGACATGTAGGAGTAGGCGGCCACCGAGACGGCGCCCAGGAGTTGGGGCGCATACTGGGAGGTGACATAGATGGCGGTGGGACCGTCGCAGGCCCCGATGATCCCGATGGAGACCGCCTCCATCTTCGGGAACCCCAGGGCCAGGGCCAGGGCCAGGGTGATGAAGATCCCGAACTGCCCGGCGGCCCCCAGCAGGAAGGTCGACGGGTTGGACAGGACCGGGCCGAAATCGGTCATGGCGCCGATCCCGATGAAGATGAGCAGAGGGAAGAGCTCATTCGCGATGCCCATGTTGTAGATCGTGCGAAGGAACCCCTCCTCGCCCATGAGATTTCCCAAAGGGATGTTCACCAGGATGCAACCGAACCCGATCGGGACCAGAAGCAGCGGCTCGCAATCCTTTTTGATCCCCAGCCACAGCAGCGTCAAACCGATGAGAAACATGACGATGGTGCGCCAGTCGAGGTGGGCAAACCCGTTGGTCAGACCCTGTAAACCGTTCAGTATCGCCTGTTCCATGACTATTCCTCCTCCTTCTTGTAGGGGAACAGCCTCCCCAGAAGCGTCATGACCAGGCTCATGATACAGAGAGTCAGGATGGTCCCCCCCATCCCGCATACCAACATCGTGATTCCGAATGTAAAGTTGTCCATAGTTGCCTCCGCTGATTGTAGAAAAAGCTGAGGACCCCAGGGAGAAAGGGTGGCGAACCACGGTTTCAGGACT
>JAGVAP010000104.1 GCA_020060215.1 Deltaproteobacteria bacterium | reverse complement strand
GCACGATGGCGGCGTCCTGCCGGGTGCGGGTCAGGTTCCCGTAAAGGGGCGCCACGTCCCACCGGTCGCCCAGCCCGGCCTGGCCGAGGAGCCGCGCCACCCGGCGGATCTCCGGGGCCCCGGGAAGGAATGTGAGGATATTGCCTTCTTGGGCGGCAGCGGATCGCAGGATCTGATCGGCTACGGCGCGCTCGACGGTCTTGGAGGGAGGAAAGGGGGCATGGCGTGTCTCCACCGGGAAGGTGCGACCCTCGCACCGGATCAGCGGCGCATGGTCCAGCAATGCTGTGACCGGCGCTGGGTCCAGGGTGGCCGACATCACCAGGAGTCGGAGGGGTTCGTTCAATACCCCCTGGACCTCGCGGCACAGGGCCAGGCCCAGGTCGGCATCGAGACTGCGCTCGTGAAACTCGTCGAAGATCACGATGCCGACGCCGGTCAGACCCGGGTCAAACTGGAGCATGCGGGTGAGCACCCCCTCCGTGATCACTTCGATTCGGGTAAGGGGACCCACGCGGCTCTCCATGCGGATGCGATAGCCGACGGTCTCCCCCACCGGTTCGTTCATGAGGGCGGCCATGCGAAAGGCCGCGGCGCGGGCGGCCAGACGGCGCGGCGCCAGGAGCAGCATACGCTTGCCGCTCAGCCAGGATGCATTCAGCAGCGCCAGGGGTACGGCCGTGGTCTTGCCCGCCCCCGGGGGCGCCACCAGGACGGCGTTTCGGCCCCGGTCCAGGACCGCTTCGAGCTCTTTCAAGACGGAACCGATCGGAAGGCGGCCGATCATTTCTCCAAGGGCATTGTTCTCCATGGCACCCGACACACAAGACATCTCTCCCCCGGCGGGACTCCAGGATATGCCCGAGCCCCTGATTCCTGTAATATACCACGGGGCTCACCGGACGTCTTGAGGGAGAGCCCCTTTTTTTCTTTCCGGGAATGTGATGAAATGTGGGCAGGTGCTTTGGACGATTCAGAAGAAGCGCCACAATGAGTCCAGGACACAAAGTCCCTTTGTGTCTTCGTGGCAGGGCCTTTCGCCGTTCTTCTTTGTCGCCACACCCTAGGAGAAAGGGACGAAAAGGGGCCTACCAGGAGTTCGGCGCCTACGAGAAGATCCTGCCCGGGAATCCCAGTTCCTCTTTCTTCAAGGGGTACTCCCTGGAAGGGATGGGGAGGAGATCAGAGGCCGCTCAGCAGTACCACCGGTACCTGCAGGTCGTGAAGAAGGGCAAGTACGCCCAGCACGCATACAACCGCCTGGTGGAGTGGGGATACTACAAACGCTGAAAGAGGTCCCCATGTTCACCCTCCCCTCCCCATGTTCCGAGCAGCGCGTCCCTTTGGTATGAGATTTTTGGTATTCGCAGAAATACCACTCCTCGCCCATTCCGCTCACGGGCTCACCTGATCCCTTCTTCAGAAGGGACAGAATCCAAGCCTCCGTCAGCGCCTTGCTCGTCCTCTCCCGGTTACGCGTCGGGCGGCCCTGAACCAGACTCCTCACAGCCGACATTCAGCCTCCGCCCTGATTGCCTTCAGATCCCTCCGGAACCACTCTCAGGCTAGTCCGTCGATCCATTGTTTCGAGAAGTCAACGGCCCTGCGAAACCAACGAGATGCTTCATGAGTCAAAAGCCCAGATCCACAACTCATTTCCGATGCGGCCCACCATCTGCAGCGATGCCGCGAAAGGAGAAAAAGGATGATGCAAGCCAGAAACAAACCTCGATACAGACTCTTCTTATTATTGCTGATCGCCATTGCGGCCTTTCTCACGGAAGGCACCGGTGTTGCGACTGCCGTTCCAATCACAGGGGGAGAGACGGAAGTGACATTGACCGCCACCGATCTCCTCAGGACCGCCGAATTGAATGTCACCCCGCTCGGAACGGCCACTCTGAACGCAGACACGACCCCGCCTGTCGTCACCTTTCCGATCACGGGAGGGGAGACGCAGACCCCGGGCGGAGGGGCGTTGATTGAACACGAGGGGAGCGGGATTGAACTCTCCAATGTCAGAAACCGTGTTTTCCTGGAGGACTTTGTCATCGACACCGGGGCAGACACCCTGTCCGGAGACGTGACCTTGTTCAACCCGGGGCCTGGAGTCCTCTTGGACGTGACCTTGTTCAACCTCACTGCGTGTGACTCGGAAACATGTCTAGAACTGACCGAGGATGGCTCCATCGCACTGGCTCGGAGTTTCGGGAGGGGAAATCTGACCGACACCCTTTTTGGGACGGCCGACGTCAACTTCCAGACGGCGGCGGCGGTTCCTGAGCCGAGCACATTACTGCTCGTGGGCGCAGGAATCCTGGGGCTGTTGGGCTTTCGCAAGATGAGATAAGGACCGTCATTTGCGTTTTGGACCCATGCGCATTCCCCGCAAAACGAGCGGGGAATGCGCTCGCGTTCCTAACCCTTGCGCTTTTCTTTTTCCGACCCGGCGGTGACGCAGTGCACACCCCTGCCTTCCACACCGGGTTTGAAGCAAAGATTATCCGATATGCAGAGGGCCTTTCGGCGGTCGCCGGATTTCCAGCGGTTTACGAGATCAGGCTCGCGAATCAGCGGGCGGCTCAGGGAGATGAAATCCGCGGTCCCATCGCCCAACAGCTCCTCGGCCGTTTCAAAAGAGCGTATGCCGCCCACCAGGATCAAGGGAATCGCCGCCTCCTTGCGAAAAGCCCGGGCTTCGTTCCTGAAATAGGCCTCCTGCTCCTGGTCCTTTACCATTCGGCTGGGACCCATACGGCCCCCCGTGAGCAGGCCGCCGCTGATCTCCAGTCCGTCCAGTCCGTTATCCGCCAGCAACGCGGCCGACCGCATTGCGTCGGCCGTATCCAGTCCGCCCTCTACAAAGTCGCCGCAATTGATTTTGGCCAGGATGGGGAACCTTTCACCCACGGCGCTGCGGATTGCCCGCACCGCCCCGAGAGGGAACCTGACCCGGTTTTCGACGCTGCCGCCGTAATCGTCCTTGCGCCGGTTGTACAGAGGCGACAGGAACTGGCTCAGCAGGTACCCGTGTGCGCAATGGATCTGCACCCCGTCGAACCCGGCGGCCTTTGCCCTGACAGCCGCTTCGGCGAACGATTCAGTGAGGGACCGGATATCGTCGACGGTCATCTCATGCCGGGGCCTCTTCGCCAGACCGTCGAAGTCCGAGGCCACCCAGGGCGCCGCCCCCGTGAGCTGCTCGACGGCAAAATGGCCTGCGTGAGAGATCTGCATGACGATCCTGCCGCCGTGTTCGTGAACGGCCGCGGCCATGTCTCTCAGCCCGCCGATCAGCCCGTCCTTGTAGACGCCGATCTGCCAGGGTCCGGCCTGGCCCTCCCGCCGGATGTAGGCGTGAGAGGTGATGATCATCCCTACGCCGCCTCTGGCCAGGGCAGCCATGGTTTCGATCAGTTTCGGCGTCACCGCACCGTCCTCGGCCGCCATACCTTCCCATGTGGCCGAACGGACGAACCGGTTGGACAGGACCAATCGCCCGATCAACCCTTCTTCGAACGGTTTGCTCATGAAAGTATCCTCCGATATGGGGGGGGGAAAATGGGCAGCGTCAGATCTTCAATCCGGTCAAAAACCCTTCCCTGACGGCCTCCAAGGCATTTCGGGGCTCCACCGCGTCGCCTACCCGATAAACCTCCGGCACCGCTCCGGTCAGGGACCCGGAAAGGGTGTCGACGGGCTTGGAGCCGGTTGCGAGGATCACCGAGTCCGCCGGCAGGGTCCCGCTCTCGGTCTCCTTTTCGATCTTCACGCCGCTGCTCGTGATTTCCACTACGCGCGCCCCGGTGACGATCCTCACCCCGAGCCTGGCCAGTTCGGCCAGGACGGTCCACCGCGTGGAGGCCCCGATGTCCTGCCCGGCCTTGGAGGTCATCTCGACGACCGTGATCTCCTTGTTTCCTTTGTTCACCAGTTCCTCGATGGTCTCCCAGCTCTCCGCCTTGTTCGCCACGAGAAAGTGGAGGGTCTCCGGTGAAATGGTCCCCTGGACGGCCAGGAAAAGCGCCGTCTCCAGTCCTACCGCATTTCCGCCCACGATCACGACCTTTCGCCCGAGAGTCGCCTTTTCCTGGAGGACATCCCAGGCGAGGAGCACGTTCTCCCCGCTCACCCCCGGGATCTCCGGACGGTTCGGAACGGCGCCGGTCGCAACCACCAGGACGTCCGGGGAGAGCTCCCGGACGAATGATCCGTCGGCCTCACGGCCCATGATCGTATTCACGCCGAGGGCCTTGAGGTTCGCGGCCAGGTCTTGAGCGGCGGAGGTCAGCTCGTGGCGGCCCGGAATGGCGTCGTTCAGGAGGATCTGTCCCCCAAGGACATCCGTCTTTTCCACGAGGGTCACCCGGTGGCCGCGTTCGGCGGCGGTGCATGCGGCCTTCATGCCGGCCGGACCGCCCCCTACGACCAGGACCCGTTTTCGGTTGGCCGCAGGAACCACCTGGATGTCTTCCTCCAGCCCGGCCAGGGGGTTCACCAGGCAGGTGACGGACCTCATCCGGAAGATGCTGTCGAAGCAGCCCTGGTTGCACGCCACACAGTGGAGGATCTCCTCCTCCCTGCCTTCCCGGGCCTTGTTCGGCAGATCGGGGTCTGCGATCAGCGCCCGGGCCATGGTGACCATATCCGACTCGCCCCTCCGGATGAGCTGTTCGCCGACGGCCGGGTCGTTGATCCGGTTGCTCGCGATCACCGGAACGGAGACCGCCGACCTGATGCCGTTCGCAAGATACGCAAGACCGGCGCGGGGGACGAACATGGAGAGCTGCGGGATCCGGGTCTCGTGCCACCCCCCGGTGATGTCGAAGAGGTCGACGCCCCTCTTTTCGAGCTCCGCCGCGAAGAGCCTGGCCTCCCGGTTCGTGTTCCCCCCTTCCATGAATTCGTTCCCGGCCAAGCGCATCATGATTGCGTAGTCGGGCCCCACGGCACGCCTCACCTTTTCGGCGATCTCCAGGCCGAAGCGCATCCGGTTCTCCAGGGAGCCGCCGTAGCCGTCTTCCCGCTTGTTGGTGACCGGGGAGAGAAACTGGCTGATGAGATAGCCTGCACTGCCGAGGATCTCCACTGCGTCGAAGCCGGCCTCCTTTGCGCGTAGGGAGGCCGAGGCGAACCCGTCCTGGACCTGGGGGATCTCTTCGAGCTCCAGTGCCCGGGGGGTCTCGCCGGTCAACCGGGACCGCACCGCCGAGGCTGAGATCGGTTTCCTCCCGCCGATCATGGCGGAGTGGGTGTAGCGGCCGGCCTGGTAGAGCTGGGCTGCGATCTTTGCGCCCTCACTCTTGACCGCGGCGGTCAGCGCCTTGAGACCCGCTACGAAGCGGTCGTGGAAGAGGCCGACCATGTTCGGCATGCCCGCGCACTCGTCGATGGTGCACCCCCCGACCACGATGAGCCCGGCCCCGCCTTTGGCCCTTGCGCGATAGAAGGCGATCAGCCGGTCCGTGACTTCACCGGTGGGGGTGTAGCCGAGGTGCATGGCGGTCATGACGATCCGGTTCCTGATCGCCATGGAGCGAACGGTAATCGGGGAGAACAGGTGAGGGAAGTGCATCTTCGACTCCGTCTTCCTTCGGGATTCGGGTGGTCAATGAAGGATGGAAGGATGATACCACAAACGGGGGACAGGGCGAAAGAAGGAAGAAAAGCGGGCAAAAAGCGGCAAGCTCACTGCTCACTGCCTGCCGCCCGCTTGTTCAGAGATCCATCCCCCCCGTGAGATAAAAGGGCGCCCAGCAGAAAGGGGAGGGGTACTCCTTCTTCAAACGGATCTGGGCCTGCCTCAGGGCTTCTGCAGCGGGCCTGGAGCGAAGGAGCTCGTAGAAGTGCTCCATCAGCCGGTAGGTCGACTGGTCCGGGACGTTCCACAGGCTCGATACCACGCCTCCGGCCCCGGCGTACAAGAAGGCCCGGTTGAGCCCCTGGACCTCGTCTCCGCCTTCAAGTTTTCCGATCCCCGACTCGCACGCGCTGATCACGACCAGTCTTGGATTGATGCGAAGGGAAAAGACCTCGAAGGTCTCCAGGTCCCCCTCGTACTTCTCGTCTCCTGCCAGCAGGAGGGCGGATTTCAGGGGCTCCGCCGGATTGAACCTCCCATGTGCGGCAATGTGGATGATTCCCGTCCCGGTCCAGTCTCCGTCTTTCAGGAGGGACTCGCGGGCCTCTTTCCCCGTCCTGACGGTATTCACGGAGAAGTTCGTCGAGATGCGCAGCACCTCTTCTTCCGCATAGGGAAGAGGGGGCTCAGGGCCTTTTCGCTGAGGGTTCCCAAGGGCCAGGATGCTGCCCCGATCCCCTGAGACCTGCTTGTCCAGGAAGAAGAGGCTGGAGCCGTTCGGCAGCACGCTCAAGCCGTACGCCTCCAGGAGGAACCGGCCGTCGGGAAGAGGAAGGCTGGAGAACGGCAGATAGTGGAGGGACAGGGAAGGGACGATATAGATCTGTTCGATCCCCGACAGTCTTTCGAGAAGAGGCTCGATCAGCAGGGTGGAGAGCCTTTTCCCGGCCGCTGCAATGTCCGTCTCCTGCTGCGTGGCGACCGCGTGCCTGTAGTCAGCGACCCTTTCCCCGATCTCCCTGGATCCAGCATCCAGGCGCAAGGCGGAGACGGTTCCATGGCTCAGGACAAAGACATAGCTCTTCCCGGCGTCCAGGAAGTAGGAGATGAGCCCGCTCCCTTTGCCCATCCGGGCGGAGAGATCCTTCACCGGAATCGTCGTCACGGTGGTGGTGGCCGCGAACTCGAGGCTCTGCCTCTTGATCTTCTCCAGGATGTCGGCCCTCTCCTTGAGGAGCCCTCTGTAGGACTCCGTCAGCGCCGCCCTTTCCGATCCTCTCGAAACGCGAAGCCTCACGGCCAGGGAATCGATCTTCTGCTGGACCTCTCTCTCCTTCAGGAGGAGCATGGGATCCACCGACTTCTTGGCCTCGACCGACCGGCCCGCCAGCATATCCAGGAACGCCCTGGCCCTGGACCTTTCGAGATAGTCGAATCCCTCCTCGTAGAGCCTCATTTCACAGAGCAGCCGTATCATCTCGGCGTAGACGTCCTGGACCGACGTTGCAAACATCTTCTTGATCGAGTCCTCCCGGAGCCTGGACCGTGTCTGCTCCAGGCTGTCCACGGCCCTCCCCAGATAGAACCTTGCTTCGGCACATCTCTTCTCTCCGGCCAGGAACCGCCCCACCTCGTACCCCATCCGCCACACGATATCGAGGGCCCCATACGCTTCGGCCCTTTGCAGGAAATCCTCGCATTCCTTCAGCTTGGCTTCGTCGAGCCTGGTGGTCGGGGCGAGGAATTCGATCTTGTAGCGCAAGGCCTGATTGACGAGGAGTCCATAACCCTTTTCGCCCTTCTGAAAGGCGGCCCTCCCTTCATCGAAGCACCGCCATGCCTCATCGAACCGCGAGGTTTCGCCGTACACGGCGCCCGTGATCGTCCGGCAGAAACCGACCCCCTCCAGGAAATCCGAATCGAGCTTGATGAACATGCCGTAGAGAGGATGGGCGGCGACCGTCTGCACTCGCCCGATCAACTCCTCTGCGGCCCGGAGGTGCTCCAGGGATTTCCCGTACTCACGGTCAAAGTAGTGGAGCGTGCCCAGGTTCGTCCGGGCATGGATGATCGCCTTGCTCTTCCTGACCATGGCGGCGATCTCCTGGCTGCCGGGGGGGCGGGAATAGGAGGTCTTGAAGACAAAATCCTTCAGCGCCTCCAGGGACAGCCGATACTGCTGCCGCGCCTTCTCGGTATCACCCGAAAACAGATAGACGTCCCCGAGGTCCGCATCGATCTCTGCGGCATCCCCGTTCAGACGCACTCCGATGGGATGGGCAAGCCTGAACAGCTCCAGGGCCTCGCCGTACCGGCCGTTCTCACGATGGATCCACCCCATCCTTTCCATGCAGAGGAGGACTCCCTGCTCGTCCTTCTCCGCCGCATAGGTCTTCCGGGCCTGTTCATAAAGCCCGACGGCCTGCCCGTATTGTCCTTCTGCCAAGAGCTTTTCGGCGAGGGTTGCGTCCTCGTTCAACGGAACGTCATACTGCCTGTACGCGGTGGCGCAGGCGCAGAGAAGCAAAAGCCATGAGATGTTCAGGATCCGGGCGAACCGCCGCATGATGCCATCCTCCCTTTTTTCCCGTTCGACAGGAGCCACGACATCGGCAGAGTACAACAGGACCCCTTTTTGTCAATCGATTTTGATCTCCGGGGAGGAGGCCTCGTGCATGTCCCGGGGGACCTTGCTGGCGAACCCTTTTTCATGGACGGGAGGCCGCCGCACACCCCTTTGACCCTCTGCGAACAAAAGGATTGATCTGCGGCCGAGATGGTGTAGTATCGCCGGCGGCCATCTCCCGCGTGTGGGATGGTCGAGAACCACGGAAGGGTCCTCCAGGTGCGGACTGTTCCGGCGAGAGGGGCGGGCCTACCCTGTACCTTGCCCGCATCGGGAAGGGAGGAGTTGGTGCAACACAAGAGTAAGGAGGCGATGACAAGAGGCGGCGAAACCGTACTTATGGTCGACGACGAGGAGATGATCCTGGAGGTCGGCACCCTGATGCTGACGACCCTCGGCTACAAGGCCCTGGCCGCGCGCAGCGGAGAGGAAGGTCTGGATCTGTACGGGGGGCAGTGGAAGAGCATCCACCTGGTCATCCTGGATATGACCATGCCCGGGATGAGCGGAAAGGATACGTTCGAGGAGCTCAAGAAGATCAATCCGGCCGTCCGCGTCCTCCTGTCAAGCGGGTACAGCATGGACAGCCGGGCCAAGGAGATCCTGGATCGGGGATGCAGGGGCTTCATCCAGAAGCCCTTCAACCTGACCTCTTTTTCCAGGAAGCTCAGAGAGGCCCTCGAAAATTAACGGTTCCGTAATCTGCGGCGTCCTCAAGCCTTTGTGGCGATTTTTCCCTCACGTTCTCCTTTTCAAGCGAGGGGGTTGTCGAAACTGCAAGGCATCATGGCGGCGCACTTGCCGCAGACGTGTGTGCTCAAGGGCAGGTCGGAAAAGGAGACCAGGGTGCGGCGGTTTTCGCTCAAGCGATCCCAGCACCGCCGGCGATCGAATTCGTCCCGTTCGAGGGCCTGGACCGGGCAGGCCTCCAGGCATTTTCCGCATTCTTTTCCCGCCTTGAGAAGACACGCCTCCCCGGTCTGGATCAGGGGGTGGTCTCCCAGCTCCGCCTCGGTCACCAGGCTGCCGAGCCTGCCCGCGCAACCCGCGGGGGTGATCAGCAGCCGGTGGGTTCCAAAACGGCCGAGGCCGGCCAGATGGCCGAGATGCTTGTGGGACCAGCGGGCCATGAGCACGGATTCATCGAAGTTGTGCGTCGCAGGCGTGAGGCCGCACTGGAATCCCTGTGTGGAGAGGAGTTCCCGAACGGCGTCGCTCAATCGGCCGATGAGGTCATTGGTCTCCACATAGGCAATCCCCCAGCTCCTGCAAGGCCGCGCCCCTTTCCTGTTTTCGCGGACCAGGTCTTTTGTGAACGGGATGAAGAAAACGATGAGCGATCTTGCCGTGCCAAGGATATGACGGGGATGCAGATGCTCGCGAAAGGCGATCCGCGGCAGCACATCGAATCTCCCGTCGATAGGAGCGCTGACCACGAGGGGTGCTTGCCACATACCGGCCTCCAGCCTTCTGTTCTCATCGGCCACGAAGGATTCCGCGAAACTTCTCAGTACCCCAATGTCCATCATTTCCCCCCCTTGTCGTGTTTCTTTAAGCGAAAGCCGCTCCCCACATCTATGGTGACTTACCTGCAAGGCAATTCAAGTCAAGGGACCGGTTCACCGGCTCCTCTCCGCGCACAAGACCCGAAGATACGATGAGCTTGACTTCCAACGCAAGTCGTAAGACAAGGATCTCGCCGAGAAGAAGAAAATGCAGGAGCCGGGAGGCTGAAAACATGAAGACCAATTCATACAATCTGGTGATGTCGGCCATGTTCGGAGGCCGCCGCGGCGCGCGGCCGCCGGTCGGCAACCCGACCTCCATCGCCTGCCATGGTCTTATGGAAAAGGCAGGCGTCTCCTTCCCCGAGGCCCATCTCAACCCCAGGGCCATGGCCGAGCTGGCCCTCGCCGGACACGAGATCCTGGGGTTCGACACGGTCATGCCCGAATATTCCGTGGTGCAGGAAGCCGCCGCGCTGGGCGCCGAAGTGGACTGGGGCGGCCGCGACAAGATGCCCGACGTCAAAGGATTCCCCAACGCCGATCTCTCGGTCATCTCGGTGCCCGTCGATTTGCTGGAAAAGCCTTCCTGCCGGGTCGTCCTGGACGCCCTCTCCACCCTCAGACGCCATGTCGGCGGCCGGGCGGCCGTCATTGGGAAGGTGATGGGCCCCTGGACCATGTCCTATCACATGGCAGGGACCCAGAATTTCCTCCTGGCGGTGGGCATGGGCGAGAAGGACAAGGTGAGCGGGATGCTCCGGCAGCTGGTCCCGGTCACCATCGCATTCATCCATGCCCAGTTCTCCGCCGGGGCCGATATCGTCGTGCTGGCGGACCATGCCACCCGGAATCTGGTCGGTCCGTACCACTATCAGGAATACCTGCTCCCCATCCATCAGGAGATCACGGCCCAGGCGGGAGGTCCTATCATCCTCCATGTCTGCGGGAACTGTTCCGACCGGCTGGAGCTCTTTGCGCAATCCGGGGCGGACTGCTACCACTTCGAGTGGCAGGTGGATTCAAGAGAGGCGGTGCGCCGGATCGGGGACAAGATGTCCCTCGTGGGCAACGTCAACAACCCGCAAACGCTTCTTCAGGGGACCCCGGAGGATGCCTACAAGCAGGCCCGCTATGCCATCGAAGCGGGGGTGCATATCATCGGCCCGGAGTGCGCCATCCCGCTCAGCACGCCCGTGGAAAATCTGCGGGCCATTGTCGAGGCCGCACAGGAAGGATACGGGGCCTGAAGGAGGAAGGAAGAGGTGATAGAAGGAGGGACGACGACCATGGCGGATCACTTGAATGCAGTCAGGGACGCGGTGATCGGAGGCAAGCACAGGGAGATCCAATCGGAAGTGCGGAAGGCGCTCGACGCGGGGATCGATCCCAACGCGATCATCAACGACGGTCTGATCTCGGCGATGGACGTGGTGGGAAAGGACTTTGGAAGCGGAAAGATCTTCGTCCCGGAAATGCTGGTCTCGGCAGTGACCATGAAGTACGGTCTGGATGTGGTGAAACCTCGGCTGACCGGGGATCAGAACCGGTCGCGCGGCACCATCCTCATGGCGACCGTCAAAGGCGACCTCCACGACATCGGGAAAAATCTGGTCACCATGATGCTGGAAGGGGCCGGCTTCGAGGTGATCGACCTGGGCGTGGACCTGAGCGTGGAAAAACTCCTGGATCAGGTGAAGGAGGTCAAGCCGGATGTACTGGGTTTGTCGGCCCTCCTGACCACCACGATGCCCGAGATGAAGCGGGTCATCGAAGAGCTCGAGATCCAGGGGCTCAGAGGCAAGGTGAAGGTGATGGTCGGGGGCGCGCCGGTGGACCGCACGTTTGCGGAAAAGATCGGTGCCGACGGGTTCGGGGCCAATGCCGCCGAAGCCGTGGAGCTGGCGCGCCGCTTCTCAGGCAGGGGATAGAGAAGAACGACCATCGTGTGATCGGCCGAACCCTTGAACCGCCATCAGGATGATCAGGGATGTTCCAACGTTCAAAACAGCAAGGGCTCAAAGGTTCAGAGCCTCACCGGATGATCGCTGCGGTGCGGTGTCAGCCCGCCACCCATTGACGTACACGACCTTGGAATGCGGGCACGTCGATCCCCTCGATCTCACGGTACGCCTCCATGAACTCCGCGGCTTCGACCAGATAGAAGTAGTCCTCAAAGAAGAGCGAGACGATTACACCCGCAGGCGCCTGCGGGTTGATGGACTTTGCCCTGAGATATCTCGCAAGGGACGGATAGGTCCTGTCGCGAAGGGGCGCCCAACGGTCGGGCAGCATCACTTCATAGAACGTCACCTTTTTCACCGCCCCCTCCCCGCGCATCTCATAGGAGACCCGGTTGTACTTCGGTCCCGGAACGACCAGGAAGGCCTTGGAGAAGAGGATTTCCCGGAACTCCTGCGTCTCAGAGCGTCCGGTCCCCTCTCCTTCCGCCAGAAGGAGCGGATTTCTCCCTGGAGGGAGAGGCAAGCATCGAGTCTTTTCTTCCATCGAATCCTCCCCGAAAGCGGCATCTGATGAGGCTCCACATCATGGTAAGAAGGATTGCGGCCTTCTGGCAAGAGCAGAGTTGTCCAGAGGTCGGGCGGGGCTTCATTTGGCAAAGGTATGAAAATTGCAGTCTCTTCGTCCAGGTGATCTATCGAGCAAAATGAAAGGCCCCGGATTGCACCGACTCGAACGTTCTTTCGAAGATTCCGGATGGGTGAACGGCGCTGCCCGTCCGGCCCGGGTCGAGCTTGACCGTGATTCGTCAAAGGCCCGACGCCGGTTGCCCTGCATGCCGGGGGGTCATTTGAACGTCACCGGCCGAGGTGGTCCAGTGTTATGCGTCCGAGGCTTCCTTCCGCTTCGGGACAGGCTGAAAACCAGGGAAAGGATCCCGGTCGCTGCACCAGCGGGGCAGGTTAGCACGGATGAGAGGAAAGGAGACTTGGGAGAATGGTGAAGAACATCCTCGCAGTGGTTTTGACCCTCATGGTGGTCTTTGGTTTGGTGATGACCGGCCACGCAAGCACGCTCTCCGAACTGGTTTCCAAGGGCTGCGCCTTGTAGTATAATCCCTTACCATTGATCATACGAGACCCCTCCCCGGCCGGAGGGGTTTCTCTTCATGCCGCGGGACCCTGCCACCTCCTTCGTCTACGCGCCGGGAGGCCGCAAGTCGGCCGGCGCACAGGGTCGAGCGCTTGAAGATTCTGTTTTTCAAGCCGGGAAGGAGATCCCATGAAAAGCTTTCGGAAGGAACTCTGGTTCCACGTGCCTACTCGAAGGGCGTTCGTCAATATCACCCCTCAGGTGGAGGACTGCGTCAGGGAGAGCGGCGTTCAGGAGGGGCTGGTGCTCTGCAATGCGATGCATATAACAGCATCCGTTTTCATCAACGACGATGAATCCGGCCTCCACCACGATTACGAGGTGTGGCTCGAAAAGCTCGCACCGCATGAGCCTGTATCGCAGTACCGGCACAATGTGGGGGAGGAGAATGCCGACGCCCACATGAAGCGACAGATCATGGGGCGGGAGGCGGTGGTCGCGGTGACCAGGGGGAAACTGGATCTGGGGCCATGGGAGCAGGTGTTTTACGGCGAGTTCGACGGGAGAAGGAAGAAGAGGGTCCTGGTGAAGGTGATCGGCGAGTGAGAGACCCTTTTCCCCTGCTGGATGGTTGACTGAGCGCCCAGGCCGACGCTATGGTGCCTGGGTATCTCGGTCCCGTACAAGCCGGGACACGCATCCGGGAAGCTTTCGATTGGAAACTCTGTTCATCTCCACGGCCATTGTGGCAGCCGCTGAAATGGGGGACAAGACCCAGCTCCTCTCCTTTGTGCTTGCCGCCAAGCTCAAACGCAAGGTCCCCATCGTCCTGGGCATCCTTTTCGCCACCCTGGCCAACCATTTCTTTGCCGGGTATGTGGGGGGCTGGCTCTCAAGCCTGGTATCCGCTCGGACCATGAAATGGCTGGTGGCCCTCTCCTTCTTCGCCTTCGGTCTGTGGGCACTGAAACCCGATGAGCTCAAAGAGCAGAAACTCCGGGGGGCAGGCGTCTTCATGACGGCACTCATCGCATTCTTCCTGGTGGAGATGGGCGACAAGACCCAGCTCGCGACGGTTGCACTGGCCGCTCGGTACGACTCATTGGTTGCGGTCGTCCTGGGGACCACGTTGGGCATGATGATCGCGAATGTCCCGGCCGTCTGGATGGGAGAGGCCCTGGCGAAGCGCATGAACATGAAGATCATGCACTGGATCGCCGCCGGCCTGTTCTTCCTCCTGGGCGTCTTGACGCTGGCGGCCGGCGATAAAGTCGTATGAGCGAACCGATGGGTTTCGCTCACGCTCCACCCATCCTACAGAAACTCGCTTGAAGTGCGGTCGGGTTTCAGTGTTCAGGTGTCGGGAAATCGATGGATTGCCGAGCTGACACCCGACACCTGTAAAATTTCCTCATCGGCAAGCGCCGCCCGCTGATCACTTCCTCTCCGGCCGGTGGTGGATGAGAATGGGCTTGAACCCCTTCTCCGAGAGGAATGACCTTACCGCCTCCGCCTCCGCGGCTTCCCTGAAAGGCCCGATCAACACCCGGTGGTAGGTCCGGTCTCCCACCTGGACCGACTCCACCCTTGCTTGATGTCCCTTCCCGGTAACCTCGTCTCGCGCCTTCATGGCCAACTCCGTGTCAAGGAAGGAGCCTACCTGGACATCCAGGAAGTAAGGCGAGGAATCGGCGAGTGGCGGGTCCGGGATATCGGCTACGATCTCCCTGCTCAGACGCTCAACCAGGTCCAGGGTCCTCTCTCTGCTCATGTGCAGCCCCGATCGCACGGCCTCGGGAATCAGGCCGAAAATGGAAAAGGGGATTCCTCCTTCGTGCGATCTTTTGCCGGCGGCCTTCCACCAGACCCCATTGCCGCTCCTGGATTCGACCATCTCCACCTGTACCTTCAGAGAAACCTGGGAATAGATCCCGGCGTAAAACCTCGAGTACTCGATCACCTTGCCGTAGATCAGGAAGTCCGCCTGGAACAGTTCACCCAGGGCCTGAGGGGAGAGCTCCTTCCAGGGGGTGGAGGATTTGGACAGGAGGATCTGCAACGCCCGATCCACCTCCTTCAACTCGAGGTCGCTGTAGTTCTTGAGCGAGAAATGGCTGTAAAAGCTCCGCCTGACCAGGTCCTGGAGCTCAGGATCCTGTGTGACGTTCTCGAAAGGGAGTATCGCCACCTTCTTGGGCAGGTCCCCTCTGAGCCATTCTGGTATATCCGGCCGGCGTTCTCCCCAGAAGGGGAGGGTGCTACAGGACAGGAGGGAGGCGATGCAAACGAAGAGGGAGATGGGCTTCAGGGCGGTTGGACGACGCGTGGACTCATTCCTGAGATGAGCGGTATAGGCGACCATGGTCCTCCCGAAGGGGTACGCGGGGGTGAGGATACAGGGAAATGGAGCGGGGTGTCAAAGCCAAAAGATCAGACCCCTCACGATCTGGTAGACCCCGAAGACCGAGAGGGCGAAGAGTGCCGCCGTGTAGAGGGTCCGTGTCAGTCTCGGATCCAGTCGTCCTGCCGTCGAAAAGAGGACGATCAGGATGCTCAGGCTTGCGACGAAGGTCCCGAAGAAGCCAAGGAGAAAACCTGTCCCGACTCCGGGGGAGAGACGCCAACCGGAAAGGACCAGGGGGCCGCCAACGACGCTCCAGAACAGATAGGGATTCGGGTTGAGGGCGTTGATCGCAACGGCGTCGACGAGACTCTTGACCGGCCGTCCCGGCGAGGAAGGGGACGCCGCATGGGTGGGGTCCGAACGAAGGGCGCGGTAGACACCGGCGGCCAGGTAGAGGATGAAGATGCCGCCCACGATCCGGAGCGTCTCAAGGAACCAGATCGGCGTTTGGGTAAGGACGAGCAGCACGAGGGCAAGGATCGGCCCGTCGGTAACGATCGGCGCAAGGGCGGCGGGGAGGGTTCTCCTCCAGCCGCTCGACAAGGCCCGGGAGAGGAGAAAGGCCTGAAAGGGCCCGGGCATGACGGCGGCCGTGAGTGCAAGGGCTGCGCCCTGAAGGAAAAAGAGCGAGAAGTTCTCCGTCACCCGTTCCCCCTCTTGGTCGGTGACTCAAATCGGTGGTGCAAAAGGGCGCCCCCGGGGTTTCCGGTTTCAGTGTTCAGGTGTCGGGAAATTGATGGACTACCGGGCTGGCACCCGAAACCTGAAACCCGGACCCCGGCTGCGGGCTGACCTCTGATCTCTGCCCTCTGGTCTTCCCATTCCGATGTTCAATGTTCGACGTTCGTCCCTTTGTTCACCGAAGGGGTATCTCCTCATAGGGGAGGGAGAGCCTTTCGGCAAGCTCCTTCAGGGAATGCTCGAGGTTCCTCTCGCTCCCATCCGGACCCTTCACGGGGATGTCCTTGTCTGCGACGACAAAGATCTGCAGTCGGCCGGGATCGAGGTATTTCCCTGCGAGGGCTAGAAGCTCCTCCTCGGTTGTCTGCATGTAGGCATCCTGGATCCTCGAGAGGGTGTCCATCGGTTCCTTCCTCATGTGGTAGCGGCCGTATGCCTCCACCAGGGACAAGGGGGTGTCCACGTTGAACACGAAGCTGTTCAGCGCATCGAGCCGTTTGTCCTCGAGGTGGTTGCCCGGCACCTCTTTCCGGAGCTCCCGGAGGAGCTTCACCGTCTCCTGGACCGCATCGGCGGTCTGGTTTCCCTTGCAGCCGATGTACCCGACCAGCAGCCCTGCATTCCACTTGTAGGTCTGGCCGAATCCGGCGGAGTAGACGAGCCCGAGGTCGTCTCTCAGCCTGGTGTACATCAACGAGTCGCTGCCCCCGACGATGTCCATGAGGAGGGCGTTTTTCCAGAAATCGGGATGGGTCCGTTTCATGCCGGGGAGGGCGAGGAAGACCTGGGATTGAACCTGCCCCGGTTTGTTGATCAGTGCAAGCACGGGCGGCGTCGGTTTGGGGTCGTCCAGCACCCTCTCCGGGGCCGTCCCCTTCGGCAGGGATCGGAAAAGCCTGCCCAGGGACTGGACGACCGCATCCCGGTCGATATCCCCCGCGACGCATGCGATCATGTTGGTGGGAACGAAGTGCTCCTTCAGGAAGCCCTGCAGGTCGTTCCGGGTGAGACGGGGAATCGTCTCCAGACCCTTCAGGGGATCGCGGCCGTAGGGATGGTCCTTGAAGTGCCAGATGGAGCCCTCGCGAACGGCCACCGACTGCGCGTCGCCGGCCTGACGTCTCAGCGCCACAAGGGTTTGCTCCTTGACCACCTGCAGGATCCTGCTGTCGAAACGGGGCTGCTTGAGGACCTGCTCCAGCAACTCCAGCCCCCGTGCCCAGTCTTCCTTCATCACCGAGAGCCGCACGGCCGCATCCTCTTCGCCCACGGAGACGGACAGATGGATTGCGTTCTCGTCCAGGACATTCGCCATCTCCTGGGGAGGAAGACCGTCGGTTCCGCCTCTGACCAGGGTGCCGGAGAGGATCTGCGACAGCCCCGCTTGGTCTTCCCCGACGTCTACGGCGCCGGCCTTCACGAAGAGGGTGAGGTCAATGATGGGCAGCTCCCGGTCGGGGAGGTAGAAGAGCTCCACCCCCTCCACATTGGATCTTTCAACATCGGGGTAGGAGATCTTCGAGGGTTTGCGATCGAAGGAGAGCGGGTGTTTCCATTCCGGAGGTGTGGAATAGCGGGAGCGGTTCGCAAGGGAACGAGGCCTCTCCGGCCTGCCTGCGGAACTCCCGACCGAGCGGGTCTCCGTGTACGCCTCGGAGGGCTGCTCCGATTCGCCGCCCGGAACCACGAACACCGTCGTCTGGTTCTCCCTTCTCAGGTACTTTGCCGCAGCCTTCTGCACATCCTCGGGCGTGACCTTTCCGATCCGGTCGAGATAGGTGACCAGGTACTCCCAACCGATCATCACCTCCATCGTGGCCAGGGTCTCGGCAAGCTCGCTGTTTTCGCGGAGTCTCTCCAGGAACGCTCGATGATTGAGTTTCTTGATCCGCTCCAGTTCACGCTCGGATACGGGGCTGGTCTTCAGCTTTTCCGTTTCCTGGACCAGGAGCCTTTCCAGGTCCTCGCACGTTCTGAGATAGGCTATCCGCAGCCCTTCATCGGAAGCGTTTCCATTCTGGACCTCTTCCGGCTCTTTCGGGGAGCCCCCCAGGATGAACATGCCGCCATAACGGTTGTCTGGGTTCGACGCCCATGCGGAGACGGCCAGCCCCTTGTCGACGATCTCCTGCGTTATTCTGGCGCCGCGGCCGTGGCTCAGGATCATGGAGAGGACGTCCAGGGCGTAGAATTCATCGGTCCCAAGCTCTGCGGTGTGAAAGCCGAGGAGGACCACGGGCGTACGCGTCCCCTTCAAATACCTCACGCTCATCCTCGGCCCCTGCTGGGGCGACTCACGGGTGACCGCCTCCGGCGCATCCGCCCCGGATGGATATCTCTCGAAATACCGCTCGGCGAGTTCCCTGGCCTTTTCCACAGAGATGTCCCCAACGATGGCGCACACCGCGTTGTTCGGCGTGTAGTATCTCTTGTGAAAATCCACCGCGTCGGTCGTGCTGTACTTCTCCATGTCCGATTTCCAGCCGATGACGGGATTTCGATAGGGATGGGCCCGGTAGGCGGTGGCGTGCAGGTCGAGCCAGGCAGCGCCCTGGGGATTGTTGATGTGTCGGTACGCCCATTCCCGCTGGACGACCTCTTTCTCGACATAGAATTCACGCCAGGAAGGCTCGAAGATCTGCTCGCTCATGATGGAGAACCACTGTTCCACCATGTCGGAGGGGACGGAGGCCATGTACTGGGTCTGGTCCTTGCTCGTGAAGGCGTTCACGCCGACCGCCCCGTTTCTCCCCAGCTGGGAAGAGAGGGCCTGCGGAACATAGATGCTCTGCACCTCCGCCCTCAGCTTCTCCATCTCGGCCGATTTCGCCTTGATGAGCGCCTGATCGGGTTTGCGCTTCCGCTCCTCCGCGGCAATCACCTGGTAGGCGGATTCGATCCGGGCCTGAAGTTCCCTGTCCTTCTCCGGGTCGTTGGTCCCGAAGTTGCCGGTACCCTTGAACATCATGTGTTCCAGGAGATGGGCGATGCCGGTCTTTCCCTGCTCTTCCAGGGCGGAACCGGCGCGTATGGCAAGTCGAAATGCGACCTGAGGCGTCGTATGACGTTCGACGACAAGAAAATGCATCCCGTTCCTGAGCCGGAATTCCTGGACATCGATGTTCAGCCCTTTTTCTTCGGCCAGGGCCGGCGATACCGCCGGGAACGCCAGAAGGATGAGAACAAGAAAAACCTGGGACAGCGAGTATTTGCAGATACGCACCTTCTAGTACCTCCTGATCCCTATATAGTAGCGGCGTCCTGTCGAGGAAAGCAAGCGGTTGCAGCGATCGGTCGGCCAGCTAATTATACAAAGTTGAGTTAAGTTATAAAAAAATATTTGACAAATATGATGAAATATGCGTTATTTGCACAAATTTCCCCATACGGCCCCAGGGGCCGGGTTCCCGCAGCTGAAACGATAACTTCTAGTCGATCGCGGCGTGCAGAGGCTCATCTACTGAATCAGGGGGACGGCATGGAGCAGAAGGCATTTGCAAGTGCTTGGAAGGAAAGGCGATCGGAACCGCGAAAAAGACTGGAGCAGTATCATAGCGCCGAGTTCATATTCGAGGGAAGAGAACTCCATTATCAGTTCAGGATCTGGGACACCGCATCTTCTTCCATGTGTGTTCTCGTAAAGGAAAACTCAGAGGTCCTGCCCCTCTTGCATGTCGGGGAGACCTTGAGGGTCAAGTACTACTCCAGCAACTCCCAATGCCCTTCGGAGACCCTGAAGACGATCATCAGGCATGTGACCAGAAACGATCAGGGTCGTTTCAAAGGCCACTATCTCGTCGGCCTCGAGATCCTGGTGGAATAGACGTGCAACTGCGATGATCAGGGGGCAGGAAGAGGGACGAGCTGATCTTTTCCGGGAGGTGCTCTAAGAGGGCTCTCGTCCGTTCACATGGTTCCTCAGAACGGGCGAACACCGGAACGTAACCACCCGTCTTGCACTCAGCATCAGATCTTCGCCTGTGGCGGGATTCCTTCCCTTTCGGGACTTCTTCGTATTGACACAGAACTTTCCAAAGCCACTGATGAGTACATCCTCGCCGCTTTCAAGGGCCTTCTTGATCGCTTCCAGTACAAATTCGACCAACTGAGCGGACTTGGTCTGGGGAAGCTCCAGTCTTTCTTGAACGGAATGGATGATCTGGTCTTTTGTCAGTGTCATGGATTCAGCTCCTGAAAGAGTTCCCGAAAAAAGCTGATGCCTAAACAGGTAGAATCAGTACCTCCTGTGGGTGGGGTTGTCAAGCAATTATCGAAGCATGGCGGAGAACGGAGAACTCGTCGGCTTCTTCAGGAAAGGCTGCGCCAAGGGGAGAACTCCCTTTCATCCTTCTTTGACCCATTCTTCCCTCCCGTGCACAGGGTTGACAACCCGCAAAAGGTGCTTAACTTGGTACCATTTATGTAACATAGTCATATCAGGCACTTACGAGTTATCCCATCCCTTTCCCCAAGCTCATTGCTTGAAGACGCAGGTCCGGTCCTGCGAATTTTTAAAAAACAGATGGAGGTTTCACCAGCATGAAGATCAAACCGTTGAACGACAGGGTGCTTGTGCTAAGGGTTGAACAGGAAGAGAAGACCAAGGGGGGTATCATCATCCCGGATACCGCAAAGGAAAAGCCGCAAGAGGGGAAGATCGTCGCCGCGGGTCCCGGTAGGATGGATGAAAACGGGAACAGAATCGCCCTGGAGGTCAAGGAAAACGATCGCGTGCTCTTTGGCAGGTATTCGGGGACGGAGATCAACCTGGACGGGGTGGAGCACCTGATCATGCGGGAAGACGATATTCTGGCAATCATCGAGAAATGAGCGAGGAGGTAAAACAATGGCATCGAAAGAGATCAAGTATGGGATGACAGCCAGGGAGAAGATGATGATCGGAGTCGATACCCTGGCTGATGCAGTGAAGGTGACCCTCGGTCCCAAAGGCCGAAACGTGCTGCTGGAGAAATCCTGGGGCTCACCGAAGACGACCAAGGACGGGGTGACGGTTGCGAAAGAGATCGAGCTTGAGGACAAGTTCGAGAATATGGGCGTCCAGATGGTCAAAGAGGTCGCTTCCAAGACCTCGGATGTCGCCGGAGACGGCACCACGACCGCGACCATCCTCGCGCAGGCGGTCTTCCGTGAGGGTTCGAAGCTCGTCGCCGCAGGGGTGAACCCGATGGCCCTGAAGAGGGGGATCGACAAGGCGGTCGAGGCGGTGGTCGGTGAGCTGAAGAAGATGACGAAACCCACCAAGGAGAAGAAGGAGATCGCCCAGGTGGGGACCGTGTCGGCCAACAACGACACCACCATCGGGGACATTATCGCAGAGGCCATGGAGAAGGTGGGCAAGGAAGGGGTCATCACGGTCGAAGAAGCCAAGGGGATGGAGACGACCCTGGAGATCGTGGAGGGCATGCAGTTCGATCGCGGATACCTGAGCCCCTATTTCGTGACGGACCCGGAGAAGATGCTGGTCCAGCTGGATGAACCGTATATCCTGCTCCATGAGAAGAAGATCAGCGCCATGAAGGACCTGGTCCCCATCCTCGAGCAGGTGGCGAAGAGCGGCAGACCGCTCCTGCTGATCGCCGAGGATGTGGAAGGGGAGGCCCTCGCGACCCTCGTCGTCAACAAGCTCCGGGGCACGCTCAAAGCCGCCGCAGCCAAGGCGCCTGGATTCGGGGACAGGCGAAAGGCCATGCTGGAGGACATCGCCATCCTGACCGGCGGGCAGGTCATCAGCGAGGACCTGGGGATCAAGATGGAGAAGATGACCCTCAATGATCTCGGAACCGCCAGAAGGGTGACCCTCGACAAGGACAACACCACCATCGTGGACGGAGGCGGGAGCCGAAAGGCCCTCGAGGGAAGGGTCAAACAGATCAGGGCTCAGATCGACGAGACCACCAGCGACTACGACCGTGAAAAACTCCAGGAGCGGCTGGCCAAGTTGATCGGCGGTGTGGCCGTCATCAGCGTAGGCGCCGCGACGGAGACCGAGATGAAGGAAAAGAAAGACCGGGTGGAGGATGCGCTGAACGCCACCCGCGCCGCAGTCGAAGAGGGCATCGTCCCGGGCGGGGGCGTGGCCTTGGTCCGGTGCCTCAAGGGGATCGAGGGACTCTCCCTGGAGGGGGATGAGAAGGCGGGGTCCGATATCATCAGGAGGGCCCTGGAGGAGCCGATCCGCCAGATCGCAAACAACGCCGGTTTTGAAGGCTCAGTGGTGGTCCAGCGTGTCATGGAAGGCAAGGGCAGCTTCGGCTTCAATGCGGAAACAGGGGAGTACGAGGATCTCCTGAAGGCAGGGATCATCGACCCGACCAAGGTGACCCGTTTTGCGCTCCAGAACGCCGCCTCGGTCGCCGGGCTGCTGCTCACCACCGAGGCCATGATCGCGGAGAAACCGAAAAAGGAAAAGGCCGGTCCTCCGATGCCGCCTCCGGGTGGTGACATGTATTAATGATCCTCAGGATCGAGAGGACAGAGGGCAGGGAGAGCATCCCCTGCCCTCGGTTTTTTGCGCTCTTCACTTCGACTCACACGAAGGTGACTCAGAGGATCTGCTGAAAGCCGTTGACCATGAACTGGACCGCGATCACCGCCAGCAGCAACCCCATCATGCGAGAGATCACGCGGATCCCGGTGACACCCAGGGCGTTGCGGAGCCGTTCCGCGAACCGAAATATGGTATAGATGACGAGGCAGGCCGCAACGATGGACAGGAGAAGCAGGACCATTCCATACTCCTGCCGCCAGACGAGGACCGCCGTGATGGACCCCGGCCCGGCCAGGAGCGGGATGGCCAGCGGGACCAGGGCCACGTTGTGCTTGGAGATGCCTTCCTGCTCCTCTTCTTCGGAGGTCTTGATCCCGATCGGAATGAGGGCGAGCATCTGCAGCGAGTAGATCAGGAAGATGGCCCCGCCGGCGATCTGAAAGGCAGGCAGGGTGATGCTGAACCACCGCAGCAGGTAGTCCCCTGTCAGGCCGAAGAAGATCAGGATGGCGCAGGCCCCGGCAGACGCAATCAAGGCCACCCTGTTTCTCTCCGGGGGGGTGTTCTGCCTCGTGAAGAGGGAGAAGAAAGGCAGGTTGCCGATCGGATCCATGATCATCAGGAGGGTGAAGAGGACGGTCAGGAATGGGCGGATCGATTCCATATCAGGCCTTTACCGGCTTGAGGGGGCTGTATCGAGCTTTCAGCTGTCAGCGTTCAGCGGGGCCGCTTGCCGCTGCCCGCAGCGCCAGCAGGGTGTCAGGTGTCAGGTTTCGGGTGTGAGCCCGGGGATCCATCGATTTCCCGACCCCTGAACACTGAAACCTCCAACTTGATGAAGTCTCATACGAGCGCCGGCTGGCGGCCAGTCTGATCCATGGAGAAACTTTGGCCTTGAAAGATCTACCTGAAATCCTGTTGATCCTGTTATCCTGTCAACGTTCTCGCCGTGATCCAGGTTCTTGGCTGACCGCTGATCGCGCGAATCCGGACGGGTCCGTTCCCGGATGAAACTAGTTAACAACCCTCATGGACAAGGTCAATACCCCGAGGAAAAGGTCAACCCCATGAAAGCCTGGCCGGTGCCCGAAAGCTACGAGAAGGTCCTGCCCGCAGAGGGGGCTCCCGGCTCCTTCTGGGAGGACCGGGGAGACCGACGCCACTGCGGTGTGGACATCTACGCACCCGCAGGGAGCGCCGTGCATGCCGTTGAAGAGGGGGTCGTACTCAGGACGGCCGTTTTCACTTCCCCGGAAGAGGTCCCTTACTGGAATGTGACCTATGAGATCCTGGTGAAGCAGGTGGACGGGCTGGTCGCCAGGTATGCGGAGCTGGGGGAGGTGCATGTCGGTGAAGGAGATCCTGTCAAGACAGGGCAGATCATCGGCGTGGTGGGATCGGTCCTCAACACCGAGGCCATTTCCGAGGAGGCCCCTCCCTACATCCAGCTCCTGAAAAGGAACGGGGTCTCCTGCATGCTGCACTTCGAGGTCTTCAGCGGGCGGCCCGATCTGGCCCCTTTCTACTCGGGGGGCAACCTCTTCGTCTCTGCAAAGCCCGAAGGCCTTCTGGACGCCGCCGAGTACCTGACCCGTTCGTCCCGAGGTCGGAGAAGGTAGAAGCGCCCCGTTTCATGGCCACGGGAAGGAGCGGCGGACCTCGTCCAGGAGCAGCCCCATATCCTCATCCCTCCCGACGGTGATCCTCACGAAATCCTCAATCCCCCTGATGTCGAAGTGGCGGACCAGGATACCCTTTCCTTTGAGGACCTCATAGATCCGCCTGCCGGAGACCCCCTTCCTGGTCGCGAAGACGAAGTTGGTCTTGGAGGGAAGGACCGTCCAGCCCAATTGCCGGAGCCCGTGACAGAACCGCTCCCTCGTCCGGATGATCATCTCCCGCATCGAGCGATAATAAGGCTCATCCGATATCGCGGCCTCGCCGATCCACTGGGTGAGCGAATCCACGGGGTAGGAATTGAAGGAATCCTTCACCCTCGACAATGCCTCCACCATGGGTTCGTGAGCAATGACGAAACCCAGCCGGAGTCCCGCAAGGGACATGCTCTTCGAAAAGGTCCTGATCACAACCAGGTTCCGGTGCCGCTCCAGCAGGGTGAGCGCGGTCTCGGCGCCGAAGTCCACGTAGGCTTCATCGACCAGCACCGGGCGATCCCGGGGATACCGGTCGAGGAGTCCATCGATCTGATTCGCGTCCAGAGCGATTCCGGTAGGTGCATTGGGGTTGGCGAAGATGATCCCGCACGAGCCGCTTTCCGTGAAACCGTCCGGGTCTACGGCGTACTCCTCGTCCAGAGGGACCTTCCCGTACTCGAGGTCGTAGAAGTTGCAGTAGACCGGGTAGAAGCTGTAGGTGAACTCCGGAAAGAGGACTTTCCCCAGTGTTGGCTCGAAAAAGGCATAGAAACAGAACGACAGGGCCTCGTCGGAGCCGTTGGCCACGAACACCTGCGCAGGCTTGACCCCGTACACCTCCGCGACCTTTTCCCGCAGCCTTCCGGCCTGGGGATCGGGATAGAGTCTCAGCCTTTCGTAATCGAACCTCTGGAGCGCTTCACGAACCAACGGACTCGGCGGGTAGGGGCTCTCGTTCGTGTTGAGCTTGATGTATCTGCGGTCCTGGGGCTGCTCCCCCGGAACATAGGCCTTCAGACGTTGGACTCTCTCGGAAAACATGTACATCCCTTCCCACGCGGATTCCGGCGCATGGGGCCGAATTATAGGTCATGCGCGGCCTCATTGCAAAGGAACAGACGGGAAACTCTACAGGGTGTCAGGTGTCAGGTTTCGGGTGTCAGCCCGGTAGTCCATCCATTTCCTGACACCTGAACACTGAAACCTGAAACCTCCCGTTCGTCTTTTCATTCTCTTGATTCAAAGGACCTTCAAAAACACGACCTTGTCGTCCCCCGGGGCATAGAAGTCGCGCATGGCAGCCTCCTGCCCGTAGCCGCAGCTCTTGTAGAAGGCCCGGGTCGGCGTGTAGAGCTCCCTTGAGGACGTCTCCACATAGATCCTGGTTCCGCCCATCCTCCGGATCTCCTCCTCCACCTTGCCGAGGAGGATCTTTCCTCCACCCCCGCCCCTGAGCTCGGGCCGCACGGCGATCCAGTAGAGATCGAAGCTCGTCAGTGTGCACGGGATCGGCCCGAAGCAGGCATACCCGACGACTCCCCCCTGGATCTCTCCGAAGAGAAAATAATACCCGCTCGACTCGCCCTTCGCGATCCTCTCGCTCAGGAGCTCCAGCGCCAAGTCGATCTCCATGGAAGAGAAAAACCCGCTCGAGGAGACGATCTCCCGGACCTTCTCGAGATCGGAAGGGAGCGGATCGCTTCGAAACCTGATCCCGTTCAGATCCATCGGGAAGTGCTCCGATCCTCGACGGACTCGCAGTCCCGGACGATCCTCTCCACCACCTCCGTAAAGGTCAGGCCGGCCTTGGCCGTTGCCGCCGCAAAACCGGCGTCGGGAGAAAGGCAGGGATTCACGTTCACTTCGAGGATCCATGGACGGTTGCCTGCATCCACACGAAAGTCCACCCTGGCATAACCGCGGAGATCGAAGAGGTGCCAGCATTCGACCGCTCCAAGGGAAAGGGCCTCGAGGAGGGGGCGATCGGCGGCCTGGAATTCGAAGGATCGGACCGTGTGGAGGTATTCAAAAGAGCCCTCCTCCCACTTGGCGCGGTATCCGACGATCTTCCTCTTCTCCTCCGGGAAGTGGTCGAACCGTATCTCGGCGGGAGGGAGGACCTGAACCCCCCCATCCGTTTCCAGCATCGAAAGGTTGAACTCCCTTCCCTCTATGTAGGGTTCGGCAAAGCAGGCGACCCCCAGCCTCTCCTCCCGCTCCAGCAGGCGCTCGAGGAGCTCTTCCGGTCCGCCGGGGGTCACCACGGATTCTTCGTCCAGTCCGATGGAGGCGTGCTCCCAAATGGATTTGATGATGTAAGGACCGGGTGCGAACTCCGGCCCCCGCTGCAGATCCCTGCTGGAGAACCCGCGGGGGGTCCGGATGCCGGCCGAGATCAATACCTTCTTGGCGGCGAGCTTGTTGGAGGTCAGATAGACGGCTTCGGTGCCGGAGCCGGTGTACGGGATCCCCATGCAGTCCATCAGGGCGGGGGCGAGGTAGATGAGCCTGCCCTGCCCCTCGATGGACTCCACCAGGTTGAATACGAAGGAAGGACGGAGTTCCTGGAGCTGTGTCCGGAGTCCGGAGAGATCGAGGGATGCGGAGAGGGGGACGGGATCGCGGCCCAGCTCCCGAAGCGCCGCGGAGACCGACTCGGCCTGCACCAGGACGTCCAGGTGATCGGGGCTTTCGCCCTCCTGAGCAACCCGATCATGCAGTACGACGGCCGACATGGGTCATCTTCCCATCCTTCCCAGGGCCGATGACATGATCCGTTCAATCAGATGGAGATAGGTGAATCCAGCGAGACGGTTCAGGATGGGGAGGTCCGAGTTTTTCGGATGAAGCCCGGCCAGGGGGTTGATCTCTATGAACTGCGGCCGACCAAGCGCATCGGCGCGGAGGTCTACCCTGCCTGCGTCCCTGCACCCGAGCCCCCTGTAGGAGGCAAGGGCCACCTCGGCGGCCGCTTCAGCCATATTGTCCTTGACGAGCCGGTATTCCACCAGCTCTTCGTACCGCTCCTTGTTGACATAGGAGTAGGCATCCTTTTCAGCCCCGCTCCTCAAGACCACCTCGATGACGGCCAGGGGAGCCGCCTCTTTTCCGGTCCCCGTGATGCCGACCGTGAATTCCCGGCCGGGCAGAAAGGTCTCGACGAGCACAGGCTGTCTGAACGCCTCCAGCAGTTCCCGGCAGACGCGGACCAGATCTTCCCTGGTGTCGATCTTGGAGGCGGGGCCGATCCCCTTGCCGGTGCCCTCGGCCACCGGTTTTGCGAACAGCGGGAAGGGAAGGTCGACCCGGGCCGCTTCGGTCTCGTCCTCCACCACGGCAAAGTCCGGGGTCGGGATGGACAGGTCACGGACGACCCGCTTGGTCAGTCCTTTGTGGAGGGTCAGCGCCAGGACGAGGGGATCCGAGAAGGTGTAGGGGATGTCGTAGGCATCCAGAAGGGCCGGGACCTGGGCCTCTCTCCCGAAACCACGGAGCCCTTCGGCGATGTTGAAGACCAGGTCCCATCGATCCCCGCCAACGAGCCGTGCCGCGAGGGCCCGGACGCTGCCGATCTTGTCGGGCGTGTGGTCCAACTCCTGAAGGGCACCGGCGATGGAATCGATGGTCTCCGGCTTGTCGAACTCCGCCGTCTCTTCTTCCCCCATGCCGATGGCGAGGTACTCTTCCCGGAGGTCGTAGGTGATCCCGACCTTCAACTTCATGCACGTCCTTCTTCGGGAAAGGGGAGCCGGAGGTTCTTCGCCTCGGCTGCCTGGCGGCTTCCCAGGATCCCGTCCGGGTCCGGATAGCGATAGAGCTTTCCTTCATAGTTCCTGAGCAGAAGGTCGTCCCCGTCCCTCCCGACGACGTAGTCCGGCAACAGGGGGATCTTCCCCCCGCCCCCGGGGGCGTCTATGACGTAGGAGGGCACGGCGTATCCGCTGGTGTGTCCTCGCAGCCCCTGAATCATCTCGATCCCCTTCTCCACCGGTGTCCGGAAATGGGAAGACCCGGAGATGGGATCACATTGGTACAGGTAGTAAGGCTTCACCCTGGCCCGGAGCAGTCCGTGGTAGAGCTTCTTCAGGACGGTCACATCATCGTTGATCCCGGCGAGGAGAACGGTCTGGCTCCCGAGGGGGATTCCGCCGTCCGCAAGCCGCTCGCAGGCCTGGATCGTCTCGGGGGTGAGCTCGTCGGGGTGGGTGAAGTGGATGCTCATCCACAGGGGATGGTATCGCTTCAGGGCCCTGACCAGGGCAGGGGTCACCCGGTGGGGCAGCACGACCGGCGCTTTCGTCCCGATGCGCAGGAACTGCAGATGGGGGATTCGCCTCAACCGCGACAGCAGCCACTCCAGGCTGGGGTCGGGCAGGGTCAGCGGGTCCCCTCCGGACAGGAGCACGTCCCTGACCGAGGGATTGGATTCGATGTAGGCAATAGCCTCTTCCCATCGAGCCGTGTTGGGTTGAGAGGTGTTGCCGTGGCCCACCATCCGGGAACGGGTGCAGTAGCGGCAATAGGTGGAGCAGAACTCGGTCACGAGGAAGAGCACCCGATCCGGATACCGGTGCACCAGGCCCGGAACCGGGCTGTCATGATCTTCCCCGAGGGGGTCTTCCTTCTCGAACGGGGAAAGGAGGTGCTCGGCCGTGACCGGGATCACGGTCCTGCGGATCGGTTGGGCCGGGTTGTCCCGGTCCAGCAGGCTTGCATAGTACGGCGTGACCGCGATGGGAAAACGCCGGCCGGACAGGGTGAGAGCGCTCCTCTCCTCCTCGGTGAGTCGGACCATCCGCTCCAGTGTGGAGATCTCGGTGATGCGGTTTGCAAGCTGCCAGTGCCAATCGTTCCATTCGGAGGAAGTGACCTGAGGGTAATGCCGCTTGCGGAAGGCCGAGGCGCGCGGGCCGACGCGGAACCTCGGTGTGGGAGGGACTCTTCGGATCTGAATGATCTTGGATTCGTGTTTCAGTGGAGGAGGGAGCAGTGTTCCTGCCGGCATTTCCCCGAGTACGCTACTGCTACTCGGGGGCTCGAAATCATCTGCGCTCAGCAACTCCTTGTTTTTCATTTGCACCCCCTTGATTGAGAGAATCAAATTGGTCCAGTACATATAAAGGTTTTAATTTGAATATCAACCATTTTTTTGGCCTGGACCAACTTTTTCATCCAGAGCACATTCGATGGGAAAGCATGTTCCATGCCAAACCCAGATATCGGTATATCCGGTGCATCTCTTTAATCCAAGGCGAGCGTGCAGGGGACGAATCTTCGACCTGCAAGGGTTGCCACGAGGGGGTAATGCAGATATCATGGGAGACCATCGGATTCTGCAGAAGGGGCTGCTCGGAGGCGGCCCGGGAGGGATGATCAGGAGATGATGAAGCGGCCGACGACACATTGCCCGAGACCTTGCCTCGCTACGTTCCTGGCCGCCCAGCTGGCTCTTGTCTGTCTCTCCGCGCCCGCAGCCCTTTCCGACCAGCGTTCGGAGGACCTGACCCTCAAGGACGCGGCCGTCTGCGAGTCCTTCAAGGGCAACCTGCCGGTCAATGCGGGGGCGGTCTTCTCCATCGCAGTCGGGCGTGTCAGCTGCCTGACGTCATTTGCCCCGACATCCCGAAGAGCGATCGTCTTTCACAGCTGGTTCCATCGGGATCATCTCAGCAGCAAGCAGCGGGTGGCGATCACGCCGTCCGACCCGGTCGCCCTCAGCTCCATTCAGCTCAGGGAAGCGGACAAGGGCCCCTGGCAGGTGGAGGTCTCGGACGGCTCGGGCAGGACCCTGAAGATCCTGAGATTCAGCATCGTGGATTGAAGGCATGGATCGTATTCTCATGTTCTTGGCGACCATCCGGTGGCAGGATGGGGTGGACATCATCCTCAACAGCTATATCCTCTTCCGGTTGTATGTCCTGTTCAGGGGGACCAACGCATTTCGCGTCCTCATCGGGATCCTGGTCCTCTGGTTCTTCCTCAGGGTATCGGCCTTCTTCGGTCTGATCGTGACCAGCTGGGCCATGCAGGGCATCATTGCGGTCGCGGCCCTGATCATCGTGGTGGTGTTCAGAAACGAGATCCGATCCATACTCCAGGCCAGGAACATGCGGACCATCCTCTGGGGCATCCCGAAGAGGCCGGTAAGGACGCCTGTGGAGACCGTGGCCGAGGCGGTCTTCGAGATGGCCCGCAGGCACGTGGGCGGTTTGATCGTCCTGCCTGGAAACGAGGACCTGTCCGAGCATGCCCATGGAGGCATCCCATGGCATGGGAAGATCTCCAAGGAGATGATCATGAGCATCTTCTGGGAGGGCAACCCTGTGCATGACGGGGCGGCCATCATCCAGGGGGACCGGGTGACGGAGGTGGGGGCCGTCCTGCCCCTTACCCGCCGTGAGGACCTCCCGTACTACTACGGAACGAGGCACAGGGCCGCTGTGGGGCTTGCCGAGCTGACCGATGCGCTTGTGATCGTCGTCTCCGAGGAGCGCGGCCAGGTCTCGGCCGCCAAAGGGCAGAAGTTCCGGACCGTCGTGGAAAAGGAAGCGCTGAAGGAGATCCTGGAGGACCATGCAGGGGTCTCCGCCAAACAGGGCGGACGCCGAAAGGCCGAGCAGCTGGAGCTGGCCACGGCCGCGGTCCTCTCCTTTCTCTTCATCGGCGGGGTCTGGTTCAGCTTCACCAGGGGACTGGATACCCTGATCAGTCTGGAGGTCCCGATCGAATACATGAACCGAGATCCCGGCCTGGAGATCCTGGAGACATCACGAAACACCGTGACCCTGGAACTGAGCGGTTCGGGTTCCCTGATTCGCTCCATCCGTCCGGATCAGGTGCAGGTGCGCCTGGATCTGAGCAGGGTCAGGCCCGGAAACAACACGATCGTCCTCATGCCTGAAAACGTCAGCGTTCCGCCCGGCGTTTTTCTCAAAGGCATCCGGCCTTCGAGCGTCGATGTCGAGATGGATGTCATCATCCGGAAGGAGCTGCCCGTTCAGGTGGACTGGGCCGGCAAGCTCCCAAAGGACCTGATGATCTCGGACGTGAAAACCGACCCTGAAAAGGTTCAGGTGGTGGGAGCGAAAAGCCTGCTCGGGAAGGTCGCGACCCTCTATACCGAGCCGGTTCCCCTGGATCAGGTCTCGGGATCAGGATCCCTCTCGGCCAGGATCGTGCTGAGCCACCCCTTTCTGAGGATCGCCGGAGGATTCAGAGACCGGGTGACGGTGGAGTATTCGGTCCGCGAAAGGAACGGGGCGGGGGAGGGCAAGAAATGAATGTCCAGTGTAGAATGTCCAATGTCCAATATCCAGGTGGAGAAGCGTCGAAAGTTGTCCGTCGAAAACCTTGGACATTGGACATTCTACATTCTGCAATGGACATTCCTAGTGGTCCCAGGTCAGAAGACCCCGGTAGATCTCCAGGTAGCTCCGGGCCGATCGGTTCCAGGAGAAATCCGCCTTCATCGCCTCGGCAACCAGCTGGCTCCAGAGCCTGGGCCTCCGATAGAGGGCAATCGCCTCTCGGACGGCCGAGAAGAACGGTTCGGGTTCATAGGGGTCGAACCGGAATCCATTTCCTTTCCCGGTGACAGGGTCGAAGGGGGTGATCGTGTCTGCGAGCCCCCCTGTTGCCCGGACCACCGGGATCGTCCCGTACCGGAGTCCGTACAGCTGCGTGAGGCCGCACGGCTCGTAGCGCGAAGGGACCAGAAGGATGTCGGCGCCTGCCATGATCCTGTGGGCCAGCGCTTCGTCGAACCCGATCCTGAAGACCATTCGGCCCGGATGTTTTTTGGCCAGCTCCGACACGGCGCTCTCGTAATATTCTTCACCCGTGCCCAGGACCACCAGCCCCGCGCCCTCTTCCATCAGGCTCTCTCCGATCTGCAGGAGCAGGTCGCACCCTTTCTGACCCGAGAGGCGTGAGATGAAACCGAGAAGGGGTTCCTTCGACAGTTCCCGGTCCAGGCCCATTTCGGAGATGAGATGGTCTTTGCTCTTCTCCTTCCCGCCCAGTTCCCCTGCAGTGTAGTGGAACAGGAGATGGGGGTCCTTTGCAGGATCCCACCGGCCGTAGTCCGCCCCGTTCAGGATCCCGTACAGGGCGTCCGACCTCCTGCTGAGGATGCCCTCCATCCCCAGTCCAAACTCGGGTGTCCGGATCTCCTCGCTGTACCTCGGACTGACCGTGGTGATCACATCGGCGTAGACGATTCCCGCCTTGAGAAGACTGATCCGGCCCCAGTATTCCAGCCCCTCGGGGTGGAATTCGGATGCGGGGATCCCGGTGACGCTCAGCTTTTCCGGGGGAAACAGTCCTTGATATCCGATGTTGTGGATCGTAAAGACCGAGGCCGTGTTCAGGAAGAACGGGTCCCCTCGGAAAACCGTCTTCAGGTACGCAGGGGCCAGCCCGGTCTGCCAGTCGTGGCAGTGGATCACGTCCACCCGCAGGCCGGCTTGCCTGGCCAGGTGAAGCGCGGCTCTCGAGAAGAAAGCGAACCGCTCAAGGTTGTCGTAGTAGTCTCCTGCAGGGGTCTGGTAGAGATTCGGCCGATCGTAGAGGTCTTCCCGTTCGATGAAATAGACGGCCGTTCCCTGGGCGGTCTCTCCGGCCCGGACGGCACAGGAAAGCGTCGCGGTTCCGAAGGGGACGTCGAGCCTGGGCAGGAAAGTGGAGAGCTTGTATCCTCCCTCCCTGACCGCCCGGTAAAGCGGGAGGCACACGATTGCATCCACTCCCTGCCGGCGGAGCGCATCGGGGAGGGACCCCGTCACATCCGCGAGGCCACCGGTCTTCGCAAAGGGTGTCACCTCAGGGGCAAGAAAGAAGACCTTGGGTTTCGTAGGCATCGATCCTCTGTGGTCATGTCCGCGGCGCCGGGACGCTCACCGCCGCGAACGAAGATCAGGAAGGGTCCGGGACCGCGTCCGTGGCTCTGCCCCGGGCCTGAGACGATCGGACGCTATCTTACTAGCATAGCCTCTCAGCCGAATCAATGAAGCGGCTCGGTTTCCTGAAACCTTTTGAAAAGGAGGATCGAAAATTGTACAACTGACTTCACTTCGAAACGCGATGCCGGCCCCAAAGGCCCGCGTGGGGCATGTGATCTTCAAGACCATTGTGCGCGAGGGTTTCCATATTCGTTATAACAGCCTACTGCGGATCCACTGCTTCTTCTCCGCCCGACTGATATGGCTGGTCATGACCGGCATCGTCCTGGTCCCCTGCCGGCCGTCGGGTGCCGAAGAGGCCGTCCCCTATGAAGTCACCATCGAGGGGGTCGAGGACCGCACCCTGCTCGAGGGCCTGAAGGCCGCCTCCGACGCCATATCCCTCAAGGACAACCCCCCTGCCAGCATCTTCCTGCTGAGGAAGAGGGCTGAAAGGGACCAGGAGCAGTTTACGCAGGTTCTCAGGGCCATGGGTCACTACGGCGCAAAGGTGGAGTTCCATGTCGATGCGGGGTCCCGGCCCGCGCAGGTCGTTTTCCAGGTGACCCCCGGCCCGCCCTACCTGCTGAAGTCCTTTGATCTGAAGCTCGTGGGCGACGGGCCGCTCAAGTCGGATGAACTCCCCGGCCCCGAGGATCTGGGCCTGTCTCTGGATGCGGTCTTCAGGGCCGAAGCCTTCGTGGAGGCGGAAAAGAGACTGCTGGAGCAACTGGGCGTTCAGGGATTCCCCTTTCCGAAGATCCCCGAGCGCAGGATCATCGTCGATCATGAGACGCGCTCCGTTTCGGCGCTCCTCCGGGTCGATCCAGGGCCGGCGGCGCGTTTCGGCCCCGTGGAGATCACAGGCCTGGAGTCGACGAAGGAGAGCGTTGTCCGTCGGAAGATCCCCTGGAAAGAGGGGGACCCCTACAACGCGCACCGCTTGACCCGGCTGCAGGAGGATTTGATCGAACTCGGGCTCTTCTCCGCAGTCTCCGTCTCCCCTGCAGGGGCTCTCGGCGATGAAGGAAGGCTTCCGGTCACCATCACGGTCAAGGAGCGAAAGCACCGTTCCATCGGTGCAGGGGTCAGCTACAGGACCGACGAAGAGCTGGGCGTGAAATTCTCCTGGGAAGACCGGAATCTCAGGGGAGAAAACGAAAGGCTGGGAATCCAGGCGATCCTTTCCGATCTCACCTATGCAGCCGAGGGGAGCTATCGGAAACCCTTCTTTTTCAGAGAGGACCAGGCCCTGACGCTCTCGTCGCGGCTTGCGGAGGACAAGCCGGATGCGTATACCAGTCGGAACCTTACGAACTCGGCCATGGTGAGCCGCGACCTCACCAGGGCGCTGAAGATCGGCGGCGGAGTGGGGTTCAAGCAGGCCCAGATCACGCAGCTGGGAGAGAGGGAGGATTTCAGCCTCCTCTCGCTCCCCCTTCAACTCGCATGGGATCGAAGCGACAATCTGCTGGATCCCAAAAAGGGCACCCGGCTGGGCGTCCAGGTCGCCCCGTTCAGAGACCTGTTCAAGGAGGACCTGCAGTTCACGAAGGCGAAAATGAACGTAGGCCAGTATCTCGAGATCCTGCGTTCGCCTTCTACGGTGCTGGCGGGGCGTATCCATATGGGCGTGGTCAGCGGAGAGGAGAGAATGGAGATCCCGGCGGATGAGCGCATGTATGCCGGAGGAGGGGGTTCGGTCAGGGGGTACGCCTATCAGTCCCTGGGCCCTCGGAGGGAGGGGATCCCCACCGGCGGAAAATCGCTGTTCGAGGCTTCCGTCGAGACCCGAGTAAGGCTTACCGAGCGGATTGGGCTGGTCTTCTTCATGGATGGCGGCAATGCATTCGAAGATCTCCGTCCCTCTTCCGATGAAGAGCTCTTCTGGGGGGCAGGCGTGGGGGTGCGCTACTTCACTCCCATCGGCCCATTTCGCTTCGATATCGCGGTACCCCTGGATCGAAGAGAGGGGATCGACGATTCCTTTCAGATCTACATCAGTGTTGGACAATCCTTCTAAATGAACTGGAAGCATGTCTCAAGAAAGGCAGTGAAGTGGTCCGCCGTCGCGGTGGGCGTCGTCATCCTCTGCGCCGTGTCCCTGTTCGGCGCCCTCCAGACGGCGGCCGGCAGGCGAACCCTGATTCACATGGCCGGGAGGGTCCTTGCGGAGGAGGGTTGGAGAGCGGAAATCGGGACCCTCACAGGGGTGGTCCCCTTCCATTTTCAGCTCGAGACCTTGCGTGTTTCAGATGCACATGGCCCCCTGCTGGACATCGGCCGCCTGGAACTGGACTGGTCCCCGCTCTCCCTCCTGAGAGGGGATATCCACGTCAGGACATTGAGATGCGGTTGGCTACATCTGGAGCGGGTGGCGCAGCGTCGGCAGGAGACGAATGGTTCGTCTCGTATTCCCCTCTGGTTTTCGTTCCTGGAGCGGCTTCGGATCGAGCGGCTCGCCGCGGACGAGATCGTCGCCGGCGAGTCGGTGCTGGGGGAGAGGGCAACCTTCCGGTTGGACGCGGATCTCAGGGCGGCCCTGTCCAAGGGCGAATGGATCACGCGCCTGTTGCTGGAGAGGACGGACGGACCCGAGACAAGGATCCACGTCACCGGGACGGCCCGGGAGAACGGGGGGTTCCTGGCCCTGGCCGTAGAGGCTCGAGAAGCGGAGAAAGGGCTCCTTGCCAGGAAGGCGGGCATCGACGGCCCCATTGCCCTGGCGATCCGGGGGGAGGGGCCGGCTGCGGACTGGAAGGGCACGATGGAAGTGAAGGCCGGGTCCGCCTGGAACCTGAGTGGCCGTATACGGGCAGCGTATGACGGGGGCCTCACGCTGGGCATGGAAGGGGTCGCAGAGGCGGAAGCGGGTTTTCTGGGGGGCGTTCTGCAGGAGGCACATGCGGAGCGGGTGCGCTTCGCATTGGCGGGAGCCCTGTCGGAGGATGGGCGGATCCATATCGAGGGGTTTTCCCTGGAATCAGGGGAGGCCGGCCTCCGGCTCTCCGGGTCGTCCAACCTGCTCGACGGGACCCTGAAGGCGCAGGTACGAGCGCACCACAACGAACTGGGGAACCTTGAGAAGGGATTGGGCCTGCCCTTGAGCGGCAGGTTTTCCATGGAGGGGACCATCTCCGGAACGATGCTCAGGCCGTCGGCGCTCTTCAGGGTCGAGGGCCAAGAGCTCGCGGCGGACCGGACGCGGGTCTCAGGGTTGAGCGGTGAGATCCATCTGGACGTGGCGGATATGCCGGCCGGAACCGGTCCAGGCTTCCGGTTCAAGGGAGAAGGAAGGGTCGAGGGGCTCTCGGTTTCGGACGCGGGCCCCCTTCCGGAGCGGGATCTGCAATGGGCGTTTTCGGGTGAGGGCCTCCCTTCCGGCCCGGTGCGGGTGCAGGCCCTGAGCCTCAAGGGGGAGAAGAATACCCTCCTTCTCTCGGGCGAGATCGATCCATCCACGTGGGAAGGGAAGGTCAAGGGAGAGGCCGAGGCACGGGATCTGGGCGTGCTTTCCAAGACCGTGGGCTTCGACCTGGCGGGAGTCGGACGGGCCAAGGCCGCCGCGGAAGGGAATTTCAAGACCCTTTCCGTCACGGGGGGAGTGGAGGGGGAGATCAGTCCGGAGGTCAGCCGCCGTCGCGCCGGAGTAGCGCTATGGCGCGGCGCGGAGGCGGAAGGTCAGAGGTCGGAGGTCGGAGGTCGGAAGGCGGAAAGCGGAAAGGGAAAGGCGGAAGGCCGGAACGCGGATCCATCCGCTTTTATGGATCCGCTGTTGAGAGAAGGGGCGGGTTTCAAGGCGAAGCTCTCCCTTCATCAGGGGCGGAAGTTGACGGTCTCGGATGCGTCGCTCTCCAGTTCCGCGGCAGCGCTGTGGGGCGGGGGGACATTCGATCTCCACGAAGGTCGGATGACCGGCAGTGCCCATATGCAGATCCAGGATCTCAGCCGCTGGTCGTCGGCCGCAAGGAGTGCGCTGGGAGGTAGTCTGCAGGCAGACGCCCTTATCCGGGGCTCCCCCGACCGGTTGACTGTCCGGAGCGAGATCAGCGGAAGAGACGTGCAGGCGGGCAAGTTCTCTCTGGGGCGGATTCGCTTCACGCTGGACGGTTCGGGCAACGTCCGGGCGAACGATGGATCTTTCCGGTTCGAGGCGGGAGAGGAGCCCGGAAGGGTTTCCGGGGAAGGCCGGTTTTCCGTGAAAGGGGAGAGGCTCTCCCTGACAAGGGTCCTCCTGAGCGGACCTGGAGAGACCCGTGCAAGGGGAACGCTCGAGTTGGGGTTGGACTCCAACCTTGTGGAGGGGACCCTCTCGGGCGAGTGCCCGGACCTGTCGCATCTCTCGACATTCGTAAATCAGCCGCTCCAAGGAAGGATCGAGTTCAGTGCGGAGACGGGGAAGATCCGGAGCGTACAGCAGCTCAAGATGGCGTTCTCGGGAACCGGGATCAGGGCCGGCAGCCTCCAGGCGGAGAAAGTCAGGATCCAAGCCGCGTTGACCGAGCTTTCAGGGAACCCGCGAGGCAGTGCGGACGGGGAATACAGAAACGTCGTCCTGCCGGGGATCCATGTCTCGTCCCTTGTAATGGAGGCCAGGGGAGACGGCTCCCAGGTCTCCTTTGACGCCAAGACCAAAGGTACCCTGGACCGGAAGTTCGACATGGAGACCAGGGGAGCGTACCGATCGGCAGGATCCGTCCATACCTTCTCCTTCACCCGCTTCCAGGGAAAATTTGGGGACATGGTCTTTCGTGCCCCAGAAACCTTCACCGTGGAGAGATCGGCCGCCGAGATCTCCCTGAACTCCATACAACTGCT
The DNA here is from genome assembly GCA_020060215.1 of Deltaproteobacteria bacterium. Next base: position 117,794 of record JAGVAP010000104.1, on the reverse strand, counting down.
CCTCGGAAAGGGGCGGTTTTGGGGTGGAGGGCGGCTGGGCTCCGGAGAGGTGGACGTCTCCTTCCATTTCGAGGATGTTCCCCTCGACCAGGTCAGGCCCGCCGGCTCCCCAGCTTTCTTCCGTGGCAGCGGAAGCGGTGAACTGGCCGTCAAGGGCCGCCTGGAGGGGCCCGAGGGCATGGCCCGGGTTCGAGTCATTGGGCTCAGGGGGAACAGTCCCCAGCTCGAGGGGATCCCGCCCGCGACACTCGAGGCACGGGCCGATCTTCTCGGCCGGAGGCTCAAGGGCGAGCTTTTCATTCATGGGGTCACTTCCCAGCCGTTGAAGACCGCCGTGGACCTCCCCCTTTGGCTGTCGCTGGATCCTTTTGGGGTATCCTTCCCAAGGGAGGAGGAGATCGACGGGAAGCTCGAGATGAAGGCCGATCTCGCCAGGCTGGGAGGGCTCCTGGGGCTCGATGATCAGGTGATGGCCGGGACGGCGGAGGTGGGGCTCCGTCTGGACGGTACCCCCGAGCATCCTTTGGTCACCGGGACCATCGGGGTCGAGAACGGGACGTACGAGAATGCCCGGAGCGGGACCCTCTTGAAGGATGTGACTCTCCTTGTGAATGCCGGGACCAAGGGGCTTGTGATCGAACGGGCGAGAGCAAGCGACGGCAGCGAGGGAACTGCCCTGGCGGAGGGCCGGCTCGAAGTGGATCCTGAAAGAGGGTTCCCTTTCCAGGTGGATCTCACGTTCCACAAGCTGAAGATCGTTCAGCATGACTGGGTTACGGCCAGGGGAGAGGGACAGGTGCGGCTCAAGGGCTCTTTGGCTCGTGCCGTCCTCTCGGGCGAGATCCAGGTCGAGCATGGCGAGTTTCGAATCCCGGAGCGGCTCAGTCCCGATGTGCCTGATCTGGATGTGATCGAGATCAACGGCCCGGGCGCCGACATGAACCCCAGGCCTGAAAAGGCGAAGAATGGAGATCCTTATCTTCATTTCGATCTGCGGTTGAATTCCCCGGGCCGCTTCTTTGTGAGGGGACGGGGGCTGGATTCGGAATGGACGGGAGGGGTTCATCTTTCCGGGCCGGCGGAGAAACCCTCCCTTGTGGGCGAACTTTCGGTGGAGCGCGGCCGTTTCAGCTTCCTCGACAGGCGCTTTGCCCTGACGCAGGGAAAGATCACCTTCAACGGCCTGGCGCACCCTTCCCCTTTCCTGGATGTCACTGCAAGCTATAGCGCCAAAGAGATCCTGGCCCGGCTGCAGCTCTTGGGTCCGGTGAGGGCACCGGAGATCAAGCTGAGCTCCGAGCCGCCCCTTCCACCCGATGAGGTGCTCTCCCGGGTCCTCTTCGGTCAGAGCATGAACCGGATCTCCCCTCTGCAGGCGATCCAGCTTGCGCAAACCCTGAATGCGATGGCGGGGGGGCGGACGCTGGACCTCATGAGCGCCACACGAAAATGGCTGAGGGTCGACCAGCTGGAAGTCAAGCAGTCGGGTGAGAATAACGACGAGACGAGCGTCGCGGCCGGCAAGTATCTCCGCGACGATGTCTATTTCGAGGTGGAAAGAAGCATTGGGCCGGGGGGCACCAAGGCCTCCTTTCAGTGGGAGTTTTCACCTAACCTCAGCCTCGAGAGTGAATTCGGCGCCGACAAGGAAAGCGGCATCGGGATCAACTGGAGGTGGGATTATTGACACCGCCCCCACCATGACCCATAATTCCAGGTAGCTTGGGAGCCGGAGGGGCGGGGGACGCCCCTTTCCGAGGGGGATCTATGAAGGACGTTCTGGCGTTTATCATGGCAGGCGGGAGAGGGGAGAGGCTCATGCCCCTGACCCAGGACCGCACAAAGCCGGCGGTCCCTTTCGGGGGTATGTACCGCCTCGTCGACTTCACCCTGAGCAACTGCGTCAACTCGCAGGTCTACAAGATCATCGTCCTCCCCCAGTACAAGTCTCAATCGCTCACCGATCACCTGGAGGCGGGATGGAACATCTTCAGTTTCAAGATGGGCCATTTCCTGAAGGTGGTTCCGCCTCAGCAGCGGACCGGCCTGGACTGGTATCGAGGGACCGCGGACTGCATCCGGCAGAACCTCTATCTGATTGAGCGCTACAAGCCCAAACACATCCTCATCCTCTCCGGGGATCACATCTACAAGATGGACTACTCGATCTTCCTCCGGTACCACGAGGAGAAGAACGCGGACGTCACCATCTCCCTCCTGGAGTCGGATGTGGGCCTGGCCGACCAGCTCGGCGTCGCAGAGGTGGACGAGGAGTTTCGCATCCAGGGCTTCAAGGAAAAGCCGAAGGAGCACGTGAAGACCATCCCGGGGGATCCCAAACACGTGCTCGGCTCCATGGGGATCTATCTCTTCAGGACCGAGAAGCTGCTCGAGATCCTCCGCTCGGGGAATGGAGATGACTTCGGAAAGGACGTCATCCCGGGGCTCCTGAATTCCCATCGGGTCTATGCCTACTCCTACAGCCGCATGAATCGCATCGAGGACTACATCTACGTGACCATGCCGCACAACGGGGAAAGGGAGTTCAAGCTGGAGCCGCGCACGAGGGACTCCTCCTACTGGAGGGATGTCGGCACCCTGGACGCCTACTGGAACGCCAACATGGACCTGACGGGGGTCGATCCGTTCTTCAACCTCTACGGATACAAGTGGCCCATCCACACCCACCAGATCATGGCGCCACCGGCCAAGTTCATTTTCAGCAACGAGCGGCAGGAGACTCTCCGGGTGGGGAAGGCCCTGGACTCGCTTGTCGCCCCCGGCTGCATCGTGAGCGGGATCGTGCGGAGCTCGATTCTCGCCTACAACGTCGTGGTGAGAAGCTGGGCCACCGTGGATGAGTCCGTGATCCTGGACGATGTGGTTGTGGGCCGGGAGAGCAGGATCAAGAAGGCCATCATCGACAAGCACAACGTGATCCCCCCGAGGACCGAGATCGGATACCACCCCAAGGAAGACCGAAGAAAGTTCCCGGTGACTCCCAGGGGCATCGTGGTGGTCCCCAAGGGATACTTCAGCGGATAGCGGGGGGGGGGGGACGGCGACTCGCAGTAACGACCCGCTCCATCTTTCCCGGTACGCCCTGCTCAGCAAACGTAGGGGTCCATACCTCCTGAGCGGTCTCCAAATACGTAGTTCCTCCTATTGGAACCCGGCCCGCCTGACCTCATACTTTCGCACATCCGGAATACATTCAGACCACGAGCACGGTCGTCCAAAGGGCACTTCGCAACTCCTCTGCACCCTGTGCGGAGAAGATCTGCCACGAAGGCACCAAGACGCAAAGAAGACCACGATATCGGCCTTGGTGTGTTTGTGTCCCAGTGGCGGGATTTGGCTCCGGGGTGGTATTCGCGCTTCTGGACTCGCAAAGGGCATACAGCTTCTATTACTTCCTCTTTCGGTGGACGGGATCCGATGCTGTTCAATTCCTTTCAGTATGTGGTTTTCTTCCCGGTCGTCGCAGCCATATTCTTCCTTCTGCCGTTTCGCTGCCGCTGGATTCACCTGCTGGCGTCCAGCTATTTCTTTTACATGTGCTGGAAGGCCGAATATGCCCTCCTGCTGCTCCTGGGCACTCTGGTCAGCTATCTCTCCGCCATCTTGCTGGACAGGAGTCCGGACGTCCGCACGCGCAAGGTGATCCTGGCCGCCTGCCTGACGGCCAACCTGTCCGTGCTCTTCGGCTTCAAGTATTTCAATTTCTTCAACGGCGCGGTCCGTGATCTCCTTGGATGGTTGAACCTGCCCCATGAAGTGCCTTACCTGAATGTGCTCCTTCCGGTCGGTATCTCCTTCTATACCTTCCAGAGCCTGGGCTACGTGATCGACGTCTATCGAAGGAAGAGCCGACCGGAAAAGCACCTCGGGATCTTTGCCGTCTACGTATCCTTTTTCCCCCAGATCCTGGCAGGGCCGATCGAGAGGTCCACGAGGCTGCTGCCGCAGTTCTACAAGGAATCGTCCTTCTCCTACGATCGCGCCGTGCTGGGGCTGACGCAGATCCTCTGGGGGCTTTTCAAGAAGATCGTGATCGCCGACCAGGTCTCCGTGGTGGTCGATGCGGCCTTCAAGGACCCGCAGGGGTACGCAGGGGTCCCGATGGTCCTGGCCGCCGTTCTGTATGCCTTCCAGATCTACTGCGATTTCTCGGGCTATTCGGATATGGCCGTGGGCTCGGCCAGGATCATGGGATTCGAGCTGATGCAGAACTTCCGGCAACCCTATTTCGCGAAATCCATCTCCGAGTTCTGGAGCAGGTGGCATATCTCGCTCTCCACATGGTTCAGGGACTATATGTACATCCCGCTGGGCGGGAACCGGGTCGTCAGGTGGCGCTGGTATTACAACCTGTTCCTCACCTTTCTCGTCAGCGGGTTGTGGCATGGCGCGAACTGGACCTTCATCCTTTGGGGTGCATGGCATGGCTTGCTCGTGATCATGCAGGATGTGGTCAGGCCTGTAGGTCGATGGGCCGGCATGCTGGGGGTGAATACAGGCGGTGTTCCCGTCAGGGCATTGAAGATCGTATCCACTTTCACCCTGGTCGTCATTGGCTGGGTCCTGTTCAGGGCCGAGTCGTTCGGCCACGCGGTCACCGTATTCGGCGCCATGTCTTCGGGCATCACGGAGATCGCGGACCTGGATGCGGTGAGGATCAAATTCAGGGGAATGGGGATCAGGATGGATGATCTGCTCCTTTACGGTCTCTTCATCGCCATCCTGCTGCTGCATGACCTCGTCAGCAGGAACAGGGACTTCTGGATCTCCCTTCGGGAGAAGCCACTCGTCCTGCGGTGGAGCGCCTATTACCTGCTGCTCTTTTTCGTCTTCTTCTTTTCACCGCAGCACGCGGCACAGAACTTCATCTACTTCCAATTCTGAGGTCGATCATGTGGCGAAAGTTCCTCTTCAGGGGGTTCCTCTTCTGCATCCCCCTCTATGTGTGGTGCGCAGCCGTCCTCTGCATCGATCCATTCAATTACTTCCGGCTCGGCGGTCTCATTCCAACGGAGGTCAAGGAGGGCAGCGTCAGGCCCCTCAACATCCTCATGTACAGTGTGCTCGAACAGTCCCGCAACCCTTGTGAGAATCTCATCATCGGCGACTCGAGGATCTTCGCCCTCTCGACGGACCTCATCGAGCGATGGACCGGAGAGCGGTACCTGCAGTTGGGCTCGAATGCCCTGAAGCTGAACGAGGCGATGGAGCTCTTCTGGCTGGCGAATAGGATAAGGAAGCCGAAGCGGGTATTCTTCGGCCTGAACTTCAACATGTACAACAAGTACGCCTTTGCGGACCGGGTGAAAGGGATGGAGACGGTGCTGAGAAATCCGTTCGTCTACCTGTTCGACAGGAGCGTGGCCGCCTCGTCCTACAAGGTCCTGAAGACCTACGCATCCGGCAGCGGTGAAACCGACTGGAAGCCTCCGATGACGAAGGAGGAGTTCTGGGGGTATATTCTCGAGGCGAGATCGCTTGAGCACTTCGGGAAGTACGGCTACCCTCAGGAGTACTTCGAAGGGTTCGGAAGGATCGTGGAGCATGCCAAGAGAAACGGCATCGAAGTGGTCATGATCATCGTTCCCCACCACGTCGAATTTCAGAAAAAGGTGCATGAATACAAGCTTGGAAAAGAATACCTGCGGTTCAAGAAGGACCTGGTGAGGCTGGGCGTAAAGGTGTTCGACTACGATTTCGAGAACGAGCTGACCTCGGACAAGAACCGCTTTACCGACCCCATCCACTGCGACGAGGTCTTCGGGGAGATCATCGTCCGAGAGGTGTGGGGGCATGCACCGCTCAGGGCGGGGAGGCTGCTGAGCCCCGGCCCCGGCGAGGAGTTCAAGCCCCAAGGTCGCGTGCTGGTCAGCTACTAGTCTCGTTCTCATGCGGAAATGACCAGTTCCGGATCCGCGCGATCGGCAGTCGGCCATCGGCGGTCGGCCAACGCAATGACAGAGTTGAGGCTGACGGCTGAAGGCTCCGTCCGGGGCACCGGTAATCGTGACTCGCCGCTCTCCCATGTGATATAAGCTTCCGGTGCTTTCCACGTCTGATCATACGGAGCAGTCCCGATCCCTGCTGCGGCACAAGCCCTTTGTCCTCTACTGGTGCGCCCGCATCCTGGCGGCGCTCTCCTACCAGGTGGTGGGCGTCGCCGTAGGGTGGCAGATCTATGCCCTTACCGGCAGTGCGTGGTACTTGGGCCTCGTCGGGCTGGCGCAGTTCCTTCCCATGTTTCTCCTGACCCTGGTGGTGGGCCAGGTAGCGGACCGCTATGATCGCCGCAGGGTTGCGTCCGTATGCCAGTCCGTGCAGGGGTTGGCGGCCGGTGTCCTGGCATGGGCCAGCTTCAGCGGATGGCAGAGCAAGGAGTCCATCCTCATCGTGCTGCTGATCGCGGGGGCGGCGCGCGCCTTTGAGGGGCCAACGATGAGCGCCCTGGTGCCGGGGCTGGTGCCGGCCCGCGCCATCGCCCGGGCCATCACCCTCTCTTCCTCCGCGTTCCAGACCGCATCCATCGCAGGGCCTGCCCTGGGCGGGTTTCTGTATGCGATCGGCCCGGGGGCGGCCTACGTCACCGCCGGCACCCTGTTCCTGGGGGCGGGCGGGTTCATTTCCAGGATCCGGATCGATCGGCCGCCGGCCGGCCGCGTCCCGGTGACCGTCCAGTCTGTCTTCGCCGGCATCCACTACATCCGGAAACGTCCGGAGATCCTCGGGGCGATATCCCTCGACCTCTTTGCCGTCCTCCTGGGCGGGGCCACGGCGCTGCTGCCGGCCTATGCCAAGGACATCCTGCTGACCGGGCCCTGGGGCCTGGGGCTTCTGCGCTCGGCCCCGGCCGTCGGCGCCCTGGTGATGTCGCTTTCCCTCGCCCGGTTTCCTCTCCGGCGGAAGGCCGGCCGGACCATGTTCGGCGCGGTCGCGGTCTTCGGCATGGCCACGATGGTATTTGCCCTGTCGACCTCCTTCCTCCTGTCCCTGGGTACGCTGGTGATCCTCGGCGCGGCGGACATGATCAGCGTGGTCATCAGGCAGTCCCTGGTGCAGATCCGGACCCCCGACGAGATGCGCGGCCGCGTGAGCGCCGTGAACTCGCTCTTCATCGGGACATCCAACCAGCTCGGGGAGTTCGAGTCGGGTGTGACGGCCGCCTGGTTCGGCGTGGTGCCCGCCGTCCTCCTCGGCGGCATCGGCACGATCATCGTCGTCCTTGCCTGGATGCGCCTGTTCCCGCAGCTGTCCCGGGTGGATTCCCTTTGAAGACCTCATCCACCTCGGATCGCCTGCAGGTCTGGGCCGATTCCTCCGTCTATCTGGCGCAAGCATTTGAATGTACCGAGGTTGAAACCCCTCGACCGCTGGTGTACCCTATCCGGTACGGTACGACTCCAAAGGGGGGTCTTACGGGGATCCAAAGAACCAGAGCGCCGTTTCAAGGCGCAGGGGGCGAATATGTGGAAATCCGTCAACACGGGCCACGCGGCGGTTGAAGAGGCGGTCAAGCAGTTCCTTCCGCCGTGCCAGATCCAATGCCCGATCAACGAGGACATCCAGAGGACCAACGTCCTGATCAGCCTCTTGCCGGAGGACCCTGATCTTGCAATCGACGGGATCATCCAGATCGGGGATTATCTCTACGAGAAGAACCCTCTTTTTACGATCTGCGGTTATGTCTGCGGGCTTTGTGAGCTCGAGTGCAACTATCAATCCAAGGGGGGGGCAATCAAGCGGAGGTTGCTCAAGCGGTTCATTTCCGACGTCTACACCTACCACCTGGAAAAGAGGGACCCCTTCCCGGCCCAGAGGCCCAACCCGAAAGTCGCCGTGGTCGGAGGCGGACCGGCAGGTCTCATGGCCGCCTATCACCTGGCCGGAAAAGGGTTCCGCCCCACCATCTTCGAGGGCTCGGACCGCCTGGGAGGCGCGCTGTGGCTGATCCCGCGCTACCGGTTGCCGGAAAAAGTCCTGACTGCCGCCATCGATCACCTCGTGAGGCTTGCGGGGATCGAGGTCCGGTATGGCGCCAAGGTCGGCCATGGCGACTACAGGCTGGACAAGCTTCGTGAGGAGGGGTTCGAGGCCGTCTTTGTCGCAAAGGGGACACCCGCCCCCCGGGTGCTGAGTTTCGGCAAGGAGGAGGTGCCGGGACAGGACCTCTCCGGGGTCATGTACGGGCAGACCTTCCTCTACGAGGTGAGCCACGGGAACATCAGGCCCAACTACTTCCGGGGGAAGAAGGTGCTCGTGATCGGAGGCGGCAATGTCGCCTTCGACGTGGCCAGAACCGCGAGAAGACTGGGAGGGGAGACCACCATCGTCTGCCTGGAATGCGAGGATCGGAAATCCAGGGATCGTCTGCCTGCGGATTGGGACGAGATCCGGGGTGCATGGGAAGAGGGGATCAGGATACAGTACTCCCGGGGGGTGCGCCGGATCATTGGTGAGAGGGAGAGGATCAGGAGGATCGAGTGCCCGAAATGCACCAGGGTATACGACGAGAACGGCTTCAATCCTGAATTCGACCTGTCGGACACCGTCACACTGGAGGGCGATGTGCTCCTTATCACCGTCGGCCAGGGCCCGGACAAGCAGTCCCTGAGATCCGACGACCTTCTGGATGACAAGGGGCGTTTGGCCGTGGACCCCCTGACGCTCCAGAGCCTCAAAAAGGAATGGGTCTTCATCGGGGGGGACCTCCGAAGGATCGGTTTCATGGTGGATGCCATGAAGGACGGCATGACCGCCGCCGAGTCGATCATGAGGTACCTCAAGGGCCTGGACATGACCGAAGGCAGGAAGAGGGAGTACGAAGGGCAGGACATCCATTTGCGGAGATACTACGAAGAGGAGCCGGAGGTGCTGTGGATCCCGCCTGAAAAACGGCTGCACTTCAAGCTCTTCGAAAAGGGTTTCACGCTGGAGGAGGCCGTCGAGGAAGCGAAGAGATGCCTGACCTGCGGCCCATGCGTGTCGTGCAAGGCGTGCATATCCGTAGGAATACAGGACCACCTGCCCACGGTGGAAGTGAACCCCGAGCGCTGCTCGGGCTGCGGGATCTGCGTATCGGTCTGCTACTACAGCGCGGCCCAAACCAGGGATTTCGAGAAGAGACGGGTCTCCAGGACAGACATGTTCCGCTGCAAGTCCTGCGGGATGTGTGTCGTGGCCTGCCCCTCCAAGGCCAGGATGCTTGTGGGCGACCCCATGGAACAGGAGATCGCGGCGGTCTACAAAGCCCTGAGAAGCTCAACATGAACAGGACTCCAGAGGGGCTACGCTCCACCTCAAGGGTTGAACGGAGGAAGAACATGGAGGATTTCACCCCCAAGCTGGTCTGCTTTTCCTGTAATTTCGGATGGGGGTACCTGTCGGGAAGAGAGGAAATGGGTCGTCACATCGAGTACTGGGTGCCTGTTGCGTGCAGCGGGAAGATAGAGACCTCCCATATCCTGCACGCCTTCCGGTCAGGGGCGGACGGTGTCCTGATCCTCGGTTGTCTCGAGGGCTACTGCCATTTTCAGGACGGGAACTACCAGACCATGAAAAAGATCTACCTCCTCAGAAGGGTGATCGCGTCTTTCGGCATCGAGCCCGAGAGGCTCCAGATGAAGTTTTCCAGAGACCCCGAGGGGAAGACCATTCCTGCCCTCATCACGGAAATGCAGGAGAACCTCAAACGGCTGGGGCCGGCCAAAAGCATTTAGGAAAGGAGGGACTCCCGGAATGACGGCAAAGCCGAAGGTGGCTGTGTATTGGCTGGGCGCCTGCGGGGGGTGCGACGAGACGATCGTCGACTTGAACGAGGTGCTCCTGGACATCGCTGAAGCGGTGGACATCGTCCTATGGCCGATCGCCCTCGATTTCAAGTACTCCAGCATCGAGCAGATGGGCGACGGGGAGATCACGCTCTCGGTGATCTCCGGGGCGGTCCGGAATTCAGAACACCTGGAAATGGCCGAACTGCTCCGCCGTAAGTCGGAAACCGTGCTGGCCCTGGGCGCCTGTGCCTGTTTTGGTGGAACGCCTGGCCTCGCCAACTTCAGGGGCAAGGAAGAGATCCTCGACTGGGTGTACCGTGACGCGCCCACGGTGGTGAACCCCGAAGGCGTGTTTCCGCAGCCGGAGAGCGAGGTCGACGGGAGGGTCCTCACCCTTCCCAAGTTCTTCGACCACGTCTATACCCTCGACCAGGTCATTCGGGTGGATTATTACCTGCCGGGATGCCCTCCGCCCGCCGATGCGGTGGGGGCGAGCATCAAGGCCGTGCTGTCCGGGGATCTGCCGCCCCGGGGGTCCGTTCTCGCCCCCAGAAAGGCCCTGTGCGACACCTGCCCGCGAAACAAGAAGAAGCCCGCGCGTATTGAGATCGAGAGGATCAGGAGGATACATATGGTCGATGCGGACCCGGATGATTGTTTTCTGGCGCAGGGGATCATCTGCCTTGGGCCGGCCACCCGGAGCGGGTGCGGAGAGACCTGCATGCGGATCAACATCCCGTGCCGGGGCTGTTTTGGCCCGGTCCCGAGCGTGGTGGGGCAGGGACCGAAGTTCCTCTCCACCCTGACTTCCCTCATCAAGGCGGACAAGGACGAGGACATCCAGGAGGTGATTGACTCCATCGACGACCCTGCAGGGTTCTTCTACCGGTTCAGCGAGCCCATGTCCATCCTCGGCAAAAAGAGAATGGCCAGAAACGGGGAGGAAGAAAATGACTGAGCGGATCAGCATCAACCCGATCACCAGGCTCGAGGGCCACGGGAAGATCGAGATCTTTCTGGACGACCACGGCGATGTGGAGGACGCGTTCTGGCAGGTGACCGAGCTGAGGGGGTTCGAGAGGTTCTGCATCGGAAGGCCGGTGGAGGAGATGACGAGGATCGTCCCCAACATCTGTGGTGTCTGCCCGTCGGCGCATCACATGGCCGCGACCAAGGCCTTGGACGCCCTCTATGGGGTCGAGCCCACCCCTACGGCAAAGCTCATCCGACAACTCGAGTACAATGCCTTCTACCTCGAGGACCATTACATTCACTTCTTTTTTCTGGCAGCGCCCGACTTCATCATGGGACCCGATTCGGATCCTGCGGAGCGGAACATCATCGGCATGGTGGCACGCCTGGGCAAGGAGGTGGGGCAGAAGGTGATCGAGGTGAGGAAGAGGAACCGCGACATCATCCGACACATCTTCAGCAAGGCCCCCCATCCCGAGGGCGGTCTGCCAGGCGGGGTGCCGCGCGGGATCACGGAAGAGGACAGGAAATGGATCAAGGCCACCGCCGACTTCTCCGTCGAGTTCGCGCAGTTCGCCCTGAAACTCTTCAAGGAGAAGGTGGTCGAGGAGAAGAAGAACCTCAACCTCGTCAAGAGCGACATGTACGACCTGAGGACCTGTTACATGGCGCTCGTGGACGAGGAGAACCGCATGGCCTTTTATGAAGGGAAGGTGAGGGTAATCGACCCCCGGGGGGAAGAGATCGCCCTGTTCGACCCCAAGGAGTACGTGGATCATATCGGCGAATGGGTGGAGCCCTGGACCTTCGTCCGGTTCACCTACCTCAAGAAGCTGGGATGGAAGGGACTGGTCGAGGGGGACGACACCCCCCTCTACCGGGTGGCGCCTCTTGCGAGGCTCAATGTGGCCGACGGCATGGCCACCCCCCTGGCGCAAAGGGAATCGGAGATCATGTTCGACACGCTCGGAGGCAAGCCGGCGCACCAGACTCTGGCCATGCACTGGGCGAGGCTCATCTGCGCCCTTCAGGCGGCGGAGCACAACCTGCTGATCGCGGATTCGCCGATCCTCACCAGCAAGGACATCCGGAACATGAACATGAGGCTCAGGAGGTCGGGAGTGGGCTGCGTGGAGGCGCCCAGGGGGACGCTCTTCCACCACTACGAAGTGGATGACCGGGGACTGCTGACCATGGTGAACCTCCTTGTAGCCACACAGAACAACGCAGGCCCGATCTGTATGTCCATCAAGAAGGCGGCCAAAGGCCTCATCAAGGGCGGGGAGGTCAAGGAGGGCCTTCTGAACCGGATCGAGATGGCCTTTCGAGCATACGATCCCTGCCTTTCGTGCGCCACCCATGCCCTGCCCGGCAAGATGGACCTGGAGGTGCGTATCCGGGAGAGAGGAGGGGACCTGATCCGGACAGTGCGGAGGAGCGACCCCTGACCCCATGATTCCTAAAACCCTGATACTCGGCCTGGGAAACCCTATACTCTCGGATGACGGGGTCGGCCTCGTGGTTGCCGGACGCATCCGGGGGATGGTGAAGGGATGCCGTGACCTGCGGCCCGGGATTACGGTCCTCGCCTCCCCGGTGACCGGCATCGCCCTCTTGGACATCGTTCTCGGGTACGAGCACCTTTTCCTGATCGATGCCTTTCTTGGGGAAGGGACCGATGCAGGGGAGCTGAGGATCATGAGCCCGTCGGATCCGGGCGTCGACCGCTGCTCTTCACACGGGTTCGATCTCCTGAGGACCCTGAGGCTCGGCAGGGAGCTGAACCTGCCGGTGCCCGCCTTGCAGGCGGTCTACGGAATCGTGATCAGGCCCGACCCCCCCTTTGGCGAGGAGCTTTCACCGGAGGTGAGGGGGAAGACCGAAACCCTTGCGGAAGAGATCTCCAGGCACATCCTGCTCCACTCTTTCGCCCTAGTCTCTTCTCAAGCCCCCCCGGCTCTGTAACCACGCGTCAAGGACCCCTGCTTCGGCCGTGACCGCCCAAATCCACCGTCAACTTTCGCCTTGTTCCGTGAAACCTGCCGGTTGGGGGTTTCCCCGATTCACCAGCAGGCGTCGGATGCAAGGCGCCCGACATCCCGAGGAGCGAGTCGTACAGGTCGGTACGTCGCAGCGACGAGGGACGAGGGCAACGGTGCAGGTGATGCTTGATGGTGAATCGGGGGACCGGTGGTTTCCCGCTTGACAGACGGACGGGAAAAGGTCTACACTGAGGCTCAACTGATTTGGCGGACAAAGGGAAGGTCCTCTCTTGTGCTTTGAGCGGATCAGCCCGAAGTAGGCCGGCGGGCTCATGCCTGTTGGTCTTTTTTGTTTGGCAGGGTTTCAGCGGTTGCAGGAGGCGCCAGCGCTCCATACAGGAGTGGAACAGCCTTCCTGAGGGTTGGCGGATAGAGGGAGGGTCTTCTCCGAGGGGAAGGGCCAGCCCGAAGTAGGCCGGCAGTGGCATCACTGTCGGCTTTTTCTATCTTCAGCGGTTGAAGGATGGGAAAGGCATCGGCTTTCGAGAAGGAACGAAGGAGCGTAGCTCAGGCGGCAACGGCTTTCCTGATGCAGAACTTCGGCTGTTCACCCCGCTCCATCCGGGTGTTGATGGATCAGGAGATGGTCGTGATTCGCGTTCACAAGTTCCTCAGCCCGGCAGAGATCGGGATGGGGCTTGAGAAGGGGGATACAAGGCTCCTTCACGAAATGTACGCGCAGCTTTTCGAAGGGGTGAAGGCTCCGCTCGTGGCCCGGATCGAGCATGCCACGCGCAAGGAGGTGATGTCCAGCCAGATCCACATCAGTCTCGAATGCGAGTCGTGTGTCATGAACTTTTTTCTGTCACCAAGACCCGAGAAGGAGGGACCTTGTCCCGCCGCTGGAGCAGGATCGGGCGGGCCGCAGGCTCCCAACCCGGGGTCGGAGGTGAAACGCTTTCCCAAAAAGCTCTTGAGGAGGATCTTCAGATGAACAGAACCGCACTGCACAGCGGCATCCGGCCGAACCCGGTAGGGGACCGGCCGGTGGTAGACCCCACCGCCTTTGTGGACCCCAGCGCCCAAATCATCGGAAACGTCCACATCGGCCCAAACGTTTACGTGGCGTGCCAGACCGTGATCCGGGCGGATGAACCGGACAAGGAGGGAAGGGTTCATCCCATTGTGATCGGGGCCGAAACGAACATCCAGGACGGCGTCGTCATCCACTCCAAGGGCGGATCCTCGGTCACCATAGGCGCGCGGTCCTCCATCGCCCACGGCGCCCTCATTCACGGCCCCTGCACCATCGGGGAAGGGTGCTTCCTCGCAGTCAGGGCCGTGCTCTACAGCGCCACGCTGGAGGACAATGTCTGGGTCGGGATCGGCGCGATCATCCTGAAAGCCACCGTATCTTCCCACATCATCATACCGGCAGGGGCGGTGATCCGGACGGCCAGAGACGTGCTCAATTTCAGGCTCACCAATACCAAGGAGGAGGAATACAAGGAAAAGGTCTTCGCTGCGGCCAATGCGATCAGGAAGGGGTATATGGGGCTCTACGGCAGCGGCGTTTTGATTCAACCCGCCGGCCTTCACCGGAGAGCGGTGGGGGAAGACGCAAGCCTCGATTGCCAGCGAGGCGCCTAGATCGGCGTATGCAAACCTCAGGATAGAAAGGAAGGTTATCAGAGTCATGAACAATGAGAAAGGGCCGGTGGTCCGAGAGACAAACCTGAAGGACCTGAAGCTCGTGAAGCGCGGAAAGGTTCGGGACATCTATGATCTGGGGAAGGAGTTCCTGATCGTCGCCTCGGACCGCATCTCCGCCTTCGATGTGGTCATGGACGACCCCATTCCGTACAAGGGCCGAGTCCTGACCGCCATCTCGGCATTCTGGTTTGAACTCACCGAGGACATTATCCCGAATCACCTCATATCAACGAGCAACGGGGCCTACCCGCGGTCCTGTCAGAAACACCGGGATGTATTGGAGGGGAGGAGCATGCTGGTGCTCAAGGCGGATCCCCTGCCGGTGGAGTGTATCGTCAGGGGGTACCTCGCCGGGTCGGGCTGGAAGGATTATCGCCGGACCGGCGAGGTCTGCGGACACAAGCTTCCGCCGGGGCTCAGGGAGTCCGATCGTTTTCCTGAGCCCATTTTCACCCCCTCCACCAAGGCGGAAGGAGGGGCGCATGACGAGAACATCCCCTTTGACCGCATGGTAGAGCTCATTGGGGCGGAGTTGGCCCAGCGGGTGCGTGACGCGAGCCTGGAACTCTATGAAACGGCCCGCGCAGTGGCGGACCGCAAGGGGATCATCATTGCGGACACCAAGTTCGAATTCGGGATCCACGACGGGGACCTGATCCTGATCGACGAGATCCTGACCCCCGACTCATCCCGCTTCTGGCCGAAGGATCAATACGAGCCGGGTCGGGCCCAGCCGAGTTTCGACAAGCAGTATCTGCGCGACTACCTGGAGGGGTTGGATTGGGGGAAGAGCTATCCTCCGCCCCGGCTCCCCCCTGAAGTGATAGCCCAGACGGCCCAACGCTACAGGCAGGCTATGTACCTGTTGAAGGGTTGACCGGCCCCAAAGAAGACAAACCGCGTCAGGGCTATTCCAGGTTACCGATCATCCGGAGTGACTCCTTGAGTATCAACAAGAAAGGGAGGTGATAAGACACAAGACAGCACGAAATAGAGAGTCTACCGCTCAGCAAGGGCGGAGGGGATTTCCTGAGTTGTCACCGCATGTAAGACCCAAAGAATCCAGTCACAACATCACCAATGAAGGAGGAAAGGACTATGGC
The DNA here is from genome assembly GCA_020060215.1 of Deltaproteobacteria bacterium. Next base: position 102,236 of record JAGVAP010000104.1, on the reverse strand, counting down.
TCTGGAATGGATGCCGAGAGAAGACGAAATGAAAGATCATACGTTGCACACCAGCGTGCACTGGGGTAAGGATGCCCCCTGCACGGTGTACGAGAAGAAACCCCTGAAGGACCCCAAGACGGGAAAAGCGGTCGACGGGCTCTTTGTCGCCTGGATCCGGCTGAATAACCCCAAGCAGTACAATTCCTACACCACCGAGATGGTCAAGGGCGTCATCGCAGGTTTTGAGAACGCGTCCCTCGACAGGAGCGTGGTGGCCACGGTGTTCACCGGCACCGGGCCCTATGCCTTCTGCACCGGAGGAAACACCAAGGAGTACAGCGAGTACTACAGCATGAGACCGGATGAATACGGACAGTACATGGAGCTTTTCAACCATATGGTGGACTCCATCCTGGCCTGCAAGAAGCCCGTCATCTGCCGCGTGAACGGCATGAGGGTGGCCGGAGGCCAGGAGATCGGGATGGCCTGCGACATCGCCCTCGCATCGGACCTGGCGATCTTCGGGCAGGCCGGACCGAAACACGGCTCGGCCCCGGTGGGCGGAGCCTCGGACTTCCTCCCCTGGTATCTCAGCATCGAGGACGCCATGTGGAACTGCGTCTCTTGCGAGATGTGGTCCGCCTACAAGATGAAGGCCAAAAACCTCATCAGCAAGGCGGTCCCGGTTCTGAAGATCGACGGGAAATGGGTGCGCAACCCCACCATCATCACCGATCAGTACTTGAAGGACGGGGAGATCGTATACGGCGAGTACAAGACCGGTAAGGAGCTGGAAGAAGGCCGTGCCATCCTGAAGGAGTACCAGGAGAAGGCGGACTTCGAACTCCTTGACAAGGAAGTGGACCGGATCTGCTGGGTCTTCGCCAATCTGTTCCCCGGCTGCCTGATCGAATCCATCGACAGCATCCGTCAGAAGAAGAAGTTCTTCTGGGACACCATGAAGAACTCCCACAGGCACTGGCTGGCTGCCAACATGGCCGGTGAGGCCTTCCTGGGCTTCGGTGCCTTCAACACCAAGAAGATCACCGGCAAGGACACGATCGACTTCATCAAGTTCCGGCAGAACATCGCCGCCGGCAGGCTCTGGGACAACGACATGTTCGCGGAGGTATTGGGGAAACCACAGAAGTAGGCCCTCATAGGAGAGTACTTGCTCACACGGCAGGCAGTGCCCGGAAGGCAGGCCCCGCCTGCCTTTTCAATCATTTCGAACTTCGAGATGAGGAGTGACATCATGCATCCATTGCTCAAGGACAACCCGGGAGAGAAGATGCTCATGCTGGGAAACGAGGCGATTGCACGGGGGGCGATCGAGGCGGGAGTGGCCTTTGCCACGGCGTATCCCGGCACGCCGTCCTCGGAGATCGCCCTTCAGTTCTTCCACATATCCCGGGAAAGCGATCTCTACTTCGAGTACAGCGCAAACGAGAAGGTGGCCCTGGAGGTGGCCGCCGGCGCGGCCATGAGCGGGCTGCGGGTCATGTGCACCATGAAACACGTGGGTGTCAACGTGGCCGCCGACGCCCTCATGACCCTCGCCTACACCGGCGTCGCCGGAAGCCTGGTTCTCCTGAGCGCCGACGACCCGTTCATGTTCTCCAGTCAGAACGAGCAGGACAACCGCTTTTACGGCAAGCTGAGCGGGCTCCCCATCCTGGAGCCGTCCTCCGTACCCGAGGCCAAGGAGATGGTGAAGTACGCCTTTGACCTGTCGCAGGAGCTCCATGAGCCGGTCCTATTCCGGACGACCACCAGGATCAACCACTCGAGCGGGGTCGTGGAGCTGGGGCCCATGCGAGGGCGGGTGACCCGGGGGGAATTCAAGAAGGATCCCTTTTCCTATGTGTGCGTGCCGGCCGTGTCCCGGAACCTGCATGTGAAGCTGCTGAAGAACTACGACAAGGCGCTCTCGCTCTCGAACCGCAGTCCCTGGAACCGCGTGGAAGGCGAAGGCCGGTGGGGCATCGTCTGCAACGGCGTCAGCTACGGCTATGTCAGGGACGCTCTCCGGGAGCTGGGGGCCGAGTCCCGCTTCCGTCTGCTGCGCGTGGGCTTTTCCCACCCTCTCCCGGCCGGGCTGATCGCCTCTTTCCTGAACGGTTGCGAAAAGGTGCTGGTGGTGGAGGAGGGGGAGCCCTATATGGAGGAGGGGGTCAAGGCCTGTGCCCAGGAAGCGGGGCTCACCTTGCCTATCAGCGGCAAGGGAAAGGATCTTTTTTCACGCCTGTACGAGTTCGACCCCGCCATGGTCAAGAGGGTGATCGCGTTCCACTTCGGCCTGCCGTTCACCCCGTCTCAGCCTGTAGAGGTCTCGGACCTGCCGGAGTCGCCTGCGCGCCCGCCCAACCTCTGTGCGGGCTGCCCCCACAGGGCCACGTATGTGGCGGTGCGTGAGGTCCTCGGGGATGAGGCCATCTACCCGACCGACATCGGCTGCTACACCCTTGGACTCCTTCCTCCCCTCAACATGGGGGATTTCCTCATCTCGATGGGAAGCAGCATCGGCACGGCAGGGGGATTTTCAAAGGCCACCGGCAGAAAGGTCGTCTGCTTCATCGGGGACTCGACCTTTTTCCACGCCGGCCTCCCGGGGCTTGCAAGCGCCGTGTTCAACCACCACAACTTCACCCTGGTCGTTCTGGACAACGGCACCACAGCCATGACCGGGCACCAGCCACACCCCGGCGCGGACATGACCCACCTGGGGCTCCCCCTCGAGCAGGTCTCCATCGAGGATGCGGTGCGGGGGCTTGGTGTAAAGAAGGTCGTTACCGTGGACCCCCTCAAATTCAGCAGGACAGTGGAGGCGGTTAAGGATGTGGCTGCCTATGAAGGGGTCTCCGTGCTCATCGCCAGGGCGTTCTGCCCTTTGTACGAGCGGACCCTTCCGAACCGAAAGAAGCAAAGAACTTTCTACGTCAACCAGACGAAATGCAAGGACCACAGGTCCTGTGTGGGCAAAGTGGCCTGCCCCGCCTTTTACCTGGAGAACGGGAAGGTTCAGATCGACGAGAACCGGTGCACAGGCTGCGCTTTTTGCATTCAGTTCTGTCCCGAGAACGCCATATTGCCAATGAAGAGGGAGGTGGTCGGATGAATGTGACGAGGATCGTGATCGTGGCTGTGGGCGGTCAGGGGAACATCCTGGCGGCCCGTATGCTCGGCGAGGCCGCGGTGGCCGCAGGCGTGCCGGTTCGTATGTCGGAGTTCCACGGCATGGCCCAGCGCGGCGGGGTCGTGGAGTCGTCGATCCTCCTGGGGGAGGGAGACAGCGTCTGCATCTCGGACGGGGAGGCGGACCTTCTGGTCGGGTTCGAGCCCTCGGAGACGATCCGGGCCCTCAGGAAATGCAGTGGGAACGGGTACGTCATCACGAACACCCGCCCCGTTCCGCCTTTCACGGTGGCCCTGGGCAAGGCCGAGTATCCGCCGGTAGGGTCCACCATGGCCAGGGTCTCCGGCAAGGTCAGAAAGGTGGTCGCCTTCGATGCCACGTCTCTGGCACTGGAAGCCGGTTCGGCCCTGTCGCTCAACATGGTCATGTTGGGGGCTTTGGCTTCAAGCGGCCGGGTGCCTTTTGGCGCGCAGTGGATCAGGGAGACGATAAGCCGCAAGACGAAGAAGGGATTTGCGGATATCAACCTCAAGGCCTTTGAACTCGGCATGTCGGCTGTGTCCGACTCGCCCGGCTGATCCGGCTTCCGCACCGGGCCGCGGCCGCTTGCCACACCCTCCTTCGCGCTCAACATCGAAGCGGGTGTAAAGAAGAGAGTGCATGGGAGATGGAATGAAACTTCCTGGGATTGTGGATTTGGGGGAGGTTTCCCTGAGGGACGGACTCCAGCGGGAGGAGAGATTCATACCCACGGAGGCCAAGCTGTGGCTTTGCGAGGAACTCATCTCCGCGGGCTTCAGGAGGCTGGAGCTTACGAACCTCGGGAATCCGACAAGGATGCCGCAATTCAGGGATGCGGACGATCTTATGAAGCGCATCCGGGGGAGCAAAAGGGTCCGGGCTTTGCTCAGGGACGTGGAGATCACGGCGGTGACCATAAGGGAAAAGGCCGCGGAGCGTGCCATACAGGCCCGCAGGGAAGGGTACGGCCCTGACCGGATCCTCTTCATGGTCTCCACGAGCGAGTCCCACCACAAGAAGAACTCCGGCCTCCCCCTGAGGGATTACTGGAGGATGTGCGAGCGCTATATACAGAAGGCCCACGATGCGGGGCTCAAGGTCTGCGGCGCGGTCAGCACCATCTGGGGCTGCCCCATCGAAGGTCCTACGGAGATGGGAAAGGCGGTGGATTTCACCAAGAGATGGCTGGACACAGGGGCCGACGACGTCGAGCATGCGGACCATGACGGGTCGGCAACCCCGAACCGGGTGTATGAGTACTTTACCATGATCCTCGACGCCTTCCCGCAGCCGTCTTTGCATACGGCCCATTTCCACTCGACCCGGGGCTGGGGCCTTGCCAACGTGCTCGCGGCACTCCAGGCAGGGATCATTCGGTTCGAGTCCACCCTGGGCGGCTTGGGGGGGCAGCTTGCCAATTTTGTGGACGGGGTGCCCGTTGCCGGGACAGGGGAGTACTACGATCTCCACCCTGAAATGACGGGGCTGGTCTCCACCGAGGACTTGGTGGTGATGATGGATGAGATGGGGATCGAAACCGGCGTGGATGCCGAAAGAGTCCTGTCGATCGGTCGAACATTCGAGAAAATCATAGGGAGACGCCTCCGGTCGGAGTCTATCCACACCGGAAGAATAGCGAAGGCTCCCAAGCACAGGTTGATCGAGGAGGCTGAAAGTCATGCAAAAATCACAAACAAGAGAACTCCCGCCCTCTGAAGAGGGTTCTTCGGCCAGGATCGAGCCGGAGAGATGCTGCCTTTACCGTCTTGCCGACCATGAAAAGGACACGGCTGCAAAGTCCATCATCGGGCATGCCGCTTCCGCAGGACTTGCGGAGGGTCGGGCGAAATTGATCAGGGGGTTCAAAAACCTGGAGTCGTGGGGTTCGGATGTCGTGCTGGTCTGCCCCTCCCTCTCGCCGGAAACGACGGTCCTTTTTCCGAAGGTCCTGGCATTGATCACCGACACCGGGGGAATCCTGTCCACTGCCGCCGCTGTCGCCAGGCATTATGGAATCCCTGCTGTGGTGGGCACATCGTGCGCTACCCGGCGCATCCAGGATGGGGACCTTGTTCGCGTGGACGGGGGAAAAGGGCAGGTGACGGTCATAGGCGCTGCCCGAACGGGGCCCAACCCCTAGAGTTGGGTGCCGCGGTTCGGCGATGAGGGAGAACTCGTTGACCGTGTATGCTCGCCCCAAGGTAAAGGGCTCGCGCGTCCCCTCCAGGAAAGACGGTTGCGGAACAGGCGCAAATCTTATAGCCTCTCTAGTAGGACTTCCCTGCCGTCCGCGCTTTCGTCGATGCACGGACCATGGGGGGGTCTCACGTCGGTTTCACTCCGAGGACACCCGATGGGCGAGCACAAGAACACTGCAATCGAAGGAAATAGGCGAAGAACTCCGACCGGGCTGACCAAAGGGCAGATGGAGGCGGAGATCAGCAATGCGCTTATCCAGTTTGAGAAGGAGCACATGGGGAGGGGTCCGCTTGAGGCGAGGACATACATCATCCAGGACACGGTGCTGGTGCGGCTGAAAGGGGTCCTGACACCCGCCGAGATCAACCTTTCGAGGGATATCGAGGGAATTCAGCTCATCAAGCAGGTAAGAACCAAGCTGTTCGAGAACGCCGAAGATATGCTCAAGAGGATCATCGAAAAAATCACCGGGCTCCTTCCGGTCAGCATGTACACGGACATCAGTACAAGGACGGGTGAGCGCTTTGTCGTCTTCACCCTGCCGAATCCTCCCCTTTGAGACAAAAGAGGCTTCGGGCGTCGACCCTTGCGGACGAGCCTTTCCCTTTCGGTGATCTCCTCAGAAGGAGCCTTTCGTTTATCATTGAGGTGCATTAGGGAAGACCATGAACGGGCTGCCGGCTCTTGAAGAATCGGTGAAGAAAGACCCTGCCTCCCCCCAGTCGGAGCGTATTTGAAACGTCACCTCTGCGCGTGCTGAAAATGCCCACCTAGGGCTGGAGCGGGAAGACGCCACATGACTTTTCCCCCCATCGATTGTCCACTGCCTCTTCAGTGCGATCGTTCCCCCCCCCTTGTAGCTATTCCGCGGCAGATGCCGTGCTTGATTAGGCATGCCCGGCAAAGTTGTTCGACATGAATAAAAGCATATTTTCATGGGCCCCCTCGGCGCGTCCCCCTCGGCGTACTACGTTTTGGGTTCCGTGATCCGGGTTAGTGGCAAAATACGAACAGGAACGAGAAAAAATCAACGGTTTTACCCATTCCAATACCAACGGACTCCGACTACTTGATAGCGCTGGCATCCAAATTCCAAGAGCCAATAAATCATTGGAGAACCTTAGAATCAAAAAGATGGACGCTGAACGAAAGATCCAAAAAATCGCGGTATTGACCAGCGGCGGCGACTCGCAGGGAATGAATGCCGCCGTGCGGGCCGTGGTCCGAGCCGCCATTCGCCAAGGGCTCGAGGTCTACGCCGTGCTGGAGGGCTACCGAGGCCTGGTAAAAGACGGCAACGAGATCCGAAGGATGCGGTGGGAGGATGTAGGAGGTATTATCCATCAGGGTGGAACGGTCATCGGGTCGGCGCGATCGGGCGAGTTCCGCACCCGAGAAGGCCGGCGCAGGGCGGCATACAATCTCGTCACGCGGGGCATCGACGGGATGGTCGTGATCGGTGGCGACGGAAGCCTGACCGGCGCCAACGTCTTTCGCCAGGAGTGGCCCGATCTGCTGGCCGAGCTCGTTTCCGAGGGGCGGCTTGATCGGGACGCCGCGAACGCCCATCCTTTTCTGGCCATCGTGGGTCTGGTTGGTTCCATTGACAACGACATGTTCGGGACGGACATGACCATCGGCGCGGACACGGCACTCCATCGAATCGTCGAGGCCGTAGACGCCATCGCCAGTACCGCCGCCAGTCACCAGCGCAGCTTCGTCGTCGAAGTCATGGGACGACATTGCGGGTATCTGGCTCTCATGGCGGGGCTCGCCACGGGGGCGAATTGGGTCTTCCTCCCGGAAAACCCTCCCGAGGGCGACTGGGAGAAGCTGGTGACCAAGACGATCCGCGCCGGGCGGGATATGGGGCGTCGACACAACATCATCCTGGTGGCCGAGGGCGCCAAGGATCGCGAGGGGAAACCGATCTCCTCGGACCGGGTCAGAGAAGTCTTGAGCCAGATCCTCGGAGAGGATACGCGTGTGACCATTCTCGGGCATGTGCAACGAGGCGGGAGCCCGAGCGGTTTCGATCGGAACATGAGCACGATTCTCGGCTATGCCGCGGTTCAACAATTGTTGACCGCGCGTCCGGAATTCGAGCCGCGCCTTGTCGGCATCCGTGATAACGACATCACCTCCTCCCCGCTCATGGAGAATATCGAAAAAACCCGCCGGGTGGCCGAGCTGATCACCGCCGGGGAATACGAGGGGGCGATGAAGCTGCGGGGCCGCAGCTTTGAAGAGGCGTTCGAGATCCTGAGGACGATCCTTCGCGCTCATCCTCACGAACCCGATCCGGGGCACAACCCTCTGCGCCTCGCGGTGATCCATGGAGGCGCGCCCTCACCGGGGATGAACACGGCGGTCCGGGCGGCGGTGCGACTCGGCATCGACCGGGGCCATACGATGCTCGGGGTGCGAAACGGTCTGGCCGGTCTTCTGAAGGGCCGCGTCCGGGAAATGGATTGGATGAGCGTCCACGCCTGGGTCGGCCGCGGTGGTGCGGAGCTCGGCACGAGCCGCCGTCTACCCGAGCTGGAGGATTTCTATGCAGTCGCGCGTCGCTTGGAGGAGTACGACGTCAACGGCCTTCTGCTCATAGGAGGCTGGGACGTCTACGAGCTCGCGTACCGACTCCAGCTTCGTCGCGCGGAGTATCCGGCGTTTCGAATCCCGATGGTCTGCCTTCCGGCGACCATCAACAACGATCTCCCCGGTACCGAGTTTACGATTGGGGCCGACACCGCGCTCAATACAATCATCGCTGCGGTGGACAGGATCAAAGAATCCGCGGTGGCGGTCCGCCGATGTTTCATAGTCGAAGTGATGGGTCGAGACTGCGGATACCTCGCCCTCATGGGGGGCATGGCGACCGGCGCCGAGCAATCCTATCTGCCAGAGGACGGGATCGAGCTCTCCGCCGTTTTGCAGGATGTCAAACAACTCAAAAATGCATTCAAAGCAGGGAAGAGGCTCGGCCTCGTCATCTCTAACGAGAATGCGGATCCGGTCTACAAGACCGATTTTCTCGTCGCCCTCTTCAAAAAGGAGGGAGAAGATCTGTTCGACGTACGCCGCAGCATCCTCGGGCATACACAACAGGGCGGCATTCCGTCACCGTTCGACCGGATTCAAGCGACCCGACTCGCGGCGCGTGCCATCGACCACTTGATCCAGCTCGCCGGAGCCGGTTCGACCGATGTCGTATGCATCGGCCGTCAATCGGGGAAGGTGACCTTCACCAGCATCGAGAATCTACCTTCTTTGAAGGATCGAGGCCATCTGCGCCCCAAGAACCAGCGCTGGCTCGACTGGAGGATCATCGTCAAGGAAATGGCGGGGCCCGCGTTGAGCTCCGACCATGATTCTCTCTGAGAGCGGCATGGGAAAAAGAGGGGAAAAAGAGGGGACATCCTTGATTTATTGAATTACCACCAGTCTGAGACCGGCGCTCAGACTGGTATGACGGCTCGGAAGGTGACCCCATTGCCGCGATTGTTTTCGAAGGTCACATCACCACCATGAGCCTCCATGATCTTCTTCGCGGTGGGAAGTCCTAGACCCAGCCCCTCTTTCTTGGTGGTAAAAAATGGAATAAATATTTCATCCCTCTTGTCCACAGGAATTCCACAACCAGAATCGATCACCTCAAAGAAAAGGCTCTTGCCCTTTGGATAGGCCTTAACGAGTACGGACTCCCCCTCGGATGATGCATCGATTGCGTTTATTACCAGAATCCCCAAAGCTTCCCTTACGCGTGTGACATCGAAAGAAGCGCGGAGATGAGGGAAGACCTCGCTTTCAAGCTTTACATTTCGTTTCCGAGCTGTTTCTTCAGCCATTCTTATTGTGCCGTGCACTACCCCAGCCACATCCTCCTCAGTCATCTCCAGCTTGAGCGGCCTTGAAAATGCCAGCATATCGCTGACCATCGCCTCCATGCGCCGTGTCTCGTCAATAACAATCCTCAGCTTATCCCGGTGATTTGAATTTTCGTTCAGGTGCGTATACACGAGCTGACTGAATCCGCCGATTGACACCAGAGGAGCTTTGAGGTCATGCGCCACTGCCGCCATCGATTGACCTATGGCAGCAAGACTCTCCGCTTCGTGTAAGCGTCTTTGCTCCCGTTTCTCGCGTTCAATCACCTTTCCCAAGACAGCAGCAGCCAGAACGTAAACCAATAATGATAAGGCCCTGTCAAGATCGGCGGCAGAACCATTTTCCCAGTGAAGAGCCATGTACGGTATCAAGAGCATAGAAACCACAAAGGACACCAGCAGCCCCCATTTTAGTCCGAACCAGAGGGCGGTAAGCACAATGGGGATGAAGAAAAGCTCCTGAAAAATGACGTCAAGGTGATAAAAGAACTTATTCTCCGGCTCCCTCTGCGTAACGTAGAGAAAAACCGTAATCACAACGACCATCGTCGTAATGTATCCGGCACGGCCGAGCAATTTCTTATATTGCCCAATCACGATTACTCCTTTGACCCCCGGTTTAGACGTAGCAGGAACGATCGGTTCGAAAACAGACCGTGTCGACTCCGTTCGTCGCTTTCTTGTCCACTTGTTTTCAGGTATGCCAACAAAAAAACGAGGCGCTCCAGCAAGACCGTAAAGGTCCAGCCAAAGGTCTCGCTCTTGGACTAACAACGGCAGGGCCAGGGACAACCGTAGTGTTGACCCTGACTTCTTAGCTACTCCCTTTCAGGAAATTGAGGTAATTTATACTCAAACGGTAGGACAATGTCAATCACAATCTGGTTCAATCGGCAATGCCGCTGCCTGCAGTCAAACAAAGATCCTCTGTACTAAAGTGGCCAACTTCTGCGGAACGAGGACGGCCAACTCTCCTGTGGTCCTCCTGCGCGTCCTCCTCCCTCTCCTGCTGCACCTCCTTTCTCCTGTCTTCCTGGGTCGGACCGGCGTAAGCGGTTGTAATAAGCGGATAAGAGTCCTGGAAAGCGGCGATTTCAAGGCTTAAAACGATGTTTGGGACACCGGAAATGGCTGTTTAAGGCGTGAGGACGTGTATGCCCAGGGCAAAGAGAATTGCATTCCCGTTTGTGCCGGGCATAATCACCCATCGGTGCCGAAAGAAAGGATCCCTCCTGAAATTTGCCCGCGACCGTCGCCGTTACTTCCAATGGATGTTTGGAGAGGCTCGGGTTTAAGTCGAGAGCACGTGGGGTGAGTGGGGGGAGACGGGAGTTATGAACTGAAGGATTCTCCGGCCCTTGTCGTGGCACTTTGGGGCATGAAAATGCTTTTCCAAGGCCTCAAAACGAATCTTTTTGGGATAGTTCTCTTCTGACTTCAAAATGATGCGCGGGTCTGACTCCGGCAAGAACCGGCAAGAGGAGTCAGCGGATTACTGATTCGGTTTCTCACTTGGGGATGGATCATTGTTCGGCGGTTGACTCTTCGGCAGGGTAAAGATAAAGGTCGATCCTCTTCCAGGTGTGCTTCGGGCGGTGATGGTGCCATCCCACTTTTTCGAGGCATGGCATCCTTCTGCCACATTCAATCCCGACGCATTAGGTGATGTACGCCCCCTATCCCCCCACGCAGTGGGAGACAGGTCGGACCTGACCTTTACCTGCGCTTCAGATCGTAGATGAGGGTCCCTTCGTTCGGGGTGTTGGTGTACGGGAAAAGGGCTACCCCCTCGAGCCTTTTTTGCCCTTTCAATCGACCTTCCTTTGAGTTGAAATAGTCCTTCACGGAGAAAGATTGCGCGTTGAGCAGGGGGCCGGGGTTCTTGAAGGACTGGTCGGACCGGTTCCGGACGCCCGGGCATCCGCCATCCTCCTGTTCCTGCACGGTTACTTCCGTTTCTCCGTCCACCTCGGGCACGTGGACCACTATTTCGAACTCGCGGGTCTTCGAGTCGAGGGTGATGGACGCGGATTTCCCTTCAAGACTCCCTGCCCTCGATGCAGAGCTGGTGCTGCGGTTCATGGAGTGATAGGGCTTGTTTACGGGCTTGCCGTCGTCCGTAGGACAGCTGATGGTAATATCCTGTCGACTTGTCTCTGTTCTTTCAAAGCTGTAGTTGTATTTTGCAGTCTGCGACTCCTCGTGTTCCTCGTCTTCACCCTTCAAAGTGACATCAAGGGTCAGCAGTGCGGATTGGTGCACCGAATTTGAAGCGGAACCGTTCTTGTGGGATTCCGTCTCATTCACCTGGTCGTTCCCGCTGATCTTCAGGGAGACCGAACCGCTCCACGTGCAGATCCCGAGCTTGAGATCGTCGCCTATCTCATCACAAAGGGCGAAGAAGGAATCTGCGGAAAGGGGCGCGTTGCCGGTCTTGACGCTTTTGTTGACCCTTGGGTTTTTTCCGAAGCTGTTTATGGCCCGAAGCGTGACATGGTACCCGGAGGCGGTCCCTGAGATGGAGCCGTCGATGATGATCGATTTCCCGAACGCATCCAGTATCCTGTCGAGTCCGATAGTGTCCTCCTGCGGAGTCCCCAGGAGGTTCTGCTGTCTGTCCCAGCCGATCATTGATTTGAAGTCGTTCTCCGTGAGGACTCTCGCGCAGGGGTATCGCTGCTGCAGCCGCTGAGCCAGGCAGAAAGCCAACTGCTCGCTCATGGCCCCCTCATCACCGCTCAATGCCTGTTTACCCAGGAGCGTCACCTGAAAATTCCTGATATAGACCCTCGGCGGCTCCCAGGCGGCCGCTGCAGGTGACCAGGAAGAAAGAAGGAGAGCGATTCCGAGCAGGATGCCGGAAACAGGAATGCGGTGAATCCCGGACATGTTCCCTCCCTCGTGCATGGGGCCTCTGCCCGGCTTATCTGCCCTTCGGCATGCCCGGCACGCCGTGAGGCATCCCGCCCATGCCCGGCATGTTCACCTTTTCAAAATCCTTGGGCACCGTAAAGAGATCGTCGGGGACCTTTCCTGCCTGAATGTTTTTCAGGAGCATGGTCCCTTCCGGGTCCTGGGTCTTCACCGGGAAACTGATCTTTTCGGAAATCCAGTAAAAGACCTGCTTTCCCTGGACCTGGTACTTCTTGCAGTTTAGTCCGGAGACCGTCTCGTTCCCGATGAGTTTGGATTGCGCCTCCTGCGAAGGGGTCCACTCCTTCATCCTGGGATCTTCCTGGTAGGCCTGCTCGATGTACATCTCCTCCTCGGGCATGAGGACCCAGATCACCTTCTTGTCCGGCCTGGTGATGGTGACGGCCTTCTCCTCCCCCTCCCCCATCTCCATGCGCATCTTGTTGCCCTGCATGTAGAGTTTCCCCTGGATCTCCTTTTCACCGCGCGCGCTGATCGTCATGTTCGCGGTGAAATCCCCTGCGGAGCAAACGGCCGCGCCTGAGACCAGGGAAACCAAAACAAAAAGCATGCTCGTCTTTTTCATCGGTATCACGCTCCTCGATCCTTTCCGGCAAGAAACGGAAACATGGGTTCCACCGTGAAGGCGCCTCCGCTCACCTCTTCACCAGCTCCACCCTTCGGTTCTTCGCCTTTCCTTCGTCCGTGCTGTTGTCCGCAACCGGCTTGTCCTGCCCGAAGCCTGCCGAACGGAGCCGCTGCGCATCGATGCCCTCCCTGGTGATTGCGTCGACCACCGCCTTTGCCCTCTCCTGAGAAAGAATCTTGTTTTTCTCCGGGGTCCCAACGCTGTCGGTATGGCCTTCCACACTGATCTTGAGCTCCGGGGCCTTTTTCATCATCTGAACGATCTGGTCTACGATCTTCGCGGATTCCGGTTTGATGGTGGATTTCCCCGTATCGAAATTGATGTAGAGTGCCACCCTTCCATCTTTGTTCAACGCGTCGAGCATGTCGCTGGCCGTGACGTCCTGTTTCATCTGCTCCTTTTCGAGGATCCGGAGCATATAATCCGTCCCGCTATTCTGAGCCACGACCTCGACCCAGATCTCCTTTCCCCCTTTGGAGATCTTCCCCGAGACCAACTGAAGATCGTACTTGTCACCGCATTCCTCTTTCCTGCATGGCCCTTCGAAGAAGACCTCTCCGCCCATATTCCTGATGGCATTGGAATAGTTTCTCAGGATTTGAAGCTCGCTCGCCTCCTTGGCGCCTTCCTTGACCAGGTACTCCCTCACCCAGAACTTTCCCTCGACCGTAACCGCCCCCTTGCCCGTGAAGAAGGGGAACGCATCGAATTCCTTGTCCTCCCAGCCGCCGGTCAGGGCGTAATTAGGCATTCCGGAGAGATAGGGCGCATCCTTGGGTTCTTCGGAAGCAAGAAGAGGGGAGAACGCAAGCAGACCCGGGAGGACCCCGACTGCAAGCAACTTCGAGAGATTCATCCGCCACCGCCTTTCCTTCCCACCGCAGGTGGGAAAATCATACTACAGTACTCGCATGGATTGTGAGACCTCGCAGCAAAAGCGGCCAATCATCCCTCTTGGGTTTCATCATGTCAAGAGCTTCAATGCTGCCCCGGTTTCGTTTGTAATCTGCACAGGCACGCCTGTCAGAGACAAGTCGACATTGAACCAACGTCCCCCTGAAGGTGATCTCGTTGGTCTCGGGTCGGACCGGCGTAAGCGGTTGTAATTAGCGAGAAGAGTCCCATACCACCCATGCCTTGAAGAAAAACTTTTCATGTGAAATCTCACGGCTCGATGCCAGCAGGAGTAGTTCACTGGTGTGCCTGTGAAGGCGGGGCGCAAGGATCATCGATCCTCATCGCCGATCGCTGGGGGGTCCCGCGGACGTTCCCAGGACCGACCTGCCCAGGGGGAGGGCGACCAGGGCGATGAGCGCCAGCACGCCGAATCCCAAGGCGAAGGTCCCGGTGAAATCCTTGGAAAAGCCGAAGAGGAGCGTGAAGAGCACGGCGCCGATGTTTGCAAGGAAATTGACGAAGCCGATGATCGTGGCAATGGATCTCGGTTCGACCGCGGCCGATCCCAGGTGGAAGAGGGCCCCGAAATTGACGGACGAAAACAGGGCGGCCAGGATCGCGAGAGGCAGAAGGAGCTCGGGGGCGCGCGCCGTGAACAGGCCGATGAAGATGAGGGCCAGGATCAGGATGGAGCCGTGCGCAACCCGCAGTGGTGGAACCCTCAGAAGGACAAACCCGCCGGAGATGCGGCCGATCCCGCTGATCAGCAGCACAAGGACCCCTCCCCATGCGAGTCGGGCGGGGGTGGAATCGAACTTGAACTCGGCCAGGAGGGAAGGGATCCAGTTCCCCAGGTTGATCATGGTGCCCCAGGAGAGGGCGTGATAGAGGCCGATCATCCATCCCGCCTTGATCCCCGCCAGTTTGCGAAGCGGGAGGGGCTTCCCGGGCGAGGTGGAGGCAGCGGCCGGACGAACCCCGAAACACAGGAGCAGGAGCGCCAGGCTGTAGAGGCCGGGGACCAGGTAGACCCATTGCCAGTGAGCCGGGGCGAGCCTGGGAACGAGGAAGTAGGCCAGGATATTGCCGAAGGAGAAAAGACCGGCGAAGAACGCCTGATAGGTCCCGGTGCGGCCTTGCGGCGTGTTTGCCGCGATCAGCTTCATGAGGGTGACGAACGTGAGCGCCGTGCCGACCCCGGCCAGCACGCGGCCGAGGAGGGCGATGCTCATCAGGGGGGCGGCGGCGGGCAGGAGGTTCCCCACCACCAGAAAGGCCATTGCAATCCTCAAGGCACGTCTGATGCCCAACCGGTCCGCCACCATGCCGGCCGGAATCTGCATGAGGGCGTGCGACCACAGGAGACCGCTCATGAGGACCGAGATCCCCGTGTAGGAGACGCCGTAGAGGTCCATGAGGATGGAGATGGCGGGCGGGATGTTGAGGAAGACCAGCCCGACGTTGATGGACGTGATATAGGCAAATGCCAGTTCGCGGTTCAGCATGCGCACCTACGTTGGGACCTCACACGGTGTCGTAACTACAGTGACGCGTCTCAAGAATCGATTCGGCTCCAGAAGAAGGTTCACCGCAGACGCAGAGAGCGCGGAGTCAAGGGGTTCTTTCCTTTGCCGGTGGCAAATCCCGCTGCTCTATGCGGGGGAGATGCGGTGAAATATCCTTCAGAACCTGTCTGTCATAGCATGGCCGCTGTTCGAAGAGAAGGGGACGGTTGTCTGGGGAGGGGAACTCTGGTATAAAATATCTTTACTTTTTCGTTGATTTTACGGCAGGTAGCCTAAAAGGGGTCGAGCATGGAAAGGGATGGTCTTCCTGAGTCATTGCGCCCGTTCTTCTGGGATGCGGATTTTCACCGGCTCTCGGTCAGGAAGGATTCCTTTTCCATCATCAGCCGGCTCCTGGAGCTCGGGGACGAGGCTGCGGTCAAGACCCTCTTTGGGCTGTATGGGCCTGAGGAGATGATCCCGGTCTTGAGGACGAGCCGATCCCTTTCGGGGCGATCGCGCAGGTTCTGGACCCTTTTCTTCGAATCGGGAGATCAAGCATGCACCGCCACTCGCTACCCGACCCCATATGGGAACTGCTCCCGAGACTAGACCGGCTCCCAGGGATCTCGCCCGCATACCTCGGGGGAGGCTCTGCCATGGCCCTCTCCCTGGGGCACAGGAGATCGGAGGACCTCGACTTCTTCGTCCCGGAGGAGTTCGACGAGCCCGGCTTCCTGGCGCACCTCCGCCGTGAGGGGCTCGACATCCTCCTGCTCCACCAGACTCCCGCGCATACCGTCCTCCTGGTTGAACGGGTCAAGGTCGATCTGATCAGGGAGAGGATCCCCCTGAGGTTCCCCCTCCTGCCTCTGGGCGGACAGCTGGAAAACCTGCGTATGGCCGATCCCAGGGATATCGGGCGCATGAAAGTACTGTCGATCGGGAGCCGCGGCAGCAGGAAGGACTTTGTCGATCTGTTCTGCCTCACGAGGGAGACGATCCCTCTCCCATCCCTGCTGGCCATGGCCATGGAAGAGAGCGGGGGGATCCGATACAGCAAGCTTCATTTCCTCAAGGGGCTGGTGGACTTTGAAGAGGCCGATCGGGAGGCCGGACCGGCCATGATCTGGGACCTCTCCTGGGAGGAGATCAAGAGGGTCCTCGCCGAGGAGGTCAAAGGGATCGCGAGGAGCGTGATCGAATGAAAGGGGATCAGCCCCCGAGCGCCTTCAGCAACCTGACCAGCATCTCATCCCGCCACTGCGCGATCTCCTCGACCGTCCTGGTCCGCACCATCTCCATCTCCCGGATCCTCTCTGAGGCGATCGTTGCAGTACGCGAAGGTATGGCGGTCCAGTCGGCCATGCTCTGCCAACGGTTGCGATAGGAATCCGCGTACCTCTGAAAGAAGTTCTCCACCCCGTTTGCCGCCAGGTGGATCCTGAGCAACGGTCCCATGATCGGGTCTCTTAGGCCGATCCCCGTCCGGAAGGCCTTGTCGATGTCCTCTGCGCTCGCAACCCCCTTTTCCACCAGGTCCAGGGCCTCGCGGAGCAGCGCGGCCTGGAGCCGGTTCACGATGTAACCCGGCACCTCGCAGTTGAGGACGACGGGGGCCTTCCCCATCTCTTCCATGAAGCCGCGCACGCGATCGATCGTCTCGGGGGAAGTGCGCTTGCCTCCCGCGATCTCTACACAGGGGAGCAGATGCACCGGAAGCATGGGATGGACCAGCACGCAGCGCCCGGGTCTGGAGACCGCCTCCTGGATCTCGGTCATCAGCAACCCGGAGGCGCTGCTCGCCAGCAGAGCGTCTTCCGGGGCAAACCGGTCCATCTCCCGGAAGACCGGCTTCTTGATCTCGTAGCGGTCCGGCACGGCTTCCTGAACGTATTGGACATCGGCGAGCGCCTCGTCGATCCTGGTGGTCGCGACGATCCTGCGGAATGCGCGATCCGATTCTCCCGGGCCGAGAAGATCGCGAGACTCCATAAAGTCCAGGTTCTTACGAATCTGCCTGAGTCCATTCTGGAGGCACGATTCGGAAACGTCCTGGAGCATGACCTTGCTGCAGCGGGTCGAGAAGACCGTGGCCCAACCCTGTCCGATCAGCCCTGCACCGATGCAGGCGACAGATGTGATGCTCATGGCTGGATCCCCAAGACGGCACGGGCATCGTTCGGGGACGCGATGTCACGGCCATAAGCGTTTGCGATGCGGACCATCCGCTCCACGGATTGGGCATTGCTTCGAGCGAGGATCCCCCTGGAGAAATAGATGTTGTCCTCCAGCCCGACCCTGACATGGCCTCCCATGACCATGGCCATCACGGAGATCGGAAGGTGCCCCGGTCCGATGCCGATGGCCGACCACACGGCATTTGCCGGGATCTGCTCCTGCAGGTAGAGGAGGGACCGCGGGGTTGCCTGCGCCCCCCACGGCGAGCCCAGGACAAACTGGAAATAAAGTGGGTCTCGCAATTTCCCTTCCTCCCTCAGGCGGAGGCAGGTCACGATCATCCCCGAGTCGAAGATCTCCAGCTCGGGTTTCACGCCCATGCTCCTCATCCGCAGGGCGGCCGCATCCAGGAACTCTGGAGGATTGGCAAAGACGGCACCACCCAGGTTGATGGACCCCGCATCGAAGGAGGCCAGCTCGGGTCTCAGGGAAAGGGGGCCCAGCCGTTCTTCGGTGGGAAGATTCCTGCCCGGTATGCCGCTTGTAGTGAGACAAAGGACCAGATCGGTCTTCTCCCGGAGCGGCTCCACCACCCGCCTGAAGATCTCCACATCCTGCGTTCCCAGCCCGGTGGAAGGATCCCTGACATGGATGTGGGCAATGGCTGCGCCGGCATTCCAGCACTCCAGGGCGGACTGCACGATCTCTTCGGGCGTAATCGGGATGAAGGGTGTGGAATCCCGCGTGATGCGGCTCCCCGTGATGGCGGCGGTGATGATCAGCTTGGACATGGCGGCTCCCTGTCGGTTCGATCGGCCTCGCCCTGATAGTACGAAACCCGGTCCATCCTGGCAAGATCTGCAATCTAGGAAAGCAGATCCGCCACAAAGGCACCAAGTCCCAAAGAAAACCGCAAAACTCTTCTTGGTGTCTTTTGTGTCTTCGTGGCGAGAGTGTGGCTTACCCCAGCAGGATCCTTCGGGGCCGGAGGTGGGCCACACGGTCGCATACGGTGCCGGCGTCCGTAGGGCACAGGAGGTGCTGCCACCCCCCTACATAAACCAGGAGCCCCGCCGTCATCCGATCAAAGCGGTTCCGGATCTCCTCCGCAAGGTGGGCCTCTCTCTCCCGCCAGGCAGGATCTTCCATCCACTCCCGGACATAAGGGTTGAGGCAGCTCCTCTCCCTTTCCGAGATCAGTCTCGACGCAAGCGCGTAGGTCTGTGCGAAGGATCGCCGGGTATCCTCGGGCGGCTCTCTCAGGAGGGCCTCCAGGTTTTCGAGCCCGAACATCTCCTGCCACTGCTCCGCGATCAGCCGTCTGCTCTCGCGAGAGAGGTCGACGCAGGCAAAGAGGGCATCTTTGTCCCGGCAGTAGCGGAGGGCTGTACTGTACTCGAACGGCGTCCGGGTCCGGGTGAAGAGGCCCTGGATCTGACCCCACCGCTTCCAGTCGCCCCCGATGCCCGACAGGCGACGGATCCTCCGGGCAAGGAGGTTGCGGAGAGACCGTCCGTTTCTCCTCCTGTAAGCCAGGCCGTAAGGGCTTGCCTCCACCAGGATGACGGCGGGATGCTCCTTTTGCAGGAGATCACGGAACCGGACCGGTCCATCGGGGTCTCCATGGACCGTGCCGATGAGGAGGAGTTCCCTGCCTTTCATCATGTCTGACCGCCTTCCTGCGTATTGAAATGAGTCTACCCCCGGCCGAAACCATGATCAACAGGAAGGATCGCAACCGGGAGGTTGCTCCTACAGGACTTTTCGGGGGCGATCGGCGGGTGGAGGCGATAGGACCTCCTTCAGGTCCTCGGGTCTGATGAAGCCCTTTTCCGCGGCGTGCAAGGCCATGGCCGTCGTATCCGCAGCAAGGACGAGGCTGCCTCCGATATCCGCCACGCTCCCGGCGAGTGCGTTTACCGCTTCGGCCCTGGCGGGATCCCGGCTCACGTGACGGATGTAGATCGCCTGGATCCGTCCGGGGTGCTCCCGAACGACCTGGGCGTAGATCTCCGGGTCTCGCTGGCCGCTGTCGCCGATGAGGATGAAAGGCATGCGGGCGTAGAGAGAGAGCATGGTGCGGACGAGGTTGAGCTTGTGCCCCTTGGATGGGGGCGGGAAAGGCCTCTGAAGGGTGAGGCCCCACTCCCGGAGAAAGAGGATAGGCCCCACCGGGACCCGGTGCAGATTGAAGAACGCGTCCAGCACCTCGTAAAGCGCCCATGGGCCGCGGGAGACATAGAGGAGGGGATTCATCTCCGCTCCGGAGACGCCGCGGTGGAGCCCCCTGTAAAAGGCGCCCACACCCGGGAACGCGGTCCTGCTGTCCGGGCTCTGGAAGAACAGGCGCCACATCATCATGGCCTTGTTCGCCACGCCGGTATGCATCACGGTGTCATCGATGTCGCTGATCACCACGTATCGCGCGGACCGGGAAGGAACGAAGAAGACGCCTTCGGCCCTGGGGTTTGGAGAACGGGGCCAAAGGAGCTCAAGATCCATGCTGTGCCAGAGGCGATCCGATGAGGGAGGATACACAGGGTTCATGAGGACCTTGAAATATCCGTCCCTGTCCGCCCGTACCTTCTGTATGGCGCCGCCGAAGCGCATGGAGAGGAGCGAGTAACCGACCCCCTTTCGCAATATCCGCCGCCCCACATCGACGAGGTCACGCGCCCATGATCCTCGCCGGAGTCCGGCGCTGCCGCCCGGCTGCCTGAAGACGCGGCCCATGAGGAAGATCTTTTCCTCGGATCCGAATCCTCGATAGGGCTGAACGATGACGCCCGCTTTGCCCCTGCCGCCCTTTACGGGTCGGGCAAGCAGGTGCAGGGACTTGCGCAGTCCTGCGGTGGCTCTCGATCGTCGCTTTTGGATCCTCATGGGTCAAGCGCGCACAGCGCGAAGGTGATAGAGCGTAGAACAAGGCTAATCGAGCTTCTTCAGGAAGATCTGAGTGAAGTAGTAGCTCTCCCCCTTCCTGGCCACACCGATCCCCGTGAGCTCGAAATCCCCCTTGATGTTCTTGAGGTGACTGGGGCTTTTGAGCCATCCCTGCACGACCTCGTCCGCCGGGTCGGGGTGGCCCATGCTCATCCCCACATTCTCGGCGACGGAGCGGTACTTCCATTTGGACTGAACCGTCTTCGCCCTCTGTTCAAATCCTCCATGCCCGAATGCGACCTTCCCCGAGGCCATCTGCCGACTATGCTCCGCGGCGACTTCATTGAGGAACGGGTTCATCTTGAGCGGCTTCAGCCCCTGCGACTTCCTGTATTCGTTCACGAGATCATGAGTCTTGCCGGCCATGTCCTTGGATCTGGCGGGTGAGGTCTTACCTGAGGACGGGCTTTTCTTCGGGGCCTCCGCCGCGCTGCAGTCGAAGGGGATGCTCCAAAGGAAGAGCGCGAGGACCGTCAGACCGACGGCGGCGACTCGAAGCGGAAATCGAACGGCTGTCTTCTCCATCCCTGCCTCCAAGGATGAGAATATATCCTTGATTCCCTTTTTCAACCAGGAGGGGGAGGTCTCCGGCGGCATCCAAGGGGACTCTTCGATGTTCAATGTTCGATGTTCATCTCCTTTCTTCCCTCGTTCTTCCTCCCCCGGTCCCTGGCCAGTTCCGCAATCACCCGGGCGTGCCTTTCCCCTGCGCCCGGGGTTGCCTGGAGCGCCCGCCTGGCGGCCTCTCCCTGGCGCTTCAGCCTTCCGGGGTCGTTCAGCAAGGCGATCGCCTTCTCCGCAAGGTCTTCAGGGCCGTCGACCGCTGTGCCTGCGCCGGCGGACTCCAGGAGCCCCTTTGCATCCAGGAAGTCTTCCATGGAAGGGCCGTAGAACACCGGTTTGGACCAGGCGGCCGGTTCAAGCGGGTTCTGCCCTCCCAGGGGCACGAGACTTCCCCCGCAGAAATTGATGGTCCCGACGCTGTAGCAGCCGAAGAGGTCTCCGAAGGTGTTGACCAAGACCACCTGCTCCACCCTGGTTCGGCCGCCTGCGGCCAGGTCCGTCCACAATTGGTAACGAACGGACCCGGCCCTGAGAAGGGTCTCGATGACCGGCGTCCGGTTGATGTGGCGCGGCGCGATGATCAGCACCGCCTCCGGGAACCGCCCCAGGATCCTTTGGTAGGCGGTCAGGATCATCTCCTCTTCTCCCGGACGGGTGCTTCCGGCAACGAGCACCACCTGAGAGGGGGCGAGATTCAGGAGGCTCCGCATCTCAGCCTCCAGCGAAGGGTCCGGCTCTGAGGCCAGGAGTTCGTACTTTGCATTCCCATTGATCCGGACACGGGATGGATCGGCCCCCATCCTCCTGATTCGCTCTCCATCTTCCTCGCGGATCATGCTGAATGCGTCCACACTCCTCATCACGTCCCGGAAAAGGGGTTTGACGGCCAGATATCTCTTGAAGGACCGTCCGGAGATCCGGCCGTTTACAAGGGCGATCCTGATGCCCCTCTTTTTGGCCTCCGTGATCCACACCGGCCAGATCTCCGTTTCAAGGAACACCATCACGTCCGGTCTCAATCTCCCGAGGACCCTTCTGACCGGGAAGGGCGTGTCGAGAGGAGCATAGATGACGGGGGTGTTCTGAAAGGTCTTCATGGCGAGATTTCGGCCGTGCTCGGTGGAGGTGGAGACGATCAGGGAGCAACCGGGGATCAGTCGCGACAGGTGCACTCCCAATGCGCCGGCCGCCCGGACCTCGCCGAGGGATGCGGCGTGGAGCCAGATGCGGGGCGACCCCGATGGGTACGGGAGGAGGTGGGGAGAAATCAGCCCGGCCCTCTCACGCAACCCCTTCCAGTCTCTTCCGCGGATGCGGGTGTAGGCCCAGAAAGGGGCGAGACAGGAAAAGAATATCCCCGCGCCCACCGCGGAATATGTGCTGTAGAGCAGTCCCATAAGAGAGCAGTCACCCCTTGATCCGGAGTGCGTTTGATTATAAAACCATCCACATGGCCAGGCCAAATCAAATCTCTCCCGGAGGTGGGGCATGAAAAAGATCGAGAGGGCCATTATCAGCGTGACGGACAAGTCCGGCGTAGTCGATTTCGCCAAGTCGCTTTCAAGGTTCGACGTCAAGATCCTCTCCACGGGGGGCACTGCGAGATCTCTCAGGGAAGGGGGGGTCGCGGTGACCGAGATCTCCGAATACACGGGCTTTCCCGAGATGCTGGACGGCCGCGTGAAGACGCTTCATCCAAAGGTGCACGGGGGGCTTCTGGGGCTTCGAGACAATCCCGAGCACGTGGACATGATGAAGTCCCACGGCATCCTGAACATCGATCTCGTTGTGGTCAACCTCTATCAGTTCGAAAAGACGGTGGCCAAACAGGGGGTGACCCTGGAGGATGCGGTCGAGAACATCGATATCGGGGGACCGGCCATGCTCCGGTCGTCGGCCAAGAACTTCAGGGATGTGACGGTGATCGTGGATCCATCCGATTACGCGCCCGTCTTGAAGGAGATGGAGGAGCTTGGGGGAAACACATCCCTGAAGACCCGTTTCCGCCTGGCGAAAAAGGTCTTTCAGTTGACCCACCGCTATGACGGCGCCATCAGCAGGTACCTGGAGGGGGTGGAGCTGTAAGGAGCATGGCGCATGGGGCGAGGGCGCAAGGGGAAAGAGGGCAAAGCGCTTGGGAAAAGACGGCGGAGCCACCGAAGCGTCGCCGGTTCCAGCTCCAGCGGAGGCCGGCGTCCAGGATTTGGATCAGAGCCTTCCATGGAAGACCTGGATCCCCGGCTTTCGCCGGGATGACGAAGGAACGAGGACCGGGGTGACTGAACAGACAGTGCCGAGAATGATCGTTTCGAGTTCGCACCCCCCATCCAAACATCGAGCCCTCCGGTTTGGCCAACCACCTGTTCTTCGATGTTTTCAGCTGACCACGGACTGTGCTGTTCGCCGATCGCGCGCGTTCGGAAATGGCGTACCCGGATGGGCACCGGATATGAGCTAACATGTCCCCGCGTTCTTCAGGATCCCTCTCTTCTCTTCGCCCTATGCGCTGTGCCCTTTGCGCTATGCCCCTTCTTTTCTTTTTCCGTGCAAGGCACGTTCTTCGGGACCAGGCAGTTCTTTTTCCCGCAGAAGAGGGCCTGGAAGGTCCGGCAGCTCCCCGACCCGTCCAACCCATCGGTCGCCGGCCACCGTGCATGCCTGCATGTGAGGTCGCAGAAATCCATGGAAGAAGCCTAGCAGAAGCGCTCTCCCTCCGCAAGGGAGACGGTTTCCGGAGGTCCCGGGAGGTCAGTTTGCAATTGACACGGAAGCTCCGTTTCCATAGTATTCCCATCAAACAACGGCTCCCGTTGGGGCGCTGATCGGGAAGGGGGGAGGAGGCCTGCATGGCCGGATCGGTCCTGGACGGAAAGCGTATCCTTGCAGTTGACGATGAAGTCGATATCCTGCTCCTCCTCGAGGAATTCATTCTGGATTCCTGCCCCAGCTGCAGACTGGAAAAGGCCACGAACTACGAGGACGCGGCGGAACTCCTGAAATCCAGAGATTGGGACGTGGTGATCCTGGACATCATGGGGGTCCGCGGCTTCGATCTGCTGGATCTGGCGGTAAAGCGCAACCTGAAAGTCGCCATGTTCACCGCCCATGCCCTAGACCCTGAAGCGCTGAAGCGCTCATACGATATGGGCGCCAGGGCCTATCTCCCCAAGGACAAGGTAAAGGAGATCGTCCCTTTTCTCGAAGACGTCATCACGCATGACTACCAGACCGGCTGGAAGCGGCTCATGGACAAACTGCAGGGATTCTTCCAGGAGCGATTCGAGTCGGACTGGGAAAAGAAGACCGGCATGGACTGGAAGGAATGGCGCAAATAGAAAACCCACTGGCTTCAAAGGCGATGTGGATGTCGCTGATCTCGGGGGCACACTCCGTTTTGTATCCTCAAAGAGGGTCGGAACCGTTTTTGGCCCTGAATGCTTCTGCGCCGCATTCGTTGCCCTTACCTCGATCATGTACCATTCAATCGTGCTGGATTGGTTTTCCCCCCTGATTGCCGGGACGGGGATAGTCAATACAGCTCGTCGGCAGGGATGCCGCCCGGGGGATGACTTCCGGGGCGGAGCCCGACAATCGTTGTTTGTGGTTTTCGCGAAGGAACTTCTTCGCTGAGGGTCTCTTTCACTGAAAGGGGGTCGCGATGATTGCAGACCAGAAGTACTGGAATCCTGTTCTGGAGACGCTTCCGCACGAGAAGATACGTCAGCTGCAGCTCAGGAAATTCAAACGCCTCTTCCAATGGGTCTATGAAAAATCGAAGTTCCATCGGGGGATGTACGACCGGGAATCCATCCGCCCGCAGGACGTGGGCTCCCTGGAGGATGTCCGCCGCATCCCGACCGTAGAAAAGTCCATGATGAGGGGCATCCAGCGGAAGGATCCCTTCCCCTACGGCGATGCGCTCTGTGTGCCTCTCGACGATGTCTGCGAGTTCCGCCAGACGAGCGGCACCACCGGTCAGCCGGTCTATCAGGCCGACTCCTGGCAGGACTGGGAATGGTGGGCGGAGTGCTGGTCCTACATCCTGTGGGGCCAGGGGTACCGCCCCAGAGACCGTGTATTCCTGCCGTTCGGGTACAATGTGTTCGTGGCGTTCTGGGCCGGCCACTATGCCGCGGAAAAGATCGGGGCCGAGGTGGTGCCCGGGGGCGTGCTCGATACCCAGGCCAGGATCCTCAAGATCCAGGAACTCCAGTGCACGGCGATGATGGCCACACCCACCTATGTGCTGGGGATGGCGGATACGGCCCGGAAGATGGGCATCGATCCGGCCGGGCTCACCGTCCGGAGGATCACCTGTGCGGGCGAGCCGGGCGCCAGCATCCCGACCACCAAGAAGCGGATGGAAGAGGCCTGGAACGCGAAGGTGTTCGACCATGCCGGGGCGACCGAGATCGGGGCCTGGTGCTTTGAATGTGAGGCCCAGTCCGGCGGCCTCCACGTGAACGAGGCCTTCTTCCTGGTCGAGATCCAGGATCCGGAGACCGGCGAGTATATCGACGAGCCGGGCCGGAAGGGCAAGATGATCATCACGGCCCTGGACAGGATGGCCCAGCCCTGCATTCGATTCGACTCCAAGGACATCATTGAGTGGGCCCCGGAGCCTTGCCCATGCGGTCGCAGCTTCCGGCTGATCAAGGGTGGGGTCGTCGGCAGGGCGGACGACATCACCAAGGTGAAAGGGGTTCTCCTCGCTCCATCCGCGATCGAAGAGGTCGTCAGGGGGCTGGACGGCCTGGGCGATGAGTTCGAGGTGATCGTGGATAAGACAGGGGACATCGACCGGATCACCCTCAAAGTGGAGATTGTCAAGGGACGCGAGGGGGAGCGGTCCCGCATCGAAGCTCGGTTGAAGGATCAGCTGAGGCTCAAGACCAACCTGGGGTACAACCTCGAATTCCATGAGTATGGAAGCCTGCCCCGCTATGACGTGAAGGCGAAGAGGTTCAAGGACCTCCGGAAGAGTCATTAGAATGTCCAATGCAGAATGTCCCAATGTCCAAGGAAAGAAGAAGAGTCGACACCAGGACAGGACCGTCGTCTCTTCGTGGCGGGACTGGAAGGAGCAGGTCTATGAGTGAAAAGATGGACATCCAAGGGATGGACGCGCGGATCCGGGCCATGAAGAGATCGGCAGAGGAGCTGAAGAGCATGGCAGAGGATTTCCCCGCGCTTTACCGGAATACCTCCAGGGCACTGGCCAGCATCAAGATGCTGGAACTGAATCTATCAGACCTGCTGGACCAGGAAATCCTTCCTTAGCGGACCTGGCGGTAAAGGATCACCCCATCAGACCGGCATGAAGGGATGCAGGCCCCTCCAAGGGCCTGCCTGCGGCGGCTGTCGCCTTGAAGAGGATTGAACACCCAACCCACTTTATGATGGAGGACGAGCATGAAGATCGATATCTTCAACCACATTTTCCCGAAACGCTATTTCGAAAAGATGCTTGAGGTGGTCCCGGACGCAAAGGACATGGCGCAGCGGGTCCGCGGGGTCCCGGTGATCTACGATCTCGACGAACGGTTCCGCGTCATGGACATGTTCAAGGAGTACGTGCAGGTGATCTGCCTCGGCGCACCTCCCCTGGAGGCCCTCGCCGGGCCGGACAAGACCCCGGAGCTTGCCAGGATCGCGAACGACGGGATGGCCGAGTACGTGGCCAAGTACCCTGACCGTTTCCCGGGCTTTATCGCCTCCCTCCCCATGAACGAGCCCCAGGCCGCCCTCGCGGAGGTGGATCGGGCCATTCTGCAACTCAAGGCCGTGGGGGTCCAGGTCTTTACGAACGTCAACGGGAAACCGCTGGACCTCCCCGAGTTCAAACCCATCTTCAAGAGGATGTCCGAACTGGATCTCCCCATCTGGATACACCCGGCCAGGGGGGCGAACTTCCCGGACTACCTGACGGAAAACAAGTCCAAGTACGAGATCTGGTGGACCTTCGGCTGGCCTTACGAGACCAGCGTGGCCATGGCCCGGCTCGTCTTCGGCTACTACTTCGACGAATTCCCCAACCTCAAGGTCGTCACCCACCACATGGGGGGCATGATCCCCTACTTCGAAGGCCGCGTCGGCCCGGGATGGGATCAGCTGGGCAAGCGCACCTCGGATGAGGACTACACCGTCATCCTCAAGAAGCTCAAGAGACCCCACCTGGATTATTTCAAGATGTTCCTGGCGGACACGGCCCTGTTCGGCTCCCTTTCGGGGACCAAGTGCGGCCTCGACTTCTTCGGGGTCGACAACGTTCTCTTCGCATCGGACAGCCCCTTTGATCCTGAGAAGGGCCCCGGCTACATCCGGGAGACCATCAAGATCATCGATGCGCTGCCCGTCCGGGAAGAGGATCGACAGAAAATCTACGAAGGGAATGCGAGGAGGCTGTTGAAGCTGAGGTAGCCTCATCGCGTATAGGAGGCTGATCATTCACAACTGCTAAAGGAGGTTTTCCATGCGAAGCAAGGCAATGAAGGGCGTTGGCGGCTTTTTCGTTCTCTCCATCCTTTTTCTCTCCCTCCCGGTGGTGGTCCTCTCGCCGGCCGCGGCCTTTGGAGAGGTCAAGCAGATGTCCATGGGGACGGCCACCGTGGGCGGAATCCTGAACAACATCGGAAGCGCCCTGGCCCAGTGCGTGAACAAGGCCCTGCCCGAAGTGAATATCACGGCCGAGTTCACGGAGGGCTCGACGGAAAACCTCCGGCTGATCGATCAGAAGAAGATGGAGCTGGCCCTCATCACTCCTCAGATCGGCAACATGGCCCGCAAGGGGGCAGGACCCTTCAAGGACAAGAAGCTGGATTTCTTCGCGGTGGTCCGTTTGCTCCCCAACGGCAACATCTGGGTGGTCCTGGACAAGTCCAGCATCAAGAGCATACCCGATATGAAGGGGCACAAGGTCGCGGTGGGGCCTGCATCCGGCGGTCTCGGCGTGATCGCGCGGACCCAGCTGGACGCCTACGGGATCGACTACAAGAAGGACATCAAGCCTTTCTTCATGGGCGCGGGAGAGATGGCCGAGGCCCTGAAGGACGGGGCGGTGGAGGCCGCGTTCCTGACCGAGGAGCTGGCCCAGATGGTGGCCTCCACGCACAAGATCAGGCCCCTTCCGTGGGACAAGAAGGTCCTGGATGAGTTCCTGGCGAAGCATCCCTATTACGGGGAGTACACCTACCCCGCCAACCACTTCAAAGGGGTGGCTTCCCCGGTGCTTACCGTGGACAACGGGATTCAACTCATCTGTTCAAAGGACCTGAGCGATGAGACCGCCTACAAACTGACCAAGGCCATCGTGGAGAATCTCGGGTGCATGGCCGAGATCTATGCGCCCGCAAAGGCGATCACCCCCGAGTGGACCGCCATCGAGCTGGGCAACCCCACTCACCCCGGTGCGATCAGGTATTTCAAAGAGAAAGGCCTCTTGAAGAAATAAATACATCTGCGGGAGAAACGGCATGAATGAAGTGAAGGGAGGGGCGCCGAAGAGGGATGGTTTCCGGGTGACCGTCACCTATTGGCTGGCGGTCCTGTTCTCGGCTTTCGTGATTTACTCCATGGCTACCTTGAGGATCCAGGAGCTTCAGCAGTTGAGCCTGTTCCTGGCATTCAGCCTGGCCATCGTCTTCCTGAAGCATCCGCTCAACCCCAAGAACCCGGGTTCCATCCCCCTCCTGGCGGTGGACCTCCTCCTGGCCGTCCTCAGCTTCGTCATCGCGGTCTATGTCTGTGTCGACTACTGGGACTTCATCTTCCGGGTGGGGGTGCCCACGAACTGGGACGTGATATTCGGGGCTGTTGCGATCATCCTCATCTTCGAGGCGACGCGCCGTGCCGCGGGCATGGCGCTCGTGATCATCGCGGCCGTGTTTCTCCTGTACACCTTTTTCGGCCACCTCCTCCCCGCGCCTTTTTCCCACCGCGGTTACGAGATCGAAAGGATCACCACCACCTTTTTCATGACCAAGAACGGCATCTACGGCGTGGCCCTGAACGTCATGTGCCAGTTCATCTTCCTCTTCATCGCCTTTGGGGCGTTTTTCGGCAAGAGCGGGGGAACCGAGTTCTTCATCGACCTGGCCACAGCCTTGTTCGGAAGGCTCAGGGGAGGGCCTGCCAAGGTGGCGGTCGTCTCCAGCGGATTCATGGGGACCATCTCCGGCAGCGCCGTGGCCAACACGGTGACCACGGGGACCTTCACCATTCCCCTGATGAAGCGGATCGGCTTCGAGCCGCACGTGGCCGGAGCGGTGGAGGCGACCGCCTCCTCGGGCGGGGCCCTGATGCCCCCGGTCATGGGCGCTGCGGCTTTCGTGATGGCCGAATTCCTGGGGGTGCCCTATATATCGGTCTGCAAGGCGGCGCTCATCCCGGCCATCCTGTACTACCTGGCCATCTTCGCAGTGGTCCATTTCTACGCGCTGAAGATCGGGATCCAAGGGCTGCCCGAGGGGGATATCCCCAGGATCAGGGAGGTCTTTGCAGAGCGATGGATGTTCGCGGTCCCCCTCCTGCTCCTCATCATGGTCATGGTCTTGGGCTATTCCCCGCGTGTGGCGGTTCTCTATTCCCTTGTAGCGACCGTCGTGATGAGCTGGCTCACGAAAGAGAACAGGATGTCCCCCAAGAAGATCATCGATGCCCTTGCGGAGACCGGGACCGGGTCGGTCATGGTCTCCACCGCGTGCGCTATCGCGGGTATCGTGATCGGGGTGGTCCTGCTTACCGGCATGGGGACCAAGATCACGACCCTGGTGGTCAGCCTCTCGGCAGGGTCCATGATCGTTGCGCTTCCGGTGATCATGCTTGCGTCCCTTCTCTTCGGGATGGGGCTGCCGACGGTGGTCTGCTATGTCCTTCTGGCGTCGACGGTCAGTCCTTCCCTCATCAAACTGGGGGCCACGCCGATGGCATCTCATCTCTTCATCTATTACTTCGGGATGCTCTGTATGGTCACGCCTCCCGTGGCCTTCGCTTCCTATGCCGGGGCGGCGATCGCCAAGGCAGACCCGATGAAGACCGGCTGGGCCGCATGGACCTTCGCGCTGTCCGGCTTCCTCCTGCCGTATATGTTCATTTACAACCCTCCCCTCCTGTTCGAGGGGCCCTGGCACGTGATCCTGCAGGCCTCGGTCACGGGCGCGGTCGGGATCATATGCCTTGGTGCAGCGGTGATCGGCTTCCTGATCAGGAACACGGCCCTGCCGGAGAGGCTCTTCCTGTTCGCGGCCGCTTTTCTGCTGATCAAGCCGGGGTGGATCACGGATCTCTGCGGCCTCTTCTGCATCGCGGCGACCCTGTATCTGCAGCTGAGAAAGCGGGCGGTAGCCACGGTCGGGGAGGTGCGGGCGTAGGAAGAGAGAAGCTTCTTACTCTGCCAGTATCTCGTCCCAGTCGATCGACCGGAAGGTCCGGTGGAGGTTGTGATCGTCGTCGACCACCTCGAAAGACAGGTGGCGGAAACAGGAGCGGGCGGTCTCCTGGACAGGGGCGAGGGGGATCACCTCGTCTCGGGTACCGTGATAGACGCGGACGGGGATGGAGATCTCCTTCAGGGAAAAGGGGAGGGAAGCGAGCATGTGAATGGCAGGGGCGAGCAGGATGAGCCTCTCCACCCTGGACTCCTCCTGCATGGCGAACAGGGTCCCCACCAGACCGCCGAAGCTCGAGCCCACGATGATGATCCCGCTCCGGTCCTCGAGGATCCGCTCCAGTCTGGAAAGCCTCTCCTCCAGGGGCCCCGTGAAGTCCGGGGTGAGCATGTCCGGGTACCTCTCCCTGAAGAAGACCGCCTTGGTCCCCCGGCTGCTGCTCTCCAGACCATGAAGGAAGATTTTGACTGCCATACGATCACAGTCCCCCCACGAAGACACCAAGAAAGACATCGTGGTTTCTTGGTGTCTCAGTGCCTTTGTGGCAGATCTCCCGAAAACGGGCCTACCCGCACCCGATCTTGCGCCTGGCCTGCGCCTCGGCAGCGGCCCGGATCTCGTCTTCATGGGCCGGTTTGACATCCAGGATCTCGACATCCATGTCGACCTGGATGCCCGCAAGGGGGCGGTTGAAGTCGACCATCACCGTATCCGGCCTGACCTCCAGGACCTTGAAGGAGACGAGACTCCCCAACTTCATCTGGCGATAGTATTGCCCTTCCTTCAGCCGCTGTATGATCAGACCCTTCTTCGGGATCTCCAGGACCAGGGCGGGGTCGTGCTCGCCGTATATCTCGGCAGGGGGGACCGTCAGACTCACGGCGTCACCGGCCCTTTTCCCCTCGATGGCTCTCTCCAGGGACGGGACCTGGGTTTCGATGCCGAAGACGAAGCTCATCCGCTCTTCGGACCGCTCCCTGACCACACCGTCCGGAAACTGGGTTTTCATCCGGTAACGGAGGGTGACCATCTTCTCGCGCCCGATCTCGTCCATGGGGTTCAATCGATCTTGAGCACTTCGTATTCCTGGATACCGGTCGGCGTCCTGACCTGAACCTCGTCGCCCACGCGTGCGCCGATGAGCGCGCCGCCGATCGGCGAGGTCACCGAGATCTTGCCCTTCTCGGGCGCGGATTCGTAGGGCCCGACGAGCAGGTATTCCACTTCCTTTTCCGACTGGACATCGTACAGGAGAACGGTCCTGCCGAAGACGACCCGGTCCGCGGGGCCGTTGTCCGCTTCGATGACCTCCGAGTTGCCGATGACCACCCTCAACTCGTTGATCTTTCCTTCGATATAGGACTGCCGCTCCTTGGCGGCGTGGTATTCGGCGTTCTCGCTCAGATCTCCGTGCCCTCGAGCCTCTTCTATGGCACGGATGTTCGCGGGCCGGTCCACGCGCTCAAGACGGGTCAGTTCCTCTTTCAGCCTCTCAAGTCCTTCTCTTGTTATGGGTACCCTTTCCATTCACCTCACCTTCACGTTCTTGGTTTTTATTATAATCATCGAAAAAGCCCCGGCAGCGCTCGGCTCCATGCCGAAGCCTGCCGGAGGCATTTGAGGACGCGGAAAAAGGATCTGAATCAGGCCATGGGCACCGTGGGCATGGGCGCCACCGGTTCGGTGAGCAGGAACTCACCTTTTTCGATCCACTGCTTCAGGGCGGTTGCGATCTCCCTGGCCCTGACACAGGATGAGAGCGGCACGGTATGGACCTCTTTGCCGTTGAATTTCATGGCGCCGCTCTTGAGCTCTCCATAACTCACCAGGCCAAGGCTCTTGCCCTCGCCCTTGGGGTAATCGATTCCGTAGTCGACCACCTGCGTGAGGATGTCGTCGTCGGAGACCCCGGTGAAGCGGGCGATGTCCTCATCGAGAACGGGGATCGGCACACCCAGGCCCACGGCCAGCGAGCACCCGTACCCGAGCATGCTGACGCCGACGAGCCACTTGGGGTCCATCTCCTTCATGTTTCCCATGACCATCAGGGTGCCTGCGGCGGCCAGCGGCACCCCGGTCCTGCCCCTCGGGACCTCCGGGTTGTGCTGCGTGCCCGCACCCAGGATATACCCCTTCGCCCCTCCCAGGAAGATCCGTGTCCCAAGGCCCATGGTCAGGTAATAGGGATCGTTCAGGAGGGGGCTGAGCTGCCCCGACGTGGCGTAGTTTGCATTCCCCGCCCTCGGCTTGAGCACCCCCATGTAGGTGTAGATGGTCTTGCCGGAGAGGTTGATCGCGCAGTTGTAGTTCTGATATCCGTTCCTGGGGTTCAGGAGCGTTGCGCTGGGCAGGTCGGAGATAGAGACCCTCCTGATCGCCTTCTGGTTCGGATAGCAGTCCGTGCCGTAGGCGGTCGCCCTCAGGTTCACCTTCCTTCCCGCCACGAGGTCATGGATCACATGGCCGCCGCCGTATTTGAACTGCCCCGGATGGACCTTGTTCAAGGGGTCGTCTTCCGCGGGTTCCGTGGCGCCCAGGTAGATGTCGACCGCTGCGAGCCCTGCGCAGGCAGGGACATCGTTCAGCCAGACCTTCGAGGCCTTGGTGCCCGGCTTGGTGTGACCGAAGTTGATGAACGCCCCGGAGGAACACATGGGCGAGAAGGTGCCGGTGGTGACCACGTCGACCTGTCTGGCGGCCTTTGCGGCCCCCTCCCTCTTGACGATGTCCGTCATCTCGTCCGCGGTCACGACCACGGCCTTGCCCTGCCTGATTCTCTCGTTGATCTCCTGGATCGTCCTGTATCTCTTCGCTGCCACCGGTTCCGTCCCCCTCCTTCGACCCCACCAGCGTTCTTCCGAGCATCGCGGTCCGGTAAGGACCCCGGATTCCGTGCGATCTTTCGCGGAAACCGTCCGCTAAAAATCGCTATCATAGGAAGTTTGCGATTTCATTACAAGCAAAAGGTTCCCCTCAGGGAGGCGGAAGGGTATCCGTGAAAGGCGGGCGGGTTCTCAGCCCAGAATCTCAGGTATATGCGTCAGTTCTTCCCGGCCTAATAATACGGGGAAGTCAGAATTCCAACCAGTGGTCGGAGAAATCAGCTGGTCAAAACACCTGGTCATTCTTGGCCGATGCAAGGACGACTATCTCTTTTCTTTTGAACTCCGGAAATGAATTTGGGCCAGACTTGTGATAAGCAGGGTATTTCGGGGGCACGGGAACTCTTACGGACCGATCAGGAAATTGGTTTTCTGCTGAAGCTGGAGATGGCGCGGCCTGAGAATCCCTTCGCGGTAGGCAGAAACGGCGTTGAGGACGCTCTCATTTGACTGACGGGGAAAGGGACTCAAATCCATGGCTTCATGCGTCGAAGGCAACCTTCTGACTGAACGACGAATCCTCCTGGTAGAGGATCATCACCCCAATCAACAGATCATGATCAGTGTCCTGGAGCGAGCCGGCTATCGAGTAGATCTCGTGGATAATGGGAGTTCGGCCGTATCGGCATTTGAAAAGAGGCGCTATGATCTCGTACTCATGGATGTCATCCTGCCCCTCATGAATGGGTGCAGTACCTCTCAGAAGATTCGAGGCCTTGAGGCGGCACAACTCGATAGGGGCCTTACCCCGGCACGAAAGGTGCCGATCATCGCTCTTAGCGCACTCCCCTTGGATCATTTCAAAGAAGAGTACATCCAAGCTGAGATGAACGACTACCTTTCCAAGCCTTTTAGATTGGAGATCCTGCTGGAGAAGGTGCAAAGGTGGTTGAGCCCCTAGCATTCGATACCGCGCGTGGTTGTATGAGGCGAATCCCGCAAGCGCCGGCCTGGGCGGACGGAGGTTGACTTCGGGGCGGGGTTCCTATAGAGATAGAGCCGACCTGAAACGACGACCTCTATCCGACAGCGTTGCCATCGATGACGATGAATACGATCCAGATAGGGGGCCTTACGATCACCGAGAAGGGCCCCTTTTTTTTGATCGCCGGTCCATGTGTGATCGAGAGCGAGGAGACGACCCTGAAGGTGGCCGCGTTTCTGAAGGACACCTCCGAATCGCTGGACATCCCGGTCATCTTCAAGTCCTCTTACGACAAGGCCAACCGCACGTCGCTGCAGTCCTACAGGGGGCCGGGTCTGGAGCGTGGGCTCGAGATCCTGCAGAAGGTGAAGGACGAGACAGGCCTTGCGCTCCTTTCGGATGTCCACGAGCCGGCCGAGGCGGTCAAGGCGGCGGAGGTGCTGGACGTGATCCAGATCCCCGCGTTTCTCTGCAGGCAGACCAGCCTGCTCCTGGCGGCGGGGCGAACGGGTCTGCCGGTCAACATCAAGAAGGGGCAGTTCCTCTCTCCCTGGGAGATGGAGCAGGCCGTCCACAAGGTCGTAACCACCGGGAACCGGAGGCTCCTCCTGACGGAGAGGGGCACCTTTTTCGGCTACAACAATCTGGTGGTGGATATTCGTTCGATCGCCGCGATGAAACAGTTCGGGTTTCCCGTGGTATTCGATGCGACGCACAGCGTGCAACTGCCTGGAGGCGCCGGCACCAGCACGGGCGGACAGAGGGAATACGTGGAGCCTTTGTCCAGAGCCGCTTTGGCTGCGGGCGCCCACGGTCTTTTCATGGAAGTCCATCCGGACCCTGACTCTGCCCTTTGCGACGGCCCCAACTCGCTCCCCCTCCACCAGGTCAAGCCCCTTCTCGCCCTCCTCAAAGAGATCCATGGGCTGGTGCGATCCCGTTGATGACGGCCGAAGCAGATTTCCTCGTGGCTTCATCCGGGAATTCCCGCCGTCCGGCCCGGGGATCCGGCGCGAAGTCCGCCGTTGGAGAATTTTGGCTTTACACGCCGATCCGGGTTTTGGTATAATTATTGCTATGTCAACTTTCCTTAAGAAAAACTGGCCCTTAATTGGAATTGCCATCGTTGTGGCGACCGTTCTCTTCTACATGGGCCGGTCACGAAAGGAGCTCGTGCCGGAGCCGCGCCTCCCGGGCGGAGCCGCAGAGGGTGTGAAACTCGAGGACATCCATTTTACCCATGAGGGCACCGACCAGGGGGTGAAGTGGACCCTCGATGCCAAAGAGGTCAGGATCTCCGAGGACAGGAATCAGATCACGTTCACCGATTTCATGCTCACACTGGAGCCGCAGGACCGGCAGGTGGTCCATCTGGAAGGGAAGGCGGGACATTACGACAAGAGCGCGGGGCAGCTTCTCCTGAGCGGCGAGCTCCGGGGGCGAACGCAGGACGGCTATACGATTGCAACGGAGCGCGCAGTATATAACCAGAATGCAGGAAGGCTGACCACCGACGAGCCCGTGCGCATCACGGGACCTACCTTTTCCGTGGAAGGCCGGGGACTCGCATACGACGTCGCGACCGAGGTCCTGGAGATCAAATCCGAGGTCAAGACACAGATCACCGGGGAATCATGGATCTCCTGAATCGAATCCGAAAAGCCGCTTTTTGCCTGATCCTTTCCGCACTCCTCCTGTTCGGCGCACTCGACCCTGCAGTCGCGGCCGACATCCTCCAGAAAAAGAGCATCTCATCCGGAAACGCTCCGGTGGTCATCCGATCCAACTCCATGGAGATCGACAACAAGAAGAGGATCGTCGTCTTCACCGGATCGGTGGAGGCTGAAAGAGAGGATATGCGGATCACGTGTCAAAGGATGTTTGTCTACTACGAAGGATCCGAAAAGACCGCCGAGCACAAGGGATCGAAGATCGACCGGATCGTCGCGAAGGGGGATGTCCGGATCCAACGGTCGGACGGCGGCTCGGCCACGGCCGAAGAGGCCGTCTACTATGAAGCCGAGGAGAAGATCGTCCTTCAGGGCAGACCCGTGGTGAAGCAAGGGGAGGATTCCATCGAAGGATCCACCATTACCCTCTTCCTCCGGGAGGATCGAAGCGTGGCCGAAGGGGGAGCCGACCAGAAGGTGAAGGCGGTCCTTGCCCCCAGGAATCGAAACAGGTAGCTCCATGATTCCTGACGGCGAAACCCTCGAAGCCCGTGGCCTCGTGAAGTCCTACAGCGGCAGGAGGGTGGTGGACCAGGTCGATATCTCCGTCCGGCGCCGCGAGATCCTGGGACTGCTAGGGCCGAACGGGGCCGGGAAGACCACCACATTCTACATGGTAATGGGTCTGACGAGGCCGGACGAGGGCAGGATCATGCTGAACGGTGAGGATATCACCCAGCATCCCATGTATCTGCGGGCGAGAAAAGGAATCACCTATCTCGCCCAGGAGCCGTCCGTGTTCAGGAAGCTGACGGTGGAGGAGAATATCCTGGCCATCCTGGAGTGGCTGGACATCCCCCGGGAGGAGATGCGTCAAAGAATGAGGGGTTTACTCTCCGAACTGGGGATCAGCCACCTGGCCAAACAAAAGGCCTCTTCTCTGTCGGGAGGGGAGCGGAGGAGGCTGGAAATCACGAGGGCCCTCGTGATGGAGCCGAGATTCATGCTCCTGGACGAGCCGTTTGCAGGGATCGATCCCCTGGCCTTGAACGAGATCAACCAGATCATCCGGCAGCTGCGGAACCGGGGGATCGGCATCATCATTTCGGACCACAATGTGAGAGAGACGCTTAAAATCTGCGACTGCGCCTGTATCATTAATGAAGGACGGATCCTCGAATCCGGCTCCCCTCAGGAGATTATTCAAAGCAAGGTCGCCCGGGACGTCTACCTGGGGAATGCATTTCATCTGTGACGCTTCCGAATCTATGGAGGTCATTCTGGTTTTGAAGTCATGGCACTACAACTGAAACAGTCGTTAAACCTGGCTCAGCAGCTCATCATGACGCCTCAGTTGCAGCAGGCGATCAAGCTCCTGCAGCTCTCCAGGCTGGAACTCCTGGAGACCATCACCCATGAGATGGAGACCAATCCCATCCTGGAGGATCAACCATCGGAGGATTCGGAATGGGAGAGGGGTGAAGAGACGGCTCCGGATGTCCCGGCGGAGCAGGTGGACTCCGGGGATTCTTCGGGTGATGAGCGGGACTGGGAAAGCTATG
The DNA here is from genome assembly GCA_020060215.1 of Deltaproteobacteria bacterium. Next base: position 64,934 of record JAGVAP010000104.1, on the reverse strand, counting down.
TGGCCGAGTACAATTCCGGGTGGAACGATTCGGGATACGAGCGCAAAGAGGCGCCTCCCTTCGAGAACGTCATCCCCACCAAGACCGACCTCTATTCTCATCTCATGTTCCAGCTGGACATGAGCCATTTCACCGAGCGGCAGAAACAGATCGGAATCCACATCATCGGCAATCTGGATGAAGACGGCTATATGAAGGCCTCTGCAGAAGAGATCATCCAGGTGATCGGCTGCAGCGAAGAAGAGGTCCTCGAGACCCTCCGGCTCATTCAGAACTTCGACCCGGTTGGAGTGGCCGCCAGGGATACGCGGGAGTGCCTCCTGATCCAGGCCCGGTTTCACAACCTGGCCGGCACCCTCGTCGAGAGGATCATCCTGGACCATATGGATAAGCTCGAGAACAAGAGGTACGACCTGATCTGCCGGGGTCTCTCCGTCTCCCTGGAAGAGGTGCTCGAGGCCATATCGGTGATCACCCGGTTCGAGCCGAAACCCGGCCGGCAGTACAGCGGAGAGCAAGCGATCTATATCAGTCCCGACATCTATGTCTTCAAGGTCGGCGACGATTACGAGATCTCCCTCAACGAGGACGGGCTCCCGAAACTCAGGATCAACTCCTTCTACCGGGACATCCTCTCCGGAAGGAACAATCTTGGAGAAGAGGCCAAGCAGTACATCCAGGAGAAGCTGAAGTCCGCAGCCTGGCTGATCAAGAGCATCCACCAGCGCCAGAGGACCATCTACCGGGTGACCAGCAGCATCTTTCGCTTCCAGAGGGATTTTCTTGAAAAGGGGGTCTCCCACCTGAAGCCGCTCGTCCTCAGGGATGTCGCCGAGGACATCCACATGCACGAGTCCACGATCAGCCGGGTGACGACCAACAAATACGTGCACACCCCTCAAGGCGTCTTTGAATTGAAATTCTTCTTCAACAGCGCTATTCAATGTCTGGATGGGGATTCGGTTTCTTCGGAGAGCGTGAAGGAACAGCTCAAGGCCATCATCAAATCAGAGGACAAGGCCAGACCGTACAGCGACCAGGAGGTGGCGGAGCTCCTGCGAAAGGTCAACATCAATGTGGCCCGCCGAACCGTCGCCAAGTACAGGGAAACTCTTGGTATCCTCCCCTCCCGCAAGAGGAGGAAACCCTACTGAACCCCGCGCGGGGGGGGCGAATTTTCCTGCTTGGATGCTGTCCAAACACTTTGAGGAGAGGTTTCTATGGATATCACGGTCACCTTCAGACATATCGAACCTACCGAGAGCCTGAGGCTGTACGCCCAGGAAAAGCTTTCGAAATTGAGGAAATACCTCGATACCCCCATTGAGGCCCACGTGGTTCTGGAGGTAGAGAAATTCAGACACATCGCAGACGTCACCCTGAACGCCGACGGGACGCGGATCAAGGCGGCGGAGGAGACCGGCGATCTCTACTCCGCCATTGACCAGGTCACGGACAAGATCGAGACCCAGCTCAAGAGGCACCGCTCCAAAATCCGGGAAAGAAGACCGGAGAGTGCCAGGAGCGAAGAGGTCCCCGAGGAAGGGGCCGAAGAGAGAACGGCTCCGATGGCCGAGGAGCCCTCCATCATCGTGGAGAAGCTGGCCTCCAAACCCATGGACCCGGAGGAGGCGGCCATGCAGCTGAACATGGCCCAGAGGGATTTCCTGGCGTTCAGGAACTCCAGGACCAAGGAGATGAACGTGATTTACAGGCGTCGGGACGGGAATCTGGGTCTGATCGAGCCTGCCAACTAGATGGTTCTTTCTGGTGCAAGAAGATGAAATTGTCGGACATGTTGGACGAAGACCATATCCTGGTCGAGTTGAAGGCAAGAGACAAGAAGGAGGTCCTCGAGGAGCTCTCAGAGGTCATCACGGGCCATGACGCCTCCCTCGAAAAGAGTTCGCTCGTGAAAGTGCTGCTCGAGAGGGAGAGGCTCGGGAGCACCGGTATCGGAGATGGGGTAGCTATTCCCCATGGAAAGTTTCAGGGGATCGATCAGCCGATCATCTCTTTCGGACGAAGCCGGAAGGGGCTGGATTTCGATTCCATGGATGGAGCGCCTGCCTATCTGTTCTTCCTGCTCGTGGCACCCGAGAACTCTGCAAGCATCCATTTGAAGGCCCTCGCGAGGATCGCGAAGATCCTCAAGAACAGTGCATTCCGTAAGACGCTGATGGAGGCCTCTTCCAGGGAAGAGATCTACCGGACCATCATCCAGAATGACGAGGAGTTCTAAACCAAATCGCTTCCGAAAGGGCATCGGTGACTTCATGATAGGACTGCTCATCGTCACTCATTGCGATCTTGGGAAGGAATTGTTGAACGCCGCCGAGTTCATTGTGGGGAGAATCGAGGCCGCGGCCACCATACCGGTCGTGGAGACCACCGGAAGTGAGGGGTTGCGAAGCGAAATCGCCTCCAAGGTCACTGCGCTGGACAGCGGAAACGGTGTGATCATCCTGACGGATATGTTCGGAGGCACCCCATCCAACCTCAGTCTCTCCTTCCTCAAGAAGGAAAAGGTGGAGGTGTTGACGGGCGTCAATCTCCCCATGATCATTGCCATTGTTCAGGCGCGCAACAGCCTGAAGCTCAGCGAGGTCGCGGAAAAGGCCCTGGAGGCGGGCAAGACAGGCATAGCCCTGACGAGCAGGCTCCTGGAGTCCGTGTGACTTCCATTGTCACCGTCACCCGGGAGAATGTCCATTCCTACCTGGGTTCAATTCAGGAGATCGAAAGGGCGTCTTTCATCTCCCCCTGGAGCGCCGAGGCCTTTATCCAGGAGGCGCGGAACCCTGTCTCCAACATATGGCTGGCCATGGACGAGCAGGGGGAGGCTGAGGGGTATATCTGCTTCTGGGTTTTCGACCATAAGATCCAGTTGATCAATATCGCGGTCCGTCCTGAAAAGAGGGGGAGGGGGATCGGGGAACACCTCCTCAGGGAGATGATCCGGGTCGGGATCTCAAGGGAGGTGCAAGAGATCTGGCTGGAGGTGAGGACGTCCAACCTCACCGCGCAGAGACTTTATGAGAGGCTGGGTTTTGCCGCCGTGGGTCGAAGGCCGCTTTACTATCGGGACACCAACGAGGACGCCATCCTCATGACCCTCAGCCTGAACAGCGGAGCTTGAGAAAAAGGGAGATTCCAACCATTTCTGTGAGGGCCTTTCTCCCGAAACCGCGAGATCCCCCCTCTGTGGAGAGGCTTTCACCTGGACGATCGGAGGTGAGGAGTGAGTGAGCGCAGACCTATGATCGCGGGAAATTGGAAGATGAACCTGAACCGGGGGGAATCGGCGGCCCTGGCCAAGTCCATCCTCAAGGAAACGGCCGACGTCCTGGACGTGGATGTGCTCGTCGCGCCCCCTTTTACCGCCCTCGGAGCAGTGAAGGAGGCGATTGCCGGGACCCGGATGCTTCTCGGCGGACAGAACATGCACTGGGAGTCGGGCGGCGCGTTTACCGGAGAGATCTCCCCTTCCATGCTGGTGGATGCGGGTTGCTCCCACGTCATCCTGGGCCATTCCGAGAGGAGGACCCTCTTCGGGGAGACCAACGAGATGATCGATCGAAAGCTCGGCTCCGCCCTTCAGGCCGGCCTGGTCCCCATCCTCTGCATCGGAGAGACCCTTGAAGAGAGGGAGAAGGGCCGCACCTTCGAGGTGATCGAAGAGCAGCTGCGGGAGTCCATGAAGGGGCTCGTTCAGAAGAACTCCCTGCCCCCTTCCCTCATCCTCGCCTATGAGCCGGTGTGGGCCATCGGAACAGGCAAGACGGCCACGCCGCAGCAGGCCCAGGAAGTCCATCTCCACATCCGGAAATGGCTTGGTGAGACATTCGGGTCCGTCGCTTCGGAGATCAGGATCCTCTACGGTGGGAGTGTCAAGCCGGAGAACGTGGCTGAGCTGATGGGGATGGGGGATATCGACGGGGCCCTGGTGGGCGGGGCGAGCCTCAAGGCCCAGAGTTTTGTCCCCATCGTGAAATTTGGAGGGTGAAAACTCCAGCCATGATTTCGGCAGAGAAACTGATTGCAATCGTACCATTTTCTGGTATCATCGTCAGATGACTTTTGAGCGGCGAACGGCCGCTCCTCGATTCATCGGAAAGAAGATCATGAGACTGATATTTATCCTTATTCATGTCGTGGCGTGCATCGCCCTCATCCTGATCGTCCTCCTTCAGAAGGGAAAAGGCGCGAGTATGGGGGCGGCCTTTGGAGGCACCAGCCAGACGATCTTTGGAAGCACCGGAGCAGCACCTTTTCTGAGCAAGCTTACCGCTGCGGCGGCCATCGTATTCATGTTCACCTCCCTCATCCTTGCTCTCATGTTTGGGAAGGGCCCCAGCTCGGTGATGAAAGGGGTAAGCGGACCCCCGCCCGTACCCTCCCAGACCGAAAGCGCTCCGGCCGCTCCGGCACCTCCGGCGGCCCCGGCCGCCCCGGAGAAACAGTAGGGGTGATCCGATGCGGAAGTGGTGGAATCTGGTAGACACGCTATCTTGAGGGGGTAGTGGGCAAAACCCGTGCGGGTTCAAGTCCCGCCTTCCGCACCATATGAAAGAAAATCGAATAAGGGCCGTTTATGGCCCTTCTTTTCGGGTTGCTTCAAAGGGGCCCATCGCTGATTCAGGATGGAGACCCCGAATCAGTGCCGGTGCGGGTACTTCCGCCCGGCAAATCCAGAAAGGAAAGCTGAGGTAATGAGCAATATGAGCAGGTGCAAACACGGACTGATTGAAGGACAGTGTGGTATTTGTCAGGCAATGCTTGCAAGATCGTGCAAACCGAAACAAGAAGAGCCCGAAAAGAAAAAACCCGCCAGGAAAGCAAAACCCTCCCAATAAGCGTATCCCTCTTCAAGTCGTGTCCCCACATGGTCCTGCCGACTCCCGTGCCCGGCGCGGGATAGATTCCGGGGGAGGTCTCTGAGATCTATCCGGCCAGGAAGACCCGCGAGCATACCGTGCTGGAGCGAGGTCGTTAGGACCGTTTGTGCGATCGTCTGACGGGCGCGACTATCCGTATCCCGGGGGCCCGCCCGCTTTCAGGGCACCATCCGGCCGCAAGCTGATCAGGCGCGACCGGACTTTCGCGCCGGGACGCCGTGGCCGCGGGGGCTCCTGGGGATCGATCCATAATGGCAAAGGATGCCTTAACGGCATCTCCCTTCCGGCCGCTCCCACAGCCACGTCCGTCCCTGTGAAGACCTCCTGCAATTCTGCGGAGCCCGCCCGGACATTTTCATTGGAACATTTCGCCAGGACCCTTACCTACAAGGACAGGCTTTCGTGGATGGGTACATAGCGTCGCTGCGCAAGGCGGGACTGAGGTAGCCTAGGACGACCTGCATGGTAGGGCCCTCAGTTCCCATCCATATACGCCCTGATCTCTTCTATGCGGGTTTCCGCGGTCCGGTAACCGATGTCCACGGTCTTGTTGATCTTCCTGCCGTCTCTGGTGATGAACCCCGCGGGCGGCATTTTCTCAGGTGACACGATCAGGGACCGGGGAGGAGCTGCGCCCGCCATGCGCTCCAGGTAGTCGACTTCATCGTTAAAGGTCCGGGCTGCAAGAAGCAGCTTGTCCAGCATCCAATCATACCGCTTCAAATACCGCCAGAGCGCGATCCGCTCCAGAACATTTGGAGGCTCGTGCTTGCAGTCCAGCGGGCTGGAAAGGACGGCAACGATCCTCTTCACCCCGTACTCGAGCAAGCGCCTGGCGGGGAGCGGATTGACCGTGCCGCCGTCCACGTATTCGCACCCTCCCACGCAGGCGGGCTCCGGGTAGGCGCCCGGAACCGCGAGGGCCGCCTTGAAGATGTCGTAGATGTCCGCGTCTTCGGGTCCCAGAAACGTCAGACAGCACTCCGGGGCCCTGGTGACGGCGAACAGGCAATTCGTACGGGAGGCGAGGAGCCTGTTCATGTCGAGGGGGTATTTCTCCCTGAATACGTTGTAGACCAGGTAGTCGATGTCGAGCACCGGCCGTCTGACAGCGAGCGCCAAAGATGCTGCAGGGATGTTCCGGTACCGCACCAGCCTGGGCGTATTCAGTTCCTCGCGCCACACCCTTTCCATCTCGAGCCGCTGCCCGGCCACAAAGTAGGCCAGCGTCGGAACGCTCGCCGAGACGGCCAGGGCCGTATTGAAGGCCGTAATGCCGTGGTCCGCCAAGGCCATGAGCGCCCCGGCCACGAAGCCGGCGCGCATCCCGCCCCCTTCCAGGATCATCCCGATTTCCGGCACCTTCGATTTCTCCGCTCCCTGGACAACCCCCTCCCCCTGCAATCTCCACCTTTTTCCAATCCTCCGAAAAAGGAGACCAGCCATATAGAAACCCGACCATGGGTGAAGACGTCAGCTTTCCCTGGAAGTCTCTGTCTGGAACGAAGTTGTCTGTTGTCTGACATCCGAACCCCCGCACTCGGGACAGCGGACATCCTTCTTCTCGTACTCCGAGATGGCGAGAATCAGGGAAAAGGACTTGTTGCACTTCACGTAGAGAGGTTCGCAGGTTGGCATTGCATACCTCCTTTTTCTATGAGAAACAAGGCGGCAAAAGGGCTGGCATGCTGAGAGGCATCTCTTTCACCAGAATGACTCCAAACCGGCCCGGTGTCAATAACCCCGGGTCGAGCCAGCGGTCAGCCGGCTCCCCCGCGAGCCCCATCGTTCCCATGCTCCCTCGTGGGAACGCAAGGCCTGGTCCATGCGTGCGGATGCCGGCGCATGTGAGCTTGAGCGCTCGGGATGTTCGGCCGGGCGGCTGGCCTCCCATTCTCTTCACCTTGCGCCAGCCTCCTGATTCCACGCTATGACATCCTCTCTTGACAAGATATCCCTGATCTGTAGGCTTAGCGATTGAACCGACTTGAGAGCCTTCATACTTCAGCCCTGGATCCCGGTTTCCACCGGGACGACGGAAAAAGGCAAAGAGCTTTTCGTCTCCAAGTCCGGCCTGGGAACGGGACGCTGGAGCGTCCGGGTTTCGCGCCCACGCGGGAGCGCGGGAACGATAAGGCAAAAAGCGCCGGGACGGTGGTAGTATCGTGGGGACGATAAGATGATAAAGAGGGAAACGGTAGGCCCTGGCTTTCTACCCAGGTGGGGCTCATGGAGGCGGAGATGGATTTTGATCTGAACAAGGACCAGTTGGATATCAGGAAGGCGGCCAGGGAGTTTGCGGAGGGCGAGTTCCCGGAGCTTGCCGAGGCGTGCGATCGGGAGGAGAGGTACCCGCAGGGGCTGGTCAAGAAGGCCGCCGATCTCGGGTTCGTGGGGATCAGCCTGCCCGAGGAGTACGGCGGGAGCGGATACGGGTACCTGGAAAAGTGTTTGGTCAACGAGGAGTTCTGGCGGGTGGACCCGGGCCTGGGGTCCGTCCTGGCCGCGGCCACCTTCGGAGCGGACATGATCCTCCTCTACGGCACGAAAGAGCAGAAAGCGCGGTTTCTTCCTCCCCTCATCAAGGGGGAAGCGGTGATGGGGTCTGCCATCACGGAACCCAACGCGGGGAGCGACGTCTCCGCGATCGTGACGTCGGCCGTCAAGGACGGCAGCGAGTATGTGATCAACGGCAACAAGATGTTCATCACCAACGGGACCGTCGGAAGCTGGTTCGCGGTGATCTGCCTGACGCACCCGGAAAACCCCTCCAGGCACCGGAGGCACAGCGTGATCCTGGTCGAGAGGGACCGTCAGGGGTTCGAGTCCACCAAGATCCACAACAAGCTGGGCATCCGCGCCTCCGATACGGCAGAGCTCTATTTCAGGGACGTCCGCGTGCCCGTGGACCATCTCGTCGGCGAGGAGGGGATGGGGTTCTACCAGTTCATGGAGTTCTTCAACCGCACCCGGATCCATGTCGGGGCCGAAGGCGTCGGCATTGCCCAGGGGGCCATGGAACTGGCCATCAAGCATGCCCGAGGACGCGAACAGTTCGGCCACCCCCTCAGCTCGTTCCAGGCCACGCAGTTCAAGCTCGCGGAGATGGCGACCCGCATCCAGGCTGCCAGGAACCTCGTCTATGAGGCCGCCTTCAGGGCGGACAAGGGAAAGCCCGACCACAAGCTGACCGCCATGGCCAAGTGGTACGCGGGGGAGACGGCGGTGCGCGTGGCGGACGAGGCGCTGCAGATCCACGGCGGCTACGGGTTCATCGGAGAGTACGCGGTGCAGCGCTTTTACCGGGATGCGAAGATCATCGAGATCTATGAAGGGACCAAGGAGATCGAGAAGATCATCATCTCCAGGAGTCTTCTGGCCTGATCAGGCGCCGTGGGCGCGGTATGCCGGTACGCTTCCAGCCGGTTGCGCGTTTTGGTGCGGAGACTGGATGCGTGATGCTCGATAACCGGTTCTCTGAGCCCGGTCGGGAGAGACCATCCACGTCCCATTGTCAACCTGGCCGGACGATCCATGGTTGACATTTTGAGACCGGACGTGCTATCCAGAAAAGCGGCCGACGCTATGAATACGAGAGAAGCATTGCTCTCCCTGCTGAAGGAGGCCGAGGGGACCTGGGTTTCCGGCGATCGCCTGGCGAAGACGGTTTCGTTGACCCGATCGGCCGTGTGGAAGCACGTGTGCAGGCTCCGCGAGGAGGGTTGCGCAATCGACTCTTCGCCCCGGAAGGGGTACCTGCTCTCCGAGACGCCGGACCGGCTGGCGGCCGAAGAGATCAGGGCGGGGCTTCAGACCCGGGTGTTCGGAAGAGGGGAAGTCGTCTGTCTCGAACGGACGGAGTCCACGAACACCACCGCCAAATCCATGGCCCTCGCCGGCGCACCCGAAGGGACGCTGGTCGTCGCCGACACCCAGACGGGGGGGAGGGGGAGGAAGCGAAGGACGTGGTACTCGCCCGTGCACGACGGTCTTTACGCCTCTGTCGTGCTGCGCCCGAGGCTCCTGCTCGGCCAGGCGGGGAGGATCCCCATCCTTGCATCCCTGGCCCTGGCCGAGACCATCCTGGACCTGGGGCTCTCGAACGTGTCCATCAAATGGCCCAACGACATCCTGCTCCGCGGGAAGAAGGCTGCCGGCATCCTCACGGAGGTGGGGGCCGAGATGGATTCGGTCGATTACATGGTGGTCGGCTTGGGCGTCAATGTGAGCAACCGCAGGTTCCCGCGGCCCCTGCAGGCGACCGCCACCTCCCTTTTCCTGGAATCGGGTACGCGCGTTCTCCGGTCGAGCCTGCTCGTTCGATACCTCGCTCGCCTCGAGGCGTGTTACGCCTATTGCAGGAAGGGTGTGACCGGCCGAGTCCTGTCCCGTTGGCAGGAGCTTTCGGGGGTCGTGGGCAGGCGCGTTTTCGTGGAGACCGGTGAAGAGCGCTCGGAGGGGGTCGTGGAAGGGGTCGACGAGGACGGCGGTCTCGTCGTGAGGACGGCAGGCGGCCGTCGGGCCAGGATCACCTCCGGGGATATTCGGTTTCTGGGTCTCGACCATACAAAAAGGAGCAGAAGGCTTGGAAGGTGAACGCACCGGCTCACCATTGCCGCTGAGGGGGATGGTCTACGCATCGCTTTTCGGCGCGGCAACCGCCGCCGCGGCTTACATCTCCATCCCACTCCCCCCGGTCCCGATTACGCTCCAGACCTTTGTCCTCTTCGTGAGCGCCGCATTGCTCGGCCCCAGGCTGGGCGCTCTCAGCCAGTTCATCTATCTCCTCCTGGGCATCATGGGCATGCCGGTCTTTTCGGGCGGCAAGGCCGGTCTCGGGGTCCTTCTCGGCCCCACAGGGGGGTATCTCCTGGGCTTCCTGGCCGCTGCCTTCGTGATCGGCTTCCTGGCGAGGCTGAAAAGCGTGCCGGGGTTCCGGTGGTATGTCCTTTCCATGATCGCCGGTACGGTGGTCGTCTACATCCTGGGGGTGGTCCAGCTCTCCGTGGTGGCCGGGCTCTCCATGGAAAAGGCGGTCGCCCTCGGGGCGGTCCCGTTCCTGGCGGGAGACGCGCTGAAGATCGTTGCCGCGGCCCTGCTGACGACCCGGTTGAGGGAAAGGCTGGGGCCTCTATGATCGAGGCTCGGGGCCTGGAACACCGGTATGCCAGGAGTGGCGGGCCCGTCCTGCGAGGCATCGATCTTACCATCCGCGAAGGCGAATATGTGGCCGTCATCGGACCCAACGGCTGCGGGAAGACCACGCTCGTCCGACACTTCAACGGATTGCTGCTGCCGGACCGGGGGGATGTCCTCGTCGACGGGATGAATACCCGGGAGCGCAAAGAGCTCGGCCGCATCCGGCAGCGCGTGGGAATGGTCTTCGGAAACCCGGACGACCAGTTGATCGGGATGACGGTGGAGGAGGATATTTCGTTCGGCCCGGGGAACATGGGTGTGGCCCCTCCTGAGATCCGCCGGAGGGTCGACGTCTCCCTCGATGTCGTCCGCATGAGCCGCTATGCCAAGAGCCCGCCCCACCTCCTCTCCGAGGGGGAGAAACAGCTTGTAGCCATTGCAGGGATCCTGGCCATGGAGCCCAAGTACATCGTCCTGGACGAACCTACGGCGTACCTCGATCCCGCCTCCCGGAAGCGGGTCATCGAGATGATCCTGGCCCTGCACCGAAAGGGGATCACCATCATCCATGTGACCCATCATCCCGAGGACCTCTTTCATGCGGAAAGAGTGGTGGTGCTGCATGGAGGTGTGATCGCCGGTGACGACTCCCCTGCGCGCTTCCTGGGAAGCCCCGAGACGCTGACCGAGATCGGCCTCGGCATCCCGGGGATCACGGAACTGCTGTCGCGGCTGAAGGAGCGGGGCCTCTCGGTGAACCCTGCGGTCCGCACCATTGATGATGCATGCATGGAGATCCTCCAACTCCTTCAAGGATCCGAGCATGGGGAACGCGGGCGGAGGTCGGCTCGGACCGATGCGGAGCAGGAGGGATCGGCGGAAATCAGAATGTCATCCAAGATCAAATGACGATCAAAGGAATACATCGGCATCATGGCATCCCTAGGTCACTACATCCCAGGGCCATCCTTTCTCCACCGGGTGGATCCCCGCGTCAAGATCTTCTCCATCATTGCCTTGAGCGTGGTCATCCTGAACAGGGGAATCTTCGGCCTTTCTCTCCTGAGCGGCATGCTTTTCCTGACGGGCATGCTCTCCCGGTTGCCCCTGCGGAGCTTCTACGAGGCCCTGAAGCCCGCAGCCCTCTTCATTCTCTTCCTGTTCATGCTCCATCTCCTGTTCACCGACGGACGTCCTGTCCCCCCTTTTCCCATCCGGGGGATCCACATCACCTATGAGGGTCTGTCGGGGGGTCTCCAGATCGCGTGGAGGCTGGCCCTCCTCCTCGCGTGGGCCGCGACCCTTACGATGACCACGGCCCCGAGCGAGATGATCGGGGGGATCGAGCGCATCCTGCGACCGTTTCGTTTCCTCGGTGTGCCTTCCCATGAGCTGGCCCTGATGGTCTCCATGGCCGTGAGGTTCGTACCGGTCCTGCGGGAGGAGATCCACAGGGTGAGGACGGCGCAGCTTGCGAGAGGCGCGGATCTTGCCTCGGCCCCTCTCCGAGACAGGGCCGGGGCCGTCTCCCGTCTCATGTGGCCGGTGATGACGGGGACGATGAGGAGGGCCGACCGTCTGGCAGCAGCCATAGAGGCCAGGGGATACAGCGGCGGACCCCGCACCTTCCTGAGGGAGATACGGATGACCACGGCGGACTACAAGGCCATGGCCGTGACGGCATGCGTCGTGGCGGCGACGTGGGCTTGGACTTAGCGCAGAGGACGGCACCTGCGGGGTGTGGGGCCGCTCCGCTCGACCTCGTCCATCCGCTTCGGGATCTGAGAGCCGTCGGCCCCGGTCGAGCCGGTCAGGCCGACGGCTCTTCTGTCTCTGTGAACTCCGCGAGGGAAACTACTTGTCCCTCCCGATCATGTAGCGCAGGAGATCGACAATGCGATAAGAATACCCCCATTCGTTGTCGTACCAGGAGACGATCTTGAAGAAGCGCTTTTCCCCCTTGAGGTTGTTCTGAAGGGTGGCCTTGGAATCGTAGATGGACGAATGGCTGTCATGAATGAAATCGGTTGAGACCAGCTCCTCGTTCGCGTACCCGAGGTACCCCTTCAGGTAGGTTTCCGAAGCCTTCTGGAGCAGGCTGTCGATCTCCTCGATCGACGTGTCCTTGGCGGTCCTGAAGGTCAGGTCCACGACCGATACATCCGGTGTGGGCACGCGAAAGGACATGCCCGTGAGCTTGCCCTTCACCGCCGGAAGGACTTCGCCCACCGCCTTTGCCGCCCCGGTGGAGGAAGGAATGATGTTGACGGCGGCCGCCCGCCCGCCCCTCCAGTCCTTCTTCGAAGGCCCGTCCACCGTCTTCTGGGTGGCTGTGTAGGCATGGATGGTCGTCATCAGCCCGGTTTCGATCCCGATGCCCTCCTTGAGCAGGACATAGACGAGCGGAGCCAGGCAGTTGGTGGTGCACGACGCATTGGAGACGATGGGGTGCGCTCCCGGGTCGTACTCCTTTTCGTTCACCCCCATGACAACGGTCTTCACCTCCCCCTTGCCGGGTGCGGTGATGATCACCTTCTTGGCACCTGCCGAGAGATGTCCCTTGGCCTTCTCCGAGTCCGTGAACAGGCCGGTGGCCTCGATCACATACTCCACCCCCAGTTCCTTCCATGGGAGGTCGGCAGGGCCTTTGCCGGCCGGAATGCACCTCACCTTGTGACCGGCAACTACCAGGGTATCCGGCTCGTTCTTCCCGGAACTGCTCTTTTCGGTACTCACCGGGTGTTTGAATCTCCCGTGGACGGAATCGTATTTGAGCTGGTAGGCAAAATATTCAGCATCCGTTGAGACGTCCACCACCGCCACCACATCGATGTCCTTTCCGAGAAGCCCTTGATCGCAAATCGCTTGAAAGACCAGTCTCCCAATCCGGCCAAAACCATTGATTCCGACTTTCACCGCCATGATAATCCCTCCTATCGCGAATTTGCAGGCTAACTATTGTAAGGATATGAAGTGGTTCCAAGAGTGTCAAGGTTATTCCCGCAAACCGCTGCGGTCGCTGCCAAAGGGCGGGAAAGCCCGCTGTCCAGTGTTGGGCCGCCGCTGCCCGGCCCCGTAATCGGCCCGGGCCATCCTGCGGAAGGGTGGTGCCCTCCCTCCGGTCGTTCCCTGGCACGGGAGTTGCTAGTGTTTCGGTCAGAAGTTCGAAATCGATCACCAGCGCAGGAGGGCGGAGGATGGGTTTCTACATCCAGAGGGGCGGCACCGGTTACTTCTCAGGGCCGGTCCCCAGTGTTCGAATGAAGATCGATCGGTCTCCGGAGGGAGGGGCGTTGCAGGTGGCTTCAGCAGGCGGGGAGGGGGCGGTCTCGGGCGCTTCCGCGCGGGCTTCGGAGTTTGAGTCCGTGCTTCGAGTGGAGAAAGAGAAGAAGGAGGGCGACCCCGGCGTCAAGCGCTGGGTCGAGTATACCATCAAGGAGGGCGACACGCTCTGGAACCTGGCGGTCAAGAGGTTCCACGTGAACGTGGAGGATCTCATCAGGGACAACTCCATCCAGGACCCGCGAAAGATCCAGCCGGGTCAGAAGATCCGGGTTCGCGTCCCTTCCTACCCGGAGCGCATGGAGGTCGTCGCGAGCTGGTACGGCAAGGAATATCACGGCAGGCCCATGGCCAACGGCCAGATCTACAACATGCACGCGGCCACCATTGCACACCAGGCCCTCCCCCTGGGCACGAGGGTGGAGCTCGAGAACCCTGTCACGCGCCAGCGCGCAACGGCGGTGGTTACGGACCGGGGCCCCTATGTAGAGGGGCGCGACGTGGACCTCTCCTACGGGCTCGCGAAGAGGCTCTCGCTCCTGGAGAAAGGGGTGGGACCGCTCGTGATGCGGGTCCGTGGATGAGCCCGCGACCGAAGCCGCCATGACTGTTCCAGACATCCCCAAGAAGATAGGACGGTATGCAGTCTCCAGAGAGATCGGCAGGGGAGGCATGGGGGTCGTCTATGAGGCCCATGATCCTTTCATCGACCGGCGGGTGGCCATCAAGGTCTGTTCCACAGGCAATCCAAAAGGGCTGCCGCCGGAGCGTTTCCACAAGTCTTTTTTCAACGAGGCCAGGGCCGCCGGCAGGCTGACCCATCCCCACATCGTCTCCCTCTACGACGCGATGGTGGAGCCCGGAAGGTGTTATCTGGTCATGGAGTGCGTGGACGGGCCGACCATCAAGCAGTTCTGCCGCAAACCCCATCTCCTCGGCCTGGAAGAGGCGCTCAGGATCATCTTGCAGTGTGCGAAGGCCCTTGACTACGCCCACAGGGCCGGAGTGATCCATCGGGACGTCAAACCTGGGAACGTCATGGTGGCGAACGGCGCCGGGGCCAAGATTGCGGATTTTGGAATCGCCAGGGTGGAGGGAGATTCGGATCCGTCCAACTCCGGGGGGATGAGGGCTTCCCTGTACTACACGGCCCCTGAGCTCTTGAAGGGTGAGGCTGCCACTCCGCAGATGGATCTGTTTTCCTTAGGGGTGGTTTTCTATGAGCTCATTGCCGGTGCGAGACCTTTTGAAGGTGAGGACGAGGTCAGCACGCTCTTCAAGATATCCTACGAGCCACCCCCACCACTGAGAGAGTTCCGAAGCGAGATCCCGGAGTCCCTTGAGAGGATCATTGGCAAGTGTCTGGAGAAGGATCCGGCGCAACGCTACCGGTCGGGTATGCAGATGGCTGCGGAATTGAGCGCCGCCTTCGAGCACCTGAGGCACGCGGACGAAGAGATCAATCTCCAGGAGAGGCTCCATGCACTGAAGCGGGTGGGCTTCTTCAAGGAGTTTACCTCCAGCGAGCTGCTCGAGGTCCTCAAAACGACCCGATGGTACCGCTACGACGCAGGTTCGGTCATCATCTCGGAGGGGGCGGTTGAGGACTGCTTTTACATCATCATTTCGGGACGCGTGACCGTCAAGAAGCATGGAAAGCCCTTGGCCGTCCTGCGAGAGGGGAACTGCTTCGGTGAGATGGCCTACCTGGGCAGGACCAGACGCTCCGCTACCATCGAGGCGGCAAAGGAGACCGTCCTCATGAAGATCCAGACCTCGGTCATTGATCAGACCGATATCCCCACCCAGCTCAAATTCCACAAGGGCTTCTCCACTGCGCTGATCCAGCGGCTTTCCTATACCAGCGAACTATTGTGTGAGGGTTGACCCTACGGCAAACAATCTCGCCTCCCCCTCCACTCCGCGCAGCGGCGACACAAAGGACCTGGTGACGGCGAGTCCTTCTTGAAGCCGGGAGAGCACGGTCTCGGAGACCACCACCTCACCGCCCCTCGCCAGGGACTGGATGCGCTCGGTGACGTTCACGGCCGAACCCACGATCCCGTACTTGGCCCTGTACTCCGAGCCGATATTGCCCACCACCACCTCGCCCGCATTCAGGCCTATGCCCATCTGGAACTCGGGGAACCCCTCGGCCCTCATCTCTGCGTTGAATCCTTCCATTCGAGACTGCATGTCGAAGGCACACTCGACCGCTCTTCGGAGCGAGGGGAGGAGGGGCCCGTCCAGCGGGTCGAAGAAGACCAGGATCCCGTCCCCGAAGAAATCCACAATGATGCCCTTGTGCCTTTGAATCGATGCAATCATCCGGGCAAAGTAGCGGTTCAGGATACGGATGGTGTCTTCAGGCTGCAGAGAGTCCGAGAGGGGCGTGAAATTGCGGATGTCGGACATCAGGATGGCGACCCACCTCTTTTCCCCGCCGAGCCTCCCTGCCTCGGGCTTCTTCAGGATCTCCTTGGCGATTTCCTGGTCCACATACCGGCCGAAGGTGTTCCCGATGAGATCCCTCTCCCTCAATCCCTCGACCATCCTGTTGAAGCTTTGGATAAGATTCCCGATTTCATCCGAGCTCCTCGGCTGAAGCGCCGCCCCATAATCCCCCCCCGCAACCCGCTCCGCGGCCGCAGCGATCTCCCGTATGGAGCGGACCATCCTGCCGACTATGTTCCGAATGAGGAAGAGGATGATCAGGATGCAGCCGAGCCCGGCGAGAAAAAAGAAGGTCCGGAACTTGATCATGGGGGCGAGGATCGTCTCTCCCGGCGCAAAGACCACCAGGGTCCAGGGCGCCTGCTCGAGCCTGTAGAATCCCCCGACCATTCGGGGAGGAGCGCCCGGGCCCAGGACCGTCCCAAAGTGCCTCTTCTTCATTTCCAAGAGGATGGCCTCCTCCACGGGATCGCCCGACTGGCCCAGGTGGTGGTCTGCGACCTCGTAGGCGTGCGCGAGATACCGGCCGGATTCATCTACGAGGCAGGCCTGGTCGCCTTCGGACCATCCGAGGCTCAGGATGTCCTGCATCAGGTAATCGAACCCAAGCGAGATGCGGAGTATCCCGATCACCTCGCCGGCCTCGCTCTTGAGCTCCGAAACGAGGTCCACCGTTTTCCGGCCCGTCACGGCGTCCACGCGCGGGGATGTCACCTCGGAGATCACCGCCCTGTGAAAGCGCATGGCGCCCGGCCCGGGTCCTGACCCTCGCCCACGCATCCCCATGGCCGGCCGTCCGGGCTGATCCTGCAGCCACTGCAGGTCTACCGCGGCGACCCCCTCCATGCTGCGCAGCTGCTCGATCAGCCACTCCTGAACAATGAGGCCGCCGCGGCCTTCTGCAGTCCCGTAAAACATCTGGAGCCACTGAACGGGCCGGCTGAGCCGCATGTCCATGTGGTGGGCGGCCCTCTGGAGCTTCAGGGTCGCCGCCCCCCTCCACTCTCGGACGATCACCCCCCTTGCGTAGAGAAAGGCCATGAATCCTGTGAGAAACAGGATGGCTCCCACAGGAATGAGCAGAAAAACGATCATTTTCCGCTCAAGACTCTTGATCATGATCTCCCCTCCAAGAGAAGGGACTCCTGCCCGGGGCGAAGCCATAGGCCGTCCATTCGTCCCTCAAACAGGAGGGGCGGCGAGGGAAGTCCCGAAGAGAGTGAGTGATCTGAAGGAGGTTTGAGAGATGATCGATTCTGGATAAGCGTTCGCAGACCTTTCCTCTTGTCAGTCCCTGTTGATCCTCTTTTTCAGGACCGACGAGCATTTGAAGGTGATGATCCTTCTCTCCTTGAGGGTAAGGCTCTCCCCGGTCGCGGGGTTTCTGCCCCTTCTCTGTTCCTTGTTCCGGGGTGAGAACTTACCGAACCCGGAGATGAGCACCTCTTCGCCTTCCTCCAACCTGTCCTTGATGATCTCGAGCACAGTCTCAACCATACGGGCCGACGTCGAGCGGGAGAACCCAACCTGGTTGTAAATGGATTCAATGAGATCTGCCTTGGTGAGGGTCATTCCTATCCTCCTGTTTCTTTACTTGGACTTTTTCAGGGTGGCCGGGTCATCGGGGGTTGATGCGCCAAACCATGGCTGACCGGCAGCGTGTCTATTTTTCTTTAGACCCTGGAGACAAAAAAATCAAGGAATATCTGCGCTTTCAAAAGAAATGATCTCCGAGAAGGGTTTCCACGGCCCTGATCCAGGGCCGAGAGCGCCTGCAACCCCGTCTGAGAGGGAGGAAGATCCGCTGTGACTGTCCGGTCAGGGAGCTGGAGGGACAGGATCCTTCGCAAGACCGCTCTCTCTGTGGCTGTTCCTCTTCTCCCCTTCTCATCGATGGGGCTATTGCAGCCGGAAAAATCCGGATGACGACGGCTCTGGGGATCGATTTGGACGCTAGTCGATGGCTACCTGTCTGAGCATCGAGAGGTTCTCCATGGCCATTCCTGCGCCCAGCGCTACGGTGTGAAGGGGCTGCTCGGTCACCTTCACGGGCACCTTGGCCTCGTCCTTGATGAGGAGGTCCAGGTTCTTGAGCAAGGCGCCTCCTCCCGTGAGGATGATCCCCTGATCCAGGATGTCGGCGGAGAGTTCAGGGGGCATCTGCTCCAGCGCTGCACGAACGGTCTGAACGACCGTACTGACCTCCTCGGAGATCATCCCCGCGACCTCATTGGCATCAATGACGAGGGTCTTGGGGGTGCCGGTCGTGAGATCCCGGCCCCGAACGACCATGCTTTCCGGATTCTCGACCGTTTGGGCCCCCCCGATGGTCATCTTGATGTTCTCGGCCGTGCCCGGACCGATCAGGAAATTGTACTTGCGGTTGATGTGCTGTACGATCGACTCGTCCATGCTGTCCCCGGCGATCCGGACCGACTTGCTGTAGACGATCCCCCCGAGAGAGATCACGGTCACCTCGGTCGTCCCGCCTCCGATGTTCACGACCATGTTGCTGCGCGGTTCGGTGATGGGCAACCCCGCCCCGATCGCAGCCGCCATCGGCTCTTCGATAAGGTAGACATCGCTCGCGCCGGCGGACTCGGCGCATTCCCGCACCGCCCTCTTTTCCACGGGGGTAACTCCGATGGGGACGGAAATGATGATCCTGGGCCTGAAGAGCTTTCTCCGCCTGTGCACCCGCTGGATGAAGAAACGGAGCATGATCTCCGTGGCTTCGAAATCGGCGATAACGCCGTCGCGCATGGGACGAATGGCCTCGATCTTCTCAGGGGTCCTGCCGAGCATCATCTTGGCCTCCCGGCCCACGGCGAGGATCTTGTTCAACCCTTCCGCTTCCTTTCTGACCGCCACCACGGAAGGCTCATTCAGGACAACCCCTTTGCCCTTTTCATAGACCAGGGTGTTGGAGGTTCCCAGGTCGATCGCAAAACCATCAGAAATTCTGCTCCACAGAAAATCCAAGAACATGAATAGCACCTCGGGCCGATTCATTGCCGTCTGTCTCTGAGATGAAGTATGTTATCTACAGAAACTCTCCGGCTTTAGCAAACGGAAAAGCGCTCAGTCCATATCCTCGGCCCCGGTGGAAAAGCCCGTCCGGCTGCATGGGCGCGATCTTGCCAAAGAGCCTGGCCTGGAATTTGCACTGTCTCAGGGGCAGGAAGATGCGACGGATCAAAAGGAACCTCTCGGTAGGAGTGAGGAGCGTATGGAGATGAGAATCGGGATCGGATACCATAACCACCAGGATGCCTTCCGCTCCGGCCGCAGTGCGGCTCAGAAGGCGGTGGAGCAAGGCCGCATTGACGAGCCCGGCCTCGCGCTCGCCTTTTGCGCGGGGATGCTGGATCACCAGGAATTCTACCGCGGGCTGCGCTCTGTCCTGGGGGAGCGGGCCCCGGTGATCGGGGGATCGGCCATCGGGATCATCACGGCCGAAGAGCTTTCCTATCAAGGATACCCTTCGGGTGTGGCGGTTTTGCAGTCCGATTCCCTTCGGCACAAGGTCGCGGTCGCCGGGGGTCTGGACCGGGATGAGTACGAGACAGGGAAGAAGCTGGCGGGCCGGCTCAGGGGAGGAGGCCAGGAAAAGCTCTTTCTCCTCTTCTATGACTCCGTGAAGGTCTCGCCGACGGAGACCACGCCCCCCGTGATGAATGCCTCCCCGCCCCTCATCAAGGGGGTCGAGTCCGCCATGAAGAGCGCCGTACCCATCATCGGGGCAGGGGTGGTCGGAGACTACCAGTTCAGACCGACCAAGCAGTTCTGCGGAGACCACGTGGCGGATCAGAGCGCGGTCGGCGTTCTCCTTTCAGGAGGCTTCGAGCCCTATTTTCGAACCATCCACGGCTGCACTCCCAAGGACGGGATCTACCACACGATCACCAGGATGAAAGGTCCCGTGGTCTTCGAACTGGATGGGAAGCCGATCGTCCAGGTCATCGATCAGATCTACGGCAACCCCTCCTGGCAGAGTCAGATCCCCGTGAGGCGCCTTTCTCTCGGGATCAACCATGGCGAAAGGTACGGGCAGTTCAGAGAAGCCGACTACGTGAACAGGCTGATTGCCGGTGTCCTGCCCTCCAAGGACGGCATCGTCCTCTTCGAGCCGGACCTCCATGAGGGGATGGAGGTCCAGTTCATGCTGAGGGATTCGGACAAGATCATCGATTCGGCAAGGAAGAACACCCTCGATCTTTTCAACCTCATCCGGGCGGACGGCCGAAGACCCGCATTCGGTTTGTACATCGATTGCGCGGGAAGGACGGCGGACATGTCGGAGACGCTCACGGAAGAGGCGGCAGAGGTGCAGAAGGTATTCAGGGAGGGCCGCGTCCCCCTGCTCGGGTTCTACTCGGGAGTCGAGATCGCTCCCTTCCTCGGGCAAAGCAGGGGGCTGGACTGGACGGGAGTGTTGCTGATCCTTGCGGAAAGCTGACGCTTCGGCTCCGTGGGGCAGGGCTGGGGGGCGGCCCCTGTGCCGCATCTTGTCTCTCAACGTCCCACGCGGAAAGTGGTTGGATGACTGAGCGCACGAGAGAAGAGCTGGAGAGGCTTCTGGCGGAGGCCCTTCAGGCGGTCGAGTACTACAAGCGAATCTCCAAGGAGGCCGCCGACAGCCGCCTGAGGGAAGCGGAGGCGTTGTCCGCGCTCATCTCCAGGCAGAAGGAGACCGAGGAAGCCCTGCTGCGCCGCGATGCCATCCTGGAGGCCGTGAGCTTCGCTGCCGAGCAATTCCTGAGGACGCGGTTTTTCGAAGGGGTGATGCAGAAGGTGCTTGGACGCCTGGGCGAGGCGACCGGCGTCAGCCGCGTCTATGTGTTCCGCAACGGCGTGGAAGAGGACGGCGCCATACACACCAGCCAGGTCTTCGAGTGGGTCGCCCCGGGGATCGTTCCCCAGCTCGAAAACCCGGAGCTCCAGCGTTTCTTTTACAGGCGCCGGGGTTTCGCCTCCTGGGAGGAGAGCCTCTCCAGGGGAGAGATGGTGGTCGGCCACGTGAAGGGGTTTCCTCCCGGCCAGCAGGACATCCTGGCGCGTCAGGACATCCAGTCCATCCTGGTGGTCCCGGTCTTCGTCGGAAATCAGTGGTGGGGCTTTATCGGATTCGACGACTGCAAGGTGCTCCGGAGATGGCAGGGCAGGGAGGTGGATGCGTTGAAGGCGGCAGCCGATATCTTCGGTGCAGCCGTCCAGCAGGATCTGGATCTCCAGAGGATGGAGGCGGCCAGCCGCGCCAAGAGCGAGTTTCTGGCCAACATGAGCCATGAGCTCAGGACCCCCCTGAACCACATCATCGGGTTCACACAATTGATCCTGGACGAGAAGTTCGGAAGGGTGAATCGGACCCAGGTGGAGTACCTCAACGATGTGCTCCAGAGCGGCAACCACCTGCTTTCCCTGATCAACGACGTGCTCGATCTGTCGAAGGTCGAGTCGGGAAAGATGGACATGGCCCTCGATGACATCGAGATCGCCCCCTTTCTCGAGAATTGCATGCTCATGGTGAAAGAGAGGGCCATGAAGCATCGGATCCGGGTCGATCTGGAAGTGGGTCCTGAATGCGCCAAGGTCAGGGCCGATGAACGCAAGCTCAAGCAGATCATGTACAACCTGCTCTCCAACGCGGTCAAATTCACCCCGGACGGCGGGAGGGTTCTGCTCTCGGCGGACACCCTGAGCCGGTCGACCGAAAAGGACCGGAACGGATGGGGCAGGACCGTTTATCACCAGCTCGAGATGCTGGACCCGCACACCCCTTACTCCTTCCTGCAGATCTCGGTCGCCGATAACGGGATCGGAATCGATCCCCAGGACATCCATCGCATCTTTCATCCCTTCGAACAGGTGGACGGATCGGCAAGCCGCAGGTACCAGGGGACCGGGCTCGGTCTGTCGCTGACCAAGAGACTCGTGGAGCTGCATGGAGGCGAGATCTGGGCTGAGAGTGAAGGGAAGGGTAGGGGCTCGGTTTTCCGGTTCATCCTGCCCCTGGTCTAAAGGGTGGAATACTTCTCGATCACCTTGAAGAGCCCTTCCTTCCAGAACGGCTTTGTGAGGTGGTCCGTGTACCCGGCCTCAAGGGTCTCCTTTTCAATGGCCTTCAGGGCATGGGCGGTCAGGGCGATGATCGGAACGGGCTTGCGGTTCTGCTCCTTCTCCCACTTTCGGATCCGCCTGGTCGCGTCGGACCCGTTCATCAGCGGCATCTCCATGTCCATGAAAACCAGGTCGTAGTCGCCCGCCTGGAACCTTTCGATCCCGGTCTTTCCGTTTTCCGCAGTGTCGATCTGATGGGGGGTGGGCTTCAAAAACAGACAGAACAGGATCCGGTTCTCGTGGTTGTCTTCCACAAGGAGGATCTTCAGCGGTTTGGTCTTGGATGGATCCATCGTTCGAAGCTCAGCAATCGCTCCTGGTCCTCTGAATGACCGACTTCACCCTCAGCAGCAGGATCTCCCGCTGTACGGGCTTCTTGATGTAGTCCATGGCGCCGAGGACCAGCCCCTTTTTCTCGTCCTCGACGGCGTTCCTGGCGGTCAGAAAGATCACCGGCGTCTGGATGCCCTTCTGGTTCATGATCTCCAGGAGGTGGAATCCATCCAGGTTGGGCATGTTGATGTCGGAGAGCACCAGGTCGTACTTGTCTTTGCCGAGGTCCAGGAGCGCGTCGACCCCGTCCGCCTTCAGTGTAACCCGGTAGCCGTTCTTCTCCAAGATGCGGCCGATCAGTTTCCTCGTATCCTCGTTGTCATCGGCGACCAGGACGGACGGCGAGGAGGGTTGAGGTGCGATGGGCTTCCCCGGAGCGGACTGGGACGGGGGCTTCTCCAGCTTGACCTCTTCCGCAAAGACGTTCTCGTACACGTCCTTGGGGGCGAAGATGAATTTCCTGACCTTTTCCACCGCATGGTTGCTTTTCAGGAACTCCCCCCGCCTCTGGGCAAAAGAGCGGATTTCCATGATGGAGCTTCCGACCCGGACCATCTCCGAGATCTCGGCATCGAAGGTGAGGACCTCGTAGACACCCTCACGGCCGCGGTATCCCGTGTGATGGCACTCGTTACACCCGACGGGGTGGGCCACTTCGGAAGGGACGCGGTCCGTGAACGTCGAAAAGATCTCTCTCTCCTTTTCGGAGATGGGCTCGACCCTTCGGCAATGGGGGCAGAGCTTCTTCAGCAAACGCTGCGCGACCACGGCGAGGATGGTATCCGCCATGGCCCTTCGGTCGATGCCCAGCCTCTCGAGACGAAACACCGCCGTGGTCGCATTGGACGTGTGCATGGTGGTGATGGTGAGATGGCCGGTGCTGGCGAAGTCCAGCGCCATCTTCGCCGTGTAGGCGTCCCGGACCTCTCCCATGAAGAGGACATCGGGGTCCTGGCGCACCGCCGAGCGGAGGAGACTCTCGAAGGTGACCCCGGTCCGCTCGTTGACCTGCTGCTGGTTTGCAAAGGGGATCCGGTATTCCACCGGATCTTCGACCGAGAGCAGGCTCCGCTTCACGCAATCGATGTTGTGGAGCAGGCTGTAGATGGTGGTGGTCTTTCCGGATCCCGTAGGGCCGACCACCAGGATCAGCCCCTCGTTTCTCCCGGCCAGGGCCAGCATGGTATCGGCCTGTCTCCCGGACATCCCGAGTTCCGTCAGGTCCTTGGGCTTGGCATAGGGCTGCAGGAGCCGGATGATGAGGCTCTCCCCCGAAGGGGTGAAGGAGGTGGAGATCCGGAAGTTGTAGGTCTTGTCGTCGATGACGGCCTTGAATCCGCCGTCCTGGGGCTTTCTCCGCTCCGCGATGTCCACATCGCCGAGCACCTTGAAACGGGACACCAGCTTGGTCCCGGTGCTCTTCTTCAAACGGTAGAATTCCCTCAGATCGCCGTCGACCCTGAAGCGGATCTCCGTATGCGTCTCCTTGGGAAGGATGTGAATATCGCTCGCGTTCTCTTCGGCCGCCTTGTTGAGGATGGCATTGGCGATGTAGATGATCGGGTTCTTCTTGACCTCGGCCTCTGGGAGAGTGGCCGCAGTCTCGACCACCGGGGTCTCTGCGACCTGGCTCTCCATCTCCTCGATTTGGTACTCCTCCCTGGGATCTTCCGGGACCTCCTTACCGAGTCTGGAAGCCTGCACCTGCAGCAGCGATTCGATCACCCCCGGTTCGGCGACGACGATCTTCGAGTTCTCCTTGAGTCCGGCAAACCTCTTGAGATGCTCCATGCAATCCCAGTTGAAGGGATTGCTGAGGATGAACGAATTTTTTTCCGAATCGCCCCTGGTGATCAGGACGTGGTTCGATCTGCAGAAGGGGGTGGGGAGAACCCCGAGGACGACATCCTCCGGCTTGATGGAATCGGTGTAATCCAGGTTCAGGAAGTCGGCGATACACTGGGCCACGGCCCCCCCGTGGACTCCGGCGGCCGAAGCCATGGTGTAGAGCTTGGTGGCGGGTGCGTCGGAGAGGGAGTACTTCTCGACGTTGGTGAGCTTCAACCGCGCAAAGAGGTATTCCTTGAACTTGAGGAAGTGGCCCGGTTGAATCCGTTCGTACCAGGAGATCTTCTGATCGTGTATGCTCCTCCACAGCTCCCCGGTCTTGAGATGCCTGCGAACCTTCTGCAGGAGGACCTCTTTCTTGAAGGGCTTGACAAGGTAATCCACCCCGCCCAGGGCCAGGGCCCTCGACTTGTTGTGCTCCGCATCGAGGGCCGTGACGAATATGACCGGGATATAGGCTGTGGACCTGTCCTTCTGGAGATGGGAGCAGATCTCATATCCGTCCATCCCTTTCATCTTGATATCCAGCAGGACCAGATTGGGCTTGAATTCCCGGACGGCCTTGATCCCCTCCCTGCCGTCGTCATGGGCGACGACGCGGTACCCTGCCGAACCGAGTATCCTCTTCACCAGATTCAACAGGTCCCGGTCATCGTCGATACTGACAATGAGGGGAGTCCTATCCAGGGCCATAGACCACCTCCACCTGTTCGAGGAATCGGGCCAGGGCGTCGATGTGGCGGACGAGACTCTTGCGGTTCCTCTGCGAGGCGGCGGACTCAATGGCCTCGCCGATCTCCGTGACGAAATCGAACCCGTACCCCCCTCCGGCCCCTCGCATGGAATGGCCCAGGCTCCGTATGGACTCATAATCCCGTTCTTTCAGGGCCGAACGAAGGGCCAGGACGTCCTTCCTGCGGTTTTCGAGAAAGCCCGGGATCAGGTCGGTCAATTCCTCGTCGACGCAGACCCTGATCTTCTCATTCAACGGGGACTTGGTTCGCTTTCTCATTCCTGTTTCGCTTTCATGAAAGGACCCCTGCATACCGGCGGCAGCCCGCCGGGGATGGGGTTGCGGGATTTTTTCTACCTTCCAGGGACATGCCGGTCAAGGACCAAATGTGGGGTGAAGATCCTGACGCAGGCCGAATCGTCCTGACACCCTCATCGGTGCCCTGATCGCAACTGCAGGAGATCTCGGACCCTACGACTACGCCATCCCATAGGCCCTCAGTTTCTTCAGGAGGGTCTTTCTCGTGATGCCGAGGCGGCGAGCGGCCTCGCTCTTGTTGCCCTTGCTCGAATCCAGGACCTTTAGGATCGCCGCCTTCTCGACCGCGTCGAGGGGCAGATGGTCGGGAATCCCGTCGGACGGGCTCTCTTTGTCCCGTGGTTCCAGGGGGACCAGGGGCAGTTCCTCTTCCCCCAGGTACTCGGACCTGGAGAGGACCACGGCGCGCTCGACGGCGTTCATCAGTTCCCTTACATTGCCCGGCCACGCATAACGAACGAGGCGGTCCATCGCCTGCGGCGTGAAACCCCTGATGGCCTTGTTGTTCTTTTCCGTAAAGAGCTGCAGGAACTGCTGCGCAAGGAGCGGGATATCTTCCCTCCTCTCCCGGAGAGGCGGCAGGGTGAGGGCCACCACGTTCAGGCGATAGAAGAGATCCTCCCTGAACTGCCCCTTCCGGGCAAGGAGCAGCAGGTCTTTGTTGGTGGCGGCCAGGATCCGGACGTCCACCTGGATGGCCTCTTCCCCACCGACCCGGGTGATCTCCCTCTCCTGCAGGACGCGGAGCAGTTTCACCTGCATGCCCAGGGACATCTCACTGATCTCGTCGAGGAAGAGCGTTCCCCCGTCGGCCTGCGCGAAGCGGCCCTCCTTCCTCCGGTAGGCTCCGGTAAATGCACCCTTCTCGTGGCCGAAGAGCTCGGACTCCAGGAGGGTCTCCGTGATGGCGGCGCAGTTGATCTTGATGAAGGGGCCGTCCCTTCTGGGGCTGTTGAAATGGATGGCCCCGGCAACCATTTCCTTGCCGGTGCCCGATTCCCCCGTGACCAGGACGGTTGCTTCCGACGGGGCCACCTGCGCGACGGTTTCGAGGAGCCGCACCATGGCCGGACTCCTCCCGATGATGTTCCTCCGGTCGAAGCGGGCGCCGATGCTCTCCTTCAACCGGCGGTTCTCTTCCCTCAGCCGGGTGTGATCCATCGCACGTTCCATGGTCAGGCGCAGTTCGTCGAAATCGAGGGGCTTGGTCAGGTAATCGTAGGCGCCGTTCTTCAACGCCTCCAGCGCCGTCTCCACGGACGCATAGGCGGTCATGATGACCACGGGAATGGCCGGGTTGTAATTCTTGATTTCGATGAGCGCCTGGAGACCCGAGACCTTGATCATGCGGATGTCCATCAGGATCAGGTCGAATGCCCCCTGGTGCACCTTCTCGATTGCCGTGGATCCGTCATCCGCTTCCGCAATGGTGTACCCCCATCCGTTCAGGAGCGTGCGGAGCATGGTCCGGTGGGTCCGATCGTCATCCACGACAAGAATGGAGTTGTTTTGCCTCATGGGTCCCTCTGGTCCGGAAAATACAGCGTGACCTTTGTCCCTTTTCCCGGCTCGCTTTCCACCCGGATCTCTCCCTGGTGGGCCTCCATGATGTTATGGACGATCGCGAGGCCCAGCCCGGTCCCGGAGGAGCGGGTCGTGAAATAGGGATCGAAGATCTGTGCAAGGTCTTCTCTCTTTATGCCCGTACCCGTATCGCTCACGGAGATCTCAACCCCGTCCCGGCCGGCGGCCTTGCGCAGGTCGACCAGGAGTGTTCCCCCGCTGCCCATGGCCTCCAGACTGTTCAGGTACAGGTTGAGCAGGACCTGGTTGACCTTGTCAGGGTCCGCCTGGATCTCCGGGATCTCCTCCGGGAGACGGGAGACGACCTGGATGTTCTTGTCGGTTGCCTGACGGCGAATCATATGAAGGGAGTGCTGGATCAATGCCTGCACAGAGGAGGGCTTCTTGTGGACGCTCGTGGGGCGCGCGAATTCCAGGAGCTGGCTGATGACCCTGTTCAGCCGTTCCACCTCCTGCACCATGATCTCGGCCGTTTCCCTGTCTTCAGGCCTGTCCCGGTACTTCTCCTTGAAGTATGTCGCAAACCCCTTGATGGAGCTGAGGGGATTGCGGATCTCATGGGCAACCCCCGCAGCCAGTCTGCCCAGAGAGGCCAGCCGCCTTCCGGTCTCGACCTCCCTTTTCAGGCTTCGCACCTCCGTGAGGTCTCGGAAGAGGATGATATGCCCGAGGAAGTCTGCTCCCTCCCCTTCCAGCACGGAAACGCTCACCTCCAGGGGAAGGACCCTCCCCCCGCGCAGGGTGCATTCGATCTCCTGGTCCAAGACCCGCACCTTGCGGCCGCCTGGGTTCTCCAGCAGCTCCCAGAGCGGAGGAGGGAGCGCTTCGAAACCCTGCCTGCCGACCACCCTTCGGGAATCGATGCCGAGGATGGACTGGGCAGCGTCGTTCATGGACAGGACACTCCCGTCGCTGTCCAGGGCCACCAGGCCGATGGGCATGCTTTCAACGACGTTCTCGGAAAAGGCCTTGATCCTGGTCAGGGATGTCCTGGCGGCCCGGTAGGCCTGGGCCAGGAAGAGCAGGAAGATCCCCGTAAACCCGATCAGGAGGAGAACGGCCGCGGTGAGGACCCTCTGCCTTACGTCCCTGCGCCCCGCCTCTTGGACGGCGCTCATGTCCAGGCCTACGAAGATCACCATCTTGTTTTCCTGCGCCCACTGCTGCTGGCCCTCGAACGGCCCCATGCCTGGAGAGATCCTGCCGGGCCGTCCCCTTCGGTGAGCCGGCAGGACGGGATTGAACCTCCGAAAGACCTCGAAGGACTCCTCTCCCTCAGGGGTTCGTATTCGGCGCCACTGCGGCTTCTCCACGCGTGAAAGCCCCTCCAGGTCCAGGTCCCGGCCGTAGGCGCCGCCGATCTCCTGGGGGTCGCTGTGGGCGAGGATGTTTCCCTCGGTATCGGTCACCAGCAGGTGGACGATATCCTGCTGCTGAGCCGTCTCCATGAGGAGCCGCTGCAGTTGGAAACCGCCTCCCCTCCCCCCCATCATCCCCATCATCCCTGTCCGCGTACCCGCTTCAAAGGCGCGGATGAGGGCGGCCCCTTTCTCAACGAGGAGGAGACTCATCGTCTCCCTCTCCTTCCGGATGTTCTGGAGGGTCCAGAAAAAGAAGATGGGCACGAGGACCATGACCGCGCCCAGGATGATCCAGGGGGGGACCGCCAGCCAGTATCTTCTTCCTTTGTTCATGGTTTTTCGAAGCCTGCCATCAAAATCGAAAAATTGCAATCAGAAGTTGTTTACTTTTTACTCAATTTTCCCACTCGCGAGGGTAATTTGTATCCACCCATGTAAGGTCGCGGTGGAGCGCTCTTGCGGTTCTTGGATTTATATCCAGTTCGATCATCTGCTTACGGGTAGCGGCCCCGAGCGGCACAGGGTTTGCTACTCTGAACATGCAAAAACCAGGCATACAAGAAAGGAGAATGGACATGAAGAAGATGCTTACACTGGGAGGGATTGCACTCTTGATTGCCGCCCTGGCGATTCCGGCCTTTGCAAGGGGGCCGGGTTGGGGCGGCGGCTACGGCGGGAGATGGGGCGGCGGCCCGGGCTACAACTGTCCCGGTTACGGCTACGGCCCATCGGGGGCCAATCTGACGGACGAACAGCGCAACAAACTGGCGGAGCTGGAGAGGAACTTCTATGAAAGCACTGCCCAGCTCCGGAATCAGATCTGGGCAAAGAGGGGCGAGCTTCAGACCCTCTTGAACTCCCCCAACCCTGACCCTGAGAAGGCCCGGACCCTCCGCAAGGAACTGAGCGATCTGCAGGGGAAGATGGCCCAGGAAAGACTGGCCCTGAACCTGGAAGAGAGGAAGATCGATCCGAACGCGGGTTTCGGAGGAGGCTACGGTCGCGGCTACGGCCGAGGCTCCGGACGCGGCGGCTTCGGAGGACCCTGCCCCGGGGGTGGCTACGGCAGGATGGGCGGCGGCTACGGTGCGGGGGGGTGCTGGAACTGAACACGGTTGCGTGGACTTGAAAAGAGAGCAAGTGCGCCCGTCCTGAAAACAGAAGCAGGCCGGGCGCCGGTTTTTCGCGGGATCCGGAACTCAAGCAGGATCAAGAGTTCAGGGTCGTCGCTGTTCAGAAGGGTAGCCCATCGGGCGGCCCCATGGCGAACCCCTTCGATCTTCGTCTTTCATTTGCCCAAGGTACCCTTTCCCTCCCTCCCGCATCTCGGGGCGGCCTTTCCTTGACAGTCCCCATTTCAACCTTACCATAAAAACTGTACATTGAAGTACATCGAAGGAGGTCACGGAACATGGAAAGCAGGAAATTCTCGATCCCCAACATCAGTTGCGGCCACTGCGTCATGAGTATCAAGAGGGAGCTGTCCGACCTGGACGGGGTAAAGAGCGTGGAGGGGGATCCCGGGAAGAAGGAGATCACGGTCTCCTGGGATGCGCCGGCTACCGTCGACAAGATCAAGACGGCCCTGAAGGAGATGAATTACCCGGCGGCCGGCTAAGGGGCGGGCGGCCCCATCCCCCGGGGGGGGGTGCTTTTGAACCCTGTCGGATGCGTGGAGCGGAGAGCGAAACCCGATCATTGGGGTTGATCTCGGATCCCCGCACGGATGGGTTTCGCTTCGCTTCACCCATCCTACGATCTCCATACGTCTCCTGCGCGGCAAACATGAGGGACCTTCCTTTACACGAAGTACTCAAGACCACGAAGAGAAGAAACATCAGGAACACCGTCTATGGCTGAACCCAGGAACATCCAGATCCCGGTCACCGGGATGACCTGCGCCAACTGCGCCATGAGCATAGAGCGGAGCCTCAAGAAGGTCCAGGGCGTGCAGGGCGTGAATGTGAACTTCGGCACCGAGGAGGCCGGCGTCTCCTTTGATCCGGATCAGGTTCAGCTTCAGACCATCATCCAGAAGATCCGGGACTCGGGGTACGGGGTCGCGAGTGCGTCCGTGGACATCCCCGTTACCGGAATGACGTGCACGAACTGTGCTGCGGCGGTCGAAAGGACGTTGAACAGGAAGGTCCCGGGTGTGCAGAAGGCCTCGGTCAATTTCGCAACCGAAAAGGCCCACGTGGAGTATGTCCCGGGATTGGTCACCCTGGAGGAGATCGCCGCAGCCATTGAAAAGGCCGGATACGGGGCCGTCGTCCCGGACGATCTTCTGGAGACGGAAGATGCGGAGCTCATGGCACGCAACGCCGAGATCCGGAGCCAGACCCGGAAGTTCGCGGCAGGGGTCCTGTTCACGCTCCCCCTTTTTCTCCTGAGCATGGGGAGGGATTTCGGGCTGGTGGGAGGGTGGAGCCATGCCGCCTGGGTCAACTGGCTCTTCCTGGCGCTGGCCACGCCGGTCCAGTTCTATACGGGATGGGACTTTTACACAGGCGGGTGGAAGAGCCTCAGGAACGGCAGCGCGAACATGGACGTGCTGGTGGCCATGGGTTCTTCCGTGGCCTACTTCTATTCCCTGCTCGTGCTGCTCCAGCCGACTTTGGGACAGCATGTGTACTTCGAGACCTCGGCCGTGATCATCACCCTCATCAAGATGGGCAAGATGCTGGAGTCCCGTACCAAGGGCCGCACGGGAAGGGCCATCCGGAAGCTGATGGCGCTTCGGCCCAAGACCGCCACCATCCTGGTGGAGGGGCAGGAGAGGGTGGTCCCCCTGTCGAGGGTGAACGTGGGAGACGAGGTCGTCGTCAGGCCCGGTGAGGCGATCCCCGTGGACGGCGTGATCCTGCGCGGCGAGTCGAGCATCGACGAGTCCATGCTCACCGGAGAACCCATCCCCGTGGACAAACGAGAGGGCGACGGCGTTGCCGCCGGCACGATCAACGGCGAGGGGTTCATTCGGTTTCAGGCCAGGAAGGTCGGGAAGGACACGGCCCTCGCGCGGATCATCCGGATGGTGCAGGACGCCCAGGGAAGCAAGGCCCCCATCCAGGGGCTCGCCGATCGGGTGGCGGCCGTGTTCGTACCGGGGGTGATCGGTATCGCGTTGTTCACCTTTATCCTGTGGTGGGTCGTGGGGGGGGACTTTGTCCCGGCGATGATCCGCATGGTGGCGGTCCTGGTCATCGCGTGCCCCTGCGCCCTGGGGCTCGCCACGCCGACCGCGATCATGGCCGGAACCGGCAAGGGGGCGGAGAAGGGCGTGCTGTTCAAGAACAGCCAGGCCCTGGAAACGGCCACCCGGATCGACACCATCGTTCTCGACAAGACCGGCACGATTACGCAGGGGAAGCCGGCCGTGACCGACGTTCACCTCTTCGGGTCGCGTCTGGGTGAGGATGAGTTCCTCAGGCTGGCCGGTTCTGCGGAGAGCGGCTCCGAACACCCCATCGGCAGGGCGGTCGTGAGGGAGGCGGAAGCAAGAAGGCTCGTTCTCGCGCCCCCGGTTTCCTTCAAGGCCGTGAGAGGTATGGGCGTCCAGGCGGTGGTGCAAGGACGGGAGGTGAGCGTGGGGAGACCGGGGTGGATCGAGGACCTCGGGATTTCCATGGATGGATTGAGGCCGCAGATCCAGGCCATGCAGGACATGGGCAAGACGGTGATGGTCGCCGCCATAGACGGAAGGCCGCAAGGCGCCATTGCCGTATCCGATCCCATCAAGCCGGAGTCGGAGACCGCGATCCGGAGCCTGCATGGAGAATCCCTCAGGGTGGTCATGCTCACAGGCGACAATGCGCAGACGGCAAGGACCATTGCCTCCCAGATGTCCATCGACGAGGTGATCCCCGATGTGCGGCCTGAACAGAAGGCCCAAAAGATCAAAGAGCTGCAGCAGGAGGGGAGAAGGGTAGGGATGGTCGGAGACGGCATCAATGACGCCCCGGCCCTTGCCCAGGCGGATGTGGGGTTTGCCATCGGCACGGGGACGGACGTGGCCATCGAGACCGGCGATGTGGTCCTGGCCAGCGGCAGCCTTGCAGGCGTGCCCAGGGCGATCCGCCTCAGCCGGGAAACCATGAGAACCATCAAACAGAATCTCTTCTGGGCCTTTTTCTACAACGTCATCCTCATCCCTGTTTCTGCAGGGGTGCTCTACCCTTTTGCGTTCCTCCCGCACTTCTTGAGAGAGCTTCACCCGATCCTGGCGGCCTTTGCCATGGCCATGAGCAGCATCACCGTGGTGTTGAACAGTCTCAGGTTGTCCAAAGCCAAGATGTAGAGGCGTGGACCCCCGGCCGTTCGGCCTACCGGCTGGACTGGCGACTCCGGGCCGGTCGGATTTCTCGCTGCGCTCGAAATGACAGAAGAATGTAAAGGGGAATCCATTTTTTTCTTTGGAAAAATGGAAGCGGTTGACTTAGGTCAAGGCGAGCGACACCCTTCATGGTTATGATTCGTGCAAGAGGGAACGAGAGGCAACCGCAGGATCGATATCCAAACGAATGAAGGAGGGACAACATGTTTTGCTACCAATGTGAACAGACGGCCAAGGGAACGGGATGCACCAAGATCGGCGTGTGCGGGAAGCCGCCCGATGTGGCGGCACTGCAGGATCTCCTCATCTACGCGTTGAAGGGGCTTTCCCTGGTTGCGGTGGAGGGGCGAAAGGTGGGGGTCAATGACCGGGAAGTGAATGCCTTTACCATGGAGGCCGCATTTTCCACACTGACCAACGTGGATTTCGACCCGGAAAGATTTCCCTCCATGATCAACCGGACCGTTGAACTCCGCGAACGGCTGAAAGGCAAAGTCAAGGCCGCCGGCGGAAAGACCGATTTCCCGAGCGGCCCGGCCGCCTTCAGGCCCGAAGGCACCACCGATGCGATGGTGAAGCAGGGGGAGGCGGTAGGGATCAAGTCCGATACCACCATCGATGCGGATATCATGGGGCTTCAGCACACGCTCCTTTTCGGGATCAAGGGCGTCGCCGCTTATGCCGACCATGCCAGGATCCTGGGCCAGGAGGACGATCGGGTATATGCCTTTGTCCAGGAAGGGCTTGCGGCAACCCTGAACAAGGATCTCGGCGTAAACGATTACGTGGGGTTGCTTCTCAAGTGCGGCGAGATCAACCTCCGGACCATGGAGCTGCTGGATGCGGCAAACACCAGCACCTACGGCCATCCGGAGCCGACCCAGGTGCCTCTCGGCGCAAAGAAGGGGAAGGCCATTCTGGTCTCGGGTCATGACCTGAAGGACATGGAAGAGATCCTGAAGCAGAGCGCCGGAAAAGGCATCCATGTGTACACCCACGGGGAAATGCTGCCGACGCACGCCTATCCGGGATTGAAGAAGAAGTATCCGCATTTCTACGGCCACTATGGCACCGCATGGCAGAACCAGGCCAAGGAGTTCGCGAGCTTCCCGGGCGCCATCCTGATGACCACCAACTGCATCCAGAGACCGCAGGAATCCTACAAGGGAAACATCTTCACGACAGGGCTGGTGGGGTGGCCAGGGGTGGTTCATATCGCCGACAAGGATTTTACGCCCGTGATTGAAAAGGCCCTGGCGCTCCCGGGATTTGAGAAGGACGTGAACGGCCGGAGCGTCATGTGCGGTTTCGGTCGGAACGCGGTGATGGGGGTTGCCGGCCAGGTGATCGATGCCGTGAAGAGCGGGGCGATCAGGCACTTCTTCCTGGTCGCCGGGTGCGACGGTGCAAAGCCCGGGCGGGATTATTATACCCGTTTCACCGAGCTGGTCCCCAAGGACTGCGTCATCCTGACGCTCGCTTGCGGCAAGTTCCGGTTCTTCGACAAGGAGTTCGGCAATATCGGCGGGATCCCGAGGCTCCTGGACATCGGCCAGTGCAATGACGCGTACTCGGCCATACAGATCGCCGTTGCGCTTTCCAAGGCGTTCAATGTGGGCGTGAACGAACTGCCCCTCTCCATGGTGCTTTCCTGGTATGAGCAGAAGGCGGTCGCGATCCTGCTGACGCTCCTTCACCTCGGGATCAAGAACATCCGGCTGGGGCCGAGTCTGCCTGCATTCATCACACCCAACGTACTGGACGTGCTGGTCAAGAACTTCAACATCATGCCGATCACCACGCCGGAGCAGGACATGCAGGCGATTCTGGGGTAGTGTGGGGTTGTGAGTGGCGGGTGGATGGTTGGAGGGGACAACGACGACCAATCTACCCGCGGCCAACGGAATCACGATCATCCAACGGTCCGAAGGAAATGACCGAGGATCGACCTTCCATGGAGTCTCTTATGAAATGCCCGGGACAAGACAGCCGATACTGGAAGCCGGGGGCCATCTTCGAGGCCAGGTGCCCCAAGTGCAGTTCAGAGGTGGAGTTCTTCAAGGACGACACCACGAGGCGCTGCAAGAATTGCGGGCACCGGTTCCTGAATCCGGCCATCGATTTCGGTTGCGCCTCTTACTGCCAGTACGCGGAGCAGTGTATC
This sequence comes from Deltaproteobacteria bacterium, assembly GCA_020060215.1. Next base: position 30,367 of record JAGVAP010000104.1, on the reverse strand, counting down.
GGCAACCTCCCCCCGGAGCTCATCGCGCAGAAGCAGGACCTCCTCAAGGACCGGGTGGCGGTGGAGATGAAACGCCGTTACAGGAACGACTTCAAAAAGATCGGGCATGCCACCCGTGTGGCGCGGTATGCCGAGCGAATAGGCAGGCAGGAAGGCGGAAACCTCGGGGTCATCCTCTCCGCGGCATACCTGCAGGACATCGGCACCAGGGAGTCGGAGCGAAAACCCCGGAGCGCCGCCGCCGGTTTCCAGGAAGAGCAAGGGACGCCGGCGGCCCGGGAGATCCTTTCCTCTCTCGGGGCGGGTGAAGGGATGATCGCGGAGGTCTGCGACATCCTTTCCCACCACCATCGTCCGGGGGACGAGGAGAGCGTCAATTTCAAGAGCCTGCACGATGCCGACAGGCTGGTCAAACTGGAAGAGGAACTCAAGGATCACCCGCTGCCGGAAGAGAAGATCTCGGCCGAGTTGGAAGGTGCGTTCCTGACCGGGAGCGGCCTCCAGATCGCGAGGGAGCTCTTTCTCCCGCACAAGGGAGAAGATTAGGAAAGAAGATCCGCCACCAAGGCACTAAGACACAAAGAAGTATGCAGTATTTTCTTGGCGACTTCGTGTCTTCGTGGCGGGATTTGGCTGCGGCCGTAAGGCCTGCATGAGGGAGAAATCGAATATGAAAACCGAACGAAAGATCGTCAGAATCGATGAAGAACGCTGTGACGGATGCGGTCAATGCGTACCTTCCTGTGCCGAAGGGGCCATCGAGGTCCGGGACGGGAAGGCGACCATCGTTGCGGAGAAATATTGCGACGGATTGGGCGCCTGTCTGGGCGAGTGTCCGAAGGGGGCCCTCTCCATCGAGGAGCGGCCTGCGGAGGAATTCGATGCGGAGGCGGTGGATGAGCATCTGGCGAGCCGGAAGGAGGAGAAGGCCGAGGAGATGCCCATGGCGTGCGGGTGCCCTTCCTCGCAGATCCGGAGCTTTGTTCCGTGCGGCAGAGAGGATCGGATCATCCAGAGAGAGGCCGAATCGGCCCTCTCTCACTGGCCCATCCAGATCCGGCTTGTGCCTCCGACGGCCCCCTTCCTCAAGGGGTCCCATCTGCTCGTCACGGCAGACTGTGCGGCCGTGGCCAGCCCGGATTTCCATCGATCCTTTCTGCGAGGCAGGACCGTGCTCATGGGTTGCCCGAAGTTCGACGATGTGAAATCCTATGTCGAGAAGTTCAGGGAGATCTTCAGCAGTGCGGACATCCGGAGCGTTCTCGTCCTGGACATGGAAGTCCCATGCTGCTCGGCCCTGCCGAAGATCGTCCAGCGGGGGATGGAGGAAGCGGGGAAGCGGGTTCCCATGGAAGAAGTGGTCCTCACGGCCAGGGGCGAGATCTGCAGGCGTGAGGAACTGGCGGCGTGACACCCCCCCTCCCTTCAAGGCCCGCGCTGACTGACACCGGATGCTGGTCTTCTCGAGCGTAAACGGCCCCGCTTGAGAAGAAATCCTTTCGGCTTTAGGGTCAGCTGACCAGAAGGATCGACGCCTCTTTGCAGCCGTGAAGGACCTTCTGGGACACGCTTCCCAGGAGGAACTCACTGATGCCGGAGAGCCCCCTTCGACCCAGGACCACGATCTGGTACCCGGTTTCCGCCTCTTCGATGATGTCCCTGGCCACTCCTCTGGACTTGGGCTGGATCTTGACGGTGATCTTCTGCGGCGGGAAGCCGGCACGTGAGAAGAGGTCCCTTGCCTTTTCCTGGGCAGTGCGGAGCGACTCCCGCTTCCTGTCCTCCATCTCACAGAAGGCTTTCTGTTCGGTCAGGAAATAGGGGGTGAGTCCCGGGCTGTAGTAGTCGCAGATCATGGCGGTGTCGAGAAAGACGCTGAAGATCGTGATCTCGTGCTCCGGGGTAAAGTTTGCGGCGACAAACTCCACGGCCCTCATGGCGTTCTCCGAGTCATCGAGGCCGACCAGAATCTTCATGGCTTGCCCTCCCTTCCAATCGTGTCAACGCTCTTTTCCAATCTATACGACCGTCCTGCACCGTGTCAACGTTCGTCGGTCTCCGCAGCGGCTCCCGTGTCGCGACCGAGGCCTACTCCGCTTTTCTTCTTGGCAACTTCTCATCGCTGTAATAAAAGGAGACAGATCCACTCTTTACAAAACGACAAGTAGGTCCGCCCATGACGGTGAAACCCACCTACGAAGAGCTGGATGAACGGGTCCGCACCCTGGAGAGAGAGGCCCTGGAGCGGGAGAAGGAGCTGAAAAGGGCTCAAGAGGTCTATCGCTCTCTCCTGAACTCCTCCCCCGACGCCGTGGTCATCTATGACCTGGAAGGCAGGACTCGCTACGCCAGCCCCGCCTTCACCGATCTGTTCGGCTGGACCCTTCAGGAGATCGAGGGCGAGCGCATCCCTTTTGTCCCCGAGTCCGAAAAGGAGAGCACCGCCGCAGCCATCCGAGACCTTCTGGTGAGCGGAAAACCCTGCAGGAATTTCGAGACCAGACGAACCACCAAGGACGGACGGGTGCTCGACGTCAGCATCGCCGCCTCGCGGTATCTGGACGAGGAGGGGACCCCGGCAGGGATCCTGACCATGCTGCGCGATATCTCGGAAAAGAAGAGGATGGAGTCGCAGCTGCTCCACTCCCATAAGATGGAGGCGGTCGGTACCCTGGCCGGAGGCATTTCCCATGACTTCAACAACATCCTTCAGATCGTCTCGGGGTATGTCCAGATCCTGCTGTTGTCGGCGAACCCGAGCCATCCGGACTATGCCAAACTGCAGGCGATGGAGCGGGCGGCCCGCAAGGGGAGCGAACTCACCAAACGTCTCCTGATCTTCAGCCGAAAGGTGGAGGCGGAGCTGAGGCCGGTGGACCTCAACCATGCCGTTCTCCAGGTCGCCAAGCTGCTCGAGCGCACCATACCCAAGATGATCAGGATCCATACGGAACTGGCGCAGGACCTCAAGGTGGTGAACGCCGATCCTTTGCAGCTCGAGCAGATCATCATCAACCTGGGGGTCAATGCGGCGGACGCCATGAACGAGGGGGGAGAGATCACCTTCAAAACCGGCAATGTGGTGCTTGACGAACCCTACTGCAGGACCCATGTTGGTTCGAAGGCCGGGGAACACGTGAAGCTGAGCGTCTCCGACACAGGGCGGGGGATCAGACCCGAGCTCCAGAAGCACATCTTCGAGCCCTTCTTCACCACCAAGGGGATCGGAAAAGGGACGGGCCTGGGGCTGGCCATGGTCTATGGGATTGTGAAGAACCATGGGGGTTACATCGACTTCGAGAGTGCGTTCGGAAGGGGGACGACGTTCGAGATCTTCTTTCCGGTGCTGGCCGTGGATGCGGGGACGGGTGCAGCGGATTACCGGCCTGATTCGGGAGACCTGTGCGGCAGCGGTGAGAAGATCCTGGTGGTGGACGATGAGAAGCTCCTGCTGGAGATGGTGGGGGATCTTCTGGGCCGGTTCGGGTATGTGCCCATCCTCGCCGAAAGCGGAGAAAGGGCGATCGAGATCCTGAGGGTGGAAAGGGGCCGGGTGGAGCTGGCCATCCTGGACCTGAGCATGCCGGGAATGGGCGGTTACCGTTGCCTCAAGGAGATGCTGGGCATGTCACCGGGGTTGAAGGTGATCATCGCAAGCGGGTATTCAGACGACCAGAAGGTCAGGGAAACCCTGAGATCAGGGGCTGCGGCCTTCATCGCGAAGCCTTATCATTATAACGACATGTTGAAGAAGATCCGGGACTCTCTGAGATCCGCGGTAAGCGAAAGGGTCCCAGGCCGGCCGGCCGGCGGAATGACATCAGGGGCAGTGTGATCATGGCAGCCGATTATTATACGATACTCGGGGTTCCCAAGGATGCCTCCGAAGAGACCATCAAGAAGGCCTACCGGAAACTGGCGCGAAAGTGGCATCCCGATCTCAATCCCGGGAACAAGGAGGCGGAGAAGAAGTTCAAGGAGATCTCCGCTGCCTACGATGCCCTCGGCGACAGGGAGAAAAGGAAGCTCTATGACGAATTCGGGGAAGAGGGGCTTCGTGCCGGCTTCGACCCCGAGAAGGCCAGGGAGTACCAGCGGTGGGGAGGGGCCCGCGAACAGGCGTACAGTGCGGGCGGCCAGCCGTTTGGCCGGTATCACAGCTATGAGGATATTTTCGGAGATCTCTTCGGATCCGGAGGGACCGGGTCCTCCTTCCGGGCCCCCCGGGCCGCAAAAGGAGGGGATCTCGACTACGAGATGAGCATCGACCTCCTGTCGGCGTTGAGAGGGTTTGAGACGGAGATCGCCATGCAGAAGCCGGTACCCTGCTCTCTGTGCAAAGGGTCTGGAACGGACCCGGGGTCCGGCCTTTCCAAGTGCCCCACCTGCGGGGGCTCGGGCCGCGTGAATGTCGCCCAGGGTCCGGTCCAATTCACCAGGACATGCCCCACGTGCAACGGCCACGGCCAGGCCGGCAAGCCGTGCGCGCAATGCGGCGGAAGCGGTCAGGTGATGGGGAAGGAGAGAATCAGGGTGACGATTCCTCCGGGCGTCAAGGAGGGCTCCAGGGTGCGGGTGGCAGGAAAGGGGGAACCCGGGATGAACGGCGCACCGGCCGGGGATCTATACCTGGTTATCCGGATCCAGCCCCATCCCATCCTCAGGCGTGAGGGGGATGACCTTCTCATGGAAGTGCCTGTCACCGTCTCCGAGGCCATGGCCGGCGGGACCATCACGGTCCCGACGGTGGATGGGGCTGTGAACCTGAAGATACCGCCGGGCAGCCAGAGCGGGCAGGTCTTGAAGCTGAGGGGTAAAGGGGCCTTGAATCCCAAGACCAAGAAGCACGGAGACCTCCTGGTGAAGCTTGTCGTCAAGGTCCCCAAGACGAAAGAAAAAGAGATCCTGGAACTCGCCAGGAAAATGGAGCGGTCCTACACGGAGGATGTGAGGAAGGGCATCAGGCTGTAAGCAGCATGGAGTGAGGCCCCCGCAGCGAAGCCGGGGTATTCGTGCTCCTACTCCCTACTGCCTACTCGATCTGCATAAAGCGACAGCTGGCTTCCTGCGGTCGGCTGCCCGAGGGGTTCCTCTCCTTGCTTCAGCGGAAGGGTGACCATGAAGGTGGCGCCCTTCCCCGGTGTGCTCCATGCCTTGATGCTCCCGCCGTGACGCTCCACGATCCTGTTGCAGATGGCCAGACCCATCCCGGTTCCTTCGTACTCATGGCGGCCGTGCAGCCGCTGGAAGGGCGCAAAGAGGCGATCGAGGTACTTTTCGTCAAAGCCGATCCCGTTGTCTTCCACGCAGATCCTGCAGACCTCCCTCTCGGCGGCCTGCCTCGCTTTGGGATGGGCGATGCGGGGTCTGCAGTAGACCTTCACGACCGGGCTCTTGTCCCCGTGGAACTTCAGGGCGTTTCCCACGAGGTTCTGGAAGAGCTGGTGCATCTGGTTCGGCTCGGCCTCGATGGTCCCCAGCTCCTTCACCTTGATCTCTGCGCCCGTCTGTTTAATGCGCCACTCCAGGTCGTTCAGTACATTCTTCATGACATGGTTCAGGTCGACCTGGGTAAACGGCTCCGCCTTGGTGGTGATCCTCGAGTAGGTGAGGAGGCTTTCCATCAGGGTCTGCATCCGCTCCGCCGCATTCCTCATGCGTTCGAGAAAGTCCACTGCCTCGTCGTTCAGGACTTTCCGGTATTTCGATATCAGCAGCTCTCCAAAGGCCCTGATCTTCCGAAGCGGCTCCTGGAGGTCATGGGAGGCCACCGCGGCAAACTCCTGCAGCTGCCGGTTGCTCTGTTCGAGTCGAAGCATGTAGGCGTTGAGTTGTTCTTCCATCTGTTTGCGTTCGGAAATATCCCTGACCAGGAGAACCGTCCCCATGGCCCTGCCATGGTTGTCCCTGAGGACCGAGCCCGACAGGAGGGCGGGGATGCGGCCATCTTCGCTGGTCTTGAGGTGCACCTCGATATTTTGAAAGTCCTCCAGCTGGGAATAGTTCTGCAGACGGAACTCCGACGGGAAATGGATCGTATTGCCTGCCGGTTCGAACCACCGGTGGACAGGCGCCCCCAGCAGTTCGGCCGCATCCCCATAGCCGAGCAGGGACAGTGTCCTCTTGTTGACATCCTTGATGACGCCGTCGGGGGAGACAATGATGACCGGATCGCCCATGGACATGAGTATCGCCTCGAAGTAGCACTTGGTGCTTTCCAGCTCGACCTGTCCCAGGAGGTCCGCTCTTTGCCGGTCCAGTTGAAGAAAGGTCTCCACCTTGCTCAATAGGAGCATCGGGGGGCATGGCTTGGGCAGAAAGTCCACAGGCCCTGCGTCGTATCCGCGGAACTGGTGGAACCTGTCCGAATATTCCGCCGATACAAAAACGATCGGAGTACGGCTCGACTCGGGACTGCTTCTCAAGAGCTCGGCCGCAGCGACCGATGCCTCCGGCGTCCGCACCTCCAGAACCGCAACAGCGAGGTCGTGTTTCCCGGCAGCGGCCCTGATCTCCTCAGAGGTTCCTTTTCGGATGACGACAGCACCGGTCTTTTCAAGCACCTCGCCCCCGATGAAGGACTGTTCCTCTCCGCCGTCCACGATCAGAATCTTCTGCCTGCTCATTCCTGATCTCCTGCCTCTCACGACGGTGCACTGATTCTTCCGATGTCCTTGAGGGGAAGCTTTCTCATTCTCGGTGATCTGTCCTTGAAACTCGAAACCCAGATGCTTTTACGGACGCCTATGCCGGGGGGTCGGGGGACTCCGAAGCAAATACTACGGGGACAGGGGAAGATAAATGGGGGCAATCCTGTATTTTGACCTACAAGGAAGGTAGGGTAAGCGGGCAAGCCTTATGGATCGACCGTTCGGGAGAGCGCTGGGCTATCCTTTCATCTGCTCCCTGATCTGGGCTGCAAGGTCCTCCAGGATATCATCGAACTGGGAGCGCATCTGGTAGATGGTCTCCCTCATGCGAAGGATGACCTCCACACCCGGCAGATTCACGCCCATCTCCTCGACCAGGATCTTGGCAAGGCGGAGGTTCTCCAGGTCCTTGCCGGACAAGAATCGCGAATCCTTGCGGTATACGGGGCAAAGCAGCTCTTCCTCCTCCAACGCCCGGAGAAAGTCCTCATCCACCTGGTAAACCTCCATCACCTCGGTGATGGCCCACCATTTTTTCTTCATACGGCGCCACCAATGACCAGGCCGGCGTTCCGTGCTCAACGTTCGGAACGTCTGGCCCGGGAGCGTTCCCGAACACGGAAGGACCACCATGGATCGGTTAACTTGAAGACTTCACCCCATTCGAGTGGGTCACCTGAGGCCCCGCGTTCGTCCCGTAGAGCGGAGGACCCCCATCCGCACTCCCCAGGAGCGACTTCAACTCATCCCCTTGGATCTTCTCCTTTTCCAGAAGCACGTGGACCGCTTTTTCCAGTATTCCCCGATTTTTCTTGAGGATCTCGAAGGCCACCGTGTACTGCTCATCCATGATCTGCCTGACTTCCTGATCGATCAACTGGGCGGTGGCCTCGCTGTATTCGGTTCCGTTCCTCATGCCCATGGTCACGTCGAGAAAGAGGGGCCTTTTCTCCCGGGAGAAATAGACCTGCCCCACCTTTCCGCTCATTCCGTACTCGGTGACCATGCTCCTGGCGATGTCGGACGCCTTGGAGATGTCGTTGTGGGCGCCTGTGGAGACATCCCCGAAGATCAGCGCTTCCGCTGCGCGCCCTCCCAGCAGCGTTGCGATCTTGTTGAGGAGTTCGGTCTTCTTCATCAGAAAACGGTCTTCCGTGGGGACCTGCATCGTGTACCCCAGGGCCGCGATGCCCCGGGGGATGATCGAGATCTTCTGGACCGGGTCCGTGCCCGGGAGGGAAAGGGCGACCACCGCATGCCCGAGCTCGTGGTAGGCCACGATCTTCCGCTCCTCCGGGTTGATGAGCCGGTTCTTCTTTTCGAGACCGGCCATGACCCTTTCCACCGCCTCTTCGAACTCGGCCATGCTCACCTGGTTCTTGTTCCTTCGGACCGCGAGGAGGGCTGCCTCGTTGACCAGGTTGGCGAGATCGGCCCCCACCATGCCGGGGGTCATGCCGGCCAGCCTCTCCACGTCCACATCGCCCGTCCTCTTGATGTTCCTCATATGGACCTTGAGGATATCCTCACGCCCTTTGCGGTCCGGGCGATCCACCAGGATATGGCGGTCGAAACGGCCGGGTCTGAGCAGGGCGGGATCCAGGATCTCGGGCCTGTTGGAGGCGGCCATGAGGATGACGCCCACCTTCGGATCGAACCCGTCCATCTCGACGAGAAGCTGGTTGAGGGTCTGTTCCCGCTCGTCGTGTCCCCCCATGGTCCCTATGCCCCGTGCCTTCCCCAGTGCGTCCAGCTCGTCGATGAAGATGATGCAGGGGGCCTTCTGCTTGGCCTGTTCGAAGAGATCCCGGACACGCGCCGCACCCAGACCTACAAACATCTCCACGAATTCGGAGCCGCTGAGGCTGAAAAAGGGCACGTGGCTTTCCCCGGCGACCGCCTTGGCCAGGAGGGTCTTGCCCGTGCCGGGCGGGCCGACCAGCAGGATGCCCTTCGGCAGCTTGCCGCCGAGCTGCGTGAACTTTTCAGGCTGTTTGAGGAAATCGATCACCTCCACGAGCTCCTGCTTGGCCTCGTCCACCCCTGCCGCATCGTCGAAGGTCACCTTGACCTCGTTCTCCATGTAGATCTTGGCCTTGTTCTTGCCGAGTGTCATGAAACCCGTCTGGGACCCGGCCATCCTTTTCATGAGAAAGTACCAGATCCCCACAAAGAGGACGATGGGGAAGATCCATGAAAAGAGATCGCGAAGCAGGGTGGACTCTATCTGTCCCTTGAAGACCACATCATGCTGTTCCAGGAGTTGGGAGATGTCGGGATCCACCCGCACGGTCTTGAACATCTGCTCCCCGCCGTTCGCGACCATCTTGCCCTGGATCTGGTTGGCGGTGATCGCCACCTCCGAGACCTTGTTCTGCTTCAGCAGATCCAGGAACTCGCTGTAGGGGATCGTCTTGATCCCGATCGCAGAAGAGAGATAGGACTGGATGAGGAGGACGGCCCAGATCCCCAGGAGGATGTACCAGATCGAGAATTTGTACCGTTTTTCCACGTTGCTCTCCTTCTTGTTTGGATGGAACTTCTCTCCTCAATTCTGAAAGGTCGTCTTCCGGTAGGTGCAAGCTCCTGCTTGCGATTCATTCAACTCCGAAGGGGCCGCAGGCAGGAGCTTGCTCCTACAGAAGAGAGGACCGCAGGATGTTTGTCACTCGATCATACCCGGCGGAGCGGCCGGGTTGAACACTGAATGCTGAAGACCGTCCCTCCATCTTACCGACGATCCTGTTTCAATGGAACCCTTAACTTGAATTCGAGCCAGTCCTTCATCTCCTGGATGTTTCTGGACATGGACCAGCGTCCGTTTGCAAATACGCCGTAGTCGGCGCCCGACATGGCGGAGGCATATCGGGTTGAATTGGCAAAGAAGAGCCACTGCTCAACCCACTTCTTCTCGATCGCCTCGTTGAACAGGCTGTCGCCGTGGCGGAGACCCTTCGCCGCCCCCTTCTCGTAGGCGGAGAGGAGCACCTGGGTGGCCGCAAGGGTCGTCTCGTTGGTGGTCTTGATGGTCTCTTCGAAGCGATGGAAATGGCCCTCCACCCAGCCCCGGCTGTGACAGGCAAGACAGGTGGACTTCATCCTGGTCCGGTTCTGTTCCTGCTCTTCGCGGTCGATGAGCCAGTCGGAGGCGGGCTCGCCGGTCAACTCCGTCGGAAGGGGGAGGCCCGCCTTGTTCCTGATCACACTGGTATCCGGTGACCGGGGATGGGGATGGGCGTAGACCAGGCCGAATATCCTCCAGGGCAGCCTGTCGTTCATCCGGTGGCTTCTCTCGGACAGGACTTCCCCGTTCTCGGAGACCACGAGACTTACGTGGCACGCCGCGCATGTGGGGGCGGTGAAATCCTTCCCCGCCTTCCATGGAACCGGATCAAAGCTCCAGGACTTCCCGGCGGACTCGTAGATATTCCCGTGCTTGCTGACTTCGTAGACCTTGTAGGCCGGGACGTCGGGGCCCTTGTGGCACTGCGAGCAGGTGTGGGGTTTCCTGGCCGTCTCGATGCTGAAGTGATGCCGCGTGTGGCAGGGGGTGCATGAGCCTTTGCTCCCGTCCGGATTGAGACGGCCCGTGCCCTGGTTCGGCCAGCCGGAGAGGACCGGGATCGTCATCTCTCCGAAATCGGACTCCCGGACAGCCATCTTCCCCACGCGGACGCTCGTCCCGTGGCAATGCAGACAGGAGTCGGCCAGGGATTCCGGGTCGGAGCCGGTGCCGCTCGCCCTGATCAGGTCCAGGTATACCGCATTGTCGAGGAGGTTCCCATGCGCATTGGCCATGAGGTTTTTCGAGTACTGATCGGCCTCGACCGGGTGGCAGACCGCGCAGTCCCTCGGACTCACCACCGTATGGACCTGAAAGCCGTTGTGATCAAAGCTGTCCTCACGGTCCAGGGAGTTCCTCGTATGGCACTCTGCGCAGCCTACGACCACATTCGAGAGCTCATCGGGGATCTCCGTGAACGAGACCCTTCGTTCTCTCGGCCCCAGGTGCTTGGCCGCAGAAGGGGTGGTGCGGGCCATTCGGCTTTTTCTCCAGTCAGCCACGATTCCGGGATGCAAAGAGCTGTGGCATTCCAGGCAGGAAGCGGTGGCCTCGCTCACCTTCTGTCCGGCGGCACCTCCGGGAACGGGGGAGCCGGCGACAAAGGCGACGCAGACGGCGGAAAGGAGCAGGTATCTCATTTCGATATCCATCCCCATGCAGGTTTACGGCAGAAACCGACTCCCGCCACTGAGGCACAAAGACACCAAGAAGAGCATCATGGTTTTCTTGGTGAGGGAGTGCCTTTGCGGCGGATCTTCTCTACACCCTGAAGACATCCGATCTTTGCGAGCGCTTCCCGGGCGGCGTCTCGGACCCTCCGGTTCGACCCTCCTCCCAGGACCGGTTCGTACTCGGCATCGTCCCTCGCAAGCCTTGCCAACGTTTCGCAACCCCTTTTCTCCCGGAGCTCCCCCAGGAGCCCTGCGGCAAGTCCTCTCACGGCAGGGTCGGAGGAGTCCAGGTATGGCAGCACGAGGGGATCGGTCTTCCGGACGAGTTCCGGATTGCTCTTCGACACCCTGGACAATGCCCAGAGGACGCCCCTCTGGAGGACCTCGTTTTCAAGATAGTTGCCGTCCGGACGGGTATACGACGCGAGGATGTGGACATACTCCCTTGCGAGCCCCTCATGGCGCGCCAGGATTTCCCCCATGGCCTCCGGAGACCCCCACCCGATCGATCCGGACTCATCGTTGAGGTTCCACATGAGCCTCCGGACGACGTTTCGGGCCTCCTCCATACCCCCCTGGGCAAGCCTCGCCACCGCCAGTCCCAGCATCATGACCGCCCGACCCTTTATGGTGTTTTCGCCGTGGTAGAGGAGGGGAAAAAGGGCGTTGATCAACCGCATTGGAGGGAGCTGGGACAGCCCCGACGAAGGCTGATCAAACCCCTCCGACAACAGCATCTCCAGGATCTTCTTCTTGGAAGACAGAGGTCACTTCCCCAAGGACAGGAGCTTGGAGCCGAGGATCCTGATGTGCTTCATCTCTTCCTTGATGATCTCGTCCAGCTTGTCCTTCCCGAGTCGCCCCGGAACCAGCTCTTTCATGCCTAGATAAAAGACTACGGACTCTTTTTCCAGGTCGATGGCCGCCCTCAGCGCGCTCGCCAGGCCTTCGGGCCCCGAGGCCGCCTCCACCAACCCGAAGGCCTTCTTGGCCCTGTCATCCACTACGCTCATCCCGGCCAGGGTCTGCAGGTAAGCCGCACTCTCCTCGGCAGGATCGAAGGCGCCCTCTTCCCGGTCCCGTTCCGAAAGCCCGGATCTCATGGAGGAGAAGGTCTTTTCGTGATGTGCTTCCATGGAAGCCAGTTCCGTGAACAGGCTGCGCATCGGGGGGTCCGTGGTCTTTTCAGCGAAACGGCTGTAGAAATCGGCGCCGTTCCGCTCGATCTGTTCCGCTATCCTGAAGATCTCGTCCGCATTGAAATCGTAACCCATGTTTCGAACTCCTTCGGCTCAATGGTGTACGCGTGAAAGGCGGGTCGACGGCCGCTAACCGGATCCCGCCTTCGCGGCAGAATCCGCCTTGTGGTGGTCATTCCATGATAAGATTGGGGGTGGGTAATGTCAAGTTCGCCAATTATCGTGAAAACTTGGGAGGATGAGTCCCCTGCAGGACGCTATTCCTGAGAGGAGTAGCGGTAATAGGCGGCGCAGGTCCCTTCGCTCGACACCATGCATGGCCCCACGGGGTCCGCGGGGGTGCAGGGCCTGCCGTACAAGGGGCACTCCGGAGGTTTTTTTTGTCCCGTCAGGATCTCCCCGCAGGAGCAGCCCGCGGGCTCCGGAGGGTTTGAAGGGGCGATCTCAAAGGCCTTTGCCGCATCAAACGACTCGTACTCCCGGCGGATCCTGAGACCGCTCATGGGAATGAGCCCGAGACCGCGCCAGCACGCGTCACCCTTTTCGAACACCCGGTCCATGGCGCCACGGGCCTTCGGATTTCCATCGCAAGAGACCGCCCTGGGATAACAATTTTCGATCCCGACACGTCCTTCCTCGATCTGTTCCGTCAGGGAATGGATCGCCTGCAGGATATCGACCGGCTCGAACCCGGCAATGGCGCAGGGAACTCGATAACTCGCCGCAAGGGGTTCATAGGCCCGGGCCCCGAGAATCACGGAGACGTGTCCAGGAAGGATCAGCCCGTCGACGGCGAGGTCTCCTGCCGCCACGAGTGCTTCCAGGGCCGGGGGGACGAGCTTGTGTGCGGAGAGGACGGAGTAGTTGTCCAGCCCCCGGGCCCTGGCCGTCAGGATGGAAGCCGCAACGGTCGGCGCAGTGGTCTCAAATCCCACGCCCAGAAAGACGACTTTCCGGTCCGGATTTTTCTCCGCAATCTCCAGGCCGTCGAAGGTGGAAAAGACCACCCGGACGTCCCGGCCGTTCGCCCTCTCTCTCTGGAGGGAGGAGTCGGTCCCGGGCACCCTCATGAGGTCGCCGAAGGTGACGGCAATCACCCCTTCTTTCCTGCATATCTCCACGCATGCATCGATTTCGCCCTGGGAAGTCACGCAGACCGGGCACCCGGGTCCGGAAATCAGGGAGATGCGATCGGGAAGCAGGGCGCGGATGCCGTGTCTGAAGATGGACATCGTGTGGGTGCCGCAGACCTCCATCAGGCGGATCCTCTTCCTGCTGATCTTCCGGATCTTCCCGGAGATCATTCGGACCATCTTCGGATCACGATATTCTTCAAGGTGTCTGAGGGCCATGGTGTTCAGTTTGAATGCCAGGCTATTCTTCGGTCGCGGCAAGGGCCTCGCGCAGGATCCTGAGGGTCTCCCTGGCCTGCTCCTCGTCGATGGTGTGGATGGCAAATCCGGCATGCACGATCACATAATCACCCACCTTGGGGTCCTCCAGGAGGAGAAGACTCGCCTCCCTTCGCACGCCCTCCACATCGATGACGGCCATGCCGTCCTCGATTCGGACGATCCTGGACGGGATTGCCAGACACATGCTCGACTCCTCTTTTCCCAGCGCCTAAGCGGCCGGGCTGGGCATGGGGTGCTCAGTCGAAGATCCCGAGCGCTTCCTTGATCTCGGCTTCCTTGTACCCGACGATCACATGTTCCCCGATGATGATCGTCGGAAACGAACAGCGCGGGTTGAGTTTCTTCACATCTTCAAGCACCTCGCTCCTTTCGGCACCGCTGAGCATATCCACATCCGTGAATTCGTAGGCGACGGAGCAATCGTCCAAAAGCTTCTTCGCGGCCTTGCAGTGGCCGCAGGTGCTCAATGTGTATACCCTGATCTTCTTGTTGTCCATAGCGCCTCCCCCGGGTTCCCGATGCAGGGGTCACGGGTCCATCGTCAAGGTGTTCTGTTCAACGGGACGCCGGTGCTTCTAAACCGACCCCTCCAGGAGCCCTCCCAGCATCGAGAGATGATCCTTTTCCTCATCGGCCAGTCCGTGGAAGACCGTTCGGCTTTCCAGGTCGCCGCTCTTCCTGGAGTAGCGCATGTACAGATCGAGCGCCTGCGTCTCCAGCATCATGGCCGTGCCGAGCACATCGGAGACATGATCGAGCATCGGCCGGTTTGCCTCCAGGAACTCCTCCGTGGTAAAGCCCCCTTCCATCCATCCGGACGTCGCCTTCTGTTCGAAGGCGGCTTGGTCCCCAGGCGATTTTTCCATCGAAAGGTAGAGTCGGAAGAGCCGCTCCTTGTGCCGGACCTCTACAGCCGCCAGCCTGGACAGCAGGTCGTTCACGGCGGCGTTGTCGCTCCTCCCCTTCATCGCCTCATAGAAACCCCGGAGGCCCTCCTCCAGCCCGTAGGCGAGCATGGCGACCTCCGCCGGGGTCTCATCGCCTCTCAACAGCACCATGCCCACCTCGGCCGGTCCGACGGCCTTAGCCCCATGCCACGCCTTGATCCCCCCGTTCAGGTTATAGACCGCCTCGAATCCCTGCCCCGACAGGAGTTGTGCAGCCGCCCGGCTGCGTCCCCCCATGGCTCAGTAGGCGATGACAGGCTGCTTGCGATCCAACTCCTGCAGCCGGGAGGGCAGTTCCGGAAGGGGGATGAGCATTGCGCCCGGGATTCGCTCCTTCTCGTACTCCCCGGGCTGTCGCACGTCCAGGAGCGTGTACTCCCCTTCCCGATGGGTCCGGATATACTCCTTCACCTCGTCGGCATGGAGGCCTTTTACAGGGGTAAAGAACTGTCTCCATCGCATGACCTGACTCCTTCCCCTAACAGATCTTCTTTGTGTCTTCGGGTCTTCGCGGCAGGTCTTTCTCCATCCTCTCAGACCGCCGGCTCCCCCGCAAAGGGGAGGCTCCCCTTCTCCTTTTTCCAGTAGGGGTGGATGAGGTCTTCGAAGATGACCATGGCCGCGGCCGCGCCTTCTCCGGTCGCCGTGACGATCTGTTTATAGCCCCCCTCCACATCGCCACCGGAGTAAATGCCCGGCACGTTGGTCCTGTGCCGCAAGTCCTTCTTGATGTATCCCTCCGGAGTGAGCTCCACGCCGACCTTCCTGGCGAGATCAACGGCGGGCTCGTATCCGACGGCAATGAACACGCCGTCCGTTTCGAGGGTGGAAGTCTCCTTCGTCTTGGTGTTGTAGAGGACCACTTCGCGCACCCTGTCCTCGCCCCGGATCTCCTTGACCTCCGTGTTCCAGACGACGGGGATTTGGTTGTCCTGAATGCTCTTGACCAGGAAGTCCTGGGCGCGCAGGGTGTCTCTCCTGTGAACCAGGGTGACCTTGACGCCCAGCTGGTGAAGGTGCAGCGCCTCCGTGACCGCACTGTTTCCGCCACCGACCATGACCACCTTCCTTCCCCTGAAGAGCGGGCCGTCACAGGTGCTGCAGTAACTAACGCCCCTGCCGGCCAGCCGCGTTTCTCCGGGCACCCCGAGCTTCCTGTAATTGGCGCCCGTCGCAAGGAGAACGGCCCTGGTGAGAAATCTCCTCCGGGTGGTCAAGACCTCGATGGGTTCACCGGGTTTGATCTCCATGACCTCTTCGCCCTGGAAGATCTGCACATACTCGAGGGCATGGGTGACCATCAGGTCCACCAGGGTCTTGCCTCCGACCTGGGTGAAGCCGGGGTAGTTCTCGACCACCGGCGTCGTGGCGACCTGTCCGCCGAGTGCCCCTTTTTCCACGACCACCACCCTCAAACCGCTGCGCGCCCCGTAGATGCCCGCCGTGAGACCGGCCGGACCTCCTCCGACCACCACCAGGTCGGTCTCCACCACCTCCGCATCGCTTTCGGGGATGAAGACGGTCTGCTGCTCCATCTTTTCGAGGGAGGAGAGAAAGAGCTCTTCGGGCTGGGCCCCTCGGGCGATCAGGATGTCGTCGGCAAAGGTCTGCGGGACGCTCTGGGACGAGTACATGTCCGCCAGGTCGGGGTTCGCCTGGATGTCGATGATCTCCAGTGTGATGAGGTCGGGCCTTTCCACCGCCGCCTTCAACGCATTCACGGCCTGCTGTGGACAATAGGGGCAGGTGGGGCTCACGAAGAGCTTGATGTGCCTCGGCCCCTCCATCCGGTTCAGGATCCGGAGCGACTGCTCGCTGAGGCCGCTCCTGCCGGTCCCCATCAGCAGCAGGGCCTCGAGAAAGGTCCTCCCCTCCTCACCGAGAGGGGCTCCCAGCCACCGCACGTTGTAGCGGTCCGGGCCGAGCACCAGGGTGGGGGCGCGGGTCACTTCGAACTTTGCGGCGAGCTTGTCCTCGAGCCCGTACGGGGTGAGTTTGATCTTGGGGGAGAGCTTCTGAAACATGGTGACGACCTGCTCCGCCGCCTTGGTGAAGAGATCCCGTTCGCCTTTCCGGGAGAACAGATAGACCGGAACCTCCTGCGGGAGTTGTTGCAGCACTTTCGCAAGCTCTTTCTTGATCTCCTCTGCGCGTCCGTTCACCTCTCCGTGTTCGTGGTCGTGCATCTCATTCATGGACGGCTCCGTTCAAAGGTGAAGGTGAGATGGTCTCGGGATGCGGGTCCCCGGGCGCAGAAGGCCTCTCTCGCTCTTCATCGTCCCGGGTCCCTCGGTCCTCGGATCTTGGATCGCTTTCTATGTAACTAATGAAAAAACACCCCTGTGACAAGGGGAATTCAGTGGCGCGCACAATCCTGCCACCAATCCAATCACTTGTCATGACGGGGTCAAGGGATTATATTGTCTCCAGAATCTGCGGCGGAAGCGCAAAGCGTCATCTCGGGAGGTCGTGAGCGGTTATGGAAAAAGTCGTCATCGATGGAGTGGAGCTGTACCTGACGCAGCCTGACGACGTGCCCATGAAATGGGTCGGCCAGCCCGAGGTGGTCACACAGGTGCTTGCCGCCTGGATGGTCATCGGGGACGAGGACCTGCCTCTGAACCCGCGGCTCGTGGGCAAGCCCGGCGTCGGGAAGACGACGCTCGCTTATCACGCGGGCCGAATGCTGAAGCGGCCTGTCTACCTCTTCCAGGCGACGATGGACACCAGGCCGGAAGATCTCATCGTCACCCCCGTGATCTCGGAGATGGGGAAGATCAAGTACATGGCCAGCCCGGTGGTCTCCGCCATGATCAAGGGCGGTGTGGCGGTGATCGATGAAGGGAACCGCATGAGCGAAAAGAGCTGGGCGTCCCTCGCCCCTCTGATGGACAGCCGGCGGTACGTGGAATCCATTGTGGCGGGCATCAAGATCAAGGCTCATCGCGATTTCCGCCTCTGCACCACCATGAACGACGATGCCAGCACCTTCGAGCTTCCGGAGTATATCCATTCCAGACTCCAACCCCAGATCTTCATCGATTTCCCGGAGAGGGAAGATGAGATGATGATCCTGAAGTCGAATCTTCCCTTTGCGGAGGACGAGGTCCTGGAATATGTCGTGGACTTCCTTCAAGGGGCCCACGAAGCGGATGAGCGTTACTCGGTCAGGGATGGGATCAATATCGCACGGTACGCCCTCAAGAGACTCGTGGAGAGCGGAGAGAGAATGACGGCGGGCCGCCGGCGGACCCGGGTCACGCAATACATGAAGGAGGCTGCAGATATGATCCTGGACCCGAATGCCGCCCATTACTTCCGGGGGTTGCTCGATGACGAGCAAGAGGAACCAGGGGATTGAATGGCGCCATATCCGCGTGGTGCCGATCCTCCACAACCGGCTGGAGTTTGCCGTCGAGGTGAGGCGCCAGTTCGAGGAGTACCGGCCCGAGCAGGTAGCGGTCGAATATCCCTCCACCCTGAAGGAGGTGGTGCTGGCCGGCATCCGGAGGCTGCCCCTGCTCTCCGTGGTCCATTACCAGGAAAACGACGGCACCTTTATATACCTGCCTCTGGAGCCGACCGACGGACAGGTGGAGGCCCTCCGGCTGTCCCTTCAGAATGAGATTCCCGTGCATTTCGTGGATCGGGACACGGAAGGTTACCCCATCGACCGCTCCCCCATGCCGGATCCATATGCGGTCGCCAAGATCGGCCACTTCCGGTACTGCCAGGCCTACCTGCAGGCGAGCGGCGGCTCCATGCGTTTTCTCGAAGACGATCTCCGGGAGAAGACCATGGCGTTCCATCTGCAGCAGCTGGCCAGGTCGGGCAGGAAGACCCTTTTCGTCTGCGGGATGTTTCACTTCCCGGGGGTCCTGTCCATGCTCGACCAGCCCCACACCGAAGTCATCGGCAGGAGGCAGAGAAAGGGGGTGGGTCTCGCCCATTTGCACCGGGACTCCAGCCGTGAGATCCTGACCGAGATGCCGTTCCTCTCCTCCCGGTACGAGCTGTGGCGGGAAAAGGGGGGCGGGATCGACCGCATGGAGATCAATCAGGAGCTCGTCGCGGCGGCCCGGGAAAACCACCTCCGGAACAGCAAGGAAGACCTCTCTCGCACGCAGGTCCGGGTGCTACATCGATTTGCCAGGAACTACGCATTCCTTTCAGGGGGGCTCGTACCGAGTTTTTATCAGCTCATCGTGGCTGCGAGGGGAGCGGCCGACGACAACTTCGCCTATGAACTATGGGAAAAAGGGAGCGATTATCCCTGGCAAAGCGAGGAGCCCGGGATCCCCGTGCTTCGGTTGAGCGGCGAGGATATCTTCCTGGACGAAAAACGGATCCGGTTCCACCGCAGGATCAAGTCTTTCCGGAGGAGGCTCGTTCCGGTCCCGGGCAAACGAAAGCCCCGTGAAAAAGTGCCCGGGGAATGGAAAAAGACGTTCAGAGGCGATTTCATCTGTTCCTACCCGCCGGAGGATGTCGTGATCGAGGGGTATGGGAAGCATCTCCAGAAGAGGGCCATGGAGATCAAGACCGAAGAGAACGCGAGGGTCCTCCCCTTCGAGGCCTCCATCCTTGACGGTATCGACATCCGTCAAACCATCCGCGAGTGGCCCAAGGGGAAGATCTATGTGAAGGAAGGCAGGCCCATGCGGGGCAAGGTCGGCTCCGTCGTGGTGATCTTCGACCCCGATCCGGGCAACGGGGAAGGGGAGCGGTTCCCCTGGCGGGTCACATGGCTCGGCGAGCATTCTCAGGAATCCGACATGGCCTTTTACAGCACCCCCGCAGGGGAAGTCATGGACGGCCCCGGCATATCCAGGTGCCAGTATGGCGGCTTCATGCTCACCTATCCGCCCATGCGGGTGTACGACATCTGGAAGGATCCCTTTTTCGACTTTGCGCGCAGCAAGCCCGAGAGGCTGCTCATGGCCGCCATCGACTACAGCCTGGAGAAGAACGTGGTCTATGTGGCGGCCGACCCTCCCTCAGGGTGGTGCACCGGCATGGCGGCAAAGACCGGAAAGAAGATCATCTATCTGCCGATCGGGATCTTCTCACCCGTCACCCTCAAGAAGCTGAAGGAGTTTCACGTGCTGGACGGTCACCATGTGAGGCGCTACGCCAGACAGTACATCTGAACGGGGGAGGTCTTCGCCTTCTCCCTGATCGTCTCCCGCAAAAAAGGCCGACCGGCCGGAGCCGGTCAGCCTGCCTCGGCTCTGGGTCGAGTCGGACCGGTCAGCAGGTGCCCATCCGCAGGCAATCCTCCCGCTCTTCCCCTCTGGAATGGCCGGATACGCCCATCCTGCCTCCGGTCGAAATCCAGGAAGGTTCATCGAAGCCGTAGAACGAGAAGACTCCTCTCCCGAACTCCGGATCCGCCATGTCGGGCCAGTTGTCCTTGTCGAAACCCGGTGCGTTCTCCAGCTTTTCCTTGTCGATGTCCATGATGAAGTGCTTCTCATCCTCGTCCAGGGTGAGCGCTTCCCATGGAATGGCGAACAGCTTGTCTCCGATACCGAGGATCCCCCCAAAAGAAAGGACAACGTAAGCGACCCTTCCGGAGTCGATATGGATCATGATATCTTCAACCTTCCCGAGGTCCTCACCCCTGGTGTTGACCACGCGATCGGCTGACAACGATGAACAAGACATCACATGCCTTGTGTTGGTTCCCATTACTTTGGACATCATCAGGTTCTCCTTTCGTTGAATGGAGTAACCTGAAAAGTAGTCATTTTTTAGGGGTTTGCAAGGAAGGGAGTCCAAAATACAGGTTTCACCCCACATGCGGGCCAAGATGATGGAGGACTCGATTTCACATTCCTGTCGGATGGTGGAGCGGAGCGAAACCCCATCGTTCCGAGGCTTGTGCGGCCATGTTTCAGAGCGGCACGCCCGGCGTCTCGGAGCCCGCCAGCCACTCCCTGCCCTCGCGGTACAGTTTCTCCAATGCGGGACCGCGGAGACCGGGCAGGTTGTCTTTGGCCGCCTTGAATCCGTTCTTCACCTGCAGGTACGCGAGATGGCGGTACCCCTCCGGAAAACGCGACAGCAGTTCACCGTCCAGCTTCACCACGGCGCCGGGATCTACGGGGTCGAGGCGGTCCTTTTCATAGATCGGCTGCCGCCGGACAATGGCCCATCGGCCCTCGCGCTTCTCGAAGAAGTCATAGAACCGCCCGATGCAGGCCACATCGACCAGGACCCCGTCCAGCGCTGCGCGCTGGTGGATGGTCATCTTGGTCTGGGAGATCGCCCGGTTTCCGACGATGTCGCAGGTCCATCCTCCGAGGGTATGGAGGATGTTCACGCCCCGGTTGAAGCCTTCGCGGCTCACTTCTATGAAATCCCGGGCCGGGCCCTGGAACCAGGTGGCCGTCATCCAGCCTTCCGGGTGCCAGACGTGCGCAAACCGCTCCCAATCGGCCGAGTCGCGCCAAAGGACCCAATTCTCCACGACTTCACGGATGGCGAGCTTGTCCGCGGTCAGATCTCCAGACATTCCTCTTCTCCTTTGCATGTTGGTTATCACCGTAAGCCCTTTCCCGGACATTCCAGGACGGTCGGCTCTTCTTTCATCTCACCTCCGGGAGTGCGGGTTGACTGACTGAACGTTCGCTTGACGCTACCGTTCATTGGGCCATCCAAAAAGTCTAGCACAAGAAGGATACCTGAATCCATCAACATGATGAGCAGGGGGGACCGGTCACGCTTCTGTTCCTTCCGGCAGCCGACAGGGATTGCCCCTCTGGAGGGCGCTCATCTGCACCTCGGCCCTTCGTATGGCCGACTCGATTTTCGTCACGTCCGCCAGATATCGCTCCCTGATCCGTTCCGCCTCGTCGGGCAGGTTCGCCGTCTCCGCCGCCCGGAGGTTGGACTCCTTGATCGATTCGACCAGATCCTTCTGTTCGCGGAGGGATCTCAATGTCTGCTTCAGGAGCCTCAACTGGGTGCACCTCGGCTCCAAGTACGCGTTGTGTTCTTCGGGTCTCATGAAATCTCCTGCGACGCATCGCCGTTGGAAAAGGCCGGTTTTTCAGCCGAAAAACCGGCCATGAGACAAGGTAATGCCGAATTTGCTCCGGGATGTAAAAAAAGTGGATTTGGGTTGATTTCTGCCGGACCGGATGAAATCCTTCATCACCGCGGTCGTGAGGGGGACTCGGTCGTCCAGGTCCAGCGGCCCTCCCAGCGGAGTTTTCAGGTGATCGGAGAAGGAGCGGACTTACGCAGATGCATTCGAGAGTCGGAATCCTCTGGATGGTGGCCGCATCCCTTTTTTACGGGGCCATGAACATCTCCATAAAACTGGGAGGGGTCCATCTCACGGTCTGGCAGACGGCCATGGGCCGCTTCCTCCTGGGCTTGGTGTTCATGCCGATCCTGATCCGGGTGCTGCGGCTGGAATGGTCGGGACAGGAGCGGAGGCTTCTCATCGCACGCGGGCTCTCCGGAACCGTAGCGTTCCTTCTGATGATCCAGGCCGTGAAACTGATCCCGCTGTCCATGGCCATGGTCCTATTCTATCTGTGGCCCGTATTCACCTGTCTGCTCAGCCCCATCATCGCCGGAGAACCCACGACCAGGAGGGAGTGGCCCCTGGTGATCACCGCGCTCCTGGGGACAGCGGTCATCCTCTGGCCCGAGAGGGGAGGTTCGGGACTGAGCCTCGGCCACTTCCTCTCCCTGGCCTCCTCGTTTTTCGCAGGGCTGGCGGTCATCCTCATCCGGCGCCTGCGGCGCCGCAACAACCCGTTCACCATCTATTTCTACTTCTGCGTCAGCGGCGGTGCGGCCACCGCCGGGCCCCTGCTGGCGCAACGGGAGCCGCTGCTGCCGGTGTCGGTGGAAGGGTGGGTCCTCCTTTCGGCGGTGGCCGTGTTCGCCATGGTCGGCCAGGTCCTGATGAACCAGGGGATCAAGTACCTCGATGCATCCAGGATCGGGGCCTTGATGATGACCGAGGTCCTGGTGGCGACCGCATTCGGCGCCCTGGCGCTGGGAGAGACCCTCCATTTCCGATTTTTCACCGGAGCGATCCTGATCCTGGGTTCCGGCGCTGCGCTCATGATCTTTCCTCCCAAGCCTGCGGTGCCGGATCCGCCCGAGAACGGATAGTCTTCTCCGACATGGCCCTCAGAGTTTTCTCCGGTTTTCTCTTCCTGGAGCAAGCTCCCGCTTGCGATTCATTCAAACTCCGAAGAGATCGCAAGCTGGAGCTTGCTCCTATAGGGGGGGGTCGGGTATCAGCCCGGGTAGTCCATCCGTTTCCTGACACCTGAACACTGAAAAGCTGAAACCTCTAACTTGACGAAGTTTCATATAGGCGGGGTCCCATGAAGGGCGACCTGCCTGCCGCTGCAACGAGGACAAAGGAGCACGTGGCGTCGCCCGCGGGGGAATTTATTTGACAAGAAAGGGTGGATCCCGTATTCTCACGATCACAAACGTTCCTTGCATACGTGAGAAATCTCATGGTCAAGTCGGCGGAAAGAGCCATACGGATCCTGGAGACCGTTGCACAGCGCAGCGGCGGCTTGACCCACACCGAGATCTGCCACTCCCTTCACATTCCATCCGGCAGCCTGACCCCTCTCCTCGGCACCCTCTCCGGTCTCGGCTATCTCTCTTTCAGCCCGTCCACCAAGAGGTACGCGCTGAGCGCCGGAGTTCTGAGCCTCACCAGGAGCTACCAGGAGGGGCTGGACATCGTCCGCGTTGGAGAGCCTTTTCTCGCCCATCTGGTGGAGAAGACCGGAGAGGCCGCGGCCATCACCATCGAGAACGGGAACCGCAGTACGGTCGTCGCCAAGGTGAAGTCACCCCTCCCCCTGAGCCCGTCACTCAACCTGGGAGACAGCGCACCCCTGTATGCCGGGGCCTCCGGCAAGATCTACCTGGCTGCGCGCGAGGACGCGGAGATCGAACGATATCTCTCGACCGTGAACTTGAAGCCGTTCACCTCGAAGACCCCTACCCAGCCTGCGCGCATCTGGGAGGAGGTTCGGGACATCCGTAAACGAGGCCTGTCCTACAGCAGGGAGTACATCTTCGAAGGGGTCACGGCCGTCGCCGCACCGGTCAGGGACTTCAGCGGAAAGGTGGTGGCCACCCTGATCATCAGCGCGCCGACCTCCCGGCTGGCTCCTAAGAAAGAGAAGCTGGTGGAGAAGGCTCTCCGGGAGGCCGCTGCGACCTTCTCCGAAAGACTCGGGTTCGTCCGCGGGCCCACGACCGTTCAAAACCCCGCGAAGGCGCCGCGAAACGCGTGAAGACGGCGGCGGATCGGCAGGATCCGGTTCCGGGCACCCCGTGTGTCCCTGCTCCACAAACCCTTATCGCTCCCATCATCGGGAAGAATCTGGAGGTTGCTATGAAAGGACGTTACCTCGTGATCGGCGCTCTTCTGACCTGCGTCATGGCGTTGCCCTTCTCCGCAGCGATGGCCCAAAAGGAGATGCACCTGGGTACCTCGACCGTCGGGGGGATCTACTACAACCTGGGTGTGCCCATCACCCAGGTGCTGAACAAGAACATCCCGGAGATCCACGTGACCCCGGAAATCACCATCGGAACGGTGGAAAACCTGCGCCTCATGGGCCAGGGCAAGATGGAAATGGGCGTGACCCTCTCCTTTGTGGCCGTCGAGGCCCTGAACGGCAAGGGCACTTTCAAGGAAAAGATCCCTGTCCGGACCATCATGCACCTCTCGCCCCTGGTCAACTTCTTTGTCGCGCTGGAGGGAAGCGGCATCAAGACCCATGCGGACCTCAAAGGGAAAAGGGTCAATCTGGGCCAGCCGGGGGGCCTCGATCAGAACAGCAAGAACCTCCTTGCCGCGCACGGGATCACCCCCAAAGACATCAAGCCCTCCGTACAGGGCGTGGGGGCAGGGGTCGACGCGCTGAAGGACGGGAAGTTCGACGCCGTCATCGTCACCGTCCCCCTGGCCAACCAGCTCCTGGCCACGCACAAGATCAACATCATCTGGCCTGAAGAGGCGGCTCTCGACAAGATGGTGAAGGCGACGCCCGGTTATGGAAAGTGGCTCATGCCTGCGGGCACCGTCAAGGGGGTCGACCAGCCCAGGTATGTTCCCGACTTCGGTTGCACCCTGACGTGCCGTGCGGACCTGGATCCCGATCTCGTGTACAGGATGACCAAGGCCCTCGTGGAGCGGTTGGATGAGCTCAAAGGGATGTTCTCCGAGTACCGCCACGTGAGCAAGGAATGGGCGGCGGACGACATGGGCGTCCCCCATCATCCCGGGGCCGCCAAGTACTACAAGGAGGCGGGTCTCGTGAAGTAACCCGCAGATCCGCCCCAATGGAAACGCAGTGACCACCGTGCCCCGGGGCCGACCCGGGGCACGGCAACCCTGGAGGAGAGACGAGCCGCACGCATGGATACCATCAGATTCCGAAAGGTCTGCGCACAGGGGATGGGGTTGATCCTGTCCCTCTTCGTGATCGCCAATGTCTGGACGGTCTATTTCCAGCCCATGGAGCAGGTGGTCATCTTCTTTGCCTTGAGTTTCTCCGTCGCCTTCATGGCGCGGCCTCTCCTGGGCAAGAAGAGAAAGGATCGACCCTGGAGCCTTGCCGTGGACGTGATCCTTTCCCTTCTGCTCCTGGGGATCGCCTTCTATGTCTGGGTGGACTACCTGAACCTGGTCTACCGGGCGGGAATGCCGACCACCCTGGACAACATCGTCTGCGTGGTCGGGATCCTGCTGACCTTCGAGGGGGCACGGCGCACCGTGGGTTGGGCCATGATCTACATTGCCGCGGCTTTTCTCCTCTATGCCTTCCTGGGGCAGTATCTCTTTCCGCCGATCTCACACGGCGGGTATGACGTGGTGCGCGTGATCAACAGCCTCTTCCTCTCCGAGAACGGCATCCTCGGCGTACCCATGAACGTCATGTTCAACTTCATCTTCCTCTTCATCGTCTTCGGCGCGCTGTTCGGTTCGGCCGGAGGAACCCGCTTCTTCATCGATCTCACCCGGAGCATGTTTCGCGGTGTGACCGGCGGGCCCGCAAAGGTGGCGGTGGTCTCGAGCGGCCTGATGGGGACCATTTCCGGCAGCGCCGTGGCCAACGTGGTCACCACGGGCACCTTCACCATCCCCATGATGAAGAAGGTGGGATTCGAATCCCACGTGGCGGGGGCGGTGGAGTCGGTCGCCTCCACGGGCGGGCAGTTGATGCCGCCCATCATGGGGGCGGCGGCCTTCGTCATGGCGGACTATCTGAATGTGCCCTACCTGGCCGTGGTCAAGGCCGCCCTCCTTCCGGCGATCATCTACTACCTGGCGGTGTTCGGGTTTGTCCACTTCTACACCCTGAAGCTCGGCATCCGGAAGGATGAGGACGAGAGCCTCCCTCCCGTCCTGAAGGTCCTGAAGGATTTCTGGGTCTTTGTGCCGCCCCTGGTCGTCCTCGTCTACTTCCTTGCGGCGGGCTACTCCACCTCCATGGTCGTGATGTACACGATCATCGCCGTCGTGGTCATGAGCCTTTTCAAGAAGGAATACCGGCTGGGGCCGCGTAAGCTCTTTGCCGGACTCTCCGAGGCGGCCAACGAGTCCGTCACGGTGACCGGGGCCTGCGCGGCGGCGGGCATGGTCATCGCGGTGGTGCTGCTCACGGGTCTGGGCGTGAAGATCGGGAACTTCGTCATCTACTTTTCCGGGGGCAACCTCGCCCTCGGGCTGATCTTCATCATGCTCGCCTCCCTGGTCCTGGGGATGGGAATGCCGACCCTGGTCTGCTACATCCTGCTCGCCGTGACGACCGCCCCGCCTCTGATCAAGATGGGTGTCCCGCCCATGGCGGCCCACCTGTTCATCTTCTACTTCGGCATGCTCTCCATGGTGACCCCGCCGGTGGGTATGGCCTTCTATGCGGGGGCGGCCGTGGCAGGCGCCGATACCATGCGGACGGGGTGGGCCGCCTGGAGGGTCGCCCTGGCCGGGTTTCTTCTCCCCTTCATGTTCGTCTACAGCCCGTCCCTGCTGTTGATGGGCGATCCGATGGAGACCGCCTTGGCTGCGGTCACTGCAGTGATCGGTGCGGCCGCCCTTTCCGTGGGGGTCGTAGGGTTCATCCGACGACCCATGGGCGCGATGGAAAGGGCCGTGTCCATTGCTGCGGCGCTTCTCCTGATCAAGCCGGGGTGGATCACGGACTTGATCGGCGTCGGGATCGTCATCATCCTCCTGCTGTTGCAGAGAAAGCCGAAGGAAATGCCCGGCAGGGCGGTTCAGTAATTCATCTCCACAGAGGTCAGGCATGAAAAGAGAAGTCAAGCGGATTACTGCAGACGTGGCGATCATCGGCGGCGGGACCGCAGGGTTGAACTCCGCCATGGCGGCCGCAGAGCGGGGCCTCAAGGTCCTGGTCGCGGACAAGGCCCGCATCGAGCGAAGCGGGGCCATTGCGGGCGGCATCGACCACTACCACACCTTCCTGGAAGAGGGGGAGGCCTGGGACACGCGGGAGTCTTATCTCGGGTGGGTCACGAAGGTTTCCAAGGGCGCCTCCAACCTGAAGATCCAGGACAAGGTCTTCTGTGACGAGACCCGGGCCGCCATCGAGAGGATCGAGCGCATCGGCATCCCCATGAGGGATCGGCAGACCGGGAAGTTCATCCGCACCCAGGCCCTGGGGCAGCCCGGTCCGATGGCCATCAACTTCAACGGCAAGCTCCTGAAACCCAGGATGGCCAAGGAGGTGAGGCGGCTGGGGTGCGAGGTCCTGGACCGGTTGCAGGTCACGAAGCTCTTGGTCCGCAACGGCGAGTTCGCCGGATTTGCCGGCTTCGATATCCGGTCGGGCGCATTCTACGAGGTCCGCGCGAAGGCGGCCGTGATCGCAACCGGCAACACCAACCGGATGTTCAGGGGGCAGACCCGGACGCCGTTCAACCTCTGGTACTGCCCGGCCTGCACCGGAGATCTCCATCGGGCCGCCTTTGATGCGGGGGTCGAACTGGCCAACATGGAGTATATCCGGATGACCATCGTCCCCAAGGGGTTCAGCGCTCCCGGTTTCAATGCCTTCCTGGGCCTGGGCTCCCATCTGGTGAATTCCCTGGGAGAGCGGTTCCTGGAACGGTACCACCCCATGGCGGAGAGGGCGCCCAGGAACCAGATCGTCTGGGCGACCTACAGGGAGGTCAAGGAGGGAAGGGGGCCGATCTACATGGACTGCCGCCACCTGACGCAGAAGGACCGCGAGGCCCTTTTCACCACCCTCGGTTACGACAAGGACACGCTGCCGGATTTCTTCATCAGGAAGGGGTACAACCTCGAGGGGACCATGATCGAGATGACGGTCTCCGAGCCCATGCAGGCCAGGGCCTCCGAGGTGAGCGGCAGCGGGATCAAGATCGACGAGAACTGCGGTTCCAACGTGCCGGGGCTCTTTGCGGCCGGAGACTCCTCCGACCAGATGGGCTGCCTGCACATGTGCTCGGCCGGAGGGTACTCTGCGGGGAAGAGGGCGGCCGAATATGCAAAGAAGCAAGGGAGCCTGAACCCGGTCCGGGACGAGGAAGTGGCCGAGGAGATGGCGAGGGTCTTCGCCCCCCTGGAGAGGCGGAGCGGCGTCGGCTATCAGGAGCTGGAGGACGTGGTCCGGACCATTACGACCGACCACTTCGGCCCGGTAAAGACCGAGGTCAGCCTGAAGAGCGCCCTGGAAAAACTGTGGCGCCTGGACAAGGCCCACCAGGAGATCAGGGCCGGGAACCTGCACGAGCTGATGCGAGCGCATGAGGCCATGAACATCCAGCAGGTGGCCAAGATCACGGCCGCCGCCGCCCTGGAGCGGAGGGAGACGCGGTTCCAGCCCTACCACTATCGTGCGGACTTCCCCGAGACCGACGACCGGTACTGCGGCCTCATCGTGGTCCGCAAGGGCGACGGAGGGAAGGTGGTCACGCGGTTTGAGAAGTTGGACTATTAGGAGGAACTATGCCCCCGGTCATCGATATGGAAAAGTGCAGCGGCTGCGGTATCTGCGACCGGCACTGCCCCCTGGACGTGATCTATATGAACGAAAAGGTCCCCGAGGTCCGATATCCCGAGGAGTGCTGGCACTGCGGCGCCTGCCGCCAGGACTGCCCGGCCGGAGCGGTGGAGATCACGTTTACGCTGGAGATGCTGGGAATTTGATCGCAATCCCCAGCCACTGCCAGCAACGAACCAAGGAGCCCTCATGAAAATCGATATCTTCAATCATATCCTCCCCAAGAAGTATTTCGACAAGCTGAACCAGGTGACCTCCAATCTGGGGGACCTGGACAGAAGGATGAGGAGCATCCCCATCCTCGTGGACGTGGATGCCCGCATGAAGATGATGGACGGGATCGGCGACTACGCGCAGGTCCTCTGCCTTGCCGCGCCGCCGATCGAGGCGCTGGCGGGTCCCGACCTATCCCCGGATCTGGCCAAGGTGGCGAACGACAGCATGGCCGAGATCGTGGCGAAACATCAGGATCGGTTCCCCGGCTTCATCGCCTCTCTGCCCATGAACAACCCGGATGCCGCCGCTCTCGAGATCGATCGCTCCATCCGGGACCTCGGCGCCAGGGGCATACAGTTCTTCACCAACGTGAAGGGCAAGCCCCTCGACCTGCCCGAATTCAAGCCGCTCTTCGATAAGATCCATGGTTATGACCTGCCCATCCTGCTCCACCCTGCAAGGACCTCGAGCGTGGCCGACTACGTGACCGAGCAAAAGTCCAAGT
Organism: Deltaproteobacteria bacterium; assembly: GCA_020060215.1. Next base: position 1,148 of record JAGVAP010000104.1, on the reverse strand, counting down.
ACGAGATCTGGTGGGCCATCGGCTGGCCCTATGAGACGAGCGCGGCCATGATCCGGATCGTCTTTGCAGGCTACTTCGATCTGTGGCCGAACCTCAAGATCATCACCCATCACATGGGGGCCATGATCCCCTACAACGAAGGCCGTGTAGGGCCTGGGTATGACGTGCTCGGGGTGCGGAGCCCGGGCGAGAACTACCAGGAGGTCCTCAAGGGTCTGAAGAAGAGGCCCCTCGATTATTTCAGGATGTACTATGCGGACACGGCCCTCTTCGGCGCCCTTCCGGCCACGAAGTGCGGGGTGGAGTTCTTCGGCGCGAAGAACGTCCTCTTCGGCACCGATTGTCCGTTTTCTCCGGACAAGGGGCCGGGGTATATCGTCGGCACCATCCAGGTGATCGACGCGCTGCCCATCACGGCAGACGAAAAGCAGTCGATCTACGAGGGGAACGCGAGAAGACTCCTGAAGATGTGAAGAGGGGCTCTCGCGGAGACCGCAGAGAAGAAGGGAGAGAAAACAGGTTTCTCCTCTGTGAGCTCCGGTACGGAGAGATCTAAACAGGAAGCAGGCAAAGATGATCGACATCGATCGCAAACCCATGGAAACCGACGTACTCGTCATGGGCGGGGGCATTGCCGGGCTCATGGCGGGGATCCGTGCGGCCGGACTCGGCGCGAGCGTGGTGGTCGCGGAGAAGGCCGATACCCGGAGGAGCGGCTGCGGCGCAACCGGGAACGACCACTTCCTGTGCTACATCCCGGAGGTCCACGGGAAGGACATCGGACCGATTTTCGAGGAATACAGGAGAAGCCAGGTCGGCGGGTTCAGCGACGAATCGCTCGCCATGCTCTTCCTCCAACAATCCTTCGAGCGCGTGAAGGACTGGGAAGCCTGGGGCATATCGATGCGGCCCTGGGGGCACTGGGATTTTTCCGGACATGCATTCCCGGGCAGGCCGCGCATCTGGCTCAAGTACGCCGGGCACAATCAGAAGGCGGTGCTCACGCGCAAGGCGAAGGAGATGGGGGTCAGGATCGTCAACCGTCTCCAGATGACCGACGTGATCACCGCCGGCGGTGAGGTCGCCGGTGCAGTGGGCATCGGTACCGGGAAGGATGAGCCTGTGCTGAAGCTGTTCCGGGCGAAAAG
>JAGVAP010000002.1 GCA_020060215.1 Deltaproteobacteria bacterium | reverse complement strand
CGCGGGCAGGAGGTTCTGGACGATGAAATCCACCGTGACGTCTTTCATGCCCATTTTCTTCGCGACCGGCAGGGCCACCTTGGCCAATCCATCCCACCACTTGCGGGGTAGCCATTTCTCGTCCACCAGATGACAATGCGCATCGATGATCATTGGGATGCCCCTCCTTTCGCCGCGAGTCAATGAATCGCCCCAACCCTAACACGCCCAATCCACCTACGGAAGAGCAGCCCCCGGATCCGGGATTTGGCCCATGGATGGAAGACGCCGTGCTGGCGAAGGGCGAAATGACATTGAATGGGGAGGACCCGAATCCACCGCCTGGTCTTGAATCGCCGAGTCCGCCCGGGGCGGTTAGCTTGTAACTTCCTGACACATGACGCAAATGCCTCTTTTGTTTGGGGTAGTAACCCATCTGGTCCAGGGGCACGTGGAGGAAACATGGTCAACGAAAGTCATCTCGACGTTTTTCACGATGGGCTCCTCAGGTTGGAATGGAGGGAAGAATAGCACGGTGGAGGGAGGGGGAGGAAGGGGCGGCCGGGGTCTCCGTTTGCCTCCAGGCGGATTGGCTGGTATATTGACCCCCAATGGAGAAGCGAACAGAAGAGTGGTTGCGGCAGTCCGATTATGACATGGAAACCGCCGAGTATCTGTTCCGAGGCGGGAGGTACATGTATTGCGTTTTCATGTGCCACCTGGCCATCGAGAAGGCGCTGAAGGGGCTCTACTTCGAGCGGCTGCGGCAGGTTCCTCCGAAGTCTCACAGCCTGGTTTTCTTGCTGGGGGAGATCGGAGTGAGGCCACCGGAGGACGAGGGCCGGTTCATCGTCAAGCTGAGCGAGGCGAGTATCCCCACTCGCTACCCGGAGGACCTGGCAAAGATTCAGGGGGAGTACACAGCGTCTGTCGTTGGGGAGATCCTTTCCAAGGGCAAAGAGGTCGTCGCATGGATAAGAAGGCAGTTGTAGAGATCCTTGACCGTTTGCGCCGGGAGATCGAGAATCGGGGTATCAAGCCGGAGAGGGTCATCCTGTACGGTTCATATGCCACCGGCGCCAATGTGAAGGGAAGCGATATCGATGTGGTGATCATCTCCAGCGACTTCGCCACCAAGACCTACTGGGAGAGGATCGACATTCTGGTTGACGCCATCTACGAGATCTTCGCGCCTGTTGAAGCTGTGGCCATGACTCCCGAGGAGTGGGAAAGTGGGGAGTCGTCCGTTGTGGAATTCGCTCGCAACGGAGAAGTTCTGTACGCGGCGTAGCCCACCCTCTTGCGCATTGCCGCTGCGCTCAGGGATCGGGCGTCCGGAGACTCCTCGCGACACCGAACATCTCTTGGGGACATGAGGAGACTTGCAGACTGGATCCCCTGAAGTGCTATCGATTCTGTGTGAGAATCCGTGTGAGAAACTGGTTCCAAAAGGTGCCCAAATGGGGTAAAGTTGGACAAGGCATGCCAAGGGGGAGTTGAGTAATTCCAAGAGCTTCCAATCAATCGAGGAGGTTAGGAAGCTCAGGGTCGTTGACTCAAAATCCCCCGGCCCTCGTGGCCATGAGAGTTCGATTCTCTCCTCCGGCACCAGTCAAATCAAGCCCTTGCCGGTTTTCCGGTAAGGGCTTTTTTCTGGGCGGAGTTGCGATATATGTATTTGTTGCATATATTGCCTTCATGAGCATCACGTTTGACCCAAAGAAGAGCGCAGCCAATCTCAAGAAACATGGGATATCGCTGACCGAAGGTGACGGTGTATTGAACGACCCGCTCGCGCTGACCATTGAGGATACCGCCGCTGAGGGCAAACGACGCTTCGTCACAATTGGGATGAACCTTTTTGGCCACCTGCGTGTGGTCGTCTACTCCTATCGAGGTGAGGCGGTGTGAATAATCTCTGTGCGCAAGCCGGAACCAAAGGAAGTGAGGGCCTATGAAGAAGGAATATGATTTCTCTAAAGGTGAACGCGGCGCGGTGGTCAAGCCGGCCGGGAAGACGCGCATCACGATCTATCTGGACGACCTCGTGGTCGATCACTTCAAGGCCTTGTCGGAGAGAACGGGAAAGGGCTACCAGACGCTGATCAATGAGGCACTGCGGGCACATGTCGACGTCGATGAGCAACCGCTCACCGTCGACGTCATGCGGAGAATCCTTCGAGAGGAAATGTCCCATCATGGTTGATGCGGTCTTCGATGGAGTAGGGGAGTCCATATCTACTCCCGGAGGAAGTTCTTCGGGGCCACCGGGATCGCTTCCTGGCGCAGAGAAGATGCGGAGATCGCAGTGGGCGCAGTGGGCGTGACCATCCATCGGGAAATGCCCCCCTCCCCGCCGCATGAAGGTGCCATTTGTCAGCCCGATCCTCTCGGAGTCGCCAAAGACGGGTGGGGCGATGTTGGAAACCTCCCACTGGGCCGGAGGAGAGTTCGAGTGGGCCACGGGGTTCACCCGGGAGGCTCCCCGCCTCCCACAAGATTCAGGAGGCGGGGCAAGAACGGGTATAGACACCCAGAGAGGGCTCTTTCGAGCTTTCGCTATGGCGCCAATCCCTTGATGACGGCCTTGAGTCCCACCTCGGGGGCGGTGCTCCTCAATTTGAAACTGAACTTGCCCGAGCTGATTTTTCCAAAGAAGACGCCTTCCTCCAGGAGATCGCCTTCGCTGGCGGCTTGGTAGCCGCCGTACGCAAGGTTCTTACCGCTCACCCCAAACCCACCGTCGACCTGAAGGGGGGTTGTGACGCCGTCTTCCAGCACCGACCCCGTGCCCGTGAAATTGAACACCCGGTGCGGAAAGCCCACATCTTTGGTGATGGAAAAGGTGTCGAAGACGACTCCGGACCCCCCCTGCGAGGCCACGACTGTCGCTGTCCAGGATTCAGGGATCACGGGATCGCCCGCGAGGGGAATCCCTTTTGCGGTGGGGCCATCCGAGAATCTCAGGTTGATCTTGGAGGCTTTCTTGTTCACTTTCCCGCTTATTGTTCCCTGATCGGTTCCCCCGTCATCGAGTTCAACGGCAAACGTCCCGGTGAGCATTCCCCTGGGATCGACGGCATAGCTCCCGGTGATGGTGAAGGGCCCAGAGTTGGCGATATCCGACGAGTCCAGAGTAAATCCATACCCCTCGAAAGTGCTGTCGTCGAACGTGAGCACCGCCACGCCCTGCTGCGTGCCCGAGAGATCGAAGAGCCAGTCCCCTGTGATGGAGATTTGCCCAAAGGAGAGCGTTGAAAATCCGAACACCAGAGATATGGCCAACACCACAGAAAGTTTCCTTTTCATCTTTCCTCCCTTTCGAATCCCAAGTATGTGACCCTTCTGCCCACGCTGAAAAGAATATGGGTTCGTCCCTCCGCCGTGGAGATTGCCCGGTCCGGGTCTCGCCGGCCAGCGAAAACCCAAAGCAAGGGCTGTGCCCATCCGCGGGTCCGGATGGCCCGAGTGGCCATGAACCTCAACTCGAACGACGAAATCCATTGAAAACCCTCATGAAAGTTCCAAGAACGTGTCAGAGGGCCTTCGAACCTCCCTGGTTCCGAGTCCCTTCCTCGCAACAGGGGCGATCTACCAAGGGTGGAGTCGCAAAACCACGTGGCCACAACGGCCTGATCATTCATCATGTTTGACAAACCCCGCATGGCGTGAGGAGGAGAGGGATTCTACCAGTGGTAGATCGGGCAGGATGTTCGCCCCCAGGGGAACTCGGCCCGTTTTCCCCTGTTCTGGCCACCGTCATGGTGGCGATGACGTGGCCGGGGAGGGCGAGGCGGCCGGCTGGGATGACGCCCGGGACAAAGAGATGGAGGATCCTCCTGCTGGACCATCCGCAACCACACGGCTTGAAGATCGGTATGTGGCCGCCCGAGATCCCACCAACCTCACCGTTCCCTCAGGCCAGG
>JAGVAP010000048.1 GCA_020060215.1 Deltaproteobacteria bacterium | reverse complement strand
GCATCGGCCTATTATGCAGCCGGCACCGCCCAGTATCACATCGATGCGGATATCGTACACGCAATCCGCAAATATGTGGAAATGAGCGGCGACCCGGACTTCCTCGCGAGCCACGGAGCCGAAATCCTGGTTGAAACGGCGCGGCTCTGGCTGAGCCTCGGGTTTTATTCGGAACAAAAGAATGGCCAGTTCTGCATCAACGGCGTGACCGGACCGGACGAATACAACGCAGTGGTCGACAACAACCTCTTTACCAACATGATGGCCCGGGAAAACCTGCGCTATGCCGCCGACGTGATGACTTCTCTGCATCGGGAGGCGCCGGAGCGCTATGCTGCGGTGGTGGATCGGACCGGCTTTCGTCCGGAGGAGGCCGACGATTGGCGTCGCGCCGCCGAGGCCATGTACATCCCCTATGATGAGGAACTCGGCATCCACCTGCAGGATGGCAATTTTCTGGATAGGCAGCCCTGGGATCTGGAAAGCGAGCCCACCGAAAACTTTCCGCTGCTGCTGCATTATCACCCGCTGGTTATCTACCGCCACCGGGTCATCAAGCAGGCGGACGTGGTCCTGGCGCTTTTCCTGCTCGGGAATGTTTTCAGCGCCGAGGAAAAGCGCCGGAACTTCGACTACTACGACCCCCTGACCACAGGAGATTCCTCTTTATCGGTTTGCATTCAAAGCATCATCGCCGCGGAGAACGGCTACGGGGAAGAGGCGTTCGAGTACTTTCGCTATGCAGTTCTCATGGACCTGGCGGACATCGGCGGAAACGTACGCGACGGGGTCCACGTGGCGTCGATCGGCGGGACCTGGATGGCCTTGACCTACGGACTGGCCGGAATGCGCGACCATGGCGGCATGCTTTCCTTCGACCCCCGGCTTCCCAACCAGTGGGAGGGGATGAGTTTCCCGCTCATGGTCCGCGGCTCCGAGCTGGAAGTGGAGCTTGTTCACGACCAGGCGACCTACCGATTGCGAAAAGGAGGCGACCTGACGATCCGGCACCAGGGTCAGGAGGTGACCCTCCGGGAAGGCGAGCCGGCAACCCTTGCCATACGCCGGCCGGAGAAACGTCCGGCCTTTACGATGGAGACGGTTATTCCACGCAATAAGTTCGATGCCGTCCTTTTCGACATGGACGGCGTGCTCACCGCCACGGCCGAAGTGCACGCGCAGGCCTGGAAGGAAATGTTTGACGAGTTCCTGAAAAAGAGGGAGCAGCAGCTTGGCGAGCCTTTTCGGCCTTTTGAAATCGGCACCGACTATCTGCTGTTGGTCGACGGCAAGCCGCGCGAAGACGGGACCCATGACTTTCTCGCTTCACGGGGGATCCAGCTGCCCAAGGGGTCCCGGGAGGATACACCGGGTATGGAAACGGAGTGGGGTCTCAGCAACCGCAAGAACGATTTGGTCCAGGAGATCATCCGAAGCAAAGGCGTGGACGCCTATCCCGGCTCGATCCGGTTGCTGCACCGGTTGCGACGGGAGGGGATCCGAACAGCGGTTGTCACCTCGAGCGCCAATGCGGATTTGACTCTGGAGGCGGCCGGCATCGCCGACCTCTTCGATGCCAAAGTAGACGGGAATGTCGCAGCCGAATTGGGTCTGGCCGGTAAGCCCGATCCGGAGCCCTATCTCGAAGCTGCCCGCAGGCTGGGTGCCGCACCCGCGCGTGCGGTGGTGATCGAAGATGCTCTCTCCGGGGTGCAGGCGGGTAAACGCGGCGGGTTCGGGCTTGTCCTGGGCGTGGCCCGCAGCGTCAGCCCCGACGAGATGCGCCGCAACGGGGCCGATGTCGTGGTCGCCGATCTCGGAGATCTGTTGCCCGCCTGAGGGCTCATACATGTAGTCGCCGGCGTGGAGGAAGGCCGGTTCGCCTACGATAATGTGCGCAAGGTGATCTACCTGCTGATCTCCACCGGCGCGGCTGAGGTTATGTTGTTCTTGGCTGCCATTCTGGAGCAGAGGCTCCGTTCCACCACGCTGCCAATGCCATGTCACTGCGAGGGACGGGCCCGGGCTTTCGCCAGGGCGACGACGTGTACAGACTCCTGTACTTGAAATAACAGCATTGCTACGGAACCCATCCCCACCCCATACCGGATTGGTCACATACGACCATTGGTCAAATATGACCAGTGCCCTTGCATCAATTCCTCCGCCTTTGCCGGTCCTCCTGGCATATATATTAATCAGCTAATCCATAGGTTAGATGAATTCCCTCCAGGCTCACACTGCATGGCATGAACGTTGAAGAGAATATGGATAGAATGTTTGAATTCTTGGCCGCAACACGGACGACAAGACTTCCAATGTATGCTTATGCGCGCGTCCATCGTTGGTGTTGCATTGCCGCGAGGAGGTCTCTCGTGATCCTTGTCAGGATAATAATGAATGCACTGCCGGAAAAGCAGAAAGAACTGCTGCTAACGCTTGTCTCAATGATCGAGCCGACGGCAAAAGAGAAGGGCTGTCTGAACTACGAGGTGTTCCGTGACATCGAGGACAGGAACGTTTTCAGCCTGATCGAGGAGTGGGAAACCCGTGACGATCTGAGACTCCATTGGAGATCAGCGAGGTTCGGCGTTTTGCTTGGTACAAAAAACCTTTTGTGCGAACCTCCGAAAATTAAAATACACACGGTTTCCTATTCTGAAGGGATGGAGGCCGTTCATGCAGCCAGGGACAACAAATCCAATTCTTACGCTGAGTCGAACAGGGGGCCGCAAGTATGAACGTACTCCTCATTTATCCGAAGTTTCCCGATACGTTCTGGTCTTTCAAGTACGCGCTGAAATTCATTCATAGAAAGGCGGCAAATCCGCCTCTCGGCCTGCTTACCGTTTCGTCCATCTTGCCTGTTGGATTTCAAAAGCGTCTTGTGGATGTGAACGTGGACGACCTTACGGATGCCGACCTCTCATGGGCGCAAATGGTCTTTATCGGCGGTATGGCGGTGCAGCGGGAATCGGCGAAACAGATCATCGCTCGTTGCAGGCGGAATGGCCTGAAAGTAGTCGCGGGCGGGCCGCTTTTTACCGCTGAACCGGAGGAGTTCGGGGAGGTGGATCATCTTGTCCTTGACGAGGCCGAGATCACCCTGCCGCCTTTCCTTGAGGATTTGAAGAACGGTTGTCCGAAGAAGATCTACAGGGCGTCAGGTTTCTGCGATCTTCACCACAGCCCGATCCCCTCCTGGGATTTGATCCAGATGAAGAAATATGCCTCCATGAGCATTCAGTTTTCCAGAGGGTGTCCATTCAACTGTGAATTCTGCAATGTGACGGTTCTGTTCGGTCATCGACCTCGCTTGAAAACAGTTCAACAGGTGATTGAGGAATTAAACGACATTTATGCCTCCGGATGGCGCGGCAACATCTTTTTCGTGGACGATAATTTCATCGGAAACAAGCAATACCTGAAGACACGGTTGCTGCCCGCGCTGATCGAGTGGCGAGCCAATAAGAAGGGTTGTGTTTTTTATACGGAGGCTTCCATCAATCTGGCCGACGACGCAGAACTTCTAGACATGATGGTCAAGGCAGGATTCGATGCAGTATTCATCGGCATTGAGTCACCCGATGAGGACTGTCTTACGGAATGCCGCAAAAACCAGAACAAACACCGGGATCTCCTTCAAAATGTCCGAGTGATCCAACGTGCCGGACTGCAGGTTTCGGGTGGTTTTATTGTCGGCTTTGACAGCGACAACCACTCCATCTTTCAGAGGCAGATCGATTTCATCCAGAAAAGCGGAATTGCGACCGCAATGGTGGGCATACTGAATGCTCCGCAGGGGACCAGGCTCTTTGATCGGCTTCAAAAGGAAAACCGGCTGGCCGGCAGGATCTCCGGTGACAATGTGGACGGAACCACCAACATCATGCCGAAGATGGGCCTCGATAGCCTCCTGGAGGGTTATCGGTCGATCATAGGACACATCTATTCCCCCAAGTTCTTTTACCGGCGTGTGAAGAATCTGCTTCGTGAGTTCGGGGTTCCTCAAGCCAGGACGCCCATGGATTTTCAACGAGTCCTTGCGTTCTTCCACTCCAGCTTTAGGCTCGGCATCCTGGGCAGGGAGCGGTTCCAATACTGGCGTCTTCTGCTCTGGACCCTGATGCGCAAACCCCGGCTGTTTTCGTTGGCAGTGACTCTCGCCATATACGGTCATCACTTCCGGAGGATATCCGATTTGCATATCTTACGCGCCGGGCGGTAATGACCGTTCCATTGGATCCTTGTGGGAAGGACCGGGGAAAAGGCGAGGACGTTTGAGGATTTTCGCAAAGGAAGAGAAAAATGCCGTCCAATGGACAAAAAGGACCACCGAAAGACTTGCTGGATAAACTTCGTTCCCTCGCGGGTTTTCGGGACGATCAAGAAGGGAAGGATTCCCTGCCTCCGAAAACTCGCTTCAGCATCTGGTACTTCGTGGTGGCCGTCTTCCTGTTCAGCTACCTGCAGCAAAACTTCTTCTCTGGAAAAGTGGAGACCATTCCCTACAGCCAATTCAAGCAGTATGTGGCCGACGGTACCGTGAGTCAATTGACCATCTCCCCGGAAAAAATCACTGGAACATTGAGAGGAGAGCCGGTCCAGAAGTTCACCACGGTGCGGGTATATGATCCCGGCCTGGTGAAGGATCTGGACGAATACAGGGTCAGCTATTCCGGACACTATGAAAGCAAATTCCTGTCCACCGTTCTCTCCTATGTGATTCCCCTCGCCATTTTCTTCCTGATCTGGCGGTTCGCCATGAAAAAGATGGGGCCGGGAATGGGGGTCATGTCTTTCGCCAAGAGCAAGGCCAAGATTTTCGCAAAGAGCGACTCCCAGGTCACGCTCTCCGATGTAGCCGGTATCGATGAGGCGAAAGAGGAGCTGCAGGAGGTGGTGGAGTTTTTACGCAACCCTGGGAAATTCCAGAAACTGGGGGGAAGGATTCCCAAGGGGGTGCTCCTGGTCGGCCCGCCGGGGACCGGCAAAACCCTTCTGGCCAGGGCGGTGGCCGGGGAGGCGGGAGTGCCTTTCTTCAGTATCAGCGGTTCTGAGTTTGTGGAGATGTTCGTAGGCGTGGGGGCAGCCCGCGTCCGCGATCTTTTCTCTCAGGCCGCCGGCCAGGCCCCCTGCATCATCTTCATCGATGAACTGGACGCGCTGGGGAAGGCACGGGGAATGAATGTGATGGGCGGTCATGACGAACGAGAGCAGACCCTCAACCAGCTCCTGGTGGAGATGGACGGATTCGAAACCAATAAAGGGGTTATCATCATGGCCGCCACCAACCGGCCGGAAATCCTGGATCCCGCCTTGTTGCGCCCGGGCCGGTTCGATCGGCAGGTCCTGGTAGACCGCCCGGACATCAACGGGCGGGAAGCCATCCTGAAGATCCACTCCAGGCACGTTCTCCTGTCTCCCGATGTGGAGCTTCGCAAGGTCGCGGGTCGAACCCCTGGTTTTGTGGGCGCAGACCTGGCCAACCTTATCAATGAGGCGGCCCTGTTGGCTGCAAGGAAAGACAAGGAAGAGGTGGAGCCGGCGGATTTCGACGAGGCGATCGATCGGGTTGTTGCGGGTCTGCAGAAAAAGAACCGGGTAATGAATCCGAAGGAGAAGGAAATTGTCGCCTTCCATGAGTCCGGACATGCGATCGTAGCCGAATCCGTCGAGCACGCCGACCCGGTGCACAAAATCTCCGTGATTCCGCGAGGAATCGCGGCTCTCGGATACACCCAGCAGCAGCCCACCGAAGACCGGTACCTGATGACCCGCCCTGAGCTGCTTGACCGGCTGGCCGTTCTCCTAGGGGGAAGGGTTGCGGAGGAACTGGTTTTCGGAGAGATCTCCACCGGAGCCCAAAACGACCTGCAGCGGGCTACGGAAATCGCGAGGTCCATGGTGACGGAATATGGCATGAGCGATCGCCTGGGATTGGTGACCTATGAGCGGCCTCGTCACTCCATGTTCCTTCCGGATAGTTTTTCTCACGGCAAAATCTATAGCGAACAGAAAGCCGGGGAGATCGATGAAGAAATCTCCCAGTTGATCGAACAGGCCCATCAAAGGGTGCTGGGAATCCTGTCCGGTCACCGGAAGGTCTTGGATGACTTGGCCCTCCTTGTTTCCCAAAAGGAAGTCGTTCAAGGGGAGGAGCTTAGAAAGATGCTGGGCAAAACCACTGCTGAGCAGCATGGCGCGCCACACCTGGATGATGGAGAGAAGGAGAAGATGATAGCAGCATAAGGAACGTTCATCTAACACCGGATCCCTGAGAGCGAGACCGAAATTCACATGACCAATGACGGGTCATCACCTGTAGAGCGGGTCGCATCAAGTGAGCGGCAGGCGGCCAGGAATCGGAGGAGAGCAATGGAATTGAGACCATTAAACGACAGGGTGCTTGTTTTGAGGATTGAGGGGAAGGAGAAGACCGGTGGCGGGATTATCATCCCGGACACAGCAAAGGAAAAACCGCAGGAGGGAAAGGTCATAGCCGTCGGTCCCGGAAAATGGGATGAAAACGGGAACCGGATCCCGCTGGAAGTCAAAAAGGATGACCGCGTGCTTTTCGGCAAATACGCGGGCAATGAAATCAACGTCGACGGGGTGGAGCATCTCATCATGAGAGAGGATGACATCCTGGGCATCATACAAGAGTAAATTGAAGGAGATACTACAATGGCGGCAAAAGAGATTCGATACGGAGCAAAAGCCAGAGAGAAGATGATGAGAGGTGTGGACATTCTGGCCAATGCCGTGAAGGTGACCCTCGGGCCGAAGGGACGGAATGTCCTTCTCGACAAATCCTGGGGATCCCCCAAGATCAGCAAGGACGGCGTGACCGTGGCCAAGGAGATTGAGCTGGAAGACAAATTCGAAAACATCGGGGCGCAGATGGTGAGGGAGGTGGCTTCCAAGACATCCGATGTGGCCGGGGACGGCACCACCACGGCGACCATCCTGGCCCAGGCCATCTACCGTGAGGGGGTTAAGATTCTAGCCGCGGGCGGCAACCCCATGTCCATCAAGCGGGGCATTGAAAAGGCCGTTGTTCTGGTGGTGGAAGAACTGAAGAAGATGTCCAAGCCCACCAAGGAGAAAAAGGAGATCGCCCAGGTGGGAGCAATATCGGCAAACAACGACAGCACGATCGGCGACATCATCGCAGAGGCCATGGAAAAGGTAGGCAAGGAGGGTGTGATTACCGTAGAGGAAGCGAAGGTCATGGAGACAACCCTGAAGGTCGTCGAAGGAATGCAATTCGATCGCGGTTACCTGAGCCCCTACTTTGTCACCCAGCCGGAGAAGATGGAGGTCCAAATGGAAGACCCCTATATCCTCCTGCATGAAAAAAAGATCAGCATGATGAAAGACCTCCTTCCCGTTCTGGAGCAGGTCGCAAAGAGCGGCAAACCCATTCTGATCGTTGCGGAGGATGTGGAGGGAGAGGCGCTCGCTACCCTGGTGGTCAATAAATTGAGGGGAACCCTGCAATGTGCGGCCGTCAAGGCCCCGGGCTTTGGGGACCGGCGAAAGGCCATGCTGGAAGATATCGCCGTCCTGACAGGGGGCCAGGTCATCAGTGAGGACCTGGGGGTCAAACTGGAAAAGCTGACCCTGACAGACCTGGGTACCGCCAAACGCATTGCTGTGGACAAGGATAACACGACGATCATTGACGGGGGTGGCGACCGCAAGGCGCTGGAGGCCCGTGTAAAACAGATCCGGGCTCAAACGGAAGAGACGACCAGCGATTACGACCGGGAAAAACTTCAGGAACGCCTTGCAAAACTGATCGGAGGGGTGGCCGTGATCAGTGTCGGCGCCGCCACCGAGACAGAAATGAAGGAGAAGAAAGACAGGGTTGAGGATGCCCTCAATGCGACCCGCGCGGCCGTGGAGGAAGGCATCCTGCCCGGGGGCGGCGTTGCCTATATACGCGCCCTGAAGGTTCTTGAAAAGGCCCAATTCCCGGGGGAAGAACAACTTGGAGTGAGTCTCATCAAGCGCGCCCTGGAAGAGCCCGTGAGGCAGATTGCCAACAATGCCGGTTTTGAGGGCTCTGTGGTGGTTCAGCACGTGATGGAAGGCAAAGGGAATTTTGGATTCAACGCCGAGACAGGGACGTATGAAGATCTCATGAAGGCAGGCATTGTGGATCCGACCAAGGTAACGCGGTTTGCACTTCAAAATGCCGCATCCGTCGCCGGCCTTCTCATGACCACGGAGGCGGGGATCGCTGAAAAACCCAAAAAGGAGAAATCCTCGGCGCCCGCAATGTCGCCTGAAGACCTGTATTGATGAATTGATATCCGCTGTTCGGAGCGAGCCTGTCGAAAGAGCTTATGAGGGGACGCATCCAATTGAATATTTCGCGCAGAAACTCACTTTCCAGCAAAATGCATTTTAGCACCCTGGCAGCCGTGTCGACCGGGGTTACACCTTCACGAAAGAACCCGCTTTTGCTTTTCGTCGTCGACCCCTGCTCCCTGGAGAAAGGGGCCCTTTACTGAACCCTCTCAGAACCTATGGAGGATCCTAAGATGAGAAAACAGGACATAAAACCGTTTGCGTGGGGAATGGCTGCCGGTGCGATCGTACTGCTTATCGTTATCTTTTCTGCAGGGTGGGTGGTGACCAGTACATCGGCAGAGGCTCAGGCCAAGAAGATGTCGGCCGATGCCGTCGTTGAACGCCTGGCGCCGATAGCCGTGGCCCAATACATGGTGGACCCGAACAGGGAAGCCCGAAACAAGGAGATGAAAGCCCTTGACTCCTGGAAGAGGAGTGACTTTGTGATGGCGCAGGGTTGGGCCAAAATGCCTGGTGAAAAGGAATCCGATAGTACGGTTGCCCGTGAGTGCGCCAGACTGATTGAGAAGCTCAACAACATGTAAAGAGTTCCAGGTGGTGTCATCCCTCCCAAGCTGCAACCCAGTTTGTAGGCTGGGTTGCAGCTCAGTTTCGGCGGACAATCATCACAAACCTCCTTACGAGGATTGTCGTCGCCCTGGAATTGTACTCACATCAGCGTTGCCACGGCTCTTTTCGTGGCGGAAAGAGGTGGTTTATGGTGGGAGGAGATTTTCGTCCTCAGGGACAGCCCCCCTCTATGGAGGAGGCACTTGCGAAGGTTATGGACCAATTTCGGGGCTTCAGGGGAGGCCCAATCAAGATCCTCATCGCCATCGTGGTGGCGCTGATCCTGCTCTGGAGCGTCTGGTTCACGGTCCAGCCGGAAGAAACAGGAATCGTGCAGCGTTTTGGAAAGGTGGTGCGGACAGCCGGTCCGGGTCTGCATTTCAAGTGGCCTATCGGGATCGAAACGATCCGCACGGTGCCCACGGCCCGCGTGCTCAAGGAGGAATTCGGTTTCCGGACGACGGCCGCTGTCCCTGGCCGGCGGACGCAGTACACGGCTGACAAGACCTATAAGGCGGAGTCCCTCATGCTCACGGGGGACCTCAACGTCATCGATGTTCAGTGGATCATCCAGTACCGCATCGAAGACCCGATCCGCTTCCTGTTCTATGTGCGGGACACGCCGAAAACGATTCGTGACATCACCGAGGCGGTGATGCGCCGGGTGGTCGGGAACCGCCTCGGGAGCGATGTGCTCACGGTAGGCCGGGTGGAGGTCTCCAGCGAAGCAAAGGTCGAAATCCAGAAAATCCTGACGGAATATGAGACCGGTGTTCGTCTGGTGACCGTGGAGCTCCAGGATGTAACCCCCCCGGATACGGTGAAGCCCGCGTTCAATGAGGTCAACGAGGCGCGCCAGGACAGGGAACGGACGATCAATCAGGCCCAGGAGCAGGCCAACAAGGAAATTCCCAAAGCCCGAGGGGTGGCTGCCCAGAGCATCAGCGAGGCCGAAGGCTACGCCATCGAGCGGGTCAACCGGGCCAATGGAGAAGCAAACCGTTTCAATGCCATTCTGGGCGAGTACAGCCAGGCCCCGGAGGTCACGCGTCGGCGCCTCTACCTGGAATCGGTTGCCGGGTTCCTTGCGCAGATGAAAGGGCTCTATATCGTGGACAGCGAACAAAAGGCCCTGGTGCCGTGGCTCCCCCTGGAGCCCGGGGCAAAACCGCTGGTGGAAGGAGGCAAACCATGAGGACTGCATATAAAGTGTCGATCATCCTCCCCTTGGTGGCGATCGCCCTTGGACTCCTTGGTACATTTTATACTCTGGAGGAGGGCCATCAGGCGGTCATCGTGCAGTTCGGACGACCTATCGGGGAGCCGGTGACAGAGGCGGGGCTGCACATCAAGCTGCCGTTTGTGCAAGAGGTCATACGTTTCGAGAAGCGTCTCCTTATCTGGGATGGGGACCCGAACCAGATTCCGACCAAGGGGAGGGAGTTTATCTGGGTGGACACCACGGCCCGCTGGCGCATCGTCGATGCGAAAAAGTTTCTGGAGAACGTGGCCACGGAAACGGGAGCTCAGTCCCGCCTGGACGATATCATCGATTCCGTGGTGCGCGACCAGGTGTCGAGCAGCGAGCTCGTCGAGCTCGTCCGCAGCGCGTCGTGGGAAGTCCCCGAGCAGGGAGTCCTGGAAGAAGTCCCGGCGGAGCAGAAGGAGGAGCTCAGGAAAGAGATCACCAGGGGGCGGGAGGAGATCACCCGAACCATTCTGACCGAAGCCCGAAGGATCATCCCTCAATATGGGATCGAGCTGGTGGACGTGCGCATCAAATGACTCGACTACGTGGAGAGCGTTCGGGAGAAGGTGTACGCCAGGATGATTTCCGAGCGGAAGCGCATCGCAGCGCAGTTCCGTTCAGAGGGAGAAGGGCGGAGTGCGGAGATCCTCGGGACCATGGAGAAGGAGCTGCGCCAGATCCGCTCGGCCGCATATCGTCGAGTGCAGGAAATCCACGGCAAGGGAGACGCGGAGGCGACGCGGATCTACGGCGAGTCCCATGGCCGCGATCCCGAGTTCTACGCCTTTCAGCGCACCCTGGAGGCTTATGAAGGGGGGTCGAATAAGAACTCCGTGCTGATCATGACGACGGACAGCGACTTCTACCGTTACCTCAAGCAGGCGATCCCGGACGTCAAGCAGAGTCTTCGGACAGGGGCACGCTGAAGCGTTGTTTTCTTACCGTTTATCGCCTCTTACGCTGATCGTCAGCTTTGCGGCATGTGCAGCGACATACACGCGCGAATGCAAGTTAAGAATGCATCATAAAGTCAAATGAAAGATGAAGGAGGTAAGAAGCATGACAAAGCATTTGATGATCGTCATGGCATTCGTCATTAGCGTAGGGTTTGTGACACTGAAAGCAACGGCTGAGGAAATGCCGGGTGAATACGTTGACGATTCGGTCATTACAACGAAGGTAGAGTCTCTGCTGGCGGCGGATGATCTTCTCAAGTGATTCCAGATCAGGGTGGAAAAGATGTTGGCGTTTGTCACTTCCGCTCCATGGACCCTGGCACATCCAAAAGCAAGGACGGCTATTGCCAAATATTGGAGCATGCCTCATTCACCTTTATTGCTGATCTGAATGCCAGCGTTAACATTGATGATTGTGCAGACTTCTTCTTGAGGGCCTTGACCGATTTCTGAGAAGCCTCCGTTTACGCGACATCATAAATCATCCCAGACTTCCTTCCACGGTTTGGCTCTCCCTGCCTTGATATCCCCCAGTCCCTTCTTGACCAGTCGCTTGACCTCCGCGGATTTGGTGAGGATCTTGGTTTCTCTATGGCCTTCCACCTCTTCCAGCATGGAAAGCAGCTTCTTGTACTCTTTTATGGGGAGGATGACAGCCTCGGGTTCCCTTTCCTATCTGCGATGTACTGCTCTTCATTGGAAGGGGCCATGGATAACTCTCCTTTAAGATGGTGGATCGCAAATCACCTTGATTTCAACAAAACATGATCTTCCAGCTTTGGTTACCCGCCTCCATACACCAGGATAGACCGTCGACATCCGGACAGGCCCTAGCCTCTTTCATCCATGGGGCCCTTCATTTCCCACGGGCGGCTCACGTCTTAGCCGGACTGTGGGTCAAATCGACGGGAGACCACGGACGAGCAGAGGACCTCAGCAACGGCAACGAGATTCGGAATGATCTTGACGTATAACTGGGGGGGCGTCGGAAATAGACCGTGGAGTGCTCCTTCCCTGCTGTTGCGGAAGAGACTGAAGTTCTTTGATCTGAGAAGAGGCTCGGCCAGGTCATCGGGACTTCCATGAAGAAGTTGATGCCACCCTTACAGTGAGTTGGACTGGAGAGGTTTTCAATGGTAATCCCTCTATTTCCTGTCTGATCCGATTATTGTCTTATCCAGCGGCCCCTTTTTGATAATCGCTTTTCCACCCCTGAGTCCTCTGCCGGTAAAGTAAATGTGGGGAGGAAATCCTTTCACGAAGACGATAATATTGTCGTCAGATATAAAACTCGCCCGCATGGATACCCACCTCTCTAAATTCGCGTACCGCCCTTTTCAACAAAGAAAGAACGCTCGTTCTTATGACTCGCGCCGGCAAGAGCACCTTCCCAGAGCTGTCGGCCGTGATCTCTATCTCACCGTGCTCACCAAGGCTATACTGATCCCAAGACTGACGGCCAACAGCGCTGCCCAAGGGGCGGTCATGATCATCCACGATTTGAAATTGCCTTTGAGGCGCCATCTCAAGTTCAAATGGATGAAGTGAAAGGAGTATCAACATGCAGAGGAATGTGGCAAGCCAGTAAATTCGTTTCATCTCTTTGAAAGACATGGGCAATGGAATAGGAGCACCTCCTTTAATTTCTTAACGCGTTCATAAGCCATAGAACCATATGTGGGGTCACACAGAAAACCAGGGCTATTATTGAACTCATTTTAGTTTTGTCTAAAATAAGACCAATTACGGCAGCAATTATACCTATCACGCTCAAATTAATAACTACAAAGTACATCGTTCTATTTCCAAGGAGCACATATATGAACAATACTAAAGTCAACATTCCCAAGAGTAAAGCATAGAAACCTACAGTCTTGAATATCATATCGATCCCTGTTGAATCTTACTTAAAGAACCAATTTACTTTTATCCGCATCACTGTTCGCAATCCTCCGAAAATGGATTACGGCCTAGCATTTTAATAAACCTCTCAATATACCATCGCGTCCTATCGATAGCGATTTTGTATTGTGCTTCAGATGGATACTTGTCCCTATATATGTAAATTGGATTTGAGTGGGTAGGGAAAGTTATGAAATCATGAGCAATAACATCTTGTACAGCATGCAACCCTTGACCGAGCTCAAAATAGGCTTTGCCCATATTTCCCGCATTTGCGGCTTCCAGAGCGCGGCGTAGTTGGTCATTCTGAAAAGCGATAGTCTTTGCCTCGGCTTCTAGCCGAAATTCATTGATATCTCTCATTCCATGTTGTATATTGTTAAACTGATTGGATGGCCTGTCAGTGTGCACATTTCCTTCATTTATGCGGGCAATTACAGCCTGCGAAATTGCATATGCAGCAAGGGCATCTGACGTGATTGTCTCATGAACGTAGGGCGTGAACAAACCCATTATGTCCGTTCCGGTTATCGGATTACTGTTCGCATACACAAAAAGGTTTAGTCCCCCTGCCAACCCAATCGGGTCTGGCGTTAGATACCTTCCCGCCTTTGCCTGATAATAGCGGTGGTAATTGTAGTGGAGCCCAGTCTCTGAGTCATGGTATTGGCCGGGAAAACGGAAATTGTTCGCGGCGGTGCCATTATTCAGGGCCAACTCTCCAAAGGGACGGTAATCCGCGCTCCACACGACTGCTCCCGACTCGTCGGTCATCTTCATGGGAGTGCCGAGGTGGTCGGTGATGTAGTAGTACACCTTGGACTCTGGTTGCACCTGGGCAACAGCGGCCTGTGAAAGGATGCCGACGTAGGTCCCGAGGCTGGCCACCTGCACGGGGTCATGATTGTAGACGGGAGGTTCTCCATCGTAT
>JAGVAP010000035.1 GCA_020060215.1 Deltaproteobacteria bacterium | reverse complement strand
CGCTGACTGGCCGAGACGGCCTTCTCCTTGTACGCCTCCTCGAACCGCGCGCGGTTCGTCCTGGAGAGCTCCAGGGTAGCCTGCTGGCGCCCGACGCCGGCGATGCTCGCTGCGAGCGCCGCCCGCGCCCGATCCGCACCCTTCTGCACGGCTGCGAGGTTCGCCTCTGCGCCGGCCAGAGCCGCATTGAACGGGGCGGGATCGATCTGATAGAGCAGCTCACCCGCCTTCACATCCCCGCCCTCCGTAAACAGCCTCTTCTGGATGAGTCCGCTCACCTGGGGCCGGATCTCTGCAACGAGGAAAGCCGAGGTGCGGCCGGGCAGTTCCGTGGTCAGCACGACCGACTGCATCGAGACCGTCAACGTAGCCACTTCCGGGAGAGGGGGAATCGGCTGAGGCGGCTTCGACCTTTCGCAGCCGGCCGAAAGGAATCCGCTTGAAAGGAGGGTCGAAACGAGAAAGAGTCTCACGACTTCAACCAGCTTTGTGCTGAACTGCATCCGGAACCTCCAGTAGGCTCCACCCGCAGAGCGGATGGCCTCGGGTGACCCCCGGAAGGGGTTCATACGCAACCCTGGGAACAACTTCAAAATGGCGCATTGCCCCATATGCAGCATCGAGCATCCGCTCGGAAGAAAGCAACCGCCTCAAGCATACAAACGCAAGTTGAGAAGATTTGACGCAGCCTTTAGGGGTAGTTCATTTTTCCACCAGCCCTCTCAGCAGGATGTTCAAAATGGTGTCGGGGTCCTCAGGGTACGGGTGAAGCTCAGGCGCTTCCAGCCAGTGGAAGAGGAAACCGTTCACGAGGCTGTCGAGGCCCATGGCCAGATGGAAGGGGTCTGCGATCTTCCTGAATCGTTTCCGTCTGATCCCGTTTTCGAAGACAGAGGCGAAGCTTCGAAGGAAGCGGCCGTACCGCTCCCGGATTTCCTGGTCAAGACCCGCCATGACATGGAAGCTCGCGCCCCGGGTCTCGGCGAAGTAGAGGCGGATCATGGGGGCGTTGGCGCGGAAGACCTCGCCTTTGACCCTGACATAGTTTCTCAGTTTCTCGATCTCGTCATCCGGCTCTTCAATGGCCCTGGTGAGCGCATGGTGGAACCGGTCGGATTGCTCCAGGATGAGCGCCCTGTAAAGATCCCCCTTGTTCCTGAAGAACTTGTAGAGGGTGCCGATGGCAAACTCGGCCCTCCCGGCGATCTCGTGCATCGAAACGCTGTGGTATCCCTTTTCCGAGAAAAGATCAAGGGCGGCCGCCAGCATCTCCTGGCGCTGCCTCAGCTTCTCCCTCTCCCGCCTGGGGAGTCTCTTCTCTTCCATCGCTGGCCTCGGGGTCTACGGCTGGAATGTGAATGCGGCGTCACCTTTTATATTCCAATGTTGAAATAGTGTCAACGGCATCAAAACCTCGATGCTCGATTGGGAAGCCCCGGGTGGAACGCATCAGCAGGGAGCCCTCTGCTTCGATGCCCCTTCGCGTCGAATTACTATCAAATTCCATCGAGAAACCGCCTGGCAGGCCGCTTGTGATCGAGAAGGGAGTGTTTACTCTTTGGGTCAGCTTTTCCAGGAGGTAATCACATGGAAAAAAACAAAAGGATCGTTCGCGAGTTCTTCGAGGGGTATTTCATTCATCACGATAAGAGCCTCCCCGACAGGTATCTCGCTTCCGATTATGTGCTTCACGACCCTTCGGCCCCTGATTTCTCCGGCGGCCGGGAGGAGTTCAAGATGGTTCAGGACAAGTTTTTCAATGCCTTTCCCGACCATCGTCTCACGATCGATGATCAGTTCGCCGACGGAGACAAGGTGGTGACCCGATGGACGGCCCGAGGTACCCAGGAAAACGACCTCCCCGGCTGCCCCTCCGCCGGCAAACACGCGGTCGTCACCGGGATCACGGTAAGCCGCATTTCGGACGGGAAGATCGCGGAGGAATGGCAGAACTGGGATACGCTGGGGCTGATGAAGCAGCTGGGACCGGAGTGCTCCCTCTGACGGATCACGACGGAAGAGTTGCATGGCGGCTCCACCGGCCCGTCTGGACGGTGAGCCCGGTAGGAGGGGTGGAGCGGAGCGGAACCCATCGGCTTTGAGGCTCTTGGCATGTTGGAATGCCGAATGGATGGGTTTCGCTCCGCTCCACCCATCCTACATCCATTGGCAGCGAGACCAATTCCCCTTTCTCAACTTCTAAACCCCTTGACAAACCCCGGTTCTTGGTTCAAGGCTGTTCCCGCAAGTGATCGCATTTGCGTGGAGGGCATCGATGTCGGTCCACTGGCTGAGTAGTTTCTTCGAACCGAAACGGGTGGCTGTCCTCGGGGCGAGGAGGTCTCCGGGCTTCGGCTACGGCATCCCCCTCTTCCTGCTGGACCAGGGATGGGGAGACCGGATGGTTCTCGTGAACCCTGCCGGCGGGGAGATGCACAACCTCAAGGTGTACAAGAGCGTCAGGGACGTACCGGACCCGGTGGACCTGGCGATCGTCATTGTTCCGGCAGAGTCGGTCCTCCCCCTCCTGGAAGAGATCGGGGATTGCGGGATCAGGAACGTCATCGTCGAAAGCGCCGGTTTTGCCGAGACCGGCGAGAGAGGCCGGGCCCTGCAGGAGAAGATCGCCTCCCTTGCCGTTCATTACGGAATGCGGATCATAGGGCCGAACTGCGTGGGCGTCGTGAATACGCGGAACAGGTTCGCCTCCATCGACCTGCTCGAAGAATCGATGGTCGAGGGTTCCCTGTCCATCATTGCGCAGAGCGGCGTCTTCGGAAACATCCTGCTGGACCATCTCCATCAATACCGTCTCTTCATCTCAAAGGCGATCACCCTCGGGAACCGCGCGGATGTCGATGAAAACGATGCATTGGAATACCTGGGGCAGGACCCCTCCACCGAGGTGATCATGCTCTACCTCGAGGGGGCCGCCGACGGCCGCCGTCTCTTGGCTACACTCGGACAGGTGGCCGCCCGAAAACCCGTGCTGGTCCTGAAGAGCGGGAGGACACGGGCCGGGAAGCAGGCGACCTCCTCTCACACGGGGAGCATCTCCGGAGAAGACGTTCTGTACAACGCCCTCTTCGCTCAGACGGGGGCGATTCGGGCCCGGGACCTGTCCCGCCTCCTCGACCTTGCGCGCGTCTTTTCCACGCAGCCGCGGCCCAGAGGCAACCGGCTTGGGATCATCACCACCAGCGGGAGCCTCGGCGCACTCGCGACCGATGTCGCAGTAACCGCGGGGCTGTCTGTGCCGCCCCTTTCGCCGGTCACGGTGGATGGGATCCGCGCCATCGCCCCGGACTGGATGAATGTAAGAAATCCGCTGGACATCGGTCCTTCCAGGATCTTCGGCATAACGCTCCCCCTGCTCATGGCGGACCCGGGGATCGACATGGTCATCGCCGTCATGGTGATCCCCTACTCGGCGATCCGCAAATTCGGGAGCATCGGACTCACCGTGGAAACGTGGTTCGGGGACATAGCCGCCATCCGAAGCCGGTATCCGGACAAGCCGTGCCTGGGGGTGGTGGTAGGGCACCCCGGGCTGGTCACCGATCTTTCCGAGGCCTGCGGTCCGTCCATCCCGCTGTTCACCTCCCCTGAGCCGGCTGCCCGCGCCCTGGCCGCGCTCTGGCGTCATTACGCCCCCCCAAGGGGAACGCCGCCGAATCTGTTGCGACTCCTTTGCAGAGGACGGATGAGGCATTATCTTTTGCCCAAAACGCATGACGGAGGCAAGAAGACCATGGCAACATCCAACGGAAACCAGTTGGCGGAGTCCATCAGACGGAAGATGGTAGAGCTCCGGAAGGTATGCGAGGGGGTCGATGAGTCTGCAGCCGCCGAAGCGCCGGAAGGACGATGGTCTCCCAAAGAGATCCTCTCCCACCTTTGGGGGCCCGAACCATCGGGGCATCTGCCGATCCTCCAGCCGGTTCTGGATCGGGAGACCCCCAGGGTCGACATCGAGCCTGAGAAGCCGTTCTTTTCGGAGAAGCGCGCCCGGATGCCCTTCGCCCAACTCCTCTCCGAAGTCGAAAAGGAATATGGCCGCATCGCCGATTTTGCGGCAGGCTTGAGCGAAGATCAGCTCGATCGCAAGGCCCATGTCCCCATGCTCAAAGACTCGCCCCTGGGGGAATACCCCACACTCGAAGGGCTGATTCACGGCCTGGGGGAGTTCCATGTCCAGTTCCATATCGATCATATGCGTGAAACCCTCCAGAGAGCGGGGGGGACGGAAAAGCTCCCGTACTGCACGAGTGCACCGAGCGCCGAGCATGCAAGAGGATCGGAGGAAGAGGAGCCGTGCGACGATTATCGCGCCGGGCGCTAGTGCGGTGCGTCCACCGCTTCTTTCCCGTTTCGTACACCCAGGCTCCTCCGCCCCCCTGGAGCAGGAGCTTGCTCTCACGGAAGAAAAGACCGCGGGAGGTCCTGCTGGCCCCGAATGCAGGTTGAATCGTTCGGGGAATATGGTAGATTGTCTTGCCCACGAATTGCGAGGGAACCGGGTTGTCGGGGAGGTCGGAAGGTGGGGCTCTAATTTACCGAGGAAAGGCCGAGTATGGTCAGGAAGGACGATCTGGAAAGAGACCTCCGTTCTCTCGGACTACTGGAGAAGGCTCGAGAGATCCTCAGGGAGCTTGGGGACAAGGCGGCCCTCTCCTATCTCAAATCGAGTCACCGTCTCCTCAGTAAAGTCTACCATCCGGACTTGAATCCGAAAAACAGGGAGAAGGCTACCTCGACCCAGCAGAGACTCAATCGGGTGAGCGGGCTCATCGGGAAGATGGGGGATGAAGAAATCATCGGTCTTCTCGGGACCGAAGAAGAATCCAGCCATGCCAAAGGAAGAAGAAAGGCCGTGCCCGAAAAGCGGAAGATCCTGATCGTGGAAGATGAGTTTGGTCTCCAGGAAGTCTTTCGGGACGTCTTCCGAATGGAGGGATACGACGTAAGGGTCGCCGTGGACGGGGTCCAGGGCTACAAGATCTTCCATCAGTTCCAGCCCGATCTGCTCTTCACCGACGTCGTGATGCCGGAGATGGACGGTCTGGAACTCGTGAGAAAGGTCAGGAAGACGCATCCCGACATCAAGGTCATCTATATGAGCGGTTTTTTCGGGATCAAGCGGCTGAAGGAGCGACTCACCGAGGACGTGGAAAAATACAACTACCCCACTCTCGCCAAGCCTTTCAAGATCAGCGTCATGCTCGATCTCGTCAAGAAATACCTCTCCTAGTGCTGTATACACCGGTGATTTGCCGCCTCCAAGCGAGAGATCCTGTCACAGGATCGGCTTCGAGACAAGACGCTGATCCCCCCTGGTCTCCACCACTCTCCCGTCCCTGAAGTGGACCGAAAAGGCGGGCACGTACCGGAGTTCCCCCCACGAGCCGGTTACGGTAGTCATATAGGTCCAGGCCTCTCGGTCGCCTTCGCGGGCCACTTCGGCCGTTCTGCCCAGGATCTCTTCGACCATCTCTTGCGTCATCCCGACCCGGACCCGCCCTTCCGCCACCTGCAACACCGTGGACGGGTCCCACTGGGGGTGACTGGACTGAAGCTGTTGTACCCGCGCTTCGCGCGACATGCAACCGCCCAGGCAGAGGACTGCGGCCGTGATGAGGAGCAGACTCGTTCTGCGCATGGCTGAACTCCTTTGGGTTATGATGGTATTCGTTCGATCAGCGATCGGCCATGGCGTGGTCGGCCAAGGACCTGAATTGCAGAGACCAGGCTGATCATTGAATGCGTTTGAAAGCTTCACAGGACCTTCAGCGCCACGGCCCCTGCCGTGATCAGCGTCGCGGAGAACCAGCGGCCGCAGCCGAACCGTTCCTTCAAGAGGAGCGCTCCGAGGGCCGTGCCGAACAGCACGGACGTCTCCCGGAGGGCCGCCACCATCGCGATCGGGGCCTGCGTCATGGCCCAGAGGGCCAGACCGTATGCGCCGACACTGCAGGCGCCGCCGGCCAATCCCTTGACCCACCCCCGCAGCGTTGTGGACAGGAGCGACCGGGCATCGCTCATCAACCCGACGGCAAGGAGAGGAAACATGTTCAGGAAAAACATCCAGAGCACATAGCTCCATGCGTTCTGAGAGGCCCGCGCCCCGAGGCCGTCCACGATCGTGTACCCCATGATCACGACCGCGTTCAGGAGTCCGAAGACCAAGGCGGACTTGTGGCCTGGAGCGGATCTCCATCCGTCCTGCGCCAGCCAGAGTATCCCCCCGCACAGGAGCAGGATTGCAGCCCACCCGCCGCGGCCGATCTGCTCCCCGATCACCGCAGCGGAGAGGACGGACGTCATCAAAGGGGCCGACCCCCGCATAAGCGGATAGGCGAAGCTCAGCTCTCCGGTCCGATAGGTCGCCGCGACGAGGTAGAAGTAGAGACAGTGAATGGCTACCGAGGCGATCAGGAAGGGGCGGCTCGCCTCCGCCGGCATGGGCAGGAAAGGAAGGATCGCGGCGGCCGCCACGCCGGCGCCGGTCACAAGGAGGACGGTCTCGACCAGCTTGTCTTTCCCTGACTTGACAAAACCGTTCCACGCCGCGTGCAGCAATGCCGCAAACAACACCGCGAACATGACGGTCAAGGACATGTTACTCCCGTTCGGCGGCCCATCGCTCCAGCCATCGGGCCGAGCGG
>JAGVAP010000007.1 GCA_020060215.1 Deltaproteobacteria bacterium | reverse complement strand
TTCGTCGGCAGCGGTCACGAGCTTCTCGGCTACCTCAAAGATGAATCCAGGCGGCGGCCCTGTATTGTCCTGACCGACCTCAAACCCCCGCTCGATGGTCATGTTCTGGAATCAATCATGGAGGATAACAAGGTCAGAGGGATACCTTTGATCGTGATTACAACGGAAGAAGAAGAGGAGGAGACGAGGAAGGCGTATACTACGTGCGCGAACTCCTACATCATTAAACCCGCCGAGTTCCAGTCCTGGATTAACACCCTGAACCAGGTCTTCTTGTACTGGTTCCAAACTGTGAAGCTGGCCGCCTGGTAAATTTGTCGCCGATTTCGTTTCATTCCGGGGGATTCTCTCGCACCCGGTGTACAAATCATGAAGGCCCACGGCCAGGGCTATACTTGCCTCGATGACCGCATGGGAGGAAGGTTGCCCCCGATCCTCGTACATCGCCCAGTTCCGTACCGGGTACATGGGAGCGATCGGGGGCAAAAAGGGAGGGTAACCTGAGTTGCTGTCCAAGGCTACCTGCGAGGCAGATGGTTGGGGATAAGTCCAAGCCTGTATTTCACCATGGGAAATCTACGTATTTACTTATGACCCAAGAATTGTTCCGGCAATCCGGTATGATCTTCACACCTGGGGCCGAGCCGGACTTTTTCCTCATGGCTCTCCTGACCAGCGGACCAACCAGAGACATGGCCATGATGATTACCGTTGACAACCGCGGTCTTCTCGAATAGGAAATTGAAACGCAAACATAGCTACATACGGCCCTTCACCCTAGCCTTCCTCATGGATCTCTGTGCTTGATGATCACGTGAAGCAGTGAAGAGAGACCTCCCGGGATTGTGAAGCCCGGAAAGGCTTTTTGTCGGGGAATCAAATGGAGCTGCAGGAGTTCAAACGCAAACCGGCTCTCTGGCGACGGAATCGAGGAAGACGGTACATGAAAACACGAATGGGTCATCTCCTGCTGGCGCTCTTTGTCTCCGGGCTCGCCGGCTGTGCCTCGGGAGGGTTCGGCAGCACGGAAAATCTCGACAGTACGCAGCAGCAGCTGTTGGGCGACATGCCGCTGCCCCAGGGAGCCAGGATCGACAATGATCAGTCTCTGATCCTGGGTGGCGGCCCGCAGTGGACGGGGCGAATAATTATCATGATGCCTCAGAGGTCCACCGAGACCTTCACCTTCTTCCGCGACCAGTTCCCGGGTGCCGGCTGGACGTGCGTGTCCTCGATCAAGGCCAAGACCAGTATTCTGGTGTTCGTAAAGGGTGATCGCACGGCAACCGTTGAGATCAACGAAGGCGGCCCATTCTCCGGTAGCGGTTCGATCGTGTCGCTGACGGCCGCGCCCAAGGGCGGTGCGGATCCGGAGAGCTATCCGCAGAGCAGAACGCGTTGACCAATGAGACTCCACCCGGCAGAGCCCCGCTTGGCGGGGGTCTCAGGGGGGCACATGATCAATGGTTCAACCACCGGCTCGTGCTCCCGAGAAAAATACCTTACAGCATTCCTGTAGCTTAAGATACAGGATCCCTCCGATGTCTTTTCATACCCTCCATCGCCTATGGTGACCGGTACATCATCTTGAATATGGGGGGTATGAAATGGCCGCTAACTTTCGAACGATCGTCAGCCGCGAACGCGAGACACTTCACCTCAAGCTGGAAGGGGACTTCGACGGCTCATCGGCCCTGGAGCTTATCGATACCCTGGTGGAAAACTGTGGATCGGCGAACCGCATGATGATTCACACCAGCGGCTTGAACGAGGTCCACCCTTTTGGGAAGGCGGTGTTTCAGAAGCGCTTGCCGGCGGCCGTCAAGCTGAATTCGTCCATCATCTTCATGGGCGAACACGCTGAGGAAATCGCGACTCCTTTCGAAGGAAATGCGTGCCGGCCGATTTTCATTCAAGGGCTCCATCAGCCGGCAGTATTGTGAGCCAAGAGAGCTGTTCCATCAAGACGCCTTCAAGAAAAAGGAATCCCTAAATGAAGGAATAATCCACTGGCATGCCAGCGGTATGAACAACGGCTATGCCGGTGATTCGTGCCGTGAACAAAAAAAAGGTTTCGCAACTGGAGCGCCAAATGGATCAGAACCCTCACTACGAACCAAGGACCGGCGGATAAGCTTTGGAGCGCTATCCTTGTGGAGCAAGCCCCTGCTTTCTTTTCGGAACTGTAGAAATCGCAAGCAGGAGCTTGCTCCTACAGAAAACCACCAGGAGTCACTGTTCGATCGATCTTGCCACCTCCGGCGGGCGGCTCAGCTAGGCCGGGTTCGGGCAGGGCAAGCCGGTTGCGGACAGCAGTACGGACGAGGGAAAGGCGAAGAATCGAAGGGCGGATCTGGTGAAGAAGTGACCTGGGTCGGCTTCACGGTGGCTGCAATTCTCGAGTGACCCCTAGCGTTGCACAAATTCGGGTACCTTCGTAGGATGGGTGGAGCGCAGCGAAACCCATCCATTCGCGCGATTGAACATGCCGCAAACCTCAAGACCGATGGGTTTCGCTGCGCTCCACCCATCCTACAGGAATTCACCGGCAGTGAGATCGAGAGGGGCTATGCTCACCATATTCCTCCACAATTCATGTAGCCTCCCCATTTGCGAAGACGACATCGCCCTTGTCTTATGCAACTATGCCGGGAATGGGCGGGATGCCTCAGGGGTTGCCGGGCATGCCGAAGGCCAGATAAGCCGGACAGAGGCCCATGCACGAGAGCGGGGCAGGAATCACAGAAAGTAGTACACCCAGTCCCCGAACCATCTCGTGAGCGGGATAGGGAGGCGTCTCCAGGCGATGTTGAGGCACCGACGGGTAAATGACTTCCGGCCGCCGGATTCCAGACCGCTCGTCTCCGGAGGCTTGGGATAATAATAGCGAACGAGCCAGGTGGGGCTTCCCGCCCATTTCCCCTTGAACTCCGACAGGCCCAGGTTGTCCAAAGGGACTTCCCCCAGATCAAAGTAGCGGAACCCCTCCTCGCACGCATCATGGATGGCCTGCCAGATAATGGCGTAGTTCGGCTGAAGCGAAAGGTCTTCACGCCGCCTTCCATTGAAGGCATAGAAAACCGTTCTGCCGGACATCATGAAAATCGATCCGGCGAGCAGCCCGTTACCGTCCTTGTACGCAAGCAGAAGGCGGATCCGGTCCGGTCGGAGGTCATCCCATAGTGCGCGAAAGAACCGATAGGGTCGCGGCGCAACAAGGTGCCAGCGCATGGTCTCCAGGTAGATGTCATACCAGGCCCTGAGGTCTTCCAACTCTCCCTGCCTGATCTTGACCCCGGCCTTCACTGCCTTGTTTACCCGCTGCTTCAGCCGCGTGTGGTTTCGGGAATTGCCGAAGTGAAGCAGTGCCGGCCTGGGGGGCAGCTCCAGCACATAGGTCTTGCGCCAGGGCCTGCCGATCAGACCTTCCGCGAGGCCCGAGCCCAGCGGCCGAGGCGGCTTGATTTGAACGTTTGCGCCATTCCTGACGTCTGTTCTCTCCAAAGCCGCCCGTAGCAGTTCGATGGTTGTATTCTCGTCGAGGGCGAGAGGTCCGGCCACGGGGGTACGCGGGAGCGACGACAGGCGCCGGCCAAAGAGCCTCCCCCCCAACCCCAGCGGAAGACCTTTCGTGTACATGAGCGGCAGAATCCCCCGGACCTGGCCGGCGAGGTCTTCGCCTGCCAGGCAGATCGGGTCGGTCCCGTATTCCGTAGAAAGGGCATGTAGATAGGATGCGGTGTGATAGATCAGCCCCTCCGGATGGGCCGAGACAAACGCATCCCATCGCGGATCGGTCTGGGGGTCGATTTCGACCACACGGCACTGTCTTGCTGCATCTCTTTCAAGTCCCGGACCGGCGGCTTCACCAGCCGCGACTGGTACGTTCAGACCCTCCTGGACATTTTGCGATGTCGTACCCATTGGCCTCCCTGCACCTCCAGGTGATTCTCCGCTCCTGACCTGCTTAAAAGTTAGTCTGAGGATTCTTATCGGGGAATGGGAAAAGGACTTATTATGACAGGTAGGATAAGGCTGCTTATGGGGTTCGTATTTCACCCATCAGCGGCTTGGCGGAGCTGTACACTCCAGGCGCAATGTTGACTTGCGCGGCAGACTGGCTATTGGATCTGCCAGAGGCGTGCATGAAAGACGTGATCCACGGCCAACCCACTCGTCCTGAAGGAGGTCCGGGATGCTCCATCGCAAGGTGTTGATTGTCACTGTAGCCGTTTGCTTCTTGGCCACCGCTTCGGCGTTCCCCGCCCCGGCGCCATTTCCCCGGCAGCAGGTGACCGGTATAGGCATGATTGCCGACCTGGTCATTTTGCGGCCGCTGGGCCTCGCCATGACGGCGGTAGGTTCCGCATTCTTTGTCGCGAGCCTTCCCCTCACCATGTGGTCGGCAAAAGGGTTCAAGAAAGCGGGGACCTATCTGGTCGTGGAACCGGCTGCGTATACCTTCTCGAGGCCTCTGGGCCAATGGGATGTGCCGTAAGAACGCTCCAGGCGGCCACAGGATGCACCCCGGGGAGGAGATTCCGGGCTCCTCGAAACAGGCGGGTTGCGCCCGCCACGATCTCCAGCCTCTTTTCCGATCTCAGCCTGGCGAGCGCATCTTCGTAGGTCCCGATCACGGGGAGATCGTTCCCCTACAGGCTTCCTATCTTGCCGGTTCGGACGGCTGGGAGACGTCGCGAATCACTTCACCCGCCGTAGTCGTACCGATGCTGGTCGCAAGATCTCCCAAAGAGACGATCCCGACGATCTTTCCCTGGTCATCGTTGACCACCAGCCTTCGGACCTGTTTTTGCGTCATCGTTCTTGCAGCCTCGATGGCATCCACGATCTCGGAGCAGGTGATCACATCCCTGCTCATGATATCGCCCGCCTTGGTTGCGGAGGCATCCTTGCCTTCGGCGACGACGCGGAGAGCAATGTCGCGATCCGTGAGGATGCCGACCGCCTTGTCGCCGTCGACCACGGGGACAGCCCCTACATTGAGCTGCTTCATTACCTCGGCCGCTTTCAGGACCGAATCACCTGCACTGATCTTCTCCGGGTTTCGGGTCATGACTTCCTTGACCTGCATGACTTCCCTCCTGAATGTCTTTTAACAAACATGCATCAGACCGCCTGTCGTGAATATGGGGAATTGGCCCCAATACCAACGGGCAACAGGCTTATTTCGCCGTGCGAACCCCCTGCTGAGAGTGGCTGAGGAACCATGGGAGGTTCGAAACTGCGTAAAGGAGGGTGAAAGGGCAGGGACATGAAAATAGGCGACTCGCCCCATTGAAGGCTTGCGACGATTCAATGATGATCCATGGAGAGAGAACGAATCATGGAGGAGAATCATGGCAAACGTAGCTATCAACGGTCTTGGACGAATTGGAAGGGCGACCTTGAAGATCATTCTGGAGACACCGGAGCTGAATCTCGTCGCCCTCAATGACCTCATATCCGCGGACAACCTGGCCTACCTGCTCAGGTATGATTCCGTGTACGGACGATATCACAAGTCCGTAAAACATGCCGATGACGGGCTGGTGATCGACGGGAAGAAATACCCCCTCTTCAGCAAGAAGGATCCGGCCCAGCTACCCTGGGGAGATTTGGGGGTGGACCTGGTGTTCGAATGTACCGGGGTGTTCACGAACAGGGAGAAGCTCGAAAGCCACATCAGGGGAGGGGCCAAGGCCGCGATCCTCTCCGCGCCATCCAAGGGGGGCGATGATATGCCCACCGTGGTGTACGGAGTGAACAAGCCCGAACCGGGAACGAAACTCTATTCCTGCGCGAGCTGCACCACCAACTGCATCGCACCGGTGGTCGAGGTCATGGGGAGGAGAATCGGAATCAAAAAGGCGATCATGACCACAGTGCATGCCTACACCTCTTCCCAGGCGATCGTGGACGGCCCGAACAAGAAGTTCCGCAGGGGCAGGGCGGGGGCCGCCAACCTGGTCCCTACGACGACGGGGGCAGGCAAGGCCACGGCTCGGGTCCTGACTCAGTTCAAGAACAAGTTTGACGGGGTGGCGGTCCGCGCCCCGGTGGCCGTCGGATCCATAGCCGACATCGTATTCATCGCCGAACGCTCCGCCTCGGTGGACGAGCTGAACGGGATTTTTCGGGAGGAATCCGGAAGCGCCCGATACCTGGGGGTCTTGGGCGTTTCGGACGACAACCTCGTCTCCGCGGACATCATCCAGGACCCGCGGGCCTCCATCGTGGATCTCACCATGACCCAGGTGGTGGACGGGGACCTGATCAAGGTGATGAGCTGGTACGACAATGAGTGGGGCTACAGCGCACAGATGGTGAGAGAGGCGGTCAGGAGGACCAGAGAGTGATCTGTTTTCCACAAGTTCCTCATGGATTTGCCATGAAACCCCCCTTTCCACATGAACAGAAGGGCTGTTTACCTGCAAAAAAGAGAAAGGAGGAATGATCTATGCCTATGGAATTAACGCCCTGGAGGCCGTTTCGACCGTTGGGAAGATTCCGCGGGGATATGGAGGAGATGATGAGGAGGTTCTTCTCCGAGCCCATGCTCCCCATGGCGGAAGCCGAAGAGTGGATGCCTTCCGTGGACATCTCCGAAACAGACGGGCAGATCACGGTAAAGGCGGAGCTGCCCGGCCTCGAGGCCAAGGATATCGACCTCGCGGTGACAGGGGACGTTCTCACCCTCAAGGGAGAGAAGAAGAAAGAGGAGGAAACTAAAGAACAGGACTACTACTGCCGTGAGATCTTCTCGGGGAGCTTCCACCGAAGCTTCCGCCTCCCGAGCGAGGTGGACAGCGAAAAGGTGGACGCCTCGTTCAAGAACGGGGTTTTGACGATCAACATGCCCAAGGCCGAGAGTGGTTCAAAGAAGAAGATCGAGATCAAAACGTAAGAGAGGGCAATCCCCTCCGCACCCACATCCCTGGCGGGTCCGGACAAGAGAGGAGAGGATCATGACCATGACCGGTCTGGAAGTCTTCGACAAGACTCTTCATACAACCAACAACTGGCTGAAGGATCTCTTGTTTGAGCTCAGTTGGGAGGATCGGCAGCGCGCGTACCTGGCCCTGCGGGCATGCCTGCACTCCTTGCGGTACCGCCTGACCGTGGAAGAGGCCGCGGACCTCGGCGCTCCGCTGCCGATGCTTGTTCGCGGCTTCTACTACGAGGGGTGGAGGCCGTCGGGAAAGCCCGCCAAGGTCAGGAGCAAAGGGGAGTTTCTTTCGGAAGGTATGGCTCGTCATGTGGGTCGGGTCGACCCGGTCGTTTTCGAAAAGCGTCCGGAAGGGACCTGAAGAAAGGGGCTGCTGGGCCGGAGGATGTCGGATCTGAAGGAAAAGGTGCGGAGCTTTCTAGAAGAACGCTTGGGGCCGTCGGCCGAGTTGGTGGAGTGGGAAGAAATCGGCAAAGGCACGCACGGCGCCGCAGCCCGGCTGAGAGTCGCGATCGACGGCAAAGAAGAGCGCCTTATCATCAAGAGCCTGTACCCTTCCGGGTTCGGCCACGACCATTTCTCCGACCGCGGGCGGGTCCTGATTCTCGCCTTCTCCAACTACAACGACATGGAAAGACACGTGAAGGCCTTCGACGTCGTGGGGGAATCCCCGGATCGCCTGGTATCGCTCAGGAACGTTCAGGAGTTTCATATCCTCATGCAGGAGGCGGGCGGCAGCCCATATTTCGCCGATCTGAACGCGATCCTCGAGAGGGGATCATGGACCGATCTGGACCGGGAGAGGGCGGTGAGGCTGGCCTCCTTCCTTGCGCGAATTCACGGCAGAGAATATGACGGGGGAGATGCAAAGACCCTCTACAGGAGGCGGATCCGCGACCTCATCGGACACGGGGAATGCATCATGGGGATCGTGGATTCCTATGACGAGGTCGGCTTCACCTCGCAGGCAACGCTCGTGGAGATTGCCCGGAAGGCCCTGACGTGGTGGGGGAAGATCCGGGACAGGAAAGAGAGGCTCTGCGAGGTCCACGGCGACTTCCATCCAGGGAACATCCGCTTTCACGGCGCCGATTTCACGGTGCTGGACCGCGCGCGGGGAACCTGGGGCGAACCGGCCGATGACGTGTCCTGCCTCGGCGTCAACTACATTTACTACGCGGTCAAACAGACCGGCACGTTCCGTGGGCCCTTTTCGGATCTCTTCAGGTTTTTCTGTGAAGCCTACCTGGAAGAGACGCGAGACCGGGAGATCCTCGATCTGGTGCAGCCCTTCTTTGCGTTCCGGGTCCTGGTGATCGCAAACCCCCGCTTCTACCCCCATGAGACGGACGAGACGCGAAGGAAACTGCTCGACTTCGGGCACTCCGTGCTGGAAACGGAGAGGTTCGAACTGGGAGACATTCCACGATACCTTGATAAGCGATGAATTTCTGTATCTGGATCACCGGCCTCCCAGGCTCCGGGAAATCGACCATAGCCCGCGATTTCGAGTCGATGCTGGTGGAGAGCGGATCGATTGCGTGGTGCTCGAACTGAGTTCAGGAAGTCCGAAAGGGAGGACTGAGGATCATCGGCCCCGAATCCTTCATCTCACATACCTGTCCCAGGAGCCGTAAGCCTCCTTCTTGGGTCCTTTTGGGACCGAAACCGCTGCTGCGAGAAGCCCCGCAACCGAGCCGCTCAATTTCGATGCAAGCGTGCCGCCATCCACGAACCAGATTGCAGTCGCAACAGCCAGTCCCAGGGGGATGTTGAGATATCGGCCCATTCTCAACGGCTCTCCCATGCTCGTGACCGACACGACGACGATGAGGGCTCCTGCAAGGTGATGGAGATCGGCTCCCGATGTTTCGATAGGGATTCCGAAAACGGCCGGGGCAAACATCAGCCAGATCCCAAGAGCAGTCGACAAGGTCAGGCCCCATGGAAAACTCATACCCCAGATGGAGGCGCTCAGGACCCTTGCAGGGCTCTTTGGCAGCTGCATCAATGGTGGCGAGCGCTCATCTGTGTTGTGTCCCGCCGGCTCTCCCCCCTTCCAGAAGACGTGCCAGAGGGAATCTCCCCGACGCTTCGCCTGCAGCATGTGCTGCCCCATGGCAACGACCTCATCGACCTCCAGGGGGATCATGGGGAGCATGATGGCCGCGGCCAGAAGACAGAGCGTGCACCATTGGCCGACGACCACCGGCTGGGAGATGACGAGGAGAATGTGCACCAGCCCCAAAGGGATGACCAGGATTCCAAAGATCGTGACCATCCAGGGCATCGTTCTCCAGCGGGAGGGGCTCCCCATCCAGCCCATCAGGAATTCGAAGGTGTAGGCAAAGGCTCCGAAGGCCCCGTCCGATATGGGCCAGCCTCTGGACAGGGTCGAGTCGAGCACCTTCCTGGTGCCTTCTCCAAAGAAAGGATCCCAGGCATGATCGACATAACCCAGCTGAAATGCCCCAAGGTAGCGGGACACCATCCACCCCGCAAACCCCAGGGCGATCAGTATCCACCGCTGCGGCCAGCTGGACGGGTTGTAACTCCAGCCCGGGGGGAGCTCTGCGCCCATTTTCATGTACACGATCATATTGGGCATTCCCGGGATCAATATGGTCAAGGAGATGACCAGCGCCCCCACCAGCGTGCCGTTGATGTAGGCAGCCGCCGTGGGCGCCCAGAAGACGATCGGCGCTGCACTGAGCCATATGCCGATGAAACAGCAGATCCAGAGACTGACCGGGCGGTTGGGCCTCAGGGAGCGCCACCCGAATAAGATCAGCAGCAGGCCGCTGACGATATCGCTCCACTGCATGGCGGCAACGCGGTCGTCCAAGGACAGCCACACTTCACGGCCCCCGCCCGGGTCCACGATGGATTTTCCGTAGCTGAAGGTAAGGGGAGAGAGCACCATCCACACGCCCAGGATCACCATCAGCCAATATACCCAGAGCGTCTGCATCTGGTGCATGTGGAGCATTTCCTCCCGCTGCTTGGGGGTCATCTCGTGATCGCGCCCGTCCTGGCCCATCTCTCCTTCGGCCATCGGTCGGGTGACTCCCCTCTTGCCCATCCCGGGTTGTTCCATTAGGTCTTCCTGCCTTCAGCGGGCCTGTGTCGCCGACTCCGTGTTTCCAAGAGCCGCAACGATCTCCATCTTCTGTCCGTCCCGGAAGATCTCCACGATCACTCGCTCCGGGGACGCCCAAAGCCACTTTCGGGCTGAAATCCTCCGCGCCTCCCTGAGCCTGGGGCGCACGGCTTAGACCAGTAATCTTGGAGATGGAGGGGCATCCTTCCTTTGTCTATGATTTATCTACATGCGATCTAATCAGGACTCATCGCAGCAGCAATGGGGGATCCATCGTAAATTCCCACAGGTCATCGGGTAAAGACGCCTGGAGGCGTGAAATTCACCCGAAATGGGGAAGATTCGACTTGCTAACGGAACTGTGCGCGGTTGCAGGGTTTATACGAAATCCGGACCATACTGTTTTCAGACCGATGCCCCATACAAAGACACGACCTTGGAGGCTAAAAAGATCACCGAGAAAGAGAGGAGGGGAAGAGAATGCCTGGATCAGATGAATTGATAAAG
Organism: Deltaproteobacteria bacterium; assembly: GCA_020060215.1. Next base: position 16,832 of record JAGVAP010000007.1, on the reverse strand, counting down.
AAAGATGTGGTCGATCAGCTCACCTGGGATGACCGGGTAGACGCCTCCAAGATCTCTGTAGAGGTCAGCAACGGGAGAGTCATCCTGAGAGGTGAGGTTCCCAACTACTTCACGAGAAATGCCGCCTATGAGGATACCTGGTACGTGGCCGGTGTCAGGAATGTGCTGAACGAGCTCACCGTCCGCCATCCGCCCGCCAGGGCTCTTCGACCCGATATCGAGATCGAGAATGCCATCAAGAACCGATTTGCGGTCAACCCGGATATCGATCTTCGGGATATCGAGGTGATTGTCAGCAATGGGACGGTAACACTGAAGGGAACGGTGGATGCCTACTGGAAGAAGATGTATGCGGAGGACCTGATCACCGAAGAACCCGGGGTGGCCTACATCGAGAATCTTCTGGCCGTTGTCCCTACAAGGGACTACATAGACCAGGATATCGCGGACGATATCGTCTCCGCTCTCGACAGGATGGCGGATGTCGATCCTGACCAGGTTACGGTGAAGGTCGAGGGAGGGAAGGTGACGCTCAGCGGAACCGTGCAAAGCGGCGCGGCGCGCCGCGTGGCCCATGAGTCCGCGTGGTACACCCCGGGCGTCATACAGGTGGAAGACCATCTGACCGTATCCGAAATGACCGTTTGACGGGCCTCCAGCTTCAGGCGGGAAGGCGGCTGAGGCTCGTCTTCCCGCCCTTCAGAGTGGTGCCTCACAAAGTCATCCCGGGCGAGCGCTTTGACCCGGTCCGGGAGGCGCAGCGGACAACCGTTTGATCGCACTGGTCAGCATCTCTGAAACGCTAGCCACCAGGATCGGCATTTCTGCGGTCTCCTGCTGCGGAAGGGTGTCCGAAAAGACCATGTTTCTCACCGGGAAGGATGCAAGGCTGAGGACCGCGTCTCCGACCAGGAGCCCGTGAGTTGCCGCTATAATCACATCCGGCTGGGCCTCCTTTTCAAGGAGCGCTTCGATGGCCGACACCATGGTCCCCCCCGTGCTCACCATATCGTCCACGATGACGGGCGAGCGCCCTCTCACATCACCAACGATATTCCCTACACTCACTTTCTCCCCGCTGATGCGAACCTTGTGCACGTATGCCACAGGCAGATCCAAAAGAACGGAGTAGCGCTGGGCCAGTTTGACGGCCCCGAGATCCGGGGCCACGAGCACGCTTTTCCTGGGAATCAAAGGCTTGAGTGCCTCCGCAAGCACCGGCGCCGCCGTCAGCTGTTCCACCCGTATGCCGAAGAATCCCTCGATAGCCGAGTTATGGAGGTCGATGGTGACAAGGCGGTCCACCCTGAGGCAGAGGATGTCTGCTGCAACGCGAGCCCCCACCGGCTCGCTCCCGCGGACGCGCCGGTCCTGGCGGGAGTACCCGAAATAGGGCACCACGGCCGTGATTCGTGCAGCACCGGACCGGCGGCAGGCATCCGCCATGAGAAGCAGTTCGAGCAGGTGCTTCGCCGGGGGAGGCCCGGTAGGCTGGATGAGGTAGACATCGGCGCCGTGGACGTTCTCCATCAGCTCGATTCGAATCTCCCCGTCCGGGAAGTCCTCTACCGTGCACTTCCCGAGGTCGAGACCCATTCCTCCGGCAATCGCCGCGGCCAGAACCGGATGGGCCCTGCCGCTGAAAACCCGAATCTCCATGTTTTCATCCCCGCGCGTTTCCATTCGAGAGGAATCGCTGGAACCATTCTCGAGCCTTCTCCGCTACCTCATGCAACGCACCGGGCTCCTCGAAAAGGTGGGTGGCGCCCGGCACGACCTCAAGCCTCTTTTCGGATCTCAGCCTGGCGAGCGCATCTTCGTTGATCCCGATCACGGGGACATCGTTCCCTCCCACGATCAGCAGCGTGGGCGCCTTTACTTCCGGAAGCGATTCACCGGCCAGGTCCGGTCTGCCGCCCCGTGATACCACGGCTTTGATATCCTCCGGGCGCGCCGCTGCGGCGATCAGTGCCGCCGCCGCCCCTGTGCTTGATCCAAAGGCGCCGATATTCAAGTCCTTGGTCTGTGAACGCCCTTTTACCCATTCGACAGCCCCGACCACCCGGCTTGCGAGGAGATCGATGTCGAAGCGAAGACGCCCTGTTATCAAGTCAGCCCTCTCTTCTTCCCTCGTGAGAAGGTCCATCAGCAGGGTGGAAAGCTTCCCTTCATGTAATTTCCGGGCCACGAACCTGTTCCGCGTGCTGTACCGGCTGCTTCCGCTTCCATGAGCAAACAGCACGAGCCCTTCGGACCCTTTCACCATCACCAGATCGCCTTCGATCACTGCGGAATCGACGGCGATGAGAGCAGCCGTTTCCTGAACTTCTGGACTGGATGAGCGATTCATCCGCAATCTCCTAATGCCGCAAACAGGTGCCTCAGGCTTCCTCCATGTAGCGGCGTACCTCTTCGTCGGTCGTCTGTGAAAAATCCCCGTACCACAGCCCCACGGCCTGGAACGGCTCCGGGGTCTCGGCACAAACGACCCTGTCGACTTCGGATTCAAATTCGCTGCAGGTCTCAGGGGAAGCCGTCGGCACCGCGACTACGATTTCCGCAGGACCATGTTTTCGGAAAACAGAACCTCTCTCATACTATATCTCTCCGTTACTTGTCGCCCTGGGTACCCGACGGCTCATGGCCCTCCGATTTATGACCTGAAAAGCCGAGCCAGGCTCGGCAGGTTTTCGGCATAGGTCGGATGGATGTGTTGCGCTCGATCGAGCACCTCCCAGGTGGCGCCGGTCTCGATCAGGTCGAGCACGGCATGGACCAGCTCCGCCGCTTCGTAGCCCACGAGGGTTGCGCCCAATATCCGGCCGCTCGCCTCATCGATCACCATCTGGTAGAAGCCTTCCTCATGGCCCCATTCAATGGCACGGGCCATGCTCTTCACCTGCATGGTCTCTTCCCTGGCGCGATATCCTCTCTCCTTCGCCTCCTCCATGCTGAGCCCGGCGCGGCCCAATTGGGGATCGGTAAAAACGGCATACCCGAGCACACGGTCATCCCTTGTGCGTCCCCCACCGTTGAGGTTGGCCAGAACCCTCCGGTAGTCCTCCCAGGAGACATGGGTGAAAGGCGGTTGTCCCGCTGCTTCGCCGATCGCATAGACGCCCGGACGCGTGGTCTCCAACCGCTCGTTCACGCGGACGAATCCGCGCTCGTCCAGCTCGATGCCGGCTGCGGGAGCATGGAGCGCTTCCGTGTTGGGGCGGCGGCCGGCCGCCACCAGCAGTGCATCGCCCTCCATCGTCTCCCCGCCATCGATTCGAACGCGGAAGAGACCGTCCTCGAATCGAACTTCATCGGCCCTGGTGTTCAGGCGGAAACGAACCCCGTCCCGCTCGAGCGCCTCCTTGAGAACGGCGCCTACCTCCGGCGGTTCGCGGCCCAACGGCCGCCCGCCGGAATCCATGATTTCAACCCTGCTGCCCAGTCGGGCAAGTGCCTGCCCCAGCTCGAGCCCGATATACCCGGCGCCCAGGATCAGGGTCTTTTCGGGCAGTCTTTCCAGATCCCAGAAATTCCGATCGGTCAGGTAGGGCGCGGCATCGAGTCCCGCAATCGGCGGTCTCACTGGTGAGCTCCCGGTGTCGATGACGATCAGCGGAGAAGAGAAAGTCTCCCCCCACGACATGACCATCGGGGGTGAAGGTAGCTTCCCCCTGAACGAGCTTGACACCCGCTTTCCTGATCCGCTTCTCCGAGCCTGCCGTGAAGCGGTCACGCACCTCCCGGACCCGCTTCATGATCATTGGAAAATCGACGCGGATCTGAGCGTACACCCCGAGCTTTTCCGCTCGTCGGGCGCGGCCTGCGGCATGGGCGGCTCCCAAAAAGGCCTTGGAGGGAGTGCATCCCCAGTTGACGCAGCTTCCCCCCATGCGGCTCCTCTCGCAAAGGACCACATCCCTGCCTTCACCTGCCAGTTCGGTCGCAAGGGGCACCCCTCCCTGTCCGCTGCCGATGATCACGGCATCCACTTGCATGTTCTCACCTCTTGGCCTTTTCTATCTTGCCGGTTCGGACGGCTGGGAGACGTCTCGAGTCACTTTACCTGCCGTGGTCGTGCCGTGGTCGTATTGATGCTGGTCGCCAAGTTCTCCCAAAGAGACGATCCCGACGGTCTTTCCCTGCTCGTCATTGACCGGCAGTCTTCGGACCTGTTCTTGCGTCATCGTTCCTGCAGCGCCGATGGCATCCACGGTCTCGGAACAGGTGATCACATCCTTGCTCATGATATCGCCCGCCTTGGTCGCGGAGGTCTCCTTGCCTTCGGCTATCATGCACCAGACCGCCTGTTGTGAATATGGGAAGTTGGCCCCAATACCGACCGGAAACAGTCTTATTCCAGCGTGCGAACCCCCTGCTGGGGGGGTTGGAGAAATGGAAATGCCGCTTGCCTGCGAACATCCGGGCAGAACCTTGCCTGTTCCGTTTGGTGTAAGGATTGGTCCCTGTGATGACGTCCAGAACGCTTCCCCCCCGTGAGCAGGTCACTCTGCAGACCCTACCCCGGCATACACCTTTTTGCAGGCCGAAATACGCTGAATTGCGCATTCCTCTACGGCCCCATGCCCAGGCAATAATTACCCCATTTCAGGTTTGGAACTCGGCCGCTGCATACTGGGAAGGAGGTGATGCATATGCTTGTGCTGTGAGATCTTGCACCCACCATTCCTGACCTCAACTATTTCCGAAGAGGACTCGCTACTCTGCCATCCCAGAGGAGGGCTCGTATGAAGAACGCTATGAGAGAGGGATTGTGCCTCGTTGCTTTCATTCTGTCGCTGTTCTTTGGATTCGACGCCATGGCGCAGGAGTCCATTCTCCAAACCGGTCTGAAAGAGCTCGGACTTTCCGGGTTCGTGGATTTCGAAGGTCCCACAGGGGGAGTGGATGTCGATCTTTCCGCCACTTACGGTTATTTTGTATTCGAGAACTCTGAGATCGGTGCTTTCGGATCCTTCTCCAGACAGCTCGACGGCCAGTTCAAGAGCTACGGGCTGGGGATCTTCGGTGAACAGCATTTCCGATGGACTCGGAACCTCTACCCCTACGGCGGGTTGAGGATCGGTTGGCAGTACGCGGACGTCGATTTCGCGGATGACGATCATTCGCTCATATTCACGCCCAGAGTGGGTGTGAAGTGGTTCCTCAGTGAGAGCATCGCGATCGACGCCAACCTCTTTCTTGCCCTGGCAACCGATGAGGTGTACGTAAACGACAGGGATCTAGACCGTTATGATATCGGTATGAATCTTGGTTTGCGCGCCTACTTTCGGTAGCGGGAGGAGGCGAAACCTTTTCAGCGGAGGCGGGGCGGTCGCCCAGCCTTCGCTGTACAATGCGGCAGTATCATTTCGAGGGATTCGAGCAGGATTACGACGAGTGCTTTCACCGCGAAGTACGGCTTTCCGCCGTGCGTTAGTTGCGGCATCCTACGCAACGGCTTGGCCGTGTCCAATGCAAGGAGTGCAAATCTCGAGTAGTTTTGTGCCTTCTTCTGCAAACGGTATTTCTGACAATAGAGCAGTCGAAGGCTCCCTTCCGGGATCCGATGGTTCCGGAGTGTAACTCTATAATCTTCCCCAGGAGAGCCATGGTTCTTGCTCTTTTCATTTTCTTCGTCAGTCTTTTGGTTCTAGTCCTTTCCGCACGGTTTTTCACGGGGGCAGCTGAAGCATTGGGCTTTCATCTGGGCCTGTCTTCGTTCGTGATCGGGGTCTTCATCATGGGTATCGGTACCTCGCTGCCCGAACTGGTGGCAGGCATTATAGCTGCCCTCGATGGAACATCGGAGATCGTCTCCGGAAACGTCCTCGGTGCCAATATCTCGAACATCTTTCTGATCATAGGATTCTCCGCGGTTCTCTCCAGGAAGAGAATCGAACTGGGGGATGACTACATCATGGTGGACTTAAACTTCCTGATCGGATCGTCCTTCCTGCTCGGCCTGACTATGGCGGACGGTGTTACTGCCTTTTCCGAGGGAATCTTCCTGCTTTTGACATACGCCGTTTACTGCCATTTCCTACTCAGGAGCAGCCGGCAGCCCCTGATTGTGCAGGAAGGGAAAAGCCAGATGAAAACCGCTTTCCCAGTCAGGCCGCTACTGATCCTGCTCGCCTCGGGCATTGGCATATATTTCGGCGCCGACTACACGGTTGAGAGTATCACGGCGATCGCATACCACCTTGCTGTCCCGCCTTCCCTGATATCGTTAACCATCCTGTCCCTGGGAACGACCCTTCCTGAACTGGCGGTCGGCGTCACAACCATCCGACAGGGAAAACCGGCGCTCGCGGTGGGAAACATCCTCGGGTCCTGCGTCTTTAACACTCTGATGATCCCGGGGATCGTTTCGGGATTCACCCCCGTAAAAGTGCCCGAATACCTCGTCGGCTTCTCCCTGCCGGTGTTCGTCATCGCCTCCGTTCTCTTCTACCTCCTGACCCAGGACAAAAAGATCTCCCCTTCGGAGGGGATGCTGTTCCTGGTCTTCTACCTCTTTTTCATCAGCAAAGCTGTGGCGCAGTTCGTTTAGGTCAGAATCGTCGTTGTCCTTTGAGTGCAAGGACGCAGGTTGTTAGGATCTGCCTGTTTCCGGTGCAGGAGAGGTCGATCGAAACATCTTGAAAAACGGGACTTCCGCATCTTAACTTGTCTGTGGATGCCTGCAAAGAGCACCTGCGCCAAAGGTGCGGTCCGCCCCATACGAAAGGTTCAAACTTGGCTTCATTTCGCCCAGACCTTCAACGAGCTGATTGCATCCAAAAAAACCCGACCGAGGGGCACGCGCTTTATGAATGTTAGTGGCACACGACTTCTGCTGATTCGACATGCCCACGTCGATACGGGCACTCCGTCAAGAATGTGTGGATGGCTGGACTTACCGCTTAGCCCGGAGGGGAGATACCAGGTGCGATCTTTTTCTCACCCTGATTCGGGCAACAAGCCACGCGCACTCTACACGAGTCCGTCGATGCGGGCGCGAGCCACTGCGGAAGCCCTGGCCCTGGCTTGGAAGCTCGAGCCCGACATCGAGCCGGCGCTGCGCGAGATTCACTGCGGATCTTTCGAAGGCCAGTATCTTGATAAGATCTGGCGTGATTACCGGGAGCTCTGGGATCGGAACAACGCCCAGAATGATGGCGACTTCGCCTGGCCGGGCGGTGAAAGTTACCGAAATTTTCGCAGCCGAGTCCTGGCGGCGCTCACTCGCATCGCGGCGCTCCACACCGATCAATCCGTCGCGATAGTGACACACACGGGAGTCATCACTCAGGTAATCGGAATCCTCGAAAATCTTTCTCCTGCCGTGTGGGAGCGTTATCGCCCCGCGCCTTTCTCCGCAACTGAGGTGCTCTGGCGCGGCGACAGGCCTGAGCGTTTGCTCTCCTTTAACCTTCAGCAGTGGTGGCGAGGATCGTTGCCACCCGCCGGATTACGCGCTCCCAAGCCGAGAGCGCCCGCCGCGAGGTGTTTCGCGTGCGGGCGGAAGAAGAGGTGTCGCAGAGCACCGCCAGATGGTATCGAATAGCTCCAGAAAGGCCGTTGCTGGCAGACGCATACCAATACCTGGTGCGCAAGTCGGTCGTGATCGTCTGCGGGCATGCGCGCGCTTCCAAATAGGAACGCAAAAGCGTGTCGTGCCTGCGCCTGGCTTCCGGCTCCCAGCAACCGAGCGAGTGCAGCCACGAGGCGACGTCTTCAAGCGGCGATCCCAGCCGCGCCCGGGACCAGTCAATGAATACTATTGAGCCGTCACTCATCCCCCTCAGGGAGAGATTCCCCGAATGTACATCTCCGTGAATGAAGGCCCGGTCGTCCAGGATCCGAGCCCTGATCGTCGGCAGGGCGGCGACGACGCGCTCTAAATCACCCACGCGCCGCCAGCAACGCACGCCCGAAGAATCCCGCGCCGACAGGGCCGACGTGAGTGTTTCCCGAGCCGACCACTCCAGCTCGGCTTCGTAATCCCAGTCCTTTATCGCGCCGTTCAGGTGAGGGCTATCATGCAACCGGGCCAGAGTCCGGCATACAGCGGCAGCGGCGGCGGCGTGAGCCCAAGGCCAAGCCGCCTTGGATATAATCTCTTCCAGGTAGAGGTACTCTGCGTCGCCGGCAACCTTACTCCCCAGCAGCCTCACCGTTGGAGGTGGTTCGGAGCGGCTCCACAGCTCGCGGTAGATCGCGGCCTCTCGTCTTTGGGGGCCGCGAAGCTCCTTGATGATAAACCGCCTGGGCAAGTTTCCGGGCATTCGTCCGGCGCAACGAACCGTCGCCCGCATTACGGACGATTCGAGACCGCCGCTCAGCCGCCGCAAGGAAACTTCCAGTTGCTCCGTAGGAATGGACCAGCGACTCGCAATGTATCGCATTACGTGAGAACGCATCAGGCTATTATAACTGCGAGCTAAATTGCTGTGGGAAAAATCGAGAGTAGCCGCCTGTTGTATGAAAGTGACTCCGTAAATGCATGGCTGTTCGCAAGCGTCGGGAGATTCTCTCTCAATTGCGCGCAGATCCTGAGACGGCTCTCCAGGAATCGCCGGTATTCTGGAGAGCCCGATGCGAAGATCCTGTTCCGGGACCTCGCAGCACGGGATTGCACTCATGCATCCCGGACAGCGTCAAGAGCATACCGCAGGCGGCGCCGTATCCCAGGTGAGCCGAAAAGGTCTGGACCGCCACTTTTCTGCCCTTGGAGTCTTCGGCCCCCAAGAAAACCTCCGTGATGTCACGCGGCGATGAGCGGGTACTGCCCGCCCGTAGGAAGGCGATGGAACAGGAATCGTGCTGCAAGCGCATGAGCGGGGTCCCCGTGGTCCCCGCCACCGCGCCGATCAGCGATTGCTCGCCGATTGTGCTCTCCACGTCATGATGTCCGGATCCCCTACATGCTTAAGTCGTTTCGGGCCTATCTTCAGGCTCCCTGCCTATTTCGCTTTCGCTTTTCCGGATTGTACGAGCCGCCGCATCCCTTGGCGGCTTGCCTTTCTCGATGAATGTCTTCACCCTGACGAGCTCCTCGTCCAGCAAGGTCTTTGGATCCGCCCCGAGCGTCTTCAGAAGCGCATGGCCGATTCCGCCGATCACCGGATTGTAGGTCAGCCGGATATTTACGGCCGTACTGCCATCCGGATTGGTTCTGAATTCAGCTACGCCCTCATGCTTCATCCTGCTTTCAGGCACGGTCTTCCAGGCGAGTTGCCGGTTGGGAATGGTGGAAAGGCGCACGGACTCCCAATCGACCGAAATCCCGGCCGGTCCGGAGATGGTCCACCTGTATCGATCCGTATCCAGCTTTTGGACCCTTCTTACATGTGTCGTGAAGTTAGGCAACTCCTCTATCCGGCTCAGAGTGCCGAAAACTTTCTCAACGGGTGCGTCGATATTGATGGTCTTCTGAATATCGACTCCCCGTCGACCGGCTGCCCCCACAATTCGACTCAAGGGCATGTTTGCGGCGGCCCTCACAAGGAGCGGCAGACCCGCTGCAGCTGCAACCATCCCGGCGATACGGCGCCTCAAGAGACCGGAAGCGAACCCTGAAGCGATCAAAGCTGCTCCGGCAACTCCTGTAAAGGCCCTGGCCGCAGGCGACCAGTTCACCTGCATGAGTTCGAAACGTCCGCCGGCCAGGCTCCTGGAGCCTTCCCCCTGCAATCCAGGGACATTGCCTGGCTCTTGGTGGACTTCCAGATCATGAGAGACATCCCGGACGCCGCGTACCGATTTCACCTCCTTGAGAAGGTCATCGAGCTCTGCCGCAAGGACCACACCGGTCAATTTCACAGAGCCCTCCTCCGCCTTCACATGGATCGATCCCGGGTGGCTGACCACATACCCGAGGTTCGAACGTACCCGTTCTTCAAGGACCCTGTCGGTCACCGCTTCCCTGGAAAACATGCCTTTCATCCCGAGCACCATCCCTCTGGCTCGATTCCGGATATCCCTGGACACCTTGCCGCTTGCATCGCCGGCGACATGCACCCCATGGACGGCCTTATCCCGGATCCCTGCCCGCCTTCTTTTTCCGACCTGCCGATCAAAAAGATACATCACTCCGGCGCCTACCCCAGCGCCGCCCACAGCTCCGAGAAAAAGCTTTCTGAAGTCCATACATTCATCTCCTTCTGGAAAACGGGGGTTATTCATCCTTTTTCCCCGAAGCCTGGTCCTCCTGGAAAAACAGGCTCTTCAGGGCAACGGGAAAGGGAAATACCAGTGTAGAGGTCCTTTCATTGCTGATGTCATGAAGCGTTGTCAGGTAATGACCGCGTTCACCTTGACCGAGGCGTTGTCGCGCGAGACCACGTCCTGGCCGGGTCACATCCCTGACCACGGTGCGTAGATCGATCTTGACCATCTGCTGCACAATCGGAATCGGGGGAAAGAAACCGGGACCCTTTATTCCGCTGAATCGTCCGAGCGTAAATATCGTCGCCCGTTCATATTCACGAAGGAGTCGAATGGCAGAGGTGAGGAGGGCTGCAATCACTCCGATGATGATTAGGATAAGGACGGTGCTCCCCGGCATCCCTTATTCCTTGCTGTTGAACTCTCTCTTTAGGGCATTCTCACAATGTCATACCGAATACTGAAGCGGGTCGAGGCTTGAAATCAAGGGGCTAAGCGCAGTATTTGGGCCGCGAATTCGACCACTGGTGAGAGATTGGAGAAGGGGTTGAACAGCCCACCCGGTCGTGCATGGACAGAATTCGATCACGAAAGGCGTTTCACGGGGAGGCCTACCGTGGCAAAACCAGCCGGACTCAAAAATGCATGGCGCCGCTTCAGGGAACTGATCGGGCGTCTGGGTTTGTACGAACTCCCGGCCCTCGTTCTCCTGGTCCTGGCGCTTGGCGGGTTATGGGGTTTTGTAGAACTGGCCGACGAGGTGATCGAGGGTGAGACCCATGCCTTTGACGAAAGAGTGATCCTGTCCATGCGCAGCGCTTCCGACCTATCCGATCCGGTAGGACCGAAATGGGTGGAGGAACTTGGGAGAGACATCACGGCCCTCGGCAGCATCGGCGTGCTCACAATCCTGACGCTCTCGGGCGCCGGTTTTCTGTTGCTTAGCCGTAGATACGGCACCGCTTTGCTGGTCATCGCCGCGGTGGGAGGCGGGATGCTGGTCAGCCATGTTCTGAAGATCGGGTTCGACAGACCACGTCCGGACCTGGTTCCTCACCATACCCAGGTCTACACCGCAAGCTTTCCAAGCGGGCATGCGACGCACTCGGCAGTGACTTACCTGACCATGGGCGCCTTGCTGGCCCGGATCCACAGGCGTAAGCGTCTCAAGATTTATTTTCTCAGCCTTGCACTAGCCGTCACACTGGCGGTCGGCATAAGCCGGGTTTATTTAGGGGTTCACTGGCCTTCGGACGTTCTGGGAGGATGGGCGCTGGGCTGTTCGTGGGCTTTGCTTTGCTGGTTTGTCGCGCTTCGACTCCAAGTTCGAGGGCGCCTTGAAAAGGAGATCGAGTAAGTGGCGGAATCTGCGTTCCCTTACGGGGAACAAGATCGATCAGAAGTAAGCGGCTATAATCAAAATGACCAATCCGATCATAAGAATCCAGAAGAAGGCCCCGAACGCAAGGGCAGCCGGTTCTACACCCTCGGCCTCAGTCTCTCTCTCGGTCACCCGCATTCCCGGCGGTTCGGGCTTCCGCGAGGGTGGCATCAAGGCAGCAAGCAGCAAAGCTATGAAGACACCCACGATCAGGAAGGTGATCCATGCCGCCCCCCAAAGTGGAGGCCCGTGAGGAGCTACCCACAGCCCGCCGGCCCAGGTTCCTAGAAACAGAACGATGAAGAAGATCAGGAGACCGGTTCCCCAGCCGCGCCCTCCGAAGCCCACCCCGAAGATCAGGGTCAGTATAAGGGCAATTACCAAGGCAATGACAAATCCTCCAAAAAACATTTCAGTCCCGTGCTCCTTCTACCAGCTCTCCTGGTGCTCCCAAGTTGGCCCCGGTTCCAGACGCTAAAAGCTGACGAGTCGAGCAAGCCTGCTCGTCGACTTTGCCGTGTTTACTTTTTGATAATCCTTCATGACTCCTTTGTCCGGTCGGTTGGATTACTTGACTGTTTCGGGACCTCGAATAGCCAACGGCTCGGCAATTCCGATCACCCCGCAGGCGATCCTCGCCCCCGCCTCTCCCGAAGGCTGGGATTTTAGGTCGTCCTGCTTGGCGTGTATGACGACGGCGCGGCCGATGATGGAATTTGGTCCGTTCAGAGCAATTATGGAATCAACAAGGTTTTCGCGTACAATTCCGTCCTCACCCGCCGTGATGTTGCCCAGGTCACCGACATGTCGGTTCCTTTCTTCCGGGCCTCCGTGAGGCATGTCCGTTGGGTTAAAGTGGGGACCCGCCGATACGGCATCCGGAGCGCTGCAGTCACCGAACTGGTGGATATGAAAGCCATGCTTTCCGGGAGTGAGCCCCTTTGCTTCCACGGTAACACGGACATCGTTACCGATTTCGGTGAAGATCACGACACCTCGCGCATCGCTTCCGGAACTGGGATGAAGAACCGCAACGGCTTTCGACACCGGGGGAGGTGCTTTTCCCTCTGCGCTCAAATCCATCACCAAACCTGCAAAAACTGAAAAACTGACCAACAATGTGCATAGCACTCTTCTCATTCAGGCTCCTCCGGCTTCATTCGAAAATGTGTTCCTTGGCATTCGACTCCGCCTCCGGTTCATCTGTCCAGTGAAAGACTAGACGCCCCAGGGGTATGTCTCCGGCGGCCGCGCGAGGGCCGGGCCGATCCCCCGCAAAGGATGGAGCGCCTCCGTCTCGTCGATATACAGGAACGCGTCATAGCGGTGCGGCAGGACGGTGGGGACATAGTTCCCGAGGCTCTCGTATTCCGGGTGGTACACCACCCCGATGGCACGGTGGCCGCGAGCGGCCGCGAAGGCCGCCGATTGCCGGGCATCCCTCAAGGTCAACAACCGATTGGTCGGCCCCGCACGGTGGAGCACGTCCTCCCAGCTGCCTGCCTTTGCCTCCGGGACCCGCATGGTCTCCATGGGGGCTTCCCATTCCCGTCCGGCAATGACTGTTCCCCTATGTGACCCGAAGCCCACCAGGACCACGCCATCTTTTTCATGGCGCTCCCGCACCACCTGGCCGATGTTGATGGTGCCCGAGCGGACCATATCGGTATATCTTGCGTCGCCGACGTGGGTATTGTGCGCCCAGACGATCGCCTTTGCCTCCGGTCCGTGAAATGCCATGAGCCGGTCGAGGGTGTCGGCCATGTGGTAATCCCGGACGTTCCAGGAATTGGCATCGCTCCGCACCATGGCCCTGTAATAGCGCTCCGCATTGACCATGACGAGCGCGTTCTGCTCCGCGCTGAAGGGCGCCTCCTGGTCGGTATCGTAGCTGGGGGCCTTCCGGTGCATCTCTTTCAGGAGTTCCACCACCGGGGTCTCGCAGTCTTCCGGGACCATACGGGTGGACCAGGCATAGGCCTGGGGGTCCTCCCCGTAAGGTTCGAAACATCGATAGGCCTGCTTGGCCAGTTTTACGGCCTCAGGGTCTTCCTCCTGCAGATATCCGATGATCGATCGCATGGACTCAAAGAGGCTGTAGACATCCAGTCCGAAAAACCCGGCCTTGACCTTTCGGCCCTCGTTGAACTCCCGCAGCCACTCGGCCAGGGATGCGATCTCCCAGTTGGCCCACATCCAGGTGGGCCAGCGATCGAATGTTCTCAGCGCCTCGGGGGCGGAGCGGGTCTCCCCGTACCCTTTGGCAAAGCGGTTCACCTGGTAGCAGTCCGGCCAGTCCCCCTCCACCGCGATGAAGGAAAACCCCTTTTCACTGATCAGGCGCCGCGATATGCGCATGCGCCAGAGATAGAATTCCGATGTTCCATGCGAGGCCTCACCCAGGAGCACGTAACGTCCATCCCCGATCATCTCCATCAGGGGGTCGAGGTCCCGGCCGTGTTCCAGGGGGAAAGCGTGCTGTCCTATCTGCCCTATCAGAGTCTTGTCCCCGCCCGGGAAACGTTCCATTGTCGCCTTCGAACCGATCACACTCTGTCCTCCTGACCGAAATTTCAAGCGCATCCTCGCCGCCAGTAGAAAAGAAACCTCCTATCCCTTCAATGAGGGAATGGAAGTATTTCACTCACCGCCTTGTCGTATTGGTCGTCCTCGAATATTACGCGCCAAGAACCGGGGAGAGGATGCCGACTTAGCCTTCGGTCCTTGCCCAGGACCTCAGAACTTCAGCCACACTGCACGCATGGGAGATACACCCCCTGGGGGTAAAGGGGGCCACTGCATCGAAAACGGAACTGACGGTACCCAGTCCGGCCTCGTCAAGATGGGGGATGAAGCCCTCCAGGAATCCACGCGCACCCCTCTTGTCCTCGGGGTAGACCCTCAGCCAGGCATCGATGAAGGGGCCTATCAGCCAGGCCCAGACCGTTCCCTGGTGATACGCTGCATTCAGGGCGCGACGATCTCCGAAGTACTTTGACTTGAAATCGGGATGATCGTGGCTGAGGGAGCGAAGCCCCACCGGAGTGAGCAAGAGATCCTTTACCTTCTTGAGCACTGTTCCCCATCGATCCGGATCCAGTACGGGGTGGGCAAGGGATATCGAAAAGACCTGATTTGGACGAAAGGCACTCTCTTCTCCCCTCTCCCCTTCGATCACGTCAAAAAGGTACTCCCCCTTCTGGTACCAGAACTTTCTGTTGAAGGACTCATAAACCCTTCGAGCCTGCTCCTCGAGAGAGTCTGCCGACCCGAAGTCCTCTTCTTCCTTGACCCAGCCTGAAAGCAATCGCAGGGCATTGAACCAAAGCGCGTTGATCTCGACTGCTTTCCCCCTCCTCGGGGTCACGATCCAGTCGTCTACCCTGGCATCCATCCAGGTCAATGGATACCCGCTATCCCCCTGCCTGAGCAGCCCGTCTTGTGGATCGGCCCCGATCCCGAATCGGGTCCCTGAGAGGTGCAGCCGGATGATCTCACGCAGCGTGGGCAGAAATGTCCTCAGCAGCCGTTTGTCACCTGTGATCGCCACGTATCGATCCAGCGCGTGGAAAAGCCACAAGGTGGCATCCGCCGCACTATAGCCCCACTCTCCCTTTTTCTCTGAGAAATAGACGGGGATAAGCCCGTATTGAACACGCTGAAGGAATGTCCGAAGGACTGAAGACGCTTCCCGGTACCGACCTGTCAACAATGTCAGGCCTTCAAGAGCGATCATGGCATCCCGGCCCCAATCCGAAAACCAGTGGTAACCGGCTACAACGGTAAACGCCTCCTCCCCCAAGGCATGAAAACGGGCGATGTCGGCGTTTCGGGCGGCCGGTGAGATGACGAATGTATCTGTCGCCAGCACCAGCTCAGGCGCAATCCCGTGGAGTACACTTCTGCCCTTTCCATCCAGCAAGGCGCGCCTGCGCTCTCGTTCTGATTCTGCTACTTGGGAGGGAGAAAGAGCGGTAATGATTTCCCACGGCTCGGTCGATGCGATGAGCGACGCCTCCTGCCCCCTTTCCAGCAAGGCGCTGAAATGGCCGGGGCTCCAGAGGAAACAGGTGGGCTTTCTTCCCCTCTGCGCCTCATGGCGATAGAAAAACTCCAGTTTTCGTCCGCCGTCCAATCTAAAGGCTGAGTTCCGCCCCAGGATCTTCGCCTTCAGCCCAGGAAAGCGTGGTCCGGCGGAGATCTCGAACCTGTCTCCGCATGCCTCAACCGAATAGTCGCCCGGAAAACTCTCTTCTACCGGATCTCCATGGCGACGGAAACCGATGGACGGCCTCAGCTGCAGTAAGATTTCCTTCTTCCCGTCCAGGATGCGATAGGTAACATAGACCGTGTTTTGGCGGTAGGGCATGAGAATACGCTTCTCGAGGAGAACGCCTTGAATATCAAATTGCCAAACGGGGAGACCTGCATCGAGCCTGAATTCACGGAGGTACGCCGAGCAGTGGAGTTCCAGGCCTTTGTGCATCAGCTCCTCGCCCCCAATAAGGACGGTACTCCCATCGGGAAGGAGGACCTGTTCCGAAAGGTGGCTGAGCATGACCGTGCGGCCTCTTGGCGAAGGAAGTGCCGCAACGAGGAGCCCGTGGTGTCGCCGAGTGACTACTCCGGAAATCGAGCTGGAAGAATACCCCCCGAGACCGTTGGTCACCAGCCATTCACAGGTGAGCAGGGCCTCGGCTTCCTGAGGGCCGCATTCAGCCCTGAAAAAGAGACGTATAGGATCATCCATAATCTCCAACCCATTGTGAGCAGAACCTTCAGTATGACGCCCGGGCATATCCTGAACAATAAGGGAAAACATGTAATCGATGCGTCTGCAGTTCAGGATGAGTGGGGTGGGTCGGAACTGCTAACCCGAACAAGGGTCGCGGAAATGGAGGAGTGCCAAAAATCAGGGGTTGTGTTTGGGGCGTGCTCGATTTCTCTTGGCATCATTGATATCCCGAAGAAAGTACAGGAGCACGGAGGCGATGGTTACGCACCCATAGAGACCGGAAAGGATCATCCACAACACCCATAAGGTCGACCTCATGGCATTTCCCTCCCGATGAATGATCCACTGGCATGCCAGTGGTATGAACAACGGCTGTCCCGGTGATTCGTGCCGGGAACAAAAAAGTTCTTCTCAATGGAGCGCCAAAGGGATCAATGGGAAACCCATAAGCTTCAATATGAATGAATATGTTGGAGCCCTATTCCTGGTAGGAGCAAGCTCCTGCTTCCCGATTCTTTCAGTCCCGAGAAGATCGGGAAGCAGGAGCTTGCTCCTACAGAAGAC
>JAGVAP010000144.1 GCA_020060215.1 Deltaproteobacteria bacterium | reverse complement strand
TGGGGCCGAGCAGGCGATGGATCGTGGATGCGGACAGGGGGAGTCCGCTCTTGATCTGATCGCTGCACCGGAGGGAGCCTTTTGCCACATGGATTGCGGACTGGAGGCGGGCGGCCCCTTTCCCCGTGGGTGCGGCCAGCCCGATGCGAAGGGAGAGAGGCCGGGCGTCCTCCAGGAGCATGGCCAGGACCTTGGCCGCAGTGGTGGTCTTGCCTGTACCGGGTCCGCCGGAGATCACCACGAACTTCTTCGTTACGGCCACGAGCGCCGAGACCCTTTGCCAATCCACCTCCTCGGACCCGGATCCAGGGAACAGCCTCTCCAGGCGCTCGGAGAGGATCCCGGCTTCCATGGGTCGCGGCTTCTCGCTCGCCTGCCGACGGATCCATTCCGCGAGCCTCTTCTCGTACTCCCAATAACGATAGAGATAGAGCCTCCCCTGTTTGTCCGCCACCAGCGGTTTGAACTCTCCCGGACCGCCCACCACCCCGCTGCTTCTGAGTCTCGCGAGCAGGCCGCCGGCGTCGGCACCCACCGAAGCGACGCTGGAAAGATCCAGGCAGATGTGACCTTCCCTGGTCGTTGCGCTGGCAAGCGCGGCGGCGGCCGCAAGCTCCGGGCACGGAGAGGTGGCCAGCCTCTCCATGAGTCTTCCGAAGTGCAGATCCAGATCCGAAATCTCCCCCGCCTCCTTCAGCTCAAGCAGATCCACTTCCAGGCACCTCTTTGTGTTCTCCCGCTGAGACGCTGAGAATGAGCAAGAAAGACTGGATCACCCGATGCCTTCTTCCGTTTCTCTGCGTCACTGCGGTTCTGCGCGAGCATCATTCCTCTCCCTCGATCAGCACGGCGGCCAGATCCCGGACCAGGTCCTCCGAGGGTCTCGCCCTGTAGATACCGAAATCCGATCCCCGCGACGGATCCACCCCTCGCAGGAAGATGTAGAAGACCCCGCCGAAGTGATCCTCGTACCTGTAGCCCCGGTGGCGGAGTTTCAGGAACTGGTGGACGGCGACCGTGTAGATCAGATACTGGAGGACGTAGTACCCCTTCTGCATGGCCAGTCCCAGTTCCACCGGGCCGTAGTCTTCCACCCTCTTGCCGAGATCGTTCGACTTCCAGTCCACCAGGTAGTAGCGGCCCCTGTAACGGAACAGCAGGTCCATGAAGCCCCTCATGAAACCGCGGAGGGGGGCAAACTCCAGCCTTCCGATCCGCTCCGCAAACTCCGACGGCACCTCCACCCCATGGTCTGTCAGAGCTCCGGCCAGTTCTGCCGCCGTAACCCTCTTAAGTGGCCAGTAGAACTCCACCTCATGCAGCCGATCCTCCCGGTCGATCTCCGATAGCCGTAGACCGGGGTCTGCCGGATCCAGAGCGACCTGCAGCACCTTTTCGGCCATCCTGCAGACCTCATCCTCCCATGCCGGGGCATAGCCGTATCGCAGGAGGATGTCCCTCACGATTCCCCTCGTGCAGTCCGGATCCCGGCCGGTGAATTCCAGGTTCTCAAAGAGGTCGTGGAGGAGACTCCCGGACCTCATGCCCGCGGGGAAGGAAAAGAAGCCGGAAGCCTGTTCTTCAGGAACGGCGGCCGGAGCGGTCACTTCGAATCGGTCGTGGTCGAACGGATCCGCAGCGCCCCCCTGCATGGAGACGAGTGATGAAAAGCTTGCGAATCCCTGCTCCCGGTCGATATTCCCCCTGAAGGTCCTGCAGGAGAGGGTCTTCTCTCCTTCCGCCCTTGGGGCCTGGGGATCTCCTTCGAGGGTCGGGAGGGGTTCGATCGCAATGTCCCCTCCTGCCCTGTCTTGGAGCCCCCTCAGCCTGCCCGTGAAATCCTTTTCGGCCTCCTGGCAGGCTTTCCTCGTGGACTCCACCACGCCCTCGGAGTGGTGGCGAGAGGGCGGATACAGGAGATAGGCCGGGGCGGAAGTCTCGGCCTCGTGGAACGGGCCCCAGACGAGCGTACACCCCGCCTTTGCGCGTGTCAGGCTCACATAGAGCAGGCGCAGGTTCTCCGAAAGGATCTCCTCTTCCGCCTTCTTCCGGTTCTCCTCCGCATGTTCCGAACCCAGGTCCAGGAAAAGGCTGGAAGGGGTGTTTTCGGCATGGAAGGTGAACGGCTCCTGTGAATTCCGCAGCCTTGAGCCCTCCCAGCTGAAAGGGCAGAACACGATCGGATATTCGAGCCCCTTGCTTTTGTGCACGGTCACCAGTTTGACCGCCTTCTCGTCGCTCTCGAGCCGGATCGGGTGCTCCTCCGGCTCCATGGCCGCACCGGCGCGCCGGGTGGACAACCACTGGATCAGGCCTGACCCGCTCAGCCTCCTGTCGAGGCCGGTCTTGTGGAGGAGTTCGGCCAGGTGGAGGAGATTCGTGCAGCGCCTCTCGCCGTCGTGGAACTTCATGATCCTGCTCAGCACCCTTTCCCGGCTGAGGAATTGGCGGAACATCCGCATGAACCCCCGGGTGATCCAGAGATCCTGGTACTGCTTGAAGCGCACGACCCATTCGTTCCACGGCTTTTCCCGCAGGACCAGCTCCTCCAGGTCCTCCGCCCCAAGTCCCAGGATGTCCGTGGCCAGGGCCGCCTTGAGCAGCCTGCCGTTTTCCGGTGCCGCGATTGCGGAGAGGACCCTTTCCACCTCCATGGCCTCATGGGAGTCGAAGAGATTCCCGGTGCCGTAGAGCACGCTGGGGATACGGAAGCCGGCAAGGACCTGCTGGATCTGCACGGCCTCCTTGTTCTTCCGCACCAGAACCGCGATGTCCTCTTCCGCGATCGGCCTGCCCCCCAGCAGTCCCCTCCCCTCTCCCCCGAGGCGGAGGAGGCGAGCGATCTCACCGGCCGCGGCCAGGGATATGGCCTTCCTGGCCTCCGTCTTCGGTATCCCTTTGGCGGGATCGGGCTCATGCGGTTCCATGACCCAGAAACGGAAACCCGGTTGCGGCTGCGAGTCTATGGAGAGGACTTCGGTAGGCCCACCCGGCGCCGGCAGGCACGGATGAAACCGGATGTCCTCGTAGACAAAGGGGCACGGGCGGCCTTCGAAGAGGAGGTTGACCGCCTTGACCAGGCCGGGCGCCGAACGCCAGTTCTCTCTCAGCGTAAAGCGCTTCCGAATACCTCTCGCCGCCTCCATGTATGCAAAGAGATCCGCGCCCCTGAATCCATAAATGGATTGCTTCGGGTCTCCGATGAGGAAGAGGACCCCGGGTCTTCCGCCGAAGGCCTCTTTGAAGATGGCGTACTGAAGCGGATCCGTGTCCTGGAATTCGTCGATCAGCGCGGCCCGGTACTTGGTGTGAATGGCCCGGCCCAGTTCTTCCCCGGCCTTTCCCTGCAGCGCCTGGAGGAGGTTCAGCAGCAGATCATCGTAGTAGAGGATGTTCCTCTTCTTCTTTCGAGCGGCCAGCTCGGCGGCCGCAAACCTGAACAGCTCGGCCTTGAGCCCCATCAGCTTCTGTTCATAGAGACGCAGGAGCGATTCATGGGTGCGGACCAAGTCGTCGCACATCTCGAAAAAGGGGTGGGCCGGGGGCGCGCAGCCCTTCTTGACGATGCGGCAGTGCTCGGAGCTCGTGAACTTCTCGAACCCGGCAAACAGCTTCGACGCGGCATGGGGATTGGAGAGGAATGCATCCATCGACGCCATCCAGGCAGGAACCTTCTCTTTGTTGTAGCAGTTCCTCTTGAGTCCGTCCGCATTCAGGAGTGCTTCACCCACCTCCCCCCGCACAGACGGCCAGGCCGATCGCAGGGTTTCGAAAGCCGCCGTCCATGCACGCTCCTCCCCGGACGCGTCGACCGGCCCCGTCGCCGGGATGACCTTGAGAAAAGGCCGGCCGACGCGGTTTCCCAGGAGGGCCGTCAGGGTCTCCGGACGGAAGCCGTTCTGCAGGGCATACTGCACGAACAAGCCGGTTTCGGTATAGAGGTGCTTCCGCCAGAAATCGTCGACGACCTCGGACTTGATCAGTTCCTGGCCGGTCACCAGCTCCGCGTCGAACATGCTCAGGCTTTCAAAGGCGTTCTCTTTCAGCACCCGCCAGCAGAACCCGTGGATCGTCATCACGGCCGCGCGATCGAAATCCCTCAGGGCGGTATTCAAGAGACTGCACGCCTTTGCGCGATCCTCTTCTCGGTCGAGGAGCCCCCGCACGAACGCATCCCTGGGGCTCCCGCCTGCAAAGGCCTCCTGTGCATCCCGCAGGGTCCTGCGTATGCGGACACGAAGCTCTTCGGTGGCAGCCTGCGTGAAGGTGACCACGAGGATCTCATGGACGGGCATCCGATGCTCGAGGACGAGCCTCAGGAAAAGCCCTGCAATGGAGAAGCTCTTTCCCGTACCCGCACTCGCCTCGATCAGGCCGGCCCCCTCCAGGGGCACATGGAGCAGATCGAAGTCCTTGAAATCCGCCATTCCTTCACTCATGCAGGTGCTCCAGCAGAGTCCCGAAGACCTCTTGCGAGACCTCCTCGAATCGGCGGTCGAGGGGATCACGATCGCCAAAACAGAGCTTGTAGTAGGGGTCCTCGCATTCTCCTCTTTCCCACTCGCTTCCGGACCATGCCTTGCGGGCGCGGCGCACCGATTCCTGCGGACCCTGCTGCAGACTGCGCGAGCGGGCATAACGCCACGAAGACTCCGGGAAGAAGTGGAGGGGGGTCATGAGCCCTTCCCAATAGATCTCCAGGAGTTCTCGGAGCAGCGCTTCGTTCGCCTTCACCGGTGAGAAGCGGCGCCGGATGCAGTCACCGCCACGCTTTTCATCGAGACCGATGAGCCGGGTCGTTCGCGGATAACCGCCGGGCGCAACACGGTTCAGCGCAAGGTGCACGATCCAGCTCTTCAGGAAGTCCGATCCCTTCAGGCGGGCATAGCGGTACCGGACCAGATCTTGCCGATGGATGGATCCAATTCTTCCGGTCAGGCGAAAGGGGCCGATCGCCTGATCCACCGTCAACTCCTCCAGGCAATCCCCCCGAATATGGTGCGCCGCCGTGTCCATGAATCTCTCTACTCCCATCCTCAGCTCATCGTAGAGGCACTCTCCTACACGCCCCGGCGGGATCTGACCCGAAGCCCTGATGACAGGGAAAAGGAGCCCGAGGTCTCGGCCGTCCAGGGCCCATTTCACCATGGTCTGTTCGAGCCGGTATCTATCCAATCCCCTGATCTCGACAGGCTCCCGGTCCTCCGGGAGAAGGACATTCTCTTCCAGGCGCATGGAAAGCCTTTGCTGCAGCAGAAACCGGGACGGGTTGGAGTAGAAGGCGCAGAGATCGTCAAGATCCACTGATCGGGCGGCCGCGTCAGGAACCGAAAGCCCTGTGCGGACGAACGGGACCTGCGGGGTTCTGGGGGCAAGCAGGTTTCGGGCCGTCTCGCAATGCTCTTCCGAATAGCTGAAAAGCCCGTCTCCACCCGTGAAATAGCGCGGACTGAAGGGCTGCAGGCCATGAACGGTCAGCAGCTGAGCAGGGAATCCGAACCGTCGTCGGGCCAGATCGTCCTCGAGTTCGCTGACCAGGACGGAAGGAGGAATGATGCTGTTGTCCTGAACGCTTCGCCCCACATAGCTGATGTAGAGCTTTTCCCTGGCGGAGAGGATCGCCTCCAGGAAGAGATATCGATCGTCATTGCGCCGCGAGCGGTCGCCCGGTCGCGGCTGTCTGCCGATGAGATCGAACCCCGGTGCATGGCTTTCCCGGGGGTAGGCATCGTTGTTCATGCCGATCAGGCAAAGCACCTTGAACGGGATGCTCCTCATCGGGAGCATGGCGCAAAATGTGACTCCACCGGTGAGAAACCCGGTTCCGAATCCCTCCCTCTCGAGCGTTCGGCCGATCCGCCATCGAATGGTCTTCAGGTCGATGGGCTCGTCATAACCCGCCTTTTCAGGGGTCTCCATCCTCCCCAGGGCCCCTATGGCATCCCTGAGCAGAAGGGCCTCCCTTTCCGCTTCACCCTCCGTCACGAAGAAGCGGTCGATCCCTTTCGACAGGAGTTCGGACCATTGCATGAGTCTCTGTTTCCCTTCAAGCAGTTTCACCCACTCGAAAAGCGATTCGACTATTTCCACAAACCTGCCCAGTACGGCCGTGTCGGCCCCCTCGATGTGGTCGTAGGGAAGGATCTCCCCGAACATGCGCGCATCCCTGCCGGGCAGTGCATAGCCCAGGAGCAGCCTGTCCAGACCGGAGCGCCAGGTATTTTCACCGAAAGGGGGGACGCCGGCATCTTCGCGGTCCTTTTCGTCCATCCCCCACCTGATCCGGGTCTCCCGCATCCACCTCCGGATCGACTCCAACTCCCTCTCCTCGAGCCCGAATCTCTTACAGACGCAATGGCCTTCGAGGATGCTGAGGACCTGTGATGCACTGAAGCGGCTTCCTGCAAGGTCCAGGATGGATAGGAAGGGCGCGATGACCCGGCTTTCCTCCTTGACCCCTCGATCGGCAATGCTGAAAGGGATATGGGTGGGGTCCGACGGACCGGTGTCGAACACCGCCTGGATGTAAGGGGCATAGAGGCTGATATCGGGGGTCATGACCAAAATTTCGCCAGGCTTCAGGCCGGGGTCCGCTTCCAGCATGTCCAGGATCCGATCTCGTAGAACCTCCACTTCCCTCATGGGGCTGTGGCAGGCATGGAGCTGCACCGACCGATCGTCTTCCGAAAGGATGCGCGGTTCTCGGTCGGCGCCGGCGTCGGTCAGATGGAGGAGATCGGATTGCAGGGAGTGGAGCAGGGTATCTTCGCCCGGTTCCTCGAAGAACGAACGGTCCTCCCACCCGAGATCGATCAACAGGTCGATGAAGTCCCTCCCGAGTTTCCCCAGCGAGGGAAGGAGGCCGGAGTTCTCCGGAAGCATATCCCCCCAGTATTCCCGGCAGGGATTCATCACAAACAGGTTCACCTCGGAGAACCTGGAAAGGGCGGCGAGTACCTCCATGTGAAAACGAGGGAGCGAGGAGATTCCGAAGACCGATACCCTCTCCGGCAACCCCCGGCACTCATGCAGATCCCGCAGTCGCCGGATGAACTCTCTTGCCATGCCCGCGCGGTGGCGGTGCTCCAGGCCCTTGCTCAATTGTCTCCAGAGCCGCGCCTGCCAATGCTCCTCCTTCCCCTCTTCCCAGCGGAAGATCATGTCCGGCCGGTACAGCAGGTACTGGTCGAAGGTATCCGCGATGGCCGCCGAAAGCTGCAGCCTCTTCAGGTCGTCTTCTTCTCCTTCGATGTAGGCCCCAAGGGGTTCGAACCCCGGCTCTCCAATCCAGTGAAGCAGCATTTTCATGATACGCCAGGTGAGGACATCGGGAGCAAAGGGGGACTCTTTCTCCGCACCGGAAAGAACCACCCGGAAGAGCCCCTCGACAAAGGCGTTGGGAAAGGGATAGAGGCAGTTGGCCCATATGCCGAGCCGCCCTGCAAGCTGCATGGACAGGTAGCGCTCCATGCCCTTGCTCTGGACCACGATCACATCGGGATGAAACGGCGAGCTAAGAGGTCTCCCGAGCGTTTCCGCCAGCGCATCCACCAGACGCTCCACCCTGTTGCTCGTGAATAACCTGGGGGTGTTCATAGGAATCAAACGAATCGGAGTATTGGATGGACGGAGTACACCAGAACGAAAAAACCCCCACCGGAGCCGATCCTCCACGTGAGGGCCATGCGTGCAGGAACTCCGGAAGGATCAGCTTACCGCATCCTTCAAGGCCTTTCCAGCCACAAACTTGGGGACATTGCGGGCCTTGATCTTGATCTCTTCGCCGGTCTGCGGGTTCCTCCCCTTACGCGCCTTCCTTTTGTCCACCTTGAACGTACCAAAGCCGACCAGGGTAACAGCATTTTTCTTCTTCAGTGAAGTGGTGATCGTGGACAACACACAATCGACGGCCGCCTGTGCATCCTTCTTGCTGCTGACCACCTTTGCAACTTCAGTGACCAAATCCCCCTTGTTCATACTCTCCTCCTCTCCGTTGTTGATGGATCATGGCCCGATGCTCTATGGGCACAGTCTAAGGGACTCCCGGGTATTTCTACCCAAAAACGAACAGTGAGAGCTTATAGAACAAAAAATGCAAAAGGTCATCAAAAAAAGCGGGCTAGTTGGCTACGCATCTGAACCCCAATGTATTCGAGTGGAATTCAGGTACGAACTCGACGCGGCCGGCCAGGGTCACGGGTTTGGAGGTGGCCCAGCTCGCCCCCTTGGTGATGAAAAGCACGGTCCTCAGCGTTGTCTCCTCCCGGGTCTCGAATCTTCCCGTCGTCCATTCGAAGACGTTGCCCACGGTATCTGCGATTTGATACTCGTTTTCAAAATCCAGATAATGGTCCACCGGCGTGGTGTCCCCGACTCCGCTCTCCTCCATGTTGCATGCGTCCTTCCGCCAGCGGTTGCCCCAGGGATAAAGGGCCCCTTTCATGGTCCTTGAAGCCGCCTCCCACTCTTCCTCGCTGGGGAGCCGCTTGCCGGTCCATGCGGCGAATGCCATGGCATCTTCCAGGCTGACCTGGACCACCGGATGATTCCTCTTGTGGTGGAGGTTGCTCCCGGGTCCGGAAGGCTGGTACCAGAATGCCCCCTGGACGATCTTGCTGGTGAGGGACGAGTTCCAGGTGACGATCTCCCTCCCCGTCTTCGCGTCCAGTCTTCGCTGCTTACGACCGTAACAGACGACCCCGTACCCCACCCGCTCCGCCGTCGTGACGTAACCGGTCTTCTCCACAAAGACATCGAAGAGGGCGTTCGTGACCGGAAATCTCCCGATATAGAACGCGCTGAGCTGCACCCGTCTGGCAGGGTTCCCCCTCCCTCTCTGATCCTGGGCGCCGATCGTGTATTCCCCTGCCGGGACCAGGGGGTATTCATTGTAGAAACGATCCATCTCGGAGAGGGAGTTGTTGAACCTTTCGGCCAGGATTCTGGCCTTCCCTTTTCCCGCCGTCTCCGTTCCTCCGGCCTCGTCCCCCACCGACATGGACTGCACCGGAGCATTCTCTATTTCCCCTTCACTCCCTTGCTCTTCTCCTTCCGGAACCGTGCCTTCGCCGACGGCAGGATCGAAAGTCACATCGATGCCGTCCTCGTATGCCTCGGGGGCTTCTTCCTCCTCCTCGATCTCACAGATCTCCTCCTCTTCATCGACCTCCAACGCGTCCGCTACCTCGTCCAGGCCCTCATTCCCCTCCCATTCGTCTGCCGTTGCGCCAGCGTCAGGACTCTCTTGCGCCTCGAGTGTTGCCTCTCCTGCACAGGCACCCTCTTCCACAAATACCTCATCAACGTCCTCGTATTCCTCCGCCTCCACCTCCTCGGCCTCTGCAAGCTCCTCCTCGATCTCTACCGGTCCTTCCAGCTCCTCCGCTTCTCCGGGCGCCCCCCCTTCCCCCCTATCGGCCTGCAGACCGCCCCCGGCCTCCTCGTACTCCTCCGCATCCTCCTCCTCGGCCTCCGCAAGCTCCTCCTCGATCTCGACCGGTTCTTCCAGCCCCTCCGCTTCTCCCGGCGCCCCCCCTTCCTCCCCATCGGCCTGCAGACCGCCCCCGGCCTCCTCGTACTCCTCCGCCTCCACATCCTCGGCCTCCGCAAGCTCCTCCTCGATCTCGACCGGTTCTTCCAGCCCTTCCAGGACGTCCAAACCGCCTGAACCGGTTCCTTCCCCGGAGATCTCGGGAGACTCGACCCACGCTTCCCCTTCTGCATAGATCTCAGGCTCAAGGAGCTCGATTTCCTCCTCCGGCATACAGGAGTCTTCGACTACCTCGACGATCTCTTCATCGTCATCCTCATCGGGTGTTTCGTACACCTCCCCTTCCGCCACCTCGGTGAGATCGGCGGTCTCTTCAATCACCAGTTCTTGAACCACGGCTTCGTCCGAATCCAGGGCGAGTTCATCGGGATCGGCCTCAGGAAACTCCCCCTCCAATCCTTCCAGGTCCTCCGCAGGCGCTGAGGGCTCGACCTCCATCCTCCCCTCTTCCTCAGCCGAACCCTTCAGGACCGACTCGATCCGAGCTTGAGCGGAATCCCCCTCGTCCTGACCCATCTTCTCGGATATGCTTTTCAAGAGCCTTCCGACCCGCTCAAGATCGGAACTGATCTCTTCCTTGTACGATCCTTCGCGGAAACCCTCCTTCGAAACAATGCCGCTGAGGATCCCGGCGACCTTTCTGATCTCGAGCAGTGTCGCGGCCCCACCGGTCCGGATGCTGGCCAGCAGATCGTCCTTGGCCTCGTCCGATATGGTGAAGAGGTTCTCCGGGCCTATGGTTATTCCTTCGGGGTTCTTGCCTTCCCGGTAAAGGCGTTTGAGATCCGAGTTGACCGAAGATTTGATGCTGCTCAGGTTCTTCTTCCTGCTTCTGATGGAATCCGGATCCGGATCCACATCCCAGAGGATCGGAATGAGGGTCTCGGCTTCGATCCCCTGAAGCGGTTCCCTAAACTCCCCGTTCGTTCCGTATCGTTCTCTGATGGCCGCTATAAGGCGGTATTTGAGACCGCTCTCGTTCCTGTACCCGAGGCCTTGAATCGCTTCTTCGATTCCATGGAGAGTGATCGATGGCTGGAAGGACATCTGCAAACCTTGTTCGATGGGATGGACATCCGAAACACCCACTGTGAATGAGGACTGCAAAACGCATACCTGCGAAGGGGCCGCGGCCTGAAGGAACGGATCACAAAGGAGGGACCCCGGTGTCCGTCCGGTCTTGCATCCTTTGGGATGATTCTCCATGGCACAGCTTTTGCTCCTCCTACCAGACATGAGATGATTCCGAGGTTTCAGGGCTTCCTCGAACGGTCCTGGAGGGTTCCGGTATCCTGGGGATTGGGCTGTCGATAGACCTGATCGAGGGGGGAGGCATCAAGAGGCTTAAGGGAAAGCACCGGAAGGGGGGCTCGGGCCTGCCATGGGTCGGGTGATCTGCATCTCCAGCCAGAAAGGAGGGGTCGGCAAGACCACGACCACCGTCAATCTTTCGACGGCCCTCGCCCTGGCCGAACGTCGATGTCTGCTCGTGGACAGTGATCCTCAGGGGCATGCAACCCTTGGACTCGATACGATCCACCGGAACGGAAAGGGGACCTTGTGGCACGCCATGGCCAAAGGCGTCCCGATCCGGGATGTAGTGGTGCCAACGAGCCTGGCGTTCCTGCACCTGCTGCCTGCCAACCGGGAACTGCTCCGGGCCGAAGCCGAGCTTCCGAGGATCGGCACAAAGGAAGGCAGGCTCAGAGGACTTCTGGAAGAGGTGAAGTCCGACTATGACTTCATCCTCATCGACACGCCCCCCGCACTCGGCCTCCTGACCATGAACGGGCTGGTGGCGGCGGACTCCGTCTTGATCCCGCTCCAGTGCGAGTTTTATGCATTCGCCGGGTTAAGACACTACGCGAAGTTTGTGGCCGTCGTGAAAGAGCACCTGAACCCGCTCCTGCGTTTGGAGGGGATCCTGCTGAACCTGCTTCTTCCCGAACAGTCCCTCTCCCGGCGCATAGCGGATGAGGCGAGGGCGTGGTTGGGAGGCAGGATCTTTCAAACCATCGTCCCGTGGGACGGCACGATCCTGCAGTCTGCAGCGGATGGGAAACCCCTCCTGCTGCAGGATATGAAATCCAGCGCTTCACGATTGTACCTTGCCCTGGCCGGAGAGGTCATGGGGAAAGAACAGGGACCCCATCCCTCGGGCGAACAGGATTTTGCGGTGCTGGCAAAGTCTGGCCTCGGCGGCCGGATAAGGGAAAGCGCATGAGCGGTGGAGCGATTCTTATCATGCGCAGGGGCCTGAGGCGTAAAGGGCTGAACGCGACGGGGATCACGAGAAAGGACCACCAACCATGAAAATCACAAGCGTCGATGTCATCAAGAACGGCGAAAGGGACCTCATGGATGCGATTACCGCCGACCTCGACTGGGGGTCGGTGGAGAAGATCTTCAGGGAGAGACACAACCTGAGCATCGAAGAGGATATCGAGTACAAGAAGGGCGATATCGTGGTCCATAACGAGCAGGTCGCCTATCGCCTGGATTTTGTGGCCAAGGTTACCCTGTCCGTGCTCCTGGATCGCGACGGCAATTACCTTTCCATCGATACCAGCGGGGCTTCCGCCGAAAAGGAAGGGGAGCAGGAAGACACTGCTGAGCAAGAGGCGGCACCTGAAGGGCAAGGATATGAAAAGGTCCTCTCCGAACTGGGGGAGGAGGAGCAGGGGACCGTCCCCGACCCGGCAACCGGAGGGATAATCTCATGATTGCATACATCTTCACTCAGCGTTCGGGATAAGGCAGCGGGTCTGAGATGACGGAAGTCGACGTCACATATGTTTTTGATGAGATACTGGGCCGGCACATGGAGCGGCTGTTTGGGTCCAGGCACGGGATCGGCGGTCTGCCCCTGCAGATCGGCACCATTGCCTGCCTGACCCTGCTCGCCGACCAGGTCGAGAGAGGGCAGAACGGTCAGGCCTCCGGTGAGGAAAACACCGCTGAAAGCCTGGAAGCCAAACTGGCTGAACTGGGATTCCAGGACAAGGAAAAGGTCCAGTCCGTCATTCAAGAAATGAAAGGGAAAGGCTACATCGTCACGGACGAACAGGGGAAGATCACGGGGGGGAAACCGGCCGTAAGCATGGCCAAGCTGCTGGAGCGTGTCTTTCCAAAGCTCCCGGGAAAAACACTGGTGGCCTATTTCATTCAGACCATCGACGAGGTCCTGACCGGGCGTAAGACCACGGAAGTCGCCGTGACCCATTTCGATCAGACCCTGAAGATGCAGGGGCTACCCCTGAAAACCCGGAAGAGTGAAAAACCCGAGGCGGCCCAGGGTGCCGACAGGAAACAGCGGCACAAGACCGAGAATGTCATCAGGGAGACCCAAGACGTGCCGCGGAGCACATTTACCCCGCTCGCCCCGCCGGTGGAGGATAGCGGCGGGATCAGGATCATCGGCTCAGCGGAAGACGGGTTCAGGTACAGAGTGCGAGATATCAAGAAGATCTCCCCGAGCAGCCCGGAGCCCTCTGCACTCATGGGAGAACAGGTATTGCAGGACCAGCCTGAGGCCGCGGGGATCACTGCAGATCAGTCGCCGGAACCTCAGCCCCCCGCCATGGAAAGAGCCGCCGAACAGGCAGTGGAGGCGCAGCCCTCGCTGGAGGGTCCCGCGGAACAACCGGTGGAGGCTGCCTCTCTGCCTGCAGAGAGCACCGAAGGGCATCCCCCCGAAGTGCGGCCCCTGCCAGTGGACTCGCATCTCTCGCCGCCACCGGAAGCGTCGCCGCCCGATTCCGGGCCGGAAACGGAAACGGTCCCCGGCTCAGGTGCTAAACCGTTGAAAGCCGATTCGCCCGCCCCTCCCCCTCAACCCCAGGGAGAGGAGACCCCGCAGATTTCAGAGGCAGCGAGCGTTCACGCGGACGTCCAGAGCACCCCGCCTGAACAGGCAGCCGGCGACCCTGAGGCGACAGGGGATGACCTCGTTGAAAAGGAGATCGCGGGTTTTCAGGACGAGCTTGCCTCCCTGTGCCCGTTATGCAGGGAGGGAAAGGTCAGGGAGGAGAAGACCGGTACCGGAAAGCCATACTACAAGTGCTCGAACAAGGCCTGCAGCCTGGTCAGTTGGGGAAGGCCCCACCACGTCAGCTGCCCCGTATGCGGAAACCCCTTCCTCGTAGAGATGTCGGCCGGGCATGAGAAATGCAGACTCCAATGCCCGAGGGCGACCTGCAAATACCAGTGTACCCTTTCAGAGGATCAGGACGGAGCCGGCATGAAGACCGGTGCACCCGCTCCCGGTGCAGGGACCGATCCCGGTGGACGCAAGCCGCGAAGGAGGGTAGTGAGGAGAAGGGTCGTAAGAAAAAGAAAATCGTAAGAAGGAGGGGTGCTCGAGGAACTGTCGTCGTCATTCCTGCGAAAGCCCTGCTACAGCGTGATCTCCATCCCCTCCCTGGCGAAGAAGACCTCCATGCCCGACTGAACACCGCTCCAAAGCGTCTCCGAAAGCTTGTCGATCTCCCCGTCTTTCCTCACCGGCTCGTGGTGAAAGAGGGCGAGTTTCCGGACACCCGATCTTTCGGCCGAGGAAATGGCAAACTCCATGGGGCTGTGGCCCCAGCCGCGCTTCGATGGTTCATATTCCTTCTGGGTGTACTGCGAGTCGTATACGAGCAGGTCCGCCCCCTTGAAGAAGTCGCAGATCCTCTGGTTCTCTTCCATGGCCACCTGCTCCCCCTCCATGGCGACGGACTCGTCATAAGAAGGATCATCGGGCGATGTGGAGAAGACATTCCGGAAAGGCTCGGTATCGTAAGCCGTACAGAAGACCTTTTCATCCATTTCGAAACGATAGCCCAGGCAGAGGACCGGATGGTTCAGGTACTTGGTGGTGACCCGGAGCCCTTCCCCCAGGTCGAGGCTCTGTTCCTTCAGGCTGACGTATTCTATGCTGGAGGCAAGCTCCGCCTGCCTGACCGGGAAATAGCGATACGTCAACTGCCCGCCCACGATCTCGGCCAGGGACTCGTCCTCAAAAGTCACCGGGCCGTAGACCTTGATTCTGGTCTTGGGTACATAGATGGGGATGAAAAAGGGAAACCCCATGATATGGTCCCAATGCGTATGGGTGAGAAAGATCTCGGTGTTGATCGGCCCCCTGGGCAGATCATGGCCCATCATGTACAGCCCCAGGTCCCTAATTCCGGATCCTGCGTCGACGATCAGAAGCCTGTCCGAACCGTTCAGCCTCACCTCGATACAAGGGGTGTTCCCCCCGTATTTCACGGTATTCGGTCCCGGACATGGAATGGAGCCGCGGACCCCCCAGAACTTGATTTTCATGGATTTCACCCCTGTGCGGCCTGGAGGAAAATCTTCGCCTTGTCGATCTCTTTCAGGACCGATTCGCGCACCTGCCCGAGACCTTCCCCGCTCACTCCGGTTTTCTCCATGGCCGAGGAAAGGCGAGGATCCTCCAGAGGATTCCCCTCAGAGGGATCCTCTTCGAATACATGCGTGCAGTCATCGGCCAGGGCAATGATCTGCACCAGCCTTTGGCTCTCGTCGGGCGCCGAATCGGGATCATGGTGATGATGCAGGGCATCACGCAGGGACCCGCCCAGTTCCCATTTTTTCGCAATCATTCCCCCTACCAGGCAGTGGTTGATACCGAGGATCGTCTCCTCCGCATCGTACAGGCGAGTTCCCCGGGCCTTGGCCGCCTCGATGGCCTGCAGGTATTCCTCCGGAAAGCAGTTGCTGAGGGGTATCTTCCCAAGGTCATGGAGCAACCCGGACACGAAAAACTCTTCCCGCTGCGTGCCCGGAACACCCTTCAGACCGGAAACGGCCTTGGCGGTCACCCCCACGGTGATCGAATGGGTCCAGAACTCGTCCATGGAAAGGGCCTTGAACGAGTTCTTGCCTCCGACCGTCTGCAGGATCGCGGTGCTGAGGGCGAGATTCTTTACGGTGTTGAGTCCCAGCATGATGATGGCCCTGGCCAGCGACGTGACCTGGTTCGGCAGGGAATAGTAAGCGGAGTTGATCAGCCTCAGGACCAGGCCCGTCAACACGGGATCCAGGGAGATGACGCGGTTCAAATCATTGGGGGATGCATCGGGTCTGTTGCAGATCTCCATCACCTTGCTTACGGTGGTGGAGAGACTGGGCATTCTGGAGATAAACTGCTGGATCTGCCTCAGGCGGGTCTCTCGCGGCGGACTGGGGTCTTTGGTCATGAGGGTGCTGCTTTGAGGCATCTCTCGGCTCCAGATGGTCCCTTCAGGTGGAGTTCTGCCTCTTAAATCGTCCTTCACACCTTCTTTCTTTAATCTTTTTAGCGGTTTCTTTGGACGAGAAATTCGTTTGGCCGGAACGCGACGGTTGGAACTACCGATTCTCCTTGATGGATGCCTTCAACCGTCCCCGGATGAGAAGGTATGCGGCGATCCCGATCAGCAGGCCGACGATGAAGACGGGGTGATTTTTCTCCACCATCCCGTAGACCACGCCGACGATCCCCAGGATCAGCAGGATGGCTTCGAGCCAGTATGGTTTTTCCTTCGGTTCCACTGTGGTTGTCCTACTCTTCCATTATACCAACTTTGTCTTGACCGAAAGCCGCTATTGTCTCGATAATGGCCGAAAGCAGGCGTATACGAATTCTGCAACGCTGGGGGGAAATCCTATGGGGTCGTTCTCGTTTGACAGGATATGCATTGTAGGCGCCGGGGCCATGGGCGCCTTTTACGCAGGCAGATTTTTCGACCTGGATCCGAAGTCTGTCTTCCTGATCGCCGGGGGCGAGCGGTGCGCCAGGCTCAGGAAAGGGGGCCTGCTCATCAACGGGAATCACTACACCATCCCTGTGATGAGACCCGAAGAGGCGGCCCCGGCGGATCTCGTCATGGTCGCCGTGAAGAACCACCATTTGCCTGCCGCGGTCACGGATATGAGAAAGGCGATCGGAGAAAAGACCTGCATCATCTCCGTGATGAACGGGATCCGGAGCGAGGAGCAGATCGGAGAAGTCTATGGTATGGGAAAGGTCCTCTATGCGGTGGCCGTGGGGATAGACGCCGTGCGGGAAGGAAATGTCGTGACGTGCTCCACCCAGGGGAAGCTTCTTTTCGGCGAACCGGAGAACTCGGTCCTCACAGAGCGCGTAAAGGCTTTGAAAGCCCTTTTCACAAAGGCCGGGATCGTGAATGAGACGCCGGTGGATATGATCAGGGCCATGTGGTGGAAGTTCATGGTCAACGTGGGGATGAACCAGGTTTCCGCAATCCTCGATGCCCCCTACGGGGTATTCCAGAGATCGCAGGCGGCGAGGGACATCACGCAGGAGGCGATGAATGAGGTGATCGCCATTGCACAGGCGAAGGGGATCGACCTGTCTGAAAAGGACGCGGAGGATTTCCTGCCGTTCTTCCAGAAGATGTCCCCCCTGGGGAAGACCTCCATGGTCCAGGATGTGGAAGCGAAGAGAAAGACGGAGGTCGAGATGTTCGCCGGTAAGGTGGTCGAGATGGGAAGGGAGTTGAACATCCCCACGCCCGTCAATCGGACCTTCCTGAAGCTGATCCAGGTCATCGAGGAGCGGATGAAAGAAGACGCTGAGAAGTTGAGAAGATGACAAAGGCTTTGATCAAAACTTCTGATCTTCCGGACCTTCCATCTTCTTCTTGCACTGGAGGATCACTGTGAAGGCCATGGCCCTGACTGAGCACTGCGAGGTCCGGGTCGAGGGGGAACCCCGAAGGAGCAACCATCTCCCCTGGAAGGAGAGCCCGCTCCAGCCGGTGGACATGGTTGAACCGGTCCCCTCGGAGGGGCAGATACTCGTCAGGGTCTCGGCCTGCGGGATCTGCCATACCGAACTGGACGAGATCGAAGGCCGCCTCACGCCGCCGTGGTTTCCCATCATCCCCGGACATGAGATTGTCGGGAGGGTGGAGGCGCTCGGCCCTTCCGCCCGCAATCATAAGGTGGGGGATCGGGTGGGGATTGCATGGATCCACTCGAGCTGCGGCAGGTGTGCGTTCTGCCTCAATGGCGACGAGAATCTCTGCGACCTCTTCCAAGGCACCGGTCTCCATGCCCACGGCGGATATGCAGAGTACGCCTCCATATCCGGAGATTATGCCTATCCCGTCCCGGAGACCTTTTCCGACGCAGAGGCGGCTCCCCTCTTGTGCGCCGGGGTCATCGGATACCGCGCGCTCAGGCTCTCCCAAGTTGCGCGTGGAGGCACTCTGGCCCTCTACGGATTCGGGGCCTCGGCTCATATCGCCATCCAGGTGGCCAGGAGCTGGGGATGCAGGGTCTTCGTCTTCACCAGGGAGGGGCAGAAGGACCATCAGGATCTGGCGGAAAGGCTGGGGGCCGAATGGGTCGGGGCTACCGGCCGGATGCCGCCGGAGCGGCCGGACAGCGCCATCGATTTCACGCCGGTGGGCGAGACCGTGAAAGAGGCCCTGCGCATCGTCAGGAAAGGGGGCAGGGTCGTGGTCAACGCCATCCGAAAGGTCACGCCGATCCCTTCCATGGAGTACTCGGAACACGTCTGGCATGAGAAGGAGCTGAAGAGCGTCGCGAATGTGACCAGGCAGGACGCGGCGGAGTTTCTGCCGCTCGCGGCAGAGATCGGCATCAGGCCGAAGGTCACGGAGTTCGGCCTCACCGAGGCCAACGCAGCCCTGGTGCTCCTGAAGCGGGGGAAGATGCAGGGGGCGGGCGTCCTCAGGATAAGCTGAAGGAGTCGCAAGCCTTAATCCGGCGGGTTTCGCTCCGCTCCGCCTTGTCCTACGGCACTTTTACCGCTTTGTCTTCTGGAGCAAGCTCCTGCTTGCGATCGTGTTCTGTAGGAGCAGGCTCTCCATCCTCCGTAGCGACAAGGATCATTCCATGTCGCAGAGCAGCACTCGGGGACGGATCGACTCGGGCGGATGCGCCGGCAGACTGCGGAGGACGGGCAGCTGCCATTCATTCAATTGCGAGAATATCATTCCTGATCCCTGCAGGCACCTGGTCTTTCCAGGGCCTCGCCTCTTCATAGGCATGGGCGGCCTGGAGCACCAGATCCTCCCTGTGGCGCGGTCCCACGATCTGAAGGCCTACCGGAAGACCGTTCGCCCCGAAACCGGCTGGCACCGATGCGGCAGGATGGCCGCTGAGGTTGAAGGGGTAGGTGAAAGGGGTCGCACCGAGGAGGGGGACGGGCCGGCCGTCGATCACGGACGGGGGAGGTCCGCCGGCTGCAAAGGGTTCGGTGGGCATGGTCGGGGTCAGGAGCAGGTCGAACCGCTCGAAGATCTCCCACAGGATCCTGTTCAACTGCGTTCGCACCTTCTGATCGTCGATCTGTTCCAGCAAGGTTGTGGTCGCGGCCTTGTCCAGCCCCGCCACCAGGCTCCGCCCAAGCTCGCTCCTGTTCCTCTCGATACTCCGGTGGAGCATCCCGTAGAGTTCGCGATCGGTGATCCTCGACCATGCTTCCCCGGCATCCGGGAACGGCTCCCTCCACTCTTCCACCGAATGGCCCATCTCCTCGAACGCCCTGACGGCCTCCGTCACCCTGGAGCGGACATCGCTCTCCACCCTGGCATAGCCGAGGGTCATGCTGAACGCAACCCGAAGCCTCCCCGGCAGGCTCCGGACCCGATCCATGTAGGAAAACCCTGTCTTGGGCAAGGAGGCGGCGTCCGCGGGATGATAGCCGGCCACGCAGTCCAGGTAGAGGGCCGCATCGATCACACTCCTTGTGATCGGCCCCATGCAGGTGGTGTGGAACATGGGGAGCAGGGGCGAAGGACCCGCGGGGATCCTTCCGAAGCTCGGCTTCAATCCGAAACATCCCGAGTAGGAAGAAGGAATGCGGATGGACCCGCCCGCATCCGATCCCGTCGCCACCGGCACCATGCCTGCGGCCACGGCCGCTGCGGAACCCCCGCTCGATCCACCCGGCGTCCTTTCCAGGTTCCAGGGGTTGCGGGTCACACCGAAGACGCGATTCTTGGTGAAACCCGTGTATCCGAACTCGGGGGTGTTGGTCTTCCCGACGACGATTGCGCCCGCCGCCC
>JAGVAP010000099.1 GCA_020060215.1 Deltaproteobacteria bacterium | reverse complement strand
TTTGAACATCCTGAAATGTTCAGGATTATATTACTAAACATGACAAAGTCCGTTAAAAAAGGAGGAATGGTACCCGGTTATCAGCTCATTCAGGATATCTTTCATATGTGGGCTAATGGATTCAGCAGACGTCTCCGTTTCAAAATTAAGTCTGAACAGACTCTTTCATCTCTTAGATGCATGGGTTTGCTGATGATAAACCTGATAGGGGCAAGAGAATACCATGCTGAGATTCAGGGTATGGACCCGAAAAGCGATGAATATTTAAGTTGGGTGAAAAAACAGACCATGTTTATCATCGTTCCTGTGCTAAACAGCTTTGAATTGAAGGAATAATATATGAAGAAAAGCCGCTGGTTAGATTCTTTAGATGTGGATAGACGAAAGTTTCTCGAACTCATGACCATAGCTTCAACGGGAGTTGTCTTTCTTGGAGAGTCGCGCATGGGGCATTGGAATCTTTGCTTGAAAACTTCTCCACCAAAGTCTGTCTGACGGGCGTAAATAATGGTTCTGACGATCGTGTGCCAATTGAGGCTGCAAAGAACTCTGCGAGGGCTGCAACTGACTTCTCTTGGCTCTCCAGAGGAGATTCCGTGTTTATCAATCCGGCATTGAATTCCGGAAATCCCTACCCGGCCACTACAAATCCTGCGAGTGGTTGGGGTCAGACCTTGACGGGCTGTTGCCCAAATAGCCTTCGTCCGTTGAATTCCTCAGTTAAGAAATGTCGAAAAGCTGCAGAAGGCTGATCGACAACGAATATGAATTGTACTAATACATGGCAGCTTCATTATCCGTGGGGTTCTCGCCATGATGGGTCGCCAGCCTCGTTATCTGTGCGAGTGGTAGACCTTGACATTGGACATCCTGATAAACTTCACCCCTAGTCCAGGTACCTTGCCATAAACCCAAAAACCGCTTTTTGCGGATAGATTCAGTCTATCCCAACCAGTCCTTCCCCATTGTTGCGGGCTGGGGGGATTGGTATTGGCTTATTGTTCGAGGCGATATCATTTCAGCTATTGATGTTCCCACCGGGGCAGGATCCTAGCTTGGAGATCGTCTGCGATGAAGGTTGCCCCCGAAATTCCCCCAGGCCGCGCTGGTTGACCGGGAAAGGCTCAAGAATGCCGATGTTGTTCGCCGTATCTCGCGTCATAACCGCAGCGAAGTGCTGCGCCAAAGGGATTGGTTGGGAACGGAAGGCATGAGGTAAGCGGGTTGGGGGATGGGTACTGATTTGTTGATTGAGACCAGGTGATTGGTACAAGGCCGCAGGCTGTCCGGTCAAACGCATGATCGCATTACGTCCCGCTTTACTTCACCCCCCTTGAGTCTGTTCAGTATCATGTGCGGGGCTGGCGCGCAGCTTGAGGCCGAGCGCCCGCACGACCTTGAGAACGGTGGCGAACTCAGGGTTGTCCTCCCGTGACAAGCCTTATACAGGCTCTCGCGCCCAAGCCCGGCCTCGCGGGGTGGGCCATCCCCTTGGCGCGGGCGTGTCTCCCTGCGGCTGCCAACAATGCCGGACCGCTCTCTTCAAGTCAGCCTGCAGATAAGCGGCCATCCCGAGGGGACAATAGGAACGCTCAAAAATAAATGACTAACGTTCTGCCTTCAAGGAAATTTATACATTTATGCCCGTCCCCTTTCCCACAGAGTTTGTGTCCTGTTGAACCGTATCGCATCCGGAGGAGGGATCGTCTGAGAACCATGTCCGAAAACGGCTTGCCTTGTTCAGCCGATCGTCTCATTATGGGACCAGGGGCCGGATCAAACCGAAAGGAGAGGCTGTCCCGCTGTGCTTGATCCCAGGATATGCGACAGAGCGCGATTGGCGCGCGATCCCAGGTTCGACGGACTGTTTTTCACCGGCGTGCTCAGTACGGGCATTTTCTGCCGGCCGATCTGTCCGGCGCCTGCGCCCAGGGCGGCCAATGTGGTCTATTTCCCCACCGCTGCAGCCGCGGCCGAAGCGGGCCTGAGGCCTTGCCTTCGCTGCCGGCCGGAGTCCGCTCCGGGCACGCCGGCATGGAATGGGACTTCCGCGACCGTTGCCCGGGCCTTGACGCTGATCCGGCAGGGGGCCCTGAATGAAGGCAGCCTTGAAGCACTGGCTTTGCGCCTTGGCGTTGGGGGCCGCCATTTGCGGCGGTTGTTCAGGCAGCACGTCGGTGCCTGCCCGATTGCCTTGGCCAACATCCAGAGAGTGCTCTTTGCAAAAAAATTGCTCAGCGAAACCGACTGGCCCGTTACCCGCATTGCTTTTTCGTGCGGCTTCGGCAGTATTCGCCGGTTCAATGCGGCATTCCGGAAGACCTACGGGCAGTCGCCCACGGCCTTCCGCCGCGGCCTGGGACAGGCCCCGGCTTCCGCAGCAGGGTTTCAATGCCTGCTCACATTGCCTTA
Organism: Deltaproteobacteria bacterium; assembly: GCA_020060215.1. The sequence continues at coordinate 5,340 of JAGVAP010000099.1, read as the reverse complement.
TCGGCCGCCGTACGCCTGGGAGCGCATGTTGTCCTTCTTCCGGGCCCGAGCCGTTCCGGGAGTGGAGACGGTCGACCGGACCACCTACCACAGGACGATCCGTATTCACAATGCCATGGGAATTATCCACGTGAGCCACGCCGAGAGCGGCCATGCGCTTCTCCTCCGCGTCGAGCTGACCGAAAGCCGGGACTTGATGGCCATCGTGGAACGCGTTCGCCGCATGTTCGATCTGGATGCCGACTTGACTGCCATTCTGCCGGTGTTGGCTGCCGATGAAATCATGGCGCCCGTCGTACGGAGACTCGAAGGGCTTCGCCTGGCGGGTTCGTGGGACCCTTTCGAAACAGCCGTTCGTGCGGTGGCGGGTCAGCAGATCTCCGTCAAAGCGGCCCGGACGATTGCCGGACGGCTGGTATCTCTTGCCGGGCCGGCCATCGGTCTCGACAACAGCGTGGGGTTGAACTACTGTTTCCCCACGGCCGCAGAGCTCTCTGCCGCCGATCTGGAAAACACGGGTATGCCCGAACGTCGGCAGGATACGTTGAAACGTATGTCCCGGTCCGTGGCCGACGGACATATCGTTCTGGCAGCCGATAGCGGGCTTTCCGATTTTGTGCATAGGATGACCCTCATTCCCGGCATCGGGCCGTGGACGGCGCATTACATCGCCATGAGGGGCCTGGGGGAGCCGGATGCCTTTCCGGCCGGCGATTTGGGTCTCCTCCGCGCCCTGGCGCGGGAAGGACGCAAGTCGACCCCCCGTCAGGCCCTGGAACGGGCCGAGCACTGGCGTCCCTGGCGAGCCTATGGGGCCACCTATCTTTGGAATCTTCAGCCAGGGTGCTGAAAAGAGGAGAAGAGAACAATGGTATATGACCTTTTTGAAACCGGTCTGATCGGCGTGCTGACCCTGGTCGCGGATGAAGAGGGGTTGCGGCACATCCATTTCGAGAATGACCACGCTATGGTCCCCATGGATAGCGCATGGAGGCAGGACCCTGCCTTTTTCACCCGGGTCAAGGGCCAACTGCGGGCCTATTTCAATGGCGAGCTCAAAGAGTTCGATCTGCCCCTTGCGCCCATGGGTACGGTCTTCCAGAAGTCGGTGTGGCAGGCGCTGCAGAAGATACCCTACGGGACTGTGGCCAGCTATCGCTGGGTGGCCGAACAGATCGGGAACCCCAGGGCGGTCCGCGCCGTGGGCGGGGCCAACGGCAGAAATCCGCTTCCCATCGTGATCCCCTGCCATCGGGTGATCGGCAGCGACGGCTCGCTGACCGGGTTCGGCGGCGGGCTTGAGATCAAGCAACGGCTGATCGATCTGGAAAGGCCTCGTGCGCTTCCCGGCGGGGCGGACGTTCCATCCTCTCGGATCCTGCAACCCGGAAGGGCGCGGGGTGGAGGCAGCATCGCCCTCCGGTATCAGAGGCCACGAAGAGGAGGAATCCATGAAGTCTCCGAACGAAAAGCGTAAACACCTCCTGGGGATGGTTGTTCTCGTCTGTGTCTTGCTCGCGTGCATCCTCAATGTTGCGGGCTGCGGCGGTGTCTCTCTCGGGAAAGGTGACCCGCGTCCACCGAAGAGCATCATCATCATCCTTGCCGACGGGGTGGCGGCCACGCAGTGGGACTTCGGACGGCGTACGAGCGCACTCCTTCGCCGCGAGCCCTTCGCTACGGCGGACTTTTTCCGGGAGGAAACGATCGGCCTGCTCATCAGCAGCTCCCATGACGCCTATGTGACCGATTCGGCGGCCGCCGGATCTGCGATGGCCACCGGGTTCAAGGTGGAGAACGGGGTGATCTCCATGACGCCGGACGGCCGATCGCCGCGGACGGTCATGGAGGCGGCCAAGGCCGCGGGCAAACGGATCGGACTGGTGACGACCGCCCCGGTCCACGATGCCACGCCGGCCGCCTTCAGCCTCCATTCCCGGTCGCGGCGCGACGCACAGGGTCTGGTCGACCGGTACCTGGCGCTCGAGCCGGATGTCCTCATGGGCGGAGGCGAGGAGTACTTCCTTCCCGAGACGGCGGGCGGGAAGAGAAGGGACGGCAGGGATATCATCGCGGCCTTCCGTTCCAGGGGTTGGCAGGTCGTGCGGAGCACCGTGGAACTCAAGGCCGCTACGGGCATGAAGATGCTCGGCCTGTTCGCGGACGGCGACATGGACTTCGACATCGAAAGGGACCCGGCAAGACAGCCGACTCTGGCCGAGATGACGGTCGCCGCGCTCAGGGCCCTGTCGCAGGAGAACCCGCACGGCTTCGTGCTGCTCGTCGAGAGCGAGAACACCGACGTGGCGGGACATGCCAATGACGCCGCCATGCTGATGCGTTCCCTCTGGGCGGTGGACGATGCGGTGAAAGTCGCCATGGATTTCCGGGGCGGCTCCCCCGAAACGCTTCTGCTCATCGCAGGAGACCACGAAACCGGGGGCTTGTCGGTGACCCATGCGCAGAAAGCCCCTTCCGCGCTGTCGGGCGGCGCGGGGGACGAGGGCCTGCGGAGGCTCGGGTCCATTACCATGTCGTTCAGGACGGCGGCGGAGGAGGTCGGGCAGAAGCCCTCGGCAGAGGGATTCGAATCCCTTCTGGCCGGACACTTCCCGGGTTTTGTGCTCGACGCCGATCTTCGGGAAATGATCCTCACCCCGAGGCCGCTCGGACGACACCCGTACGTGGTGCAGAACGCGCTTGGGCAAATGGTCGCACGGCAGACGGGCATCTGCTGGGGAACCCGCGGCCATACCGCGGAGCCGGTTCTGGTCGGGGCCTCGGGTCCGGGAGCGGACCTCTTTCGGGGGTACCGGGACAACACCGATTTCGGCAGGAGCCTGCACCGCCTGCTCGGACCCCGCTAGTGCTAGTCTTCCTCGGATCCGTTGCTGCTCGCAATGGCTGGAATGTCACCGCGAAGAGCACGAAGGACACGAAGGCCTGCACCAATCCCGAGGTCCCAAAATGGTAACACTTTAGCCCTTTGAAAGAACCCTGGATTCACTTTTCACGGTGGTCAGCCCCGGTCGCTTGCCCCCGGAGATGGCAAGAAGAATCGAACAGTGAGTCCTGGCGGTTTTCTGTAGGAGCAAGCTCCTGCTTGCGATTCTTTCAGTTCCGAGAAGATCGCAAGCAGGAGCTTGCTCCTACAAGAATAGCGCTTCAACGGTATTCATTCATGTTGAAGCTTATCCGCCGGTTCTTGGTTCGTAGTGAGAGTTCCCCTTTGATCCATTTGGCGCTCCTTTGAGAAAAAGGATTTGTTTCCGGCACGAGTCACTGGCATAGCCATTGTTCATACCACTGGCATGTCAAGTCGATTATTCCTTCATTTAGGATCGGGCAGCGCCGGCAAAGGGTGGTTTGGGGGATTACTTCATCAGCAGCAGGCTCAGGGCCATGACCAGCATGCCGGCCACCAGACCGAAGATGCTGTCGTGTCCCCTGCCATAGGCGCGGCTGGTCGGCAGCAGCTCGTCGACACTGATGTACACCATGATCCCGGCGATGGATCCGAAGAGCACCCCCAGGATATGCGGCGGCATCAACCCGAGGTCATCACCGATGAAGAGGCGAAGGGCGAGATAGGCGACCGCGGCGCCTGCAGGTTCGGCCAGTCCACTCAGCAGCGAATAGGCGAAGGCCTTGCTGCGATTTCCGGTGGCATAGTAGATCGGCACTGAGACGCTGATTCCCTCCGGGATGTTGTGGAGTGCGACCGCAATCGCAATCGCCACACCCAGACCGGGATCCCGCAGGGCGGCTAAGAACGTGGCCAGCCCCTCCGGGAAGTTGTGGATGCCGATGGCCATCGCCGTAAACAGGCCCGTGCGCATCAGCCTCCGGTGATGGTGCGCATGATCGTGGATCCCTTGTGCCGGTCCTTCGGAAAGCTCCGACGCTGGATCGGGACCCGGTACCGGAGTCGCTGCACGGTGGAGCGGCATGATCTCTTCTTCCGCATGGGTCTCATGCGGGTTCTCCGCAGCCGGAATCAGGTTATCGATGAGGCCGATCACCAGCATGCCGCCGAAGAACGAGGCCGCACTCACCCAGTTCGCCCAGTAACTGCCGAACCCTTCCGTGAGAGATTCAATGCTCTTGGAGAAGATCTCTACGAACGAGACATAGAGCATGACCCCGGCCGAGAAACCCGTGGCCACAGAGAGGAACCGATAGTTGGTCCTCTTCGCCGTGAATGCGATCACGCTGCCGATTCCCGTGGCCATTCCGGCAAACAGGGTGAGACCCATCGCGATCCAGACTTGCTTCATCCCATGCGCATCCTGGGTGTTTTTTTAGTTCCAAATCGAGGAAAACTCAAGGACAATGCTCTCGATCGACGCTGGAGGGAGGGGCTTATGTCGCAATACCGCATTCATCCCATGGCCATGGGGTCGAAGGTCTTCGACAAGGGCATGATGACCTATCAACACGGCTACGGGACCCCGTACACCATCCCCATCTACTGCTGGTACCTGGAAGGGGAAGGAGGGAGGATCCTGGTCGACACGGGAGAGATGGGGCCCATCCGCTCCGAGGACAGGGAGCGCTCGATCGGCGGCCCCATCTACACCTTCGAGCAAGGCCTCGCCAAGTGGGAGATGAAACCCGAAGAGATCGACGTGGTGATCCACACCCACCTCCACAACGACCACTGCGAGAACGACGCCAAGTGCGTGAACGCCAGGTTCTATGTCCACGAGAAGGAGCTGGCCAGGATCCACGAGCCGCATCCGCTCGACATCCGCTACAACGAGGAGTTCATCCTGGACGTGGAGGAGAACGGGCAAATCCGGCCCATCTCCGAAGACACGGAGATCCTGCCCGGTATCCGGGTGGTGCACACCCCGGCCCACACGGACGGGGGCTTGACCGTCCTCATCGACACGCCGTCGGGCCTGGCGGCCATCACGGGCTTCTGCGTCGTCATGGAGAATTTCCATCCCCCGAAGCAGATCAGGGCCATGGAGATGGAGGTCATCCCCCCCGGCACCCCGGTGAATGTGTACGAGGCCTATGACATCATGATGCGGGTAAAGGGCATGGCCGATATCCTCCTGCCTCTCCACGAGCCCACCTTTGCGTCAAAGGAGACGATCCCGTGAACTTCCGGGGGCATGTCTGAGGTTTTCTACCGGCGGACCCTTTTGTCATCAGTCTCTGCGGGCTCTAGCGAAGCGGGCGAGAGGCGTTCTTTGCCCGGGTCGTGGGCCGGGCGGACAGGGGGTCGTCGGGCCAGTGGTGCTTCGGGTAGCGTCCCTTGAGATCCTTCTTGACGGCCGGGTAGCTGTTGCGCCAGAAGCCGCCGAGGTCCTGGGTGATCTGGGCCGGACG
>JAGVAP010000094.1 GCA_020060215.1 Deltaproteobacteria bacterium | reverse complement strand
TTCAACCGCGATCCGAACGCCGGGTTCAAGATGATCCAGACGGCGGAGAATGTGGCCAAGCAGGCGGGGATCACCAAGGAGGAGTGCGACGCGGTGACGCTGCGCCGATACCAGCAGTACGACGAGGCGATCGCAAACGACAGGGCCTTCCAGAAGCGGTACATGTTCCCGGCCGAGGTCGTCCTCTCCAAGAAGAAGACCCTCCTGGTCGAAACGGACGAGGGCATTACCCCCACGACGGCCGAAGGTCTCGCCAAGCTGAAACCTGTGGAGCCGGGCGGGGTGATCAGCTTCGGGGCCCAGACCCACCCGGCGGACGGCAACTGCGGGTTCATCATCACCACGCGGGACAGGGCCAAGGCGATGAGCGCGGATCCCAAGGTGGAGATACAGATCGTCTCCTACGGCTTCTCCAGGGAAAAGAGGGGCTTCATGGCCGCGGCACCGGTGCCGGCGGCCGAGATGGCCCTCAAGAACGCGGGTCTGAAGGTCAGCGACATGAAGGCGATCAAGACCCACAACCCCTTCATCGTCAACGACATCTACATGGCCAAGAAGATGGGCAACGACGTGATGAAGATGAACAACTACGGCTGCTCCCTGGTCTACGGCCACCCGCAGGGACCGACGGCGGGCAGGCTGATCGCGGAGCTCCTGGAGGAGCTCACGATGCTGGGCGGGGGCTACGGGCTCTGGGCGGGATGCGCCGCCGGGGACACCGGGGCCGCCATGGTCTTCAAGGTCGGCTAGTCATCCCATAGACCGCCAAAAGGCCGCTTCGTCTTCAAGATAAGACGAGGCGGTTTTTTTTGCCGAGAGACCTCTTTTAGGCCGCACGTCTCCTGCTCCGATGCATTCCTGTGGGAGCAAGAGGAATCGCAACCGGGAGGTTGCTCCTGCAAAGGAGAGTCGGGCGGGCATTGAATGGTGGGGAGATTCTCATCGTTCCCACGCGGGAGCCGGGGAACGATCAATACCTTCTATGGAGGAATCAAGGGACTTGGACTGCGCCGGGGAGCCGCACCTGGGGGTGGTCTTCGAGGAGGGCGCGTCTTCCACAACCGATCATTACATCCCCCGCGAATGATTGCCACATCGAGCGGAGCGGTAGCAGCCCCATAGGTCAATGTCGGGAAAGCCCCTGCGCTTGCACCTTCTCGCGGCTGTTACTCATGAAATGTCAAGACGAGGGGGCGCGGGAACGGCCCGGGTGGTCTTTTCCGGTCCCGTACCTCGCGGCCAGCCCCAGGGCCTTGACGGCCCTTTCCGGAGTGCTGAAGGTCGGGAACCCCCTCTCCTCGATCCGTTCGGCGGTCTCGGCGATCACCTCCGGGTCCGGTCCATAGACCCAGGTGGCCACCGGTTTTCCCGAAATCGACGCCAGGCCTTCATAGGCCTCGAAGTAACATCGGAGGATGCGCTCGTCGGGATTCGCCCATACCACATTGAAGAGGCAGTCCACCTCGTGGTCTTGGAGAACCGTTTTCAGGATCTCAGGGTACCGATCGAAGGTATCCTTGACCGCAGCCATGGCAGGACCGATATCCACCGGCATCTTCCCCAGGCCCGGAAAAATCCCATCGAGGAAGCTCCGGGTGCGGGCGGAGATCCCCGCCAGGTGGAGGCCGCGTCTTGCCCCCTCATCGATCGCCAGAACGGCCACGCATCCCGTGAAGGTGACGATTCCGAGCCTGCCGCCGGAGGCCCGGCGTCCGGCCGCGAAGATCTTGGGCATCTCGAAGACCTCTCCGAACTCCTCCAGGCGCAACACGCCCGCCTGCGCGCAGAAGGCATCGAAGATCTCGTCGTCCATAGCCATTGAACCGGTGTGGGAAGCGGAGGCGGCAGCCCCTTCGCGGGTCCTTCCGGACTTCAGGACCAGAATGGGCTTCCGTCCACCGACCCTTCGGGAGGCATCCAAAAAGCCTCTCCCGTCCCGGATGCTCTCGAGATACATGCTGATCACTTCCGTGTCGGGGTCGTTCTCCAGATACGACAGCACGTCGCTTTCATCCACATCGCAGCGGTTCCCGAAATCGCATACCTTGCTGATCCCCAGCCTGCGGTAGGGGACGGCCTGGGGATTGATCATCCCGGTCTGCGCGCAGACGGCAACGGTTCCTCTCTTGACAGGGTAGCCGCCTCCGCTGTAGGGGCATGGATTGAAACCGTTCGCGGTGTTGACCACACCCGCGGTATTCGGCCCTAGGATCCGTATTCCGCGGGAGCCGGCTATCTTTACGACCTCATCCTGGAGCCGCGCTCCCTCCTGGTCTCTTTCCGCAAACCCGTCCGATACCAGGATGATTCCGCGGGCGCCCCCGGCCGCGCATTCGGGGATGATGGAAGGCACCGAACGGCCGTTGATCATGACCATAGCCAGATCCACCGGTTCCGGGAGGTCCTTCACGGCGGCATGGACCTTCAGCCCCAGGACCTCTCGGCTGGAGGGGTTGACCGGAAAGATCCCGCCCTTGAATCCGCAGCGCTTCAGAGACTGAATCGCCACGTGCCCCCCGAACAGCCCCTCTTTGAAAGAGCCTATGATCGCCAGGTTTCTTGGTTCAAAGAAGGGGGTCAGGTCCGTCGAATGCTCCATCTCCGCTCCGTTCTGATCCTTTCGGCCTCTTTTCCTCCGCTCCACTCACACCCGTATCTCCAACGGCGCACTCCCTTGCGTATCGGCGGTTCAGAGCAGGGTGGAATCGATAAAATCGAGATTCAGTTTCTTCAGGATCCGCACCATGGTGTTCAACTGGACCTCCACCGTGCCTTCGTAGATCTCCACGATCCGGTTGTCGCGATACCTCCTCTCCACGTCCTGTTCCAGGAAATACCCATAGCCGCCGAAGACCGTGATGGTCTCGTCGATGATCGACTTGGCCGTCTCCGGCACGTGGTGCTTGACCATGGAGGTGAAGAGCGGAAGGGTCCCGTCCCGCCTCTGATCCCTGTGATCGCACATCCATGCTGCAAAGTAGGTGAGATACTTGACGGACATGAGCCGGCTCCACAGCCTGCAGAGTTTGTGGCCGATGGCCTGGAAGTCGATGATCGGTCTCTGGAACTGGGTCCGCTCCCTTGCGTGCTTCAAAGCCTTCAGGAACGCCCCTTCCGCATTTCCCAGGGCCTGTGCGCCGATCTCGATCCGGCTCTCGTCCAGAAAGTCGAGCACATTGAGGAGTCCCCGGCCCCTCTCGCCGAGGACGTTCTGCTTCGGTACCTTGAGGTCGTGAAAGACGAGCTCCCCGCTGGACGTCGTCCTGATCCCCATCTTGTGGGGAATCTCGTTGATCTCCAGCGACCCCCCGAGCCATGTGGAGGGGTCCCGCTCCACCAGGATGGTCGTCATGCCCTTCCCCGGCCCGGCTTCGCGCCGGTCCTGGGCGAGCACGACAAAGAAGTCCGCGTAAGAGGCATTGGTGGTGAATATCTTGGTGCCCCTCAGCACGAACCCGTCGGCTCTCTCTTCCATGGTGGTCTCCATGCTGGTGAGGTCGCTTCCGTGGTTCGGCTCGGTGAGGGAAATGGCCGACACCCACTTCCCCTGGGTCAGGGGCGAAAGGACCTTCCTGCGCTGCTCCGGAGTTCCGAAGATCCGCACGATCTTCGCGGGCAGGAAACCGAGGTGCACGGCCATGCCGAGCCCGGAGTCCGCCTTGCAGAACTCCTCGATGACGAGGACATTCTCGAGGACCCCCATCCCTCCGCCCCCCACTTCCTCGGGATAATCGAGGCCGATGAACCCCAGCTCTCCAGCCTTCTTGTACAACTCCCGTGGGAAACGATGATTCAGCTCGCACTCATGGGCCAGCTCCGGCTTGAATTCGCCCCGGGCAAACTCCGCCGCCGCCTTCTTGATGTCCCGCTGCTCCTTAGACAGGTTGAAATCCATGCCGCCCCCCCCTTTGCTCTCAAGATTTCACCGCGGAGAACCTGGTCCTGGGGACCAGGTCAGAGACCGTTGGCTCGGCCGAGAAGAATCCCTTGGAACGATGGAAAAGGAAAACGTTGGAATCCCGGGTCCCAGAGAGCGAAAGCAGGACCCGGCAGTACACCCTCCCCGTCTGAGGCCTCCCCAATGTTCCACTCCAGTATCCCGTCTTTCAGACGCTGTATGATCGAGACCCGTGGGGTGATACCAATCACCCATTCACAACCCAAGTCAAGCTTTTTTTGCTGGAACTTTCGCTGGAACTCGATCCGGGGTTTGGCTAGAATCTTCGGGAATACTCTGAAGGGCGCCTCATCATGTCCTCCGAACAGAGAGACCATTGCATCCGCTGCGGCGAATGCTGCATGCGATCGACTCCCTCCCTGCACCTGCAGGACCTCCAACTCGTGGACCGGGGAATCCTTGCCGGGAAAACCCTCTTTACGGTCCGGAAGGGGGAAGCGGTCTGGGACAATGTCGAAGGCCGGATTACGGTTGCCGACCGGGAGATGATCAAGGTAAAGGAGAAAGAAGGCTCCAGGGCCTGCATCTTTTACGATGATCGGGGGAGGGGCTGCATGATCTATCGTTACAGGCCGGCGCAATGCTCGGCCCTCCGGTGCTGGGACCCTTCCGATTTCATGGAGCTCCACCGGACGCCGAAGCTCGGAAGGGAGCACATCCTTTCCCCGGGGGCCGCCCTGGCGCTGGCCGCAGAGCATGAGAAGAGATGCGGCTACAAGGCCCTCGAGGATCTTGTCGCCCGGATACAGGAGGATGGAGAGGGTCCCGTGCAGGAGATCCTGAAGATGCTCCAGTTCGATTATCGCCTGAGGCCCCTGGCCTCGGAAAGGCTGGGGATGGAGCCATCGGAGATGGATTTTCTCTTCGGCAGGCCGCTGGTTCAGACCATCCGCAGGTTCGGGCTCCAGGTGGTCGAGCAGTCCGGCGCATTCCTCCTGACCCCCCTGAAACGTTCCGGAGAAGATTGCAGGGATGGCTTACGTAATCGGGATTGATATCGGTTCCATGAACTCCAAGGGGGTCCTTCTGAATGAGGAGAAGGTCCTCGGCTCCTTCACTTGCCCTTCCGGCGGGAACTTTCGCATGACGGCCGAAAAGGTCAGAGAGACCCTGCTTCGGAGCTCCGGTCTCTCCTCCCGCTCGATCTCGCGAACCGTAGCGACCGGATACGGGTCGCAGCAGGTTGCATACGCAGACGAGACGAAGACCGACCTCTCCTGCCACGCCAAGGGTGTCGCGGCCCTGCTGCCGTCCGTCCGGACCGTGATCGACGTGGGGGATCTCTACAGCAAGGTCTTCCGCATCGACGAGAGGGGGAACGTGGTGCAGTTCCTCCTCAGCGGGAAATGCGCGGGCGGGAGCGGCAGGCTGCTCCAGGTGATCTCCAGGGTCCTCCAGGTCAAGGTGGAAGAGATCGGCGAACTCTCCCTGAAGTCGCGGCACAGGGTCGAGTTCAGCACCGGATGCGTCGTCTTCGCGGAATCCGAGGCCGTCTCCAGGATTGCCGAAGGGGCCGCCAAAGAAGACCTGCTTGCGGGAATCCACAGGGCCCTTGCGGCGCAGCTGAACAGCCTCGCGGAGAGGGTCGGCGTCGAAATGGAGCTTGGGGTCGTGGGCGGGGGTGCCATGGACAAGGGGTTGCTCAAGGCGATCGAAGAGATCCGGGGCCATCGGATCCTGGTACCTCCCGAGCCGGGCCTGACCGGCGCCCTGGGGGCTGCGCGCATTGCGGCGGCCGGCCTGTCGAGGGGAGGATGAATTGCCCGGAGCGGTACGATGAGAGCTGATCATCTGCAGGAGCAAGCTCCCGCTTGTGATTCACTGGACCCCGAGAAGGTCGCATTTGTGGTATTTCAGTCCTGCTTCCCGGCGTAAAGTCCCGCTCCGTACTTGAAAATAAGTGAACGTGATGCTTGATAAAAGGGATCAAAAGAAATATTTTACCCGGATATCGTCTTCTTTTCCGAACAATCAAACATCAGATGTGGAGGGCATGATGCCAAAGTACGTCTATTTTTTCGGAGGTGGTAAGGCCGACGGTAATGAGTCCATGAAGAACCTGCTGGGAGGAAAGGGCGCCAACCTGGCCGAGATGGCCGGACATCCTGCCCTGCGTCTGCCGGTGCCTCCGGGCTTCACCATCACCACCGAGATGTGCAACCTCTATTACGAGCGGGGCCGCAAGTATCCCAAAGAGCTCAAAACCCAGGTGGAGGACGCCCTCAAGAGGGTGGAGAGACTCATGGGCAAGACCTTCGGCGGCAGGGAGAACCCGCTGCTGGTCTCCGTGCGCTCCGGGGCCCGCAGGTCCATGCCCGGCATGATGGATACCGTGCTGAATCTGGGGCTGAACGACGATACCATCCAGGGACTCATCGCGAACACCAGCAACCCGCGCTTCGCCTACGACGCCTATCGTCGCCTCATCATGATGTACGCGGACGTGGTGATGGAGAAGGCCGAAGGGATCGAGCCCAGGGACGGAAAGGGGATCCGCAAGGTGCTCGACGAGCGGATGGATCATGTCAAGAAGGAAAAGGGCTACAAGAACGACACCGAGCTCACCGTGGAGGATCTCCAGCAGCTGGTGCTGGATTTCAAGCAGATCGTCAGGGACGTCCTGGGCAAGCCCTTCCCCGAGGAGCCGATGGAGCAGCTCTGGGGTGGAATCGGGGCCGTGTTCATGAGCTGGAACGGCAAGCGGGCCGTGGAGTATCGCCGCATCGAGAAGATCCCCAACGACTGGGGCACCGCCGTCAATGTACAGGCCATGGTCTTCGGGAACATGGGGGACGATTCGGCCACGGGGGTGGCCTTTACCCGCGACCCGGGCTCCGGCGAGAACCACTTCTACGGCGAATACCTGGTGAACGCCCAGGGCGAGGACGTGGTGGCCGGGATCCGTACGCCGGCGCCGATCAACGAGTTCTCCAGGAACGACCAGAGCCGCCACCTGCCGACCCTCGAGGAATTCATGCCCACGCTCTACAAGCAGCTCTTCGATATGCAGCGCAGGCTCGAGAAGCATTACAGGGACCTCCTGGACATCGAGTTCACCATCGAACGGGGCGTCCTCTACATGCTGCAGTGCCGCGTGGGCAAGCGCAACGGGGTCGCCGCCGTGCGGATGGCCACCGAGATGTTCAAGGAGCGTCTGATCGATGCGGCCACGGCCGTTTCGCGCGTGCAGCCCAACCAGCTGGTCGAGCTGCTCCTGCCCATGATCGACCCCAAGGCCGAGCAGACCACCAGGCCGATCGCAAAGGGGCTGCCTGCGGGTCCGGGCGGTGCGAAAGGTCGAGTGGTCTTCACGAGCGAGTCGGCGGTGGAGTGGGCCGGAAGGGGTGAGAAGGTCATCCTGGTCCGGGAGGAGACGTCCCCGGAAGACGTGGACGGCATGCACAAGTCCCAGGCCATCCTGACCGCCAAGGGCGGCATGACCTCCCATGCGGCGCTGGTCGCCCGCGGCTGGGGCAAGTGCTGCGTCGTCGGCTGCTCGGACATAGAGGTGGCCAAGGACAACAAGTCCTTCACCACCAGGAGCGGAGTCGTGGTCTGCGAGGGGGACTGGGTCTCCCTGAACGGCACCAAGGGGCTCGTCTACTCGGGCGAGATGCCCCTGGTGGATGTGGACCTGGAGCACAATAAGAGCTACTCCGACCTGCAGAAGCTCGTGGACCGGTTCCGGAAGCTCAAGGTGCGCACCAATGCCGATACGCCCCGCGACGCGGCCAAGGCGATCGAGTTCGGCGCCGAGGGGATCGGCCTCTTCCGCACCGAGCACATGTTCTACGGCGAGGGGAGCGACGCCCCGCTCTTCCTGCTCCGGAAGATGATCATGAGCAAGACCCTCGACGAGCGGCGCAGGGCCCTCGACGACCTGTTCCCCTTCGTGAAAAAGGACGTCAAGGCCACCATGGAGGTGATGAACGGCCGCCCGGTCACCATCCGTCTCCTGGATCCTCCGCTCCACGAGTTCGTCCCGCACAGCCGGGAAAAGCTGGAGCACCTGGCCCAGGACCTGGGGATCAGCATGGACGAGCTGGAGAAGCGCGCCGAGGGGCTGCGCGAGAACAACCCCATGCTCGGACACCGCGGCGTGCGCTTGGGCGTCACCTATCCCGAGGTGACCGAGATGCAGGTCCGCGCCATCCTGGAGGCCGCAGGGGAGCTCATCCGGGAGGGCAGGAAGGCCTTCCCGGAGATCATGGTGCCCGTGACCTGCACGGTGAGCGAGATGGACAACCAGAAGGTGCTGGTGGACCGGGTGTACAGGGAAGTGCTGGCCAAGCTCGCCCTGAAGAAGATTCCCTACCTGTACGGGACCATGATCGAGATCCCGCGCGCCGCGCTCACGGCCGGCCGGATGGCCCGGACCGCGGAGTTCTTCTCCTTCGGGACCAACGACCTGACCCAGATGGGCTTCGGCTTCAGCCGGGACGACATCGGCTCCTTCCTGCCCGACTACATCAACAGCAAGCTCCTGCCGGACGATCCTTTCCAGACCATCGACCAGGAAGGGATCGGCGAACTGATCCGCTTCGGCATCGACCGCGGCCGCGCTACCCGGGCCAACCTGAAGGTGGGGATCTGCGGAGAGCACGGCGGCGATGCGGAGTCGGTCAAGTTCTGCCACCGGGTCGGGATGGATTACGTCTCCTGCTCGCCTTTCCGCGTCCCCATTGCGAGACTGGCAGCGGCCCAGGCCGCCATCGAGGATGCGGCCGGGAAGGAGAAGCCGGAGGCGGCCCCGAAGAAGAGCGCCCTGAGGGCGGTCCCCGCCAGGAAGACGTCGAACCCGAAGCGTGCCTCCAGGCCCGCGGCGGTAAAAAAGGTTGCCAGGAAGCCGGCCCCGAAGAAACCGGCCCCGAAAAAGGCGACCCCGAAGAGGCCGGCGGCCGGGAGGGCGGCCTCCGGCAAGAAGACCAAGCGATAGCGGGTTGAGTTTCAAGACAGCGGGGATTCAGCGAGGCTGAATCCCCTTCTGCTTGCCACCGAAGGCGACTCGGCTTTTCTTACAGGACGCAAACAGAGGTTCCGTGGAAGAAAGACATTTCGGACCGGTCTGGTTTATCCCAGGGGAAACGGGGGGGAGATATCCCTTCTGCCACTCGGTATATATCGAAGGCCCGGGGATACTGATCGACCCGGCTTCGGACCGGAACCGGTTAATGCAGCTTCGGGAAGAGCCGGGGGTGAACACGATCTGGCTCAGTCACTGGCATGAGGATCATATCACGCACCTGGACCTCTTCGACGACATCCCACTCCTGATGAGCGAGCGGGACGCCGCCGCGCTCTCCGGCGTCGAGGCCTTCCTGGATGCCTACGGGATGGAGTTCGAGGAGGATCGGGAACACTGGCGCTCGATCCTCAAGAGGGATTTCCATTTCGAGCCCAGGGAGCCCTCGGGCTTCTTGAAGGAGGGCGATGTCCTTCGGTTCGATCAGGTCGCCGTCGAGGTCATCTCCACCCCGGGCCATACCCCGGGCCACCTCTCCTTCTTTTTCAGGGAGCCGGGCGTGCTCTTCCTGGGGGACTACGATCTCTCCAGGTTCGGCCCCTGGTACGGCGACAGGGAATCGAGCATCGCGCAGACCATCGAATCGGTGAACCGGCTGAGGAGTTATCCGGCCCGGGTATGGCTCACCGGTCACGAGGCCGGTCTGTTCGAGCAGAATCCGGGCGAGATATGGGACCGGTATCTCGGCGTGATCTCGAAGCGGGAGGAAAAGCTCCTCGCCTTCCTGGAGCAGCCCAGGAGCCTGGAAGAGGTCGTGGGCGCATGGATCGTCTACGGAAGGGCCAGGGAGCCCAAGGCGTTCTTCGAATGGGGCGAACGGGCGCTGATGAAAAAACACCTGAAGATGCTCCTTGAACAGGGGCGGATCACCCTGTCGGCCGACCGGTACCGGAGGATCGATTAGCGGCCGGCCTGCTTGACCTGCTTCTGATCACGGCACATCGGCGGTCCGCGGTCAGGCGTCGGCAAAAGCTTATCCTCCCGCTCCATTTCCTTCTCAGCCCCCATTCCACGAATCCCGTTGATCCTGTTATCCTGTCAAATTCCTATCTGTCGCTGAACGCTCATCTTTCGCCGACACCTTGCCAACCCTCTCATCGATCCTGTACATTGGTGGTGATCTGATCCTGTCCGGGAGGGTTCCCCGTGCGGCTCCTTGTCGTGGAAGACGAGAAAAAGGTGGCCCGGTTCATCAAGCAGGGGCTCGAGGAGGAAGGGTATGCCGTGGACGTCGCCCACGACGGCGAGGAAGGTCTGCGGATGGGCCTCGACCGGGTGCATGACCTGATCATCCTCGACATCTCTCTCCCGAAGATGGATGGACTGCAGGTCCTGCGGGGCCTGCGGCAGGAGAAGGTGGGGATGCCGGTGCTCCTGCTCACGGTGCGCGCCGCTATCGAGGACAAGGTGCTCGGCCTGGATGCCGGGGCCGACGACTACCTGACCAAACCGTTTGCATTCCAGGAGCTGGTCGCAAGGATCAGGGCCTTGCTTCGAAGGGGCGGTGAGGCGGGACCGGCCCTCCTCCGGTATGCGGACCTTACCCTGGACCCTGCGCGCAGGGCGGTGTTCCGAGGGGATACGAAGGTCGATCTCACGGCCAGGGAGTTTGCCCTCCTGGAGTTCTTCCTCCGCAACCCGGAGCGTGTGCTGACCCGCACCATGATCCTGGACCGCGTCTGGGACTACGATTTCGACCCGGAGACGAACGTCATCGATGTGTATGTCAACTATCTCCGGAAGAAGATCGACGCCGACCGGGAGACGAAGCTCATCCACACGGTCCGGGGCGCCGGCTATGTGCTGAAGGAGGGGTGAACCCATGCGCATCCTTACCATACGGGCGAGGTTGACCCTCTGGTACAGCAGCCTCCTTGCACTCACCCTGTTTCTGCTGGGCGGGGTCTCGTACGGGCTCCTCTCCTACAGCCTGGAGAGGGATGTGGACGCGTCGCTCCGGAGCGTTGCCCGGGTGCTGGAAGAGAGGTCCCGCGCCAGGGGTTCCTTCCCGCCGTCGGACGTCGACGAGATCTTCAGGAGGTTCTTCGGGTTCTCCCCCTGGGAGAGGTACTTCGGTCTCTTCGACCCCGGGGGCCGCATGGATACGGGCTCGGGCAAGCTCAGACTGACCCCTGAGGCCCTGAAGAATGCCGCCGATGGACGGCTCACCTTCGAGACCGTGGAGGGGATTGCCGAGCATCCGGTGCGCCTCCTCACCATGCCGGTGATCAGGGCGGGCCGCCTGGTCAACCTGATCCAGGTGGGCATGTCCCTCCAGAACATGCGCTCCACCAAGCGGATGTTCCTCCTCACCCTTTCGGCCGTCCTGCCCATTGCCCTCCTCCTTGCGGCAGGCGGGGGATGGCTCCTGGCCAGGAGGGCGTTGGCGCCGGTCGACCGCATGGCCGAAGCCGCCCGCAGGATCAGCGTGGAAAACCTGGCCGACCGGCTCGCTGACCCGGGAAAGGGCGATGAGCTGAGCCGCCTGGCCCGTACCCTGAACGAGATGCTGGACCGTCTGGAGAACTCCTTCCAGCAGGTCCGGCAATTCAGCGCGGACGCCTCCCACGAGCTGCAGACCCCTCTCACCATCCTCAGGGGCGAGATGGAGGTGGCCCTCCGCATGCCCAGATCGACCGAGGAGTACCGGCGCATCCTGGAGAGCGGCCTGGAAGAGATCGACCGCATCAGCCGGCTGGTGGAGGGCCTCCTGCTCCTGGCCCGCTCCGAGGCCCGGGCCTTGAAGATGGATCTGAAGACGGTGAACCTCCTCCCTCTGCTGGAAGAAGTCCATGAGCAGGCCGCTGCGCCGGCCTCCAACAGGAACGTGACGCTCTCCCTCGATGCCGCCGAGCCTGTCGCCGCCAAAGGGGACCAGGCACTCCTGAAGAGGGCGATCTCGAACCTCGTCGACAACGCGGTCAAATACACCCCGGCCGGAGGCCGCGTGACGCTCTCCCTGGAGCAGAGGGACGGCTGGGCCCGCGTGGGAATCGAAGACACGGGAATCGGCATCCCCCTGGAAGAGCAGGCGCGGATCTTCGACCGGTTCTACCGTTCCCAGGAAGCGCTCTCCATGGGCGAAGGAGGGTACGGCCTGGGCCTTTGCATCGCCCGCTCCATCGTGGAGACCCACGGAGGAAGGATTGAACTCGAGAGCGGACCCGGCCGCGGAAGCAGGTTCACCATCCTCCTGCCTCCGCTCCTGTAGCAGCAAGCTCCCGCTCGCGATCTTCTGAACACCTCTGTGGAACCGCGCTCCCGCTTGCGACTCCTTCGCCTCCCTTCGCGCGGTGCATTGCAGCTCTCAGGCCCTTCTTGATTCCAGGGCTTCATGGGTTCACCGACTCGTAGGATGGGTGGAGCGAAGCGAAACCCATCGTCTTATCGCTTTCGCCTCCATTAGAAATTTCTAATCTCCCCTTAAGCCCCCTCTAATCTTCGCCTGCTAATTTGAACCCGTATCCAAGAGCGGTCCCGTTCGGAGACGGGACACTGAAGCGAAGAAAGGAGGAATCCCCATGTCTCAGAGATCCATTTTTTCCGGTTTCCGCAGAGGTTCAGGTGTCCTTTTCCCGGCCATTGCCCTATCGCTCATCTTTTCCGGTTTCGGGACCGCATCGGCCTTCCCCTGGGGAAAAGGTGCAGAGAGCAGGCCGCAGGCGGCCACCCTCCAGGCCCAGCAGGCCACACCGGCCCCCATGGGATCCCTGGCCGACCTGGCCAAGAGGCTGAGTCCGACCGTAGTGAACATCAAGGTGGTCAAGGTCGAGAAGTCCGGCCCCTTCCCGATCCCTGAAGGCCCCTTCGGCCCATTCTTCAGGCAGTTTCCGAACATGATGCCGGAGAGCAGGCCCGTTCAGGGCGCCGGCTCCGGGGTCATCATCAGCGCAGACGGCGACATCCTGACGAACAACCACGTGGTGGAGGGCGCAAAGGAAGTGACGGTGACCCTTTCGGACAAGGAGGAGTACACGGGGCAGGTGATCGGCCGGGACCCGAAGACGGACCTCGCCGTCATCAAGATCAGCCCCAAGAAGCCCCTGCAGGCGGCCGGCATGGGAGACTCAGACCATCTCCAGGTGGGTGACTATGTCATGGCGGTCGGCAACCCTTTCGGTCTGAGCCACACGGTCACCTCCGGCATCGTGAGCGCGAAGGGCCGCGTCATCGGAGCCGGTCCCTATGACAACTTCATCCAGACCGATGCCTCCATCAACCCCGGCAACTCAGGGGGACCGCTCTACAACATGAAGGGGGAACTGGTCGGCATCAACACGGCCATCATCGCCCAGGGACAGGGGATCGGATTCGCCATCCCGATCAACACCGCCAAGCCCCTGATCCCGCAGCTGGTTGAAAAGGGAGAGGTCACGCGCGGCTTCATCGGGGTCAACATCCAGTCCCTCACGCCGGATCTGGCGCGCGCGCTCAACGTGAAGGAGACCAAGGGCGTCCTCGTAGCAGGGGTTACGCCCGGGTCCCCGGCCGAGAAGGCGGGGATCAAGAGAAGTGACGTGATCGTCGCCTACAACCACAAGCCCGTGGAAGAGGCCCGAGACCTCTCCGGCATGGTGGCCGAGAGCGAAGTCGGGAAGGAGGCGGTCCTCACCGTGCTCCGCGGCAGCGGCAGGCAGGACCTGAAGGTGTTGGTCGGCACCCTGGGCCAGCCCGAGAAGACGGCTCAAGGGCAAAAAGGGAAGCCGGCCTCCGGGAAATGGGGGTTGATGCTTCGGGACATGGACCCGCAGGCCGGTGCAGGCGAGGGCGTCGCTGTGGCCGGAGTCCAGGACGGGACCCCCGCGGACCGCGCCGGCATCCGCCAGGGGGACGTCATTCTCGAGGTGAACCAGAGCAAGGTGAGCTCCGCCAAAGAGGCCGCGGAGAAGATGAAGGACTCCGACTCGCTCCTCCTCCTCGTGCAAAGGGGCGAAGGGGCCTTCTACGTCGCCCTCTCGGCATGATCTCGTAACCTAATCTATTCGGGGGCGCCCAAGAAAGCGCCCCCCGATTTTTTCTTAGGTGGACGCCCTGCACCAATCCGTTCCCGTCATTCCGGCCCAAGCCGGAATCCAGAATCTTTGCCGCTTGGCTACTTTGTCCGCACGGTCTTTCAAACTCCTTCCCCTGCCCTCCGAGCGAACGCTGTCCGATGCGAAACACTCTCGCTCCCGGAGGTCTCCTGGGACCGACACCTCGACCCAACCTGACGCACTGCCCTCCAAAACCTGTTGATCTTAGACCAACTTAGGTATACATTGATCCCGCCTCATAGCCGAATTTTCGCCACGGGACCCTGCATGACGGTCAGTGATATGCTGCACTACCACTAGAAACTGCCCAACAACAGGTTCAAGCAGACGGTCATTCCGCTGGCGCTTCATTCCCGCTGCTCAACCAGGCGTTGGCAGGATAAATCGCCATGATCGAACTGAACAGCGTGCCCATGCTTTACAGATGATCATTAGCCTCGCATATGTAGCCCTTGCTCTCGTTCTTCTTTTTGCTGGAGCCGAGGCCCTTGTGAAAGGCAGCGCATCGCTTGCTCTACGAGCAGGGCTCAGTCGCCTGATGGTCGGCCTTACAATTGTTGCGTTCGGAACCAGTTCTCCTGAATTGGTTGTGAGCGTCAAGGCGGCTCTGTCACAGCAGGGCGATATCTCTGTTGGGAACGTGGTCGGCTCGAATTCCTTCAACATTGGCATCATTCTTGGCATCACCGCATTAGTGTGCCCGATCCCGGTTCATTTGCAGGTCATCAAGATCGACGCACCGATTGCCATGGGGCTTGCCATCCTGTTGCCTTTCTTTCTTCTTAACCAGACCCTTGGTCGAGTCGAGGGTTTGGCACTTATCGCTGGAATGGTCATCTATACCTGCATGAGCATCGTTCTTGGGCGCAGAGAAGGCACTGATGAACCAAGCGATGTATCCACACCATCGGTTTCGCGGCACTGGGGCATTGACGTTGCCTTTGTTGCGGCGGGCTTGGGCGTTCTCGTACTCGGGTCACGTCTGCTCGTCGATCATTCAGTCGTTCTGGCCAAGATTTTGGGTGTGAGCGAAGCGGTGATCGGTCTCACGATTGTGGCCGCCGGAACGAGTATGCCGGAACTTGCAACGTCTGTGGTTGCAGCTGCCCGCAAACAGCCGGACATTGCCATTGGGAATATTGTCGGATCGAACATATTCAACATTCTTGCGATATTAGGTTTGGCTTCCATCATATCACCGCTTCATGCACCAGGCATATCGAGCTTTGATTATGCGGTGATGATTGTTTTCACCGTCCTCTTGATCCCTTTGCTTTACACGGGGCGATTGCTTCATCGGCTTGAAGGAACAACGCTCCTTGTCCTATACGGCGTTTACCTCTTGATCATTTGGCCTAAATAGAGGTCAGCCCCGGTCGCTTGCCCCCGGAGGTGGGAAGAATGATCGAACAGTGAGTCCTGGTGGTCTTCTGTTTAGGAGCAAGCTCCTGCTTCTCTCGGAACTGAAAAGAATCGGGAAGCAGGAGCTTGCTCCTACAAGAATAGGGCTCCAACGATATTCATTCAAATTGAAGCTTATCCGCCGGTTCTTGGTTCGTGGTGAGGGTTTCCCTTTGATCCATTTGGCGCTCCATGGAGAAACATTTTTCTGTTCCCGGCACGAATCGACCGGCATAGCCATTGCTCATACCACTGGCATGCCAGTGGATGATTCCTTCATTGAGGGTTTTCATTTCGAGTCGAGAATCGAAATGCGATGACAGTGGTGAAGACCTCGGTTCAAAGGCTTGGATCACTCTCGCCGGGGAGAAGGGTGCCCTCTTTGTCGTGCGCAGACCTGGACCATCTCCTTTTCCTCCCGGAGATCGGCCCATGCCTGGAGCATGGAGAGCAAAGTGAACCTGAAAACGGCCCGGGAAGTGCTCGGCGGCGAGGTGTGCGTGGTCGGGAAGGTTTCCCCCACCGGACCTTTCCTATCCGGCAAACCTGAGCAAGTCCTCGGGGAGGCCGGGGCCTGCCTGGCCGCATGGGGAGATTCAGGAGGATACATCCTCACGGTGGGCTGCGATTTCTCCAAGAACGTACCGCCGGAGAGTATGAGTGTTCTGATCTCCCTCAGAGGAAATGGTTGAGGGTCAAGAGGAAGGAAGGGCGATCCACCGGCGGTAAGCGGGGTCAACGGCGGCCGGGGAGACTGGGGGAGTGGAGATGGAGCACTATGACGTGGTGTTCGTGGGGCATATAACCATCGACGAAATCGAAGCGCCGGAGGGTTCCGCCCGCGGGGTGCCGGGAGGGGCGCCGTTTTTCGGCGCACACGCCGCCTGGGGGTCCAAGAAGAGCATTGCCGTGGTCACCCGGATGGCGGAGGAGGACAAGCACGTTCTAGAACCCATGAAGGCCGTCGGGATCGGCGTTCACCTTCAGGTGTCGCGCTCCACCACGCACATGCGTGTCGTTCACCCCACCGGGAATCCCGATGAGAGATGGATCTACCAGACGGCCGATGCGGGTTTCTTCGAGGCTGCGGATTTTCCCCGCATGGAGGCCGGTCTGATCCATCTCGGGGCCTTGACCGACCGTGAGTTCACCCTGGGATTCATGCAGGAGTTGAGACACCGGGGATTTCGACTGTCGGTGGATATGCAGAGCTTTGTGCGCCAGGTCGACCCCGAATCCGGCGTGATCCATTTCAGGGATGTGCCGGCCAAGAAGGAGATCGTGGAGCTTTGCGGCGCCGTGAAAGTCGACATTGTCGAGGCTGAGATCCTGACGGGTACGCGGAACCTGGAGGAAGCGGCCGGGATGGTGGAAGGGTGGGGGGCCGTCGAGACCCTCCTGACCTGCTCGGAAGGGGTGTTCGCCCGGCACAAGGGGCGCACTCTCTTTACGAAGTACTCCAACCGAAACGGTCAAGGAAGAACCGGCCGCGGCGATACCACCATGGGGGCGTACCTGGCATGGAGGGTCGATCACGACGTCAAGGAGTCGCTGGACTTTGCGGCAGCCCTCGCTTCGATCAAGATGGAGAGCCCCGGGCCCTTCCGGGGTTCTCTTGAGGATGTGTTTGCGCGGATGAATGGAAACGAATAGAGGAACCTTCACGGCGTCGGTCTTTGCTTACAGGAGGAGGAAAACCAAATGAGCCTGATTTCATGCAGTTTGCTGAGAGCGGCTGGAGCGTTGGGCCTGTTACTAAGCGTTTGCCTGTTTGCAGGGCCTGTGTCGGCGGCGGAGGCGGAGCTGAAGAAACAATGAACCCCTGAAGAGGAATGCAAGGCACGACATGAACCATGATGAGAACCTGAGGATCTTGATTGAAGAAGCACGAAAAGCCGGAGCGACGGACCTCGCGAGCATCTCTGCAAGGTCCATCGTAGTGGAAGACGATCTCGCCGATCGATGCCGGCAACCTCGATGCGAGAACTACGGGCTGTCGAAGAGCTGCCCCCCTCATGTGGCCGGGCCTTCGGGGCTCCGAGAACGGCTGAAAGGGTTCAGTCGAGCCCTTTTCTTCAGGATCGATGTCCCTTCCGAGAGTCTTTTCTCCAGTGAGCGACGGGGGCTTTTTCAATTGCTCCACGAAATCGCGGCCGGGATCGAAAATTCCGCCGTTGAGATGGGATTCCCTGATGCACAAGCCTACGCAGGAGGCTCCTGCAAGAAGATCTTCTGTGATGATCGCGCAGAATGCCTCGCGCTGAAGGGAGGAGAATGCAGGCACCCCCGGTTCGCCAGGCCTTCCATGTCCGGATTCGGGATTCATGTGGCAAGGCTCTATGAACAGGCCGGGTGGAAGTGGCGCCTCGCTTCTACAGACGAGACGGCCAGTATCTGCGGCCTGGTATTGATCGACTGACTCGAGTCTTGCCATTTGACGCATGGCTCCGGATGTTCTATTTTATCAGCTCGGCAAAGAGCGTTCCAACGCCGACAGCAAGAACGAAGGGAGTCCTAAGGAGGCCTATTTCATGAAGAGCTACACGAAGGTATATATTCCGTACGGCGGCTACTACTCAACCCCGTTCACCCGCTGGCAGGGGAGCATGCAGAACGACAATGCGGTGAGCCTGGGAGCCACCACGGCAAGAAGATGGTTTCTGGAGAAGAAAAAGATCGATCCCACCGTCATCGACTACCTCTATTTCGGGGCCACGGTTGCCCAAAATCACTGGTTCTGCGCCCACAACTGGGCCGGCTCCATCCTCACGGACGACAAGAAGTACCTCCCCGGGCTGTTTGTCAACCAGGCCTGTGCCACGTCCACCACCGTCGTCAACCTCCTGGCCAAGGACATCGAGATGGGCGCGTATCCGCTGGGCTTCGGCCTCATGGCCGACCGCTGCTCCAACGGACCCCATACGACCTGGGCCGACCCGCTGGGCCCCGGAGGCCAGCCGGACAGGGAAGACTGGAACATGGACAATTTCGGCGGGAATCCGCGCCATCGCGCAGCCATGGTGGAGACGGCCGAGAACGTGGCCAGAGAGATGGGCATCACCAAGGAGGAATGCGATGAACTGGTCCTGCGGCGGTTCCAGCAGTTCATGGAAGGACGAGCGAACGACAGGGCGTTTCAGCGGCGCTACATGTTTGCGCCGGAGGTCACGGTGAACAGGAAAAAAACCAAGCTGGTGGAGGAAGACGAGGGCTGGACGCCCACCACGGCCGAAGGACTGGCCAGACTGAAACCGGTGCGGCCGGGCGGCTGCCTCAGCTTCGGGGCCCAGACCTTCCCTGCCGACGGCAATTGCGGAGTCATCGTGACCACACGGGAAAAGGCCAGGGAACTGAGCGCCGATCCCAAGATCGAGATCCAGATCCTCTCTTACGGCTTCTCCAGGGTAAGACCGATGTTCATGCCCGAGGCGCCGATCCCCGCTGCCGAGATGGCCCTGGCGGCCGCCGGGCTGGAGATCACCGACATCAAGGCGGTCAAGACCCATAACCCCTTTGCCGTCAACGATATCGCCTTTGCCCGGAAGAGCGGCTATGACCTGATGAACATGAACAACAACGGATCGTCCCTGATCTACGGCCATCCCCAAGGCCCCACCGCGGGCAGGGCCATCATGGAAATGACCGAGGAGCTGGTCCTCCTCGGCGGCGGGTACGGCCTCTTTACCGGCTGCGCCGCAGGAGACGCCGGCGCGGCTTTGATCCTGAAGGTCGGCTAAGCGTTGTCCGCCCTCCCCCCCTCGAAATCCGTAGCGCAAACCTCGATCCCACTCGTCGTGACCCCGGCAAATCCCGGATCGGGAAACAGCTATGATGTAGACACTTCCCCTCGAACGAGATATGCTTTGAGCTGGAATGGATGATTCTGCGGCATGATCGGGTTTCGGGGGGCTTCGCGTCCATCCGGATCGGCCGTCAAAGGAGTGAGCCCATGAGCGAGAAAGAAGACCCAATGGCAAGAGTGGAAAGGCTTTACAGGGAGTACGGGCTCAGGGCAAGGGAGCTTCAAAAGCAGGGCAGGAAGCTGATCGGCTATGTCTGCTCCTTTGTCCCCCTGGAGATGATTACGGCAGCGGGCTGTGTGCCCTTCCGCATGCGGGGGGACATACGAGAGCCGATCACCAGGGGCGACACGCTCCTGGAGACGATTGTCTGCCCTTTCATTCGGAGCTGTTTCGACCTCTCCGTCAAAGGGCGATATGATTTTCTCTCCGGCATGGTGGTGCCCCACGGATGCGACAGCATGGTGCGGAGCTACAGCGTCTGGAGGTATTCCCTGGACCTTCCCTATTTTCATTTCCTGAACATCCCGTCCGTGGTGAAGGAGTCCTCCTTCGGGTTCTTCCACGCCGAGCTCAACACCTACCGCAAGACCCTGGAGAGATTCACCGGGAAGAAGATCACGGACGAGGATCTGGTCGATGCGATCCGCCTCCACAACGAGAACCGTGAAAAGGCAAGGGTCCTTTATGATCTGCGGAAACCCGATCCTCCCCTCATCTCGGGGGTCGAACTGACCCAGGTCCTCACGGCGGGGTCAAGCCTCCCCATCGAGGAGTCCACGGAACTGTTCGAGCAGGTGATCACGGAGGTCCGCGGCAGGAAGAGCCCGCGCGCCAGGAGGGGACCGAGGATCCTCCTGGACGGACCCTGCGTGGACAACATCGATCTCGTCCGCCTCGTGGAAGAGTTGGGCGCCGAGGTGGTGATGGACACCACCTGTAACGGATCCAGGGATTCCCTCCCGAGGGTGAAGCTCGATGGGGATCCGATCGATGCCATTTCGCGCCGCTACCTGGCCGGGGTGAACTGTCCAAAGACCTATCGGGAGAACAGGGCGGGGAGTTTCCAGGGCGATATCCAGGCCCGTTTCGGGGATATCGGAAGATACGCATCCGAGTTCAAGGTGGACGGCGCGATTCTGTATGTCTACAAGTTCTGCGATCCCTTCGGGTTCGAGGTCCCCGCGAGAAAGGCCTACTATGAATCGATCAACGTGCCCATGCTGTACCTGGAGGACCTTTATTCGGCGGGGACCATCGGGCAGCTGCGAACCAGGATCCAGGCATTTCTGGAGATGATCGGCTGACGGATCCGAGAGAGGGAGGAAGGCGATGGCTGAGGAGCAGAAGAAAGCGAAAAAGAGGATGACGGCGACCCAGGCGGCCGCTTCCATAGGCCCCATGGTCAAGGAGTTCTTTGTAGGGACCAACCGCGCCAGGGCCGAGGGCACCAGGAAGCTCGCATACACCTTTATCGTCTGCCACATCGAGGAGATCCTTCACGCCCTCGACGTGATGCCCATATGGACGGAGAACTTCGCAGGGATCTGCGGGGCCAAGAGGGATGCGGAGAGATTCCTCCAGAGGGCCGAGTCCCTGGGGCTGTCCCGCTCGCTCTGCACCTATGCGCTCTGCGGGATCGGGTTCGATCAGTGGAGAGAGGAGCTCGGAGAGATGCCGCCGGATGCCCCCTGGGGCGGCATGGCCAGGCCCGACTTCATGATCTCCAGCGGCCAGATCCTCTGCGATCCGAGAGCCAAGTGGTACCAGGCCTCTCAGCAGTACATGCCCGATGTCCCCATCTATAACATGGACCTGCCCTACCCCCTGTACGAGAAGGACCTGGACCACCGCGAGGTCCTGGACTACTACCACAAGTACATCGTCCAGGAGCTGAGGGGGTTGATCGCGTTCGTGGAGGGGCAGACCGGGAAGAAGATGGATTACGATCGGTTGAGGGAACTGGTGGACCTGAGCGACCGCACCTGGAACCTCATCCACGAGACCTACGAGCTCCGCAAGGCCGTCCCCTGCCCCATGGGGACGGGAGATGCCATGAATACCATGGTCCCCATGTGCTTCAAGATGGCAACCCAGGAGGCATACGACTTCTTCCTGGCCCTCCACAAGGAGCTGAAGGAAAAGATCGCCAAGGGGGAGGGCGAGGTCGAGAACGAGAGATACCGCCTCATGTGGGGCGGGGGCCTGCCGGCCTGGTTCGCCCTGAACGACTTCAACTATTTCAACAGCAAGGGGGCCTCCTTCCCCGTGGAGACCACCTACAGGATGGTGGCGCCCCTCGATGAGATGGACCTCCCGGAGACCCGCGATCCGGTGGAGCACCTGGCCTGGAGATGGCTGGGGTATTTCACCTTCTGGTACGACAAGGCGAGAAAGCGGCCCGGGTCGGAGCCCGATGTCGAGCGGCTGATCAACTACATCGAGGATTACCGGATCGACGGCGTGGTCATGCATGAGGCCTTTTCCTGCCGGACATGGCATGTGGGGCTCATCTGGCAGATCCATCAGCTCTCGAAGATCTACAAGCCGATCCCGGTCTTGATGCTCGGGAAGGACGGCAAGAAAGGGAAGACGAATCGCGAGCTCCCCTCCCTGATCCTGGAGAGCGACATCATCGACATCACCTCCTACTCCGAGGTGGATACGAGGAACAAGATCGACGCCTTCATCGACACCCTCGAGTCGATCAGGGAGTCGAAGGCCGCTTAGGAAGGCAGAGGGCGTTGAATCGCGGTTTTTCCTTCTGTAGGAGCAAGCTCCTGCTTGCGATCTCTTCGGAGTTGAATGAATCGCAAGCAGGAGCTTGCTCCTACGGGGGATGACGTTGCATGGGAGAGGTCAGCCCGGCCGCTGGCAACTGAGGCGGATTGATGAAAGGGGAAACATACTCCGTCATTTTGACCCCCCGCCTTTGTCTTTTCATCCTGTAGATCCTGCCTGGCCTTGCCGAAGCCTTGGCGCAGGCAGGTTACCCTGTCTGAAACTCTTCTTATGGCCTATTTCGCCGGAATCGATATCGGCTCCACCATGACGAAGGCGGTGATCGTTGAAGGTGAAGCGATCGTCGCCACGGTTATCGGGCCGACCGGGGCGGAACAGAGGAGGCTCGCCAGCAGGGTCATGGAAGAAACCCTTCGGCTCGCCGCGGTCCCCTTCGAATCCATTGCGTCCGTCGTCTCCACCGGGTATGGCCGCATCAATGTCCCCTTCGCGGACAAGCAGGTCACGGAGATCAGTTGTCATGCAAGGGGGATCGCCCGCCTCATCCCGAAGGCTCGGACCGTTATCGACGTGGGCGGCCAGGACAGCAAGGCCATCAAGCTCGGCCCCTCGGGAAAGCCCGTCGATTTCATCATGAACGACAAGTGCGCCGCCGGGAGCGGGCGGTTCATCGAGGTCATCGCGGACACCCTCGGCCTCAGACTGGAGGAAGTGGGCGAGGTCTCCCTCAGGAGCAGGAACCCCGCCCGGATCAGCAACATCTGCACCATCTGGGCCCAGCAGGAGGTCGCCTCCAGGCTCGCCGAGGGCGTTCCGGTGCCGGACCTCGTGGCCGGCGTCCACAAGTCCCTGGCCGAACGGGTGGCGAGGATGGCCAACAGGTTGAAGGTGGAGAAGGAGGTGGTCCTTACCGGGGGCGGTGCCAAGAACGCAGGGCTTGTCCACGCCCTCTCAGAGCAGCTCGGCTGCGGGCTCGCCATCCCACCCGAGCCGCTCATCACGGGCGCCCTGGGCGCCGCGCTCCTCGGCCAAGAGCTCTTCGAAGACGGTCTCCGCACCGGGAAACCCCTGGCCACAAGGCCGCGAAGGCTGGAGCAGGTGGAGATCCTCTAGCAGGTTGCTGCCGGGAGCGAAGGCTGCAAGCGTTTTCCCGATCCCGGCAGGGATCTCCGGGGAGGGGATGTCTCGCTCCCCCAGCACAAGCAGGGCGAAGTTCTCCGCCAGGATCTCCTCCGGATGGAGGATGTAGTCCGTATTCCGACCCACCTGCTCAAAGAAACCCGAGACCTGGTCTACACGGAAGAGCAGCGGTCCCCCGGCTCCCTTCGTTCCTAACGGGGCGGCGGAACCCGGATCTACGGCCATCAGGAAAAGCTCCATGTAATCGAACAGCCCCTTCCTGCTCCCGGGGTCGTATCTCGCCGCCGTGGAATAGACGATGGGGACCACCGGGACCGGTCGGTCCTCCGCCCTTACCACAATGAAGTGCTCGTTTTTCACCGCATCCGGATTGGTGATCTTGCGCGGGACGAGTTCCTCCGGAAACGCCACCTCGCCGCAATACCGAAACCCGATCGTTTCATACAATGCGTTGCGCAAAGCAGGGTGGTCGCGGGAGAGGAGGTGGAACAGCTCATGAGCGAGCAGTCTCTTCAAGAAACCCTCGGGACGCCGAATCATGGCCTGCGGAAGAACGATCGACCTGCCGCGCGTGTAGGCCCCGTTGCCCTCTTCCTCCCCTGTCGTCTTGATCAAAGTGATGGTTCCGAGGTCGGGAACCGACGCCTTTTCCAGCCCGTCCCGGAGTTCCCCGAGGACGGCTCCGATCTTGGCCTCTTCCCCCGCTTCCCACGGCAGCACATTGGAGCGGAGAAACGCCGTGAACTCCTCCTTCGAGACCGGCCGATCCGTCTTCATCCGAATGGATCGGTCGAGGGGGCTCATGCGCTCGATATATTCATCCACGGAGCCGAGGATTTGCCCTCCTTCCTCCACCGATGCGAATGTGGCCATGGTCTCTTCCCGGATTTCGGAGAACCTCAGGTTGAGGATAGGATACTGGCGCCAGTTCTGATAGTCGAAATGCCACCACTCGTTTTTGTAGACCGTAAACCCTTCGGACTCCATCGCGGAACGGAGCAGATCGCGCGCCGCCCGTTCTTCGGCCTTCCCGCCTTTGTACTCGGGGTGGGCGCGTTCCGTGAAATCGTCAAAGGGGCTCGGCATGGCCACTTCCTCGCCCGTCTTCAGGTCGTAGAGCGTCAGGTCCACCGCGCAGCCGCGGTTGTGGCGGGAGCCCTGGGCCGGATCTGCGAGATACTCCCTGAACCGGGGAAACCTGTCCCAGAACAACTTGGTCACATACCACGGCCGATACCCGTCCAAGATGACGAGGCCGTACCCTTTCTCCTTCAGCCTGCGATGGACGCGGACGAGGGCCGCCGCTGCAGGGGCCTGCAGAAACGCCCTTGCCTCTTCGTACACAGGCTGTCCGAGGAAGTTGTTTCCGGTCGCGTACCGGATGTCGAGCTTGAACGTCGGGTCAAGGCGCAGGAGTTCGACCAGGTGCGGGCTGCGGAAGCCACCTTCTTCCCTAGGCGGGGTCTCCTGTGCGACGGCAAGCGACGACAGGCAGAAGACAGCGATGAGCGGAAGAAACCTTTTCAAGGAAGGGTCCTCAATCGCATTCAAATCTCAACGCCGTGGGCCATTGCTTCAGCACACGAGGGGAACAGGGCGTGTCGTTCCAGAGCACGATACGATAATAGTCCTCGCCTTGCTCGTTTTCCACCGTGTCCAGTTTTCCGGCATAGACCCGGACCCTGTACGTCCCCGGCTCGACCTTGACGACCCCCGCATGTCCGTCAGGACAGCCCGTCACATGGAGGAACCCCGTGCTGAGATCGATGCAGGTCTCCGCTACGTGGTCCCATGGATCGACCTCCTCAGCCGGGCGACGCCCTGCAAGGTGTATCGACACAGGGACTTCTCCGTAGGTCCCGGTCCCGATTCCCACCAGCCCGGGGCCCGTGGCAAGGAGTCTCCGGATGTTCTCTCCTGTCCAGAAACTGTCGGCCCCTGATCCTACCAGCGATTCCTCATCGCTGCTCAGATAGAACTGATGGTAACCGGCATAGACGGTAAAGTGGTATGACTGATCCATGGGTCTGCTGCTTGGTCATCTGTTCGGGGTTGGTTACGGGAGCCCTATTTCGGCCATATCCGAGAAAAAGTCAAGCCCTTTTGCAGGTGGCACAAAAATTGCTGACCTATCAGCAGCAGCTGCGAAAAGGGATCCGTTTGCCCGGAAACGGTGAGTGGATCCTGTGGTCCAACGGCTTCCCCAAACCCCCATACCGAATCCGGATGCGGAGGGATGTCCATGTTTGCCCATGAGGAAAAAACCGCTCCCGGCGGGCAGGGGGCCGGCAGCAGGAAAAAACCGCTCCCGTGGCTCTGGCCCGTGCTCGTCGTCTCGGATGCGCTCTTTCTGGGTCTCGTCGCCTACTTCCTGCTGGCAGGGCCCCGACCCGGCCTGATGGAGTCCCTGATCCGCTTGATCGATGCCCGTTTCTCCTGGATCGCCGTGTGCATCGGCCTCTTCATCGCGGCCGCCCTTTTCCTTTCATTCCTCAGAAGCAGACGACCGGTCGAGTGGTTGACCTCCATCAGCCGTGAAATGGGATGGGTTCTGGAGAGGAAATGGGGTTTCCCCGGGGGTTTCGGTGCGGTAACGCTCTTTGGGTGCGGTCCGTATTTCAGGGTGAAGCACAACGGTCTCGTGCTGGCCTTTTCCCCCATGACCGACGAGGACAGCCGGGAGGTCGGTCTCAGGGTCAACATTTTTCACGATCGCCCCCTGGGGCTCGGTCTCATGCTCAAGATGGGCGCGGGTTTCTCCTTGGAAAGCCGGATGCCCCACGGATACAGGCCGATCCTTTCCAGGAAGCTCGAACTCGCTCTTTCCGATGTACATGCATGGGCGGCGGATAAGGAGAGGGCCATGGATCTTCTTTCGGACGGGGAGGTCCTCAAGCGCTTCGAGGAACTGAAGCGGGAGCTCGATCTGCTGAACGAACAGGCGGAAAGCCGGCTGATGAGCAGGTCTTCCGGAATCGTGATCGGCGACCGGCGCATCGCCCTGCTGCTGTCAAAAAATCACCATCTGAATCGAAATCTGCTTGACGCGGTCTGCCACCTGAGTCTTGCGCTGACCGCCGCCCGTGTGGTGCCCGCCATCGCGGTTTCGAGGACCGGCGATCGTGTTTACAAGGCGGTCCTGGTCACCCTGATTTCGCTCGTGGCCGCGTCCCTCATCTGGGTGGTGACGGACTATATCCGAGGGGTCTAGAAGTTCGCCTGGATGTCCTCCCATATCTCCGAATAGGCCATGATCTTCTGGAGGAGATCGTCCTCCTTCAACGGCAGGTTCACGCTTTCCGGATCGATCGGCAGAATGACCTCCAGGCCCGGCCCCTCCGGGGGGGACTTGTGAATCAGGATCTCTCCGCCGTGGTGATGGATGATAAAAAAGGCGGGCAGCAGGTCCATTCCGGGATCCTGCAGATCCTCGTCCACGATCGAGAAGGCGGTGAAAAGGGAGGAGACGCGGATCTCCGTCCACACCGGCCCCTTGCTCAGGATCCGTATTCTCACCCCTTCCACACCCCAGATGCGAGCCGTTTCTTTGGCCTCGATCAGGATCTCCCGGCCTGGGGTCATCGCGATCATCCACTTCACCAGGATCTGGAAGAGCTGCTCCACCATCTGTGCGTCCGCCTTCACCGGGGGGAGTGTATCGAGCAGGTCCACTTCGACGGAGCCGGATGCCTGTCTCTCGGCGTAAGCCCTCGCCCCTCGGACCAGGTCCCGGATC
This sequence comes from Deltaproteobacteria bacterium, assembly GCA_020060215.1. The sequence continues at coordinate 32,322 of JAGVAP010000094.1, read as the reverse complement.
GGGTAAGGGCCCGAGAAACGGGTCGTGGGCACTACGACCATCCTTCCGACCTGATCGATGATCTTGAGGATCCGGGCGCTCTCCTGCTCTGCAATGGACCAGAAGTCTTCCCAGAAGTCCGGGCTCTTGAGCCGGACGTTTTCATTCAACTCTTCTCTCAATTTCCTGGGGGTGAGGTCGAGAAAGGTCTTGAGGGCCGTCAGGGGATTGCGGATCTGGTGGGAAAGCCCGGCGGCCATGATGGCCAGGCTGCGCACCCGATCCATGACGATCAACCGCTGAAGGATGCTCATCTTTTCCCTGAGGAGGGCGTCCCTTTCCATTTGCACCAGGAAGAACTCCATGCCGCGGAGGAGGCATCCGCGCAGGTCCTGAAGGTTCCAGGGTTTCATGATGTACTTGAAGATCGCCCCGGAGTTCACCGCCTCGATTGCGCTGTCCAGATCGGAGTAGGCCGTCGTGAGCATGCGGACGATCCTCGGCTGCATCCTGCGCACGTGGCCGAGGAGGTCGACTCCTGTACGGCCGGGCATGCGCTGATCGGTGATCAGGATCCCGATCCGGTTACTCTCGCGCTCCAGGATCTCTTCGGCTTCCCGGACATCCGGCGAGGTGAGGATGGAGAACTCCTCCTGGAACGCCTTCTTGAAGTACTTGAGCGACTGCTCTTCGTCATCCACGTACAGAATGTGAAACTTCCTGTAATCGTACACGGCTAATCCTCCTGGTCGGCAAGGGGAAGGTCGAATGAGACCTCGGTCCATTCGCCTTGCCTGCTTTCAATGGTGATCTTCCCCTGGTGGTTCCCGATGATCGTGTGGCATATGCTCAAACCCAGGCCCATTCCCTTTCCGACGTCGCGGGTGGTGAAAAACGGATCACACACCCTCGTAAGATGCTTCGGGTCGATGCCGATGCCGTTGTCCCAGACCTTTACAAGAAGACGTCCGTCCTGCCTGTCCGTGGAGATCCGGATCTGAGGCGAACGGGTTTCATCCGGCGGCAGCGATCGCAAGGCCTGGGACGAATTGACCAAGAGGTTGACAAAGACCTGGATGACCTGGTTTTTCGAGCCGCTCACCCGCTCGCTTGCCGCCGGTTTGGCCACCTGCAGGTCCCTCAGTTCATGGGAGACCAGGTGGAGGGCGGTCTCTATGGCCTCGGAGATGCGGAAAGGCTGCCTGCGGATCTCCCCGGTCGGATGGACGAACGCCCGGAGATCGGAAATGATGTCCCGTATGCGGGTCATCCCCTGACCGATATCCTCGAGGGTCTCCTTCAGATCCGGAGAGCCGCTCTGCGCCTCCTTCACCGCCACCTGAATCGCGGTGAGCGTGAAGTTCAGGGGGTTGTTGATCTCGTGAATCAGCCCTGCGGAGAGATTCCCAAGCGCGTTCATCTTTTCACTCTGAACGAGCTGGGCCTCGGTTTCCTTCAGTCGTCTGAGGGTGTCTTCCAGCTCCACGTTCCTCTTCCTGACCTTCTCCTCCAGCTGAGCTGCGCGAAGCAGATTGGAGAGCCTCACCCTCAGTTCCGTGGTGCTGAACGGCTTGGTGATGAAATCGTCCGCCCCCCGCTCCAAAGCCGAGATCTTGGACTCCTCGTCCACACGGGCCGTAAGGAGCACCACCTTCATGTTCGAGGTTGCAGGATCCATCTTGATGGCCTTGCACAGTTCAAGTCCGTCCATGCCGGGAAGCATCAGGTCAAGGAGCGCGAGATCGGGTTGATGCTTTCGGGCCGTGGCGAGCCCGGAGAGTCCGTCTACCGCCTGCAGCACCTTGAACTCGTCGGAAAAGAGAGAGACCAGGAATCGCCGCATGTCCGGCTCGTCCTCGACCACCAGGATGGAGACCTCCCCGGTCCCGACTGCGGCCATCTCCCCCTGCCCCTCTTCGATCCGGATGGAGAGCTTCCGGTCGGCCGCCGCGTAGATCTCCGACAAAGGATCGAGATTCTCCTCCCCGCTCTTTGCATCCCCTTGCGGCGCCTTTCCCTCACACAGCGGGAGCTCGACCCTGAGGATGGAGCCTTTCCCCTGTTCGCTCTGGGCGCGCATCACCCCTTTGTGTTCCTCGACGATCGCCCTGGCCAGGGCCAGTCCGATGCCGAGCCCCTGAAACCTCCTGGTCGACGACCCGTCCACCTGGCGAAACCGGTCGAAGATGAAGGGGAGATCCTTCGCAGGGATACCGATGCCGGTGTCTTCGACCTCGACGACCGCCTTGGATCCGTCCCGGTGCAGACGGGCCGTGATGGTGCCGCCCGTCGGGGTGAACTTCATGGAGTTGGTGAGGAGGTTGAGCAGCACCTTCTCGAGCTTGTCCGGGTCCCCCTGCACCATGAGGGGTCCGTTTTGCCCCCGGCAGGAGATCTGCTGCCTCTTCAACCGGGCAAGATAACCCAGTGAATCCACGATGCCCGGCACAAAGGAGGAGAGATCGATCGGCTGCATCTTGTACTCGGCCTTTCCCTTTCCGACGCGGATGAGATCGAGCAGATCGTTCATCAGCTTCAACAGTCGCATGGAATGGTCCAGGGCGATCCTCAGGATACCCCGGGTGGCGGATGGGAGGTCGGCGTTGCGGATGGCATCCTGGAGGGGGGAGATGATCAGGGTGATCGGTGTGCGCAGCTCATGGCTGACATTGGCGAAGAACTCGGATTTGAGCCGATCCAGCTCCTCCAGTTGCTCATTGGATCGGGCCAGCTCCTCGTTGCGGCGGCCCAGTTCATGGCGGAGCCGGAATTCCTCAAACCTTCTGCGGGAGATGTAGTAGCTGGCGGTGATGCAGACAACGGCCGTCAGTGTCAGGAAATAGAGGTTGTTGAAAAGCGTGTGCCAGTAGATATCGGTCTGGCGGTGGAGGAGGCACGCGGCCGAGTAGATCAGGATGGTGACCAGGCAGAACCCCAGCGTCTCTTTTACGCTCCAGGGCATGAGGACGCCCACCCCGAGAAAAACCAGGTTCAGCCCGGCATAATAAGGAGACATGGCCCCTTCGGAGACATAGATCATCATGGTCATGAAGACCACGGGTACCAGCATCACGGCATGGCCCAGAGGGGTGATCATCCGCTGCCCGAGGGACGAGAAGGAGAACGCCAGGAGAACGGCCGTAGCCACGTCGCAGAGCACCCGGATCCAGAAAAGGGCACGAAGGAGATCGGGATAGACGAAGAAATCGAGACTCACCCCTGCGAGCATCAACACGAGGGAGAGGATGCCGACGATCCGAAACCGGGTAAAGCGCAGGTTCCGATCATATCGAGCGTACTCAGCGGCGAGAACAGTCGCTACCGTATCACTGCCCACCTTCTTCCTTTTCCTTTCGGATTTCCAGAAACACGTTCACGCCTGTCGGATCCACGTATGTCCGGCAGTCCGTTCGGGGCGAGAGGGACTTCATCTCGGCTTCGTCACGATACACCAGATGCCATTCGGCAATGTGTTCCATGAAGTATCGCGTGGGATTACGGGGGTGGACATTGGTAGCGATCAGCAACCCCCCTGGAACCACGCGGTTGTAAAACAACTGCATCAACCGCCTGCAGACCCGGTCCCCAAGGTAATCGAACAGCCCGGCGCAGTAGATCAGGTCAAAGGACGGATGGTTCGGTTGGTGATGGCGAGTCGCCGCCTCTCTGAGGAGATCGTGGATGGACTGGTGGATAAAAACGACGCTCGGACTCCTTCCGACTTCTCTGCTCACGTTTTCAACCGTTTCCCTCGCATACTCCAGGGTCTCCCGGTTGAAATCGAGGAGGTGGAACTCACACCTTTCCGACAACGCATCCTTCCGGATGAACCTCTCGACCTCCACGGCCGGGCCGCAGCCGATATTCAAGACCCTCAACTTCCTTTCCGCTCCGGAGACACGGACCGCTTCCCCGTGAAGGGCATTGACGAGGATCGCGATACGGTTGCGGTGTGCGCGCGCAGGCGGCTGATCCAGATAGAAGTGATTCACGAGCTTGGCATAGGTATTCGCGCCCTCGAACGCAACATCCATGATCATCTTGACCATGATGTAGTCTCCCGCATATCCCAGGGGCTTCGCATAAATCCGGTGGATGAACGGGGAGCACAACAAAAAGGGATGGAGCTCGTTCCGCGCAAACATCTTGTGGGGGGCCGCGACCCCCGGGTCGATTCGGCCCGCCTCGTACTCGAAGGCGTCGAGGAGCTCTTGAAACTTGGGAGCGATGGGTGGAACGATGGTCTCCAGCAACTCCCCTGGTTGGGGCGCGGATTCCGTCGGGGTGGTCTGCAGGGCGACATCCACCTGCTGGAGAAGCCGGCTCACTTCCCCGAGGAAGGACTTCAGATCACCGACGGCAAGGCGGAAGGGAGAGGCGATGGTCTGGGTCGTCGACCATTCCTGCACGAATCGATCCAACTCTTCCCGGAGGCCGTGACCGGGAACGAGGTCGGCCAGCTCGGACCATGGATCGACCAGGGTGGCCGAACAGATCACCATCAATCCTGTAGGCAGGAGGTTGCTCACGACCGCCCGGCCGTTGTAAATGGTGCGCTCGCCTCTCAGGATCCGAAGATCCTGCAAAACCTCGCTCAACTGGACAATGGAGTAGGGGTTGTAGACTTCGAAGACCGCGATGTTTCGGGTGAGGTGGATCAGGGTGCCCCGTGCCTCCACTCCCTGAGAATTGCGAAACATCACGAGGCTTTCGGTAAGGGCTCTCATTCTGGGGTCAGGTCTGGACATCGGGCGCGCTCTCCTTCAGGAAACCTCCGCCATTGAACAGGATCCAATAGAAATCATCGGCCTTTTCCTGAGAAACCTGAAACCGAGGCTGCTGAAAACCCTCCGCACCTGCAAAAGCCCCATTCCACCGATCAATCGATATTCATACACACAACACGCTACCTTGACAAGCTCAGATATGCGGGACCAGCCCCCTTGGGAATGCGAAGGAGAACCTTTTCCGGCGAAAAGCGGCTCGCTTTCTCGGACCAAATGGCTTAAGATGGTTCTCCCCGTGAGTCCTGCGGGGCTCCATCCAGTGGTCGGCAGGCCCGCTTGCCGCCGCCCCGCAGCGCCGGCGCTTGCACGGCGTGAGGCGGCCAGAATGATCGGGCAGGAGACTTCATGCGGGGTGGGGGTTCCGCCGCTGCAACCCCGGGGACGAGGATGGATGATGAACAAGGGTGTGAAACCGCACGGTCCGGCAACCGGGAAGATCCCCGGTGAGGGAACCGGCATACGAGTCCACAAGACGTTTTGCTCCATCTGCAATGCCCCCACGCATTGCGGGATCGATGCCTATGTGAAGGATGGCGTGGTGGTCCGGGTGGAGGGGAGCGAGAGCCATCCCCACAACCAGGGGGCGCTCTGTTCGAAAGGATCTGCGAGCAGGCAGTACATCTACCACAAGGACCGGATCCGGACACCTCTCGTACGGAAGGGGGAGAGGGGATCGGGCGATTTCGCGCCGGTTTCATGGGAAGAGGCCCTCGACACGATCTCCCGGAGGCTCCTCGCCGTCAAGGCGGAGACAGGGCCGGAATCCGTGGTCTTCTATGCCGGATACTCGAAGTGGTTCCGCCCCTTCCTCAAGCGTCTGGCCCACAGCTTCGGTTCCCCCAACTACTGCACCGAGTCCAGCACCTGCCACCAGGCGACCGCCATGGCGGCCAAGCTCAATTACGGTTGTTTCGGGGCCCCGGACCTGCGGAACGCCCGTTGTCTGCTGGTGTGGAGCCAGAACCCTTTCTATTCGAACACCGCCGTCACGCGAAGGCTCATGGATGCCGTCGACCAGGGGCTGAAGATCATCGAGGTGGGGCCCCTCCTCACGCCCATGACCCGCCATGCCGCGGTCCATCTTCGAATCCGGCCCGGCACCTCGGGCGCCCTGGCCATGGGCATGGCCAACGTGATGATCCGGGAAGGGATCTACGACCGTGAGTTCGTGGACCGATGGACCCTCGGTTTTGAGGAGTTCCAGCGGTACGCAGGCGAGTTCACCCCCTCGGCGACCGAGGAGATCACGGGGGTCCCGGCCGGGTTGATGGTGGAGGCCGCAAGGCTCTATGCCACCACCCGGCCGGCCGCCCTGATGACGAGCGCCAGCCCCACCGTCCACCATACCAACGGCGTCCAGAATCACAGGGCCCTCACGGCACTGATCGGTCTTACCGGGAACTTCGACCGGCCGGGCGGGAACTACGTGGTGCCGCCGACCTGGCTGAACATCCCGACCGCGGCCACCCTCCGGGAGGAGCAGTACAAGCAGGTCCGGGCATGGAAGGACATGCCCCCGCGGGTCGGGGAGGAGCTCTACCCTGTCTGGTGCAGGCTCGTGCCCGAGGCGCAGGCCGTCCACCTCCCTTTCCAGATCCGCAGCGGAAAACCCTATCCGATCCGGGCCATGCTGGCCTTCGGCATGAGATACCGCATGTGGCCCGGCTCGGATTTCATGCTCGATAGTCTCAGGAAACTGGACTTTGTCGTGAACGTGGACCTCTTCATGACCGAGACCTGCAGGATGGCGGATGTGGTGCTGCCCGCCTGCACCACCTTCGAGCGGAGCGAGCTGCGGTTCTGGGCCCAGAACTACGTTATGTGGTCGCAGCCGGTCATCGAGCCCCTTTATCAGTCGCGATCGGACGCCGAGATCATCTTTGAACTGGCCCGCAGGATGCTGCCGGACGACGGCCTCATGCAAAAGGGGTACGAGCATTCCGTGGACTGGATCCTGAAGCCCTCCGGCCTCACGGTGGCGAAGTTGAAGGAGCACCCGGCCGGGCTGCACCTGAAGGGGTTCAGGATGCCGCCTTTCAGGAAGTACGAGAAGACGGGCTTTCCCACGCCTTCCGGGAAGATGGAATTCACCTCCACCATCCTGAAGGAGGCCGGCCACGACCCCCTTCCTCGCTACCGGGAGCCGAAGTTGAGCCCCCGATCGACGCCCGAGGTGGCGGAGAGATTCCCCCTGATCCTGACCACGGGTGCGCGGCTGCCCATGTATGTGCACTCGAGGACGTTCAGGCTCGGCTGGACCAGGGGTTTGCGGAAAGACCCGAGCGCCGACATCAACCCGGCGGACGGTGCTTCGCGGTCCATCTCGGACGGGGACTGGATCTCCCTTTCCACGCCGCGGGGCTCGCTCAGGGTCCGGGCCCATCTGACCGAGGTCGTCGGTCCGGGGGTCGTCAACTTCTACCATGCCTGGCCCGAGGCGGATGCCAACCTGCTCGTACCGCCCGACTACCTGGATCCCCTGTCGGCCTATCCGGGGTTCAAGTCCCTCTTGTGCCAGGTGGAGAAGGTGCGGGATGAAGGCGATCAGAGGTAAACGGAAGGGAGGGGGCGGGGGAGGCGTAGCTCAAATCGACGTGAGGTAGACGGTACCCACGTTGACGCTGGCGGTCACCTCCACCTCGATCTCCTTGCGACCGAACTCCGGATGGCTGATCTCCAGGAAGTACCGGCCGCTGTTCTCTTCCAGCCCGTCCAGCTTGAAATCGCCGAACGGATCGGAGACCGTTTCCCCGATCCTGCCCTCAGCCCCGCGGAGGGAGACGGAGGCGCCCTTCACACAATCCTTCAATCCCTGCCTCTCCACGGCCACACTGCCTGCCACGAAACAGCGTTCATACCGGTGGAGGTTCCTGTAGTAGACCCGCGGCTTGGTTCTGAGTTCGGGATGGAGGACCGCCAGCCCTTCCCTGCGGGCGAGCCCTTCCATCTCCCGCTCGTCGCACGCCACCACCTTTAGGGCGCCCGTGGGGCATGCCTGGACGCACCTCGGCGCCTTCCATCCTTCGTCCAGGAGGTGGGCGCAGAACGTGCATTTCTGTGCGACCTTCCTCTCCTCATTCCACCAGACGGCCCCGTAGGGGCAGGTCTTCACGATGTCCCTTTGCCCTGCGGCCTTCACCGGATCGATGATCACGATCCCGTCCTCCCGCTTGTACACGGCCCCGTCCTTTGCGGCGCGGATGCAGGGGGCGGAATCGCAGTGCATGCACGGGGTCGGGCGGTACGCCACATCGATGAGCGGGAACTGCCCCCGCTCCCTGCGCATGATGTTCATCCACCGGTGGCCGTGGCGCGGCTGTGCCAGGGCGTAGCCGGGCCAGTCGTTCTCCACGTGCTCATCCTTGCAGCTGAGGAAGCAGTTGTTGCAGTCCTCGCATTTTTCCACATCGATGATCATATGCCATCGGGTCATGGGAATGCTCCATTCGTTTTCGGTGTTCAGCGTTCGGTGTTCAGGCAAATGACAAGCACCCTCAAAGATGGGCGCCCTTTCGAAGGAGCGAAGCGACCGAGAAATCTGACTCGCTCCGGTTAGCCCGGACCCCTTCGGTCGAAATGACGTCACAAGATTTCGGCAATCCGGAAACCTGAACGCCGAACCCTGGACACTCTCCTCTAACCCCTCCACCGCTCGATCTGCACGAGGCAGGAATTGGCCGCGTGGCTGTGAGACTTCGCGATCATCGTCCTGCTCGGAGTGAGCTGGTTGATGCACCCGCCGCGATCGGGGGAACCGCCCGGCTCCCCCAGCGGGTCGTAGACCGCGGAGGACTCATAGGAGTGGACGGTCCCCGGCCGCACCCTTTGCGTCACCTGCGCGGCGCAGATCACAGCGCCCCGGTCGTTGAAGACCCTCACCAGGTCCCCTTCCCGGATGTCCCTGGCCGCCGCGTCCGCTGCGTGGATCCTGACGATCCAGTAGTAGTATCCACCGATCAAGACCCGGTGATCCTTCACGTCGTTGACGATGCTGTCCTTCCCGTCCCCCATGGTGTGAAAACTGAACCGGGGATGGGGCGAGATGAGCTGGAGGGGGTATTTCTGCATCAACTCCCGGGTGTGGTGCCCCTCCCAGGCGGGGATGTACTTGGTGATCACCGGCCGCTCCGGATCGTCCGGGGCGAAGCGCTTCAGACTGGCGCACTCGAACTCCAGCTTTCCGGACTGGGTCTGCAGGCCGCTCCCGAACGTTTCCGTATAGTCCGCGGGGAGCGGGGCCAGCTCGGGGGTATCCTTGGATCTTCCTTCGGCAAACCACCGGAACGAAACAGGCGCTCTCATCGACTCGGGCGGGTTCGGGATGACGAAGTAGCCCTTCCGGAGGAACGACCTCCAGGAGACGTGGTTGGGCAGATCCGTGGCCTCGAAGAGCCGCTTGCACCAGTCCAGCTCCGTAACGCCCTCCGAGAAGAGGGCGTAGAGGCCAAGCCTCTTCGAGAGGTCCGCAAAGATCTGAAAGTCCGACCGCGACTCCCCGAGGGGCTCGATGCATTTGTGCTGCAGCACGGCGATCCGGTGGTTGCACTGATTGAAGCTGTGCTGGATGTACCCGCCGCAGTTCGCGAACTCACCGATGTCCCAGCGCTCGAAGCTCGTGCACGCAGGCAGCAGGATATCCGCGAACTTCGCCTCCCCTTCGAACCAGATGGACTGGTTGACCACGCACTCCAGGTTCTCGGACCGGTAGGCCCTGGCGTAGCGGTTCGTGTCGCACATGGTGCCGAAGTGGGAGCCGCCGTACTTGTAGTAGAGTTTGACCGGCGCATGGCCGGGCGCAGGATAGTCGAACTTCAGGAACTGCCCTTCGATCGTCTTGGGATCCGTAGGATACCCCTCGGTGCGCCCCTCCAGGATCGCCTCCGGGATCCTGAGCCTCGGCACCCGCTGCATGACCGTGTTGACGGTGGCCAGCTGGGGCATCCGCTGGTACATGTTCACGGCCAGGGCCGTGCCCTGGAGATCCCCCGAGAGGCCGCCTTCGGCGTATCCGGGAAAGAAGAACCGGTGATCGACCGGCGCCCCCTGCTGCATGCCCCCCATGTTCACACCGGGCTTCCCCAGCCCCTGCATACCCATGAGGCAGACCATGGACCTCGCCCACTCGCTGCCGGTGGCGCAGCGGCACGCGCTCCCGAACCCGGTGATCCCTCCCGCAGCCAGATAGGTCTTCCTGCTCCCCCATTCCCTGGCCAGCGCCCTCACGTCCTTGGCCGGGATGCCCGACTCCTGCTCCTGCCACTCCGGCGTCTTTGCGACTCCATCTTCCTTGCCCAGGATATAGTCCCGCCACCTCTCGAAACCGGTCGTCCGCTTTTCCACGTACTCCCGGTCATAGAAACCCTCGGTGATCCATACATAGGCGATGGCTAGGGCAAGGGCGTTGCCCGTGGCGGGCCTGGGGGCCAGCCACTTGCCCCCGAGCAGCGCGGCCGTATGGTTGTAGTAGGGATCGATGTGGACCAGCTGGATCCCCAGTTCCTTGAGCCACTGACGCCGGACCGTCCCCTCGAACGCCCCGTAAACCCCGCTGGTCGCCTCGGGGTCGCTGGACCAGAAGACCACCATCTCGCAGTTTTTCAAACAGTCCTCCACGGTCCCATAGGCTTCGGAACCTCCCAGCCGCATGCTCTGGCCCCAGTGGTGCATGGCGCCCCAGTACCAGCCTTCCCAGCTGTCGGGGTTGTGGACCACCGGGGTGAAGCCGATGGAGTTGAAGAACCGGATCCTGGCGCTGAGCCAGTATCCCAGGGTGCCCCACGTGTGGTGGGATCCGCTCCCGTTCATGATGGCGCCGGGTCCATACTCCCGCTTCACCCGTTTGATCTCGTTCGCCACCATGTCGAGGGCCTGGTCCCAGGAGATCCGCTCGTACCCGGAAATCCCCCGGTTCCCGCAGTTTCTCCGCCCCTCCGGGTCGAAGTCCACGCGTTTCATGGGATAGAGGAGCCGATCCTTCGAGTAGATCATGGACTTCCACCCGAAGGTATAAGGGGACACCGTCGCCTTTCGAGGCGGGGTGAACCTCCTGCCCCTGGCCTCGATGGTCCACGGCGCCGCATCGTCCTCGTCGAAATCGATCGGCGTCACGCGGATGATCTTCCCGTTCTTCACGTAGACGAACACGGGCCCGCCGTTGGTATTGCTGGTGTACCTCCTGACCCCCTTCCCCATGTCCGTGCCGTAACGCAGGCCTGCGGAGAGCATCAGGCTGAGGGTCTCCATGAACCATGAAGTCAGCTCGTCCGGCCCCTCGAGCCCGATCTGGAAGTTCTTCATGGCGTTGATCTGCTCCAGCTGGCTCCGGTTCGGCCTCATGAGACGGACCGCCAGCTCCGGAGAGCTGTAGGTGATGGTGATCTGGGGGGCGGGATGGATGCCGCCCCTGGACCGGACCCTGCCCTTGCTGAAGAAGAAGGTCCTTCCCTGGGAGTTGTCCTGGAGCTTGATCTGGGCGACCAGATCCTTTCCCTTCAAGCGCTCCCGGAAGGAAGGACTCCTCCTGGCCGTAAAGTTCATCAGCTTGTCCAGACCCATCAGGATGACGGCAAACTGCGTTCTTTCAAGTGCCATGGCTCAACCCCTGCTACGCCCTCGTGTCTTTCATGCGCTTCGTGGTTGAACGCGTCTTTCCTTACTCACGAAGAAGCTCACGAAGGCGACAAATCGTTCATGAAAAGCACGGCTTCGGATTCATGAGTCAGCGGACCTTCACTCCTCCGCAAGAAGAGAAGCGGATATCCTTGCCGCCGCCGCCTTCAATGCAGGCACGATCCGATCCTCACAGATCTCCTGGATTCTCTGATGCGGGCCGGCCACCACCACGGAGGCGACCGACCTTCCCTCATGGTTGAAAATGGGACAGGAAACGGCCCCCGTCCCCTCGTCGAGCTCCTCCCGGTCATAGGCGACGCCGCTTTCCCTGATGGACTCGAGCTCCCTCTCCAGGCGTCTCCTGCTCGTGATCGTATTCCCGGTGAATCGCTCGAGCTTCCCCTGCAGAAGGCTCTTCCTCTTCTCTTCAGGCAGAAAGGCCAGGATGGCCTTCCCACCCGCTGCCGCATGGATGGGAACCTGATCCCCGATGCTTCCGGCCAGGCGGACCATGCGGGGACCTTCGGCAATGTAGGCCATGAAGGATCCGTTCCGGGAGAGCAGCTCCAGGATGACCGTCTCTTTGATCCTGTCCCGAAGTTCATCCACGAACGGCTTGGCCACCTGGACGAGGTTCGTCCTCAGGGATTGTCGGAGGGCCCTCGACAGCTTCATGACCTCCGGGCCGAGGGTGAATTTCTTGGTTCTCGGATTCTGGGTGAGAAAGCCGTGCCGGCTCAGCGTCAGGAGGATACGCGAGACGGTGGCTTTGTGAAGTCCGAGCTCCTGGCTGAGCTCGATCGTGCCCCACTCGTGATTATCGGGGGCGAAGGAGGAAAGGATGATCAGGGTCTTGTCGACCGCATTGGCTTCCGGAGGCTTTGATCTCATATAACGAGATTTGATATTGCATTATGATACATCCATTATGGCCCTCCTCGAGGATTTGTCAAGCGTCTTTTCCAAAGGGACCTGTACATGGTCGCCGCGGACGGGGGGTCCGGGAGGAGACCATGGGAGGCAAAGGGCGGCACGGCGGAAGAGGTTCCCCCGTGGCCGCCCTTGTGAAGCGGTTCAAGCGCCGGCGGAGCCTATGCCCTTGCGCGCCACTCCAGGATCGGCTGCCCCTTCTCCCTGCGGACGGTCAGGAACTTGTCCGCAAGAAGGGGGTTCGTGAAAGGAAAGTCGGAACGCTTGTGCTGGGCGCGCGTCTCTTTCCGCTCCAGGGCGGTCAGGAAGATCGCCTCGGCACACTCCATGAGATCCAGGACCTCGAGACACCTCATCAGGGTGTGGGCGTTGTCCGCAACCATCGTCTCCAGGACCTGCTCCTTCAAGCGCTCGAAGTACTTCAAGCCGGCATTCAGGAGGGTCTCCGAGCGCACCATGACGCCCGCGTAATCCTTCATGACCTGCTGCAGGGCCAGGTTCGACTCCCTCCAGTCGGGGCCGATTTCCCTGCTCATGAATCTGCCGTAAAGGCTCGCCCTCGCGTCCACCGCGGCGCTCTGCTCCGCCTTCTCCAGCGTCCTGATCCCCTTGGCCTTCCTCGCGGCGCTTTCCCCGGCGATCCACCCATAGGTGGCTGCACCCGCAATGTCCGCCCTGAAATTGCCCACGGGGTCTCCGGCGGCGAAGAGCCCGGGCACACGGGTCTCGCCGTCCAGGTCGATCTCGATTCCCCTGCCGATCAGGTGGGGCTCGTACTGCATGAACTCCACCATGTGCTTCCGGACATCGATCCCTTCCTTCTTCATATAGTCGAGCATGGCGGTGTTTCCCTCGCTCTTGAGGCCCCACATCATGTACCGGATGTCCTCTTCACTGGTGCCGCTACAGTCCATGTAGGCCGGACCTCTTCCGGAATCCATGTAGTCGGTGAAGACCGTATTCCAGACGTCCGCCGTGATGTCGCCCAGCTCTTTGGTCGGTTTACTCACAAAGGGACCGACCGGTCTGCCGGCGGGGTCGGCCACGACGCCGATCCATGTGGCCTTGCCGCAACGTGCCATGAATTTGGGTCCGGCATGTCTGTTCGGGAATTCCATGTTGACCAGGGCCGCTCCCGCGCGGAAGGCGGCGCCGTGGGCGGCGCCCGTGCAGCTCGGGCAAAAAGCGGTGTTGAAAAGCCACCCCGGGGTGGGTGCAGGCGGGTAGAGTCTGCTGGCGGACCCTGTCGCCAGGATCACGCTCTTGGCCCGGATGACCTTGAGCTCCGGCTCGTTTTTGCGGATGCTGACGGCGAGGGCGCCGATGGCCCGGCCGTCCTCCACCAGGACGTCCGAGACAGGCATATGGTTCTCGATGCGGACGCCCCTCTTCCTGGCCTGGGCGGTCAACACCCCTTTCTGGTTGTGCCCTGCGTACTTCAGCCAGATGCGGGGGCGGCCCGGAAACGCGTGGCCGATGAACTCCCATTTCCCGGTGGGCCTCATGGATATCCCCCACGAGTCCCAATCCTTTACGCGGTCAAAGGTCTGCAGCAGGAACTTCTTCACGAGCGTGTCGTCGGCATAGCCGCCCACCAGGCTGTTTCGGTATTCCTGCAGGATCGGGGCCATGTCGTCCCCGTGAATCTCGGGGATGAAACAGCAGAAATGATCGTTCCCCGTGGCGCCCGAACCGCTCCTCTTCGTGTTCGCCTTCTCCGCGACCATGACGCTCACGCCCTGCTCGGCCGCGCTGATGGCGGCCATGAGGCCGGCAATGCCGCCCCCCACCACCAGCACATCCGTATCGAGCGGTTTCTTATCCATTCGAATCATCTCATTCCTCCATTCCTGCCACCAAGGCACGAGGAATCATCTGCTCCCCGGGGCACCTTGGTGTCTTTGGGTCTTTCTGCGTGGCAGCGACGGGAGACCGGCCCCTCACCTCCGACCTCTTGCCTTTTTCGTCCGTCATCCTGGCGTGAGCGGTCGTCCCTCGGTTTCTTCACGGGTGGCCAGTTCGTCTTCAACTCCCGCTTTTTTTTGCGGGTGCATCCACGTAGAGCATCATTGCCGGCAGCGGAATGCGAAGCTCGATGGCCGTCCTCTTGCAGTCCAGGACGCAGGAGTTGCAGTGCCAGCACTCCTCCGGATACCGGATGACGGGCGGCTTCTTCTTCTCCGTCATACAGAAGACGTCCGTGGGGCAGATATCTGCGCAGATACCGCAGCCGTTGCATTTGTCCATATGGATGACCGGTGGCATGTTTTTTCCTCCTTAAGAGTTTAGACAGGATAACAGGATCAACAGGATCTGAGGGAAGAACGAAGAGCACTGTTCACCCTGCAACGGTCTCGGTTCTTCTTCAGGGCATGTCGGACTGGTTTCCGGCAGACTACAGGCGAACGGGATTCCGCCTCGCGTTCCTTCTATATGCACCGTAATCCTGTTCATCCTGTTATCCTGTCAAAAAATGCTTATTTCTTTTCGCGCCATTCCGTGACCACCTTTCCCTCTTGCCTGCGGATGGTCAGGAACTTGTCCTGGAGCAGGGGGTTGGTGAAAGGGAAATCCGAGCGCCTGTGCATCCCTCTGGTTTCCTTTCTCTCCAGGGCGGCGTGGAAGATCGCCTCCCCGCATTGCATCAGGTCGAGGGTCTCCAACCCTCTCATCAACTCGTGGCCGTTCCTCACGGAAAGGCTCTCCAGCGTCCTTTCGCGCAAGCGGCCCAGGTACTGCAACCCCGCATTCAACAGGCTCTCGGACCTGACCCCATCCACCCCTGCATAGTCCTGCATGATCTGCTGCAGGGCCAGGTTGGCCTCCTTCCAGCCGGCGCCTTCCTTTCTCCGGAGGAGACGGGAATACAGGGAAGCCCTCCGCTCCACCAGGTCGGACCGCTCCGCGTTCCTGAACGCCTTTACCTTTCGGGCCCGCCGGGAAGCGCTCTTGCCCGCGATCCACCCGAAGGTGGCCGCCCCGGAGAGGTCGGCGCGGAAGTTCCCGACGTCGTCTCCGGCCGCGTACAGGCCGGGGACGCTCGTCTCCGCCTTCTCGTCGATCTCGATCCCCCTGCTGCCGATCAAAAACGGCTCATACTGCCTGAACTCGACCCGGTGTTTCCGGACATCGATCCCCTCTTTCTTCATGTAATCGAGCATGCCCGTGTTGCCTTCATGCACAAGGCCCCACATCATGTAGTCGATGTCTTCCTGCGCCGTCTCCGAGCAGTCGATATAGACGGGACCTTGCCCGGACTTGAACATGTCCGTGAACACCGAGTTCCAGACATCGGCCGTGATGTCGCCCAGATCCCTGGTCGGCTTCGTGACGAAGGGGCCTACCACCCGGCCGTGGGGATCCTTGTACAGGCCGATCCAGGTCGCCTTTCCGCACCGGGCCAGGAATTTCGGGCCCGCATGCCGATTCGGGATCTCCATGTTGACGAGTTTGGCCCCCGCCCTGTACGCCATGGCCCTCCCGCTGCCGGTGCACGCCGGGCAGAAGGGGATGTTGAACATCCACCCGGGGGTGGTCGAGGGATACAGCCTGGTGGTCGAACCCGTGGCCAGGAGCACGGATTTGGCACGGATGACCTTCATCACCGGTTTATCCGCCGTGGTCACGGCGATGGCGCCGATCACTTGGCCCTGGTCGACGATCACGTCCGTGACGACCATGTGGTTGGCGATCTTGACTCCCCTCTTCTTCGCCTGGGCCGTAAGGACCGGCTTCTGGTTGTAGCCGGCATACTTGAGAAAGATCCTCGGCCTGCCCGGGTAGGCATGGCCGGAGAAGTCCCAGTGGCCGCGAGGCCTCATGGAGATGCCCCAGGCGTCCCAGTCCCTGACTCGATCATAGCTCTGCTTGAGGAAGCGCAAAGCCAGGGAGGGATCCTGGAAGTCGCCGTGGAGGCTGTGGAGGTCCTCCCACAGGATCGGCGCGATGTCCTTCCCGTGCACCTCGGGGATATAGCAGCAGAAGTGGTCGTTCCCGGTGGCGCCGGATCCGCTCCTCCTGGTATTGGCCTTTTCGACCACCAGCACGTTTGCGCCTTCGTCCGCCGCACTGATGGCGGCCATCAGCCCTGCGATACCGCCTCCGGCAACCAGCAGGTCGATCGATATCGTGTTTTTCTCAACTTCCATCATTGACCCCCGTATGAATGTCCAATGTCCAATGTAGGATCTCCAATTTCCAGGTGAAACCCCACCGACATTATTCGGGCATTCAATGTTCTATTGTTTGATATTCCTATTCCTTCCTCTTCCTTGGGCATTGGACATTCATCATTGGACATTGGAAATGGATCAGCCTTTCCTCATGCTGTTCGGGAGCCACAGCGCGATCTCCGGAAAGATCATGACCAGGATCGTTGTGATGAACACGGCGATGATCAGGATCCCCGTGCCTCGAAAGACCTTCATCAGGTCCACCTTGGCCGTGGCCGCCACCACGAAGGCGCACATCCCGACCGGCGGAAACACGAGACCCATGGCCACCATCAGGGTGGAGAGCACCCCGAACCAGACGGGGTCGAACTTGGCCGCCGTGATCAGCGGAAAGGTCAGGGGAAGCGTCAGCAGCAGCAGCGGGATCTCGTCCATGAACATGCTGATGACGAAATACCCCACCACGATGCCGATGATGATGACCCACCGGTTGATCTGCATCCCCATCACGGTCTCTACCAGATGCTGGGGGACCTGGCTCATGGTCATGAAGTACCCGAAGAGGTTTGCCCCGATCATGATGATGAAGATCATGGAAGAGGTCTTGATCGTCTCCCGGAGGGCATGAACCATACTCGGAAAGGAAAGCCTTTTCAGGACCACGCCGATGATCAGGGCGGCGGCGGCGCCTACCGCCCCCACCTCGGTGGGCGTGGCGATCCCGCTGTAGAGGAGCACCAGGACGATGAGGATGAGCAACAGGCTCGACCAGATCCGCCCGACGCTCTTCCACCGCTCGGCCCAGGGCGTCCGTATGGTCTCCGGGGCATGGCTGGGACTGACCGTCACCCATACCATGATGCACGAGGCCAGCAGGATGGCGAGGACGATGCCGGGCACCACCCCGGCGATGAGCAGAGCGCCGATCGATGTCTGGGTGGCGACCCCGTAGATGACCATGGGCACGCTCGGGGGGATCAGGATGGTCAGGGTGGCGCCCACGCCGACCGCACCGGCCCCGAGCACATCGGAATATCCGTAGCGGCGCATGTTCGGCAGGGCCACGTTCGACATGACCGCTGCGGCGGCCACGCTTGCCCCGGACATGGCCCCGAAGATGCCGCAGGCAAACACGGTGGCGATGGCAAGCCCCCCCCGAATGTGCGACAGCCAGTTGGCCGCCGCCTTGTAGAGATCGCGGGCCAGGCCGCTGGACGAGGAGAAATACGCCATCAGGATGAACATGGGGACGGTCGTCAGATTGTAGTCTCCTACCGTATTGAAGGGGACCGCCTTCAAAGTGGCCATGGCCACGGCCCAGCTGTCTTTGACGATCCATATGCCCAGCAGGCCGGCGCCCCCCAGGGCGAACCCGATAGGGATCCCCAGGAGGAGAAGCGTCACCAGGATGAAAAAGGGAACTGAAATCTCCATAAATGCCCTTTGCTGAAACGGCCGCGAAGACCGGAGCGCTCGCCGCCAAGTCCTCGGGGGATATCCCTGCGGCTCCGCCCTCACGAAGCGGTCGGACCTTCCTCCTCCCGGAAAAGGGCTGACTCGCCTCTTCGCACCTTGGGGAAATCGGCGAGCAGAAAGAGCCCCATGAGCAGGAATCCTATGGGGACAACCGCGGCTCCGATCCAGAGGGGGAACGAAAACAGGGATCCCAGGGTGGTGCCGTAATCATGCAGACGGGTCGCATACTGGTATGTGCCTATGATCAGGATCGCGCAGTAGACGATCGAGAAGAGCTGGGCAAAGTGGTTGATCGGCATCTTCACCGATCTGGGGAGGCGGTCCATCAGAATCGTCACCCGGATGAGCCCGGAACCCCTGTAGGTATAGCTCAGGCCGAGGAAGATACTGAACAGCATGAGGTACTTTTCGGTAACCTCATAGGCCCCGACAATAGGGACGTTCAGCAGATACCGGCACATCGCATCCACCGTGGTGAGACCCATCATGATGAACAGGGCCGTGATGCCCACGACCAGCATCCCCTTTTCCACCCGCAACAAGATCTTCCTCATGGTCTCATGAACCCCGTCTTGGAGCTCTCCCTTGAATTTGTGGACATGGAATCGACAGGCCTGGATCTCCCGTGGCGGGGAGATCCAGGCGTTGGAGGGTTCGAAGCCGCGCTTCAACCCGGGGTTATTTCTTCGCTGAGATCTTCTTCAGCTCCTCCAGGATCTTCTTTCCGGGCATCTTCTTGGCTTCCAGGTCAGCCGCGTACTCCTCCCCGATGGGGGCCATGAGCTTTTTCCATCTCGCCTTTTCCTCATCCGGCAGGTTGTAGATCTCGATCCCCTTGGCCTTCACATCCTTCCTGGCATCCGTGTCGAATTGGTCCCACGCCTTGCCCGCAAAATCCACGGCCCAGTCTCCGCTCAGCTCCTCGAACACCTTCTTCACATCCGGCGGGAGGGAGTCCCATTTCTTCTGATTCATGGCGACGAAGAAGAGGTCGTGGCCGAGGTCGATATCGGTCACGTATTTGGCCACCTCGGCCAGCCTCCTGGAGATCAGGAGTTCCACCGGCCTGACAAAACCGTCGATCACCCCCTTGTCCCCGGCCTCATAGAGATCGTTGGTGGACATCGTCACCGGGGAAAGGCCGAGGGCCTTCCCCACCTTCACCATGGTGGCGCCGGAGACCGCGATCTTCATGCCCTTGAGATCCTCCAGGGTCTTGACCGGTTTTTTCTTGGTATTCACCACCGCGCCGGGGGTGGCGTGGAGAAACAGCAGCTTCACGCCCTTGTACTCGTTTTGGACCTCGGGGAACGTCTTATACAGGTGCCAAAGCGCCTTGCTGCAGCTCAGGGAGGTGGGGAACCCCTGCTCCGGCAGCATCAGGGTCTCGGTGAGCATGAACCGGCCGGGATTTCCGAAGGTATACGACTCACCCATGTCGCAGATCCCCGAGGAGACGGCGTCGAAGGTCTCCTGAGGTTGAGCCAGGGTCGAGGAGAAGAAGGGCTTGATCTTCACCTTCCCTTTCGTGCGCTCGTCCACCATCTTGATCCACGGCTCGAACAGGTGGATGTTTCGAAGGTGCTTCGGCGGGATCATCAGGCTGAGGCTCAGCTCGATCGTTTCCGATCGTGCCGGGGCCGGGGACAGACAGATCCCGGAGAGGATCAGGGTGACCGCAAAAAAAACCACAATTCCCTTTTTCATGTTTGCCTCCTTTTTGGATGAGCGGTTTTCGGTTGTAAGACCCCCACGACGCTACTTCGCTGCAGGAGTTTGTGCTCCGGCGGCCTGGGGCACGCTCCCCGTCGCGGCTCGCCTCTTCCACCAGGACCACAGGATTCCACCTGCAAACAGGAAAAAGCCTACCCCCTGCAAGGCATAGACAGGGGAAAGAAGTCCGGCCGCGCTGATGCCGAAGACGACCTTTTCCACCAGTCCCAATCTCCTGAACAAAAACCCGGACAGACAGATCGCTGCGGCCAGGACCCCGAAGGTGGCATGGAAAACGGAGTAAACGATCCCGGCCGCGCTGCCGATGAGCAGGAGTCCGGGGGAGTAGCAGAAGCAGAACGGCACCAGATAGGCGCCGATCCCCAGGCGGGTGGCGATGAAGCCCGCCTTCATGGGCTCGCACTGCGCGATGCCCGCCGCCACGTAGGCCGCTATGGCCACCGGCGGGGTCACAAAGGACATGGCGGCGAAGAAGTTCATGAACATGTGGGCCGCCACGGCCGGGATGCCCGCATGGGTCATGGCCGGCGCAATCAGGATCACGAGCATGATATAGGTTGCGGCAATGGGCATTCCCATGCCCAGGACAATGGAGCCGATGGCGGCCAGGAAGAGCAGAAGAAGAGAGCTTCCGCCGGAGACCGCAATCAGGGTATTGGACAGGTTGAGACCGAGATTGGTCAGCGAGACCGAGCCGATGACGACCCCGGCCATGGCGCAGGCCGACCCCACCACCAGGACCTGCAGGCCGGTCTCCTGGAAGGCCCCCATCAGCTTGGACCAGAACCCGGTCCGCACCTCTTTCTTGAAAAGCCCGACCGCCAGCATCATGCCGCTCGCATACACGGCCGCCGTACTCGGGTCCGCATGCATCACGAAGAGAAAGTAGAGGAGACCGGCCACGGGAATGGAGTAGAACCACCCCCTTTTCAGGACATCCTTCAGGCGCGGCAGACTCTCGGCGGGCAACCCCTCGATCCCGCCTGCCACGGCCTCCCAGTGCACCTGCACCAGCAGGGCGACGTAGTAGAGGATGGCGGGGATGGCGGCCGCCAGGGCCACCTCGTAATAGGGCATGCCGAGGAACTCGGCCATCATGAAGGCGGTGATGCCCATGACCGGAGGCATGACGAGACCCCCGGTGGAGGCGACCGCCTCGACGGCAGCCGAAAAGGGTGGACTGTACCCGGTCTTCTTCATCAGGGGGATCGTCACGGCCCCCGTCACCGCCACATTGGCCGAGGCGCTCCCGGAAAGGGAGCCGAAGAGACCGCTCGCGATGACCGCGACCTTCGCCGCCCCTCCCCTCTGCCGGCCCATCAGGGCCATGGCGATGTCCGAGAGAAACTCTCCCCCGCCCACGAGGAAAAGGCAGACCCCGAACAGGAGGAAGGCCACCACCATGGTTCCGGCCACACTGCTCGGGACGCCGAGGATACTGTTGGGGTCCAGGTAAAGCATCGTGAAAAGCCGTTTCCAGGATACCCCCCTGGCATTCAACAGCCCGGGAAAGAGGTATGCGAAACGGGCATACAACACGAGCACCAGGCCGATGGTGATGAGCGGGATTCCGATGATCCTCCTGGCGGCCTCGAACAGAAGGAAGACGGCCAGGAACCCCATGATGACCTCCGGAGGGGCCGCGAAGCCCACCATGATGACCAGGTCCCGGTAGAAGAGCATCACGTTTCCGAAGATCACGAGAGAAAACGCCACCAGGACCCAGTCGTACCAGGGCACCCGGTCGCGCGGGGAGGACTTGGTCGCAGGCACCTTGAGAAAAGCAGAAGAGAGGAACAACGCGATGAAGAGCCCCAGGTATTGTTCCTTGTAGATCGCCAGGCCGAGGTACGTCTGGATATCGGTCACATAGAGAATGCAGCCGATCGGGATCAGGGTCAGGAAGGTCTTGGCCACACCCTCGCTGAAACCATCCAGGGTTCGGAACTTTCCTCCCGCCTTCTTGGGTTTGCTCATATCACACCACCTGTATGGAACTCCTGAGCGGGCGCCGCTCATACGGGGCCCGCTCCGGTTGAGAGGATCCGAACAGGACCCTTATTTCTTTTTCATCTTGAGCAGCGCGTCCTGATGGGCCTGCATCTTCTCGGTCCATACCCCCTTTTCCTTGTACCACTTGATTGCACCCGGATGGTAAGGAGCAGTGGCCTGCTCGCCCACGAACCGATCCTTCACCCAGTCCTTGAGCTGAGGGTGGTGCGGGGCCAGTTCTGCATCGTGCTCCCAGATGGTCTTGACGATGGTGTAGGCGGCGTCTTCAGAGAGGTCGGTCCGGGCCACCAGGTCGAAGTTGCGCGTCACGAGCACGGTATCCCGTTCGATGCCGAGGGGACCCTTCTTGACGGTCATGGGGAAGTATGCCTTGGAGATCTCGTGCACCTGAGGCCAATGCTTGTCCCCCGCCTCCAGGTAGCGGATGCCGCCCCTCGCCGCTGCCAGCTCTCGGAAGGCCGGGACCCCGATGCCCCCGAAACAGGCATCCGCCTTGCCTTCCGTCACCAGCCTGACCGCTTCGGGGATGTCGGAGGCCTTGATGACGACCACGTCCTTTTCCGTGAGACCGCCCGCGACCAGGGAGGCCCTGGAGCCCAGGTTCAGGGCCTGCTGGGTCCCATGGTCGAGCACCACCTTTTTGCCTCTCAGGTCCTCGTAGTTCTTGATTCCCGAATCCCCTGTCACCAGTTGGCTCGCGGCATTCCGCATCCCGAGCATCAGCAGTCGGACATCATACCCTTTGCCCCTGGTCTGCTTCTGGAAGATTCCCTTGCCGAGGTAGGCATATTCCAGTTCGTCGTTGGCCAGCATGATGAGATCCACCTCGTGAGACGCCATGAGCGGCAGGGTCATGATGTTCCCCTGGGGCAGGACCTCTATCTTCATGCCGGCATGCTTGCCGACCACCTCGGATATGGCCGCGCCGAAGACGTAAAAGAGGGCGCCGACCGAAGCCGTCCCCATCCGCAGAGGCTGCTGCGCCGCTGAAGCGCCGCCCGCCGGCACGAGACCCAATGCCGCAATCAAAAGACATGTCACTACGATCTTCTTCATCTTGGTCCTCCTGTCCTTCATATGGATTAACGGTTTGAGTCCGAATCCTTTCGGTCCCCCCCACCTCCCTTGAAGGAATGGGGCGAAGCCGGGGATCGGAAGGCCGCCCACTCATCACCCCTGAACCATTCAGCTCAGCTTCAGGAGTTTCTCGGCGTTGCCGTGATAGAACTTCTCCTTGTCCGCTTCGCAGATCGGCAGGATACCCAGGCGCTCCAGCGTGTCCTTGCTGGTCTCGAAGGGATGGTCTGCACCGAAGGCGATCACGTCTCCGCCCACCGCCATGTAGGCACAGATAAAGGCCGGCAGGTAGTGCATGCCGCTCGAGGTGAAGAGGAAGTTCCGGTGAATGTAGTAGCTGGGCTTCTGGCTGCACTTGGGCTTGAGCCCCGGGTCCACCCACGGCTTCAGCCAGTAGAAGTCGACCCGGTACAGCCAGAAGGGAAGCCCCTCTCCCATGTGGCCCAGGACGATCTTCAGTCGGGGAAAACGGTCGAAGAGCCCGCTGTAGATCAGGCGCATGGCGTGGAGGGATGTGTCTGCGCCGAAGCCGAAAGGGGGGCCGGCCAGCGGAAACCCGTAATCCTCGAACCCCTTCAGGATGGCCGGGGACGGGATGGTGGGGTGCAGGTAGAGGGGCACATCCAGCTTCTCCGCCACTTCAAAGACCGGCCAGTACTTCTGATTGTCCAGGTACTCCCCCTGTACATGGGAGTTCAGCTTGGCCCCCCTCATTCCCAGCTCCTTGACCGCGCGCTCCAGCTCATTCGCTGCGCCCACGGGATCCTGGGGCGCAAGCGCCGCGAGCCCCACATATCGATCCGGGTGTTTCCGGATCACCCCGGCCAGCTCGTCGTTGGCCTTCCGCGCCATGACCGCGCCGTCGGAGGCCTCGAACTGCTCGCAGCCCGGGACGCAGAGGCTCAGCACCTGGATATCCACCCCTGACTCGTCCATCTCGGCGAGCCTCTTCTCGCCCACGTCGAGCAGCTTATCCTCCAGCTGAAAGCTCCTGGGCACCCGAAGCACATCGCTCATGTGGAGGTGAATGTTCTTTTCTCGGACCTCCTCCCTGGGAGGAGTCTTCCTGGAGCGGAGATAATCGAGATACTCCTTCGTGTAGAAGTGGGCCTCTAGGTCAATGATCTTCATGGTTTACACCTCCCCAATTTTCCTTTTCTCACCTGAAACGAAGGAACGTCGAAATGGTTTGGTCTCTTCCCGGTCGATGTTCGACTGTTCGATGTTCGTCCCCTTTTCACTCGACGTTCGACGTTGGACGCTCGATATTCGACGTTCGTCCCCTTCTCCCCCCGTTCGATTCATCCCTTCTTCCTTTTTCCCATCTCCCGGGAGAGTCGGGAGATCCATTCCTTTTCAGCCTCGATGAAACCGTCCATGATGAGAGAGAAACCCCTGTAGAAATCGGTCTCCGCATGCTTCTCCACGGCGGTGCAGTAATCGCCGACCCAACGTCCGAGGTGCTCCTCCAGGAATTCCCTTTCGTCGGACAGGGTCTCTTCAACCGCGCCGTCATGGGCCCACTGCTCTTCCTCCCGTAGACAGAGCTCCCTCATGAAATCCAGCTCCACGAACAGATAGTCGGCCGCTTCCTGGTTGGACTCATCGGGCAACAGGCCGGCCCGGCGGTAGAAGCTCCTGATCTCCAGGACGGACTCTCCTGCCCCCTTCCGGCGCCTGTAAAGTCCTTCATAGGGCGGCATCAGATCCGGATGGCCGGTACCCCTGAGGATCCTGGTCCGATCCACGGAAAGCTCCGTCAACACGTCTTCATCCCTTGTCCCTTGGATCCGGGAGCGATAGGAGATCAGGCGCTGTATCCCTGAATGGATCCGGTCGTTGTCCAGTTCGGCCAAACGGGCCAGGTGCCGCTGATACTCCCCCTTCCCGATGGACCCCAGCAGGGCCATGTCGGGCAGACGCCTGAACGCCGCCACCAGGAGCTCATAGAGCGTGGCCCGCCCTGAGGCCACATCGGCCCGCATCTCACCGGAGATTTCCAGCTTCCTCCTCATCCCAGGACCAAGACCTTCAGGTTGATGATCAGCGTGCTCAGGAAGACGCAAACACCCACACTGCCCGCGGCCAGGATCCACTCACTGGCCGAAGGGGAGTACTCGGGAGACTCATCATATCGGCTGTAGGGCAGGGGGAGCGTGGGTCTGGTCTGGTACTGCTTCATCAGGTGGGACTTCTCCAGGAAGACCGCCACGAGAACGGAGATCGAAACCAAGCCCGTCAGGAACCTGTTCCCCGGGGCGAAGGCCAGGATCAGGACGAGGGCGACCAGAATCACGAGGTCCACCCCGATGACCTTCTTCGCCTCCAGCTCCCTGCTCTTGATGCCGACGGACGCGATGTGCCCTCCCACGAGCGGAGCGAGTGTGAGGCAGCCAAGGACCAGGAGAAGCCTGCCCCCGTTCGGGAAGTCGATGTTTGAGAACAGGGCGATCAGGTTCAAGAGGGCCGTGCCGCCCCAGAGGCTCTGGGCCAGCGTATCCAGCCCCAGGAAGGGCTGGGATCTGAATCCTGCCCCCACCCTCGAGAGGAAGAAAAGGGTGTGGATCATCACATACCCCAGGGCGGCCAGCAGACACAGCACCGCCCAGAGCATCGCCAGCGGTCCGGCCGGCGGAATCCATCCTGGGACAAAGACCAGGCCGAGGATCCCGCAGAGGGTGAGCATGTAAAAGTCCCAGGTGAGAGGGGACGCAAAGTTCTGTCCGGTCACGACCTTGATCCCGCGAAAGGGTTTGCCGAGATCGGACCCCAGGAGAAGCCCGGCAGCGGCAAGACACCCCAGGGCCACGGCGGAACCGGTCTCGACCAGGGGCCTGATGGAGGTCAGCTCCAGGAGCGTGGCCACGGACATGAAGATGAGGATCCCCCCTGCCAGGGCGGAAAAGAAGAAGAACCCCTGGACGTAGAGTCCCCATGCAAACCGGTCCTCGAGCGCGGTGTCTGAAAGGCCCGACGTCATCTGCCGGAGAAACATGACCGCCCACAGTCCGGAGACCAGCAGCGCAACGACAACGACAACCCAGGAAATCATGAACCTCTCCTTGTGAGATCCGTCGGATCCGACCGATCGGACCGATCCGTGGGATCCTCTTACCCCTTGATGTAAAACACCGACGGCTCCGTCCCCATTTCCTCCCGGAAGACCGCTCCCCTGTAGAGCACGATCAGCCGGGAGACATCGCTCTCCGGGTCCTCCAGGTCCCCGAATTTGCGCGCCCCCGCAGGGCATGTCTCCACGCAGGCGGGCAGCCGGTTCTTGTCCAGCCGCTGCACGCAGAAGTTGCACTTGACCACGGTCCCCTTGTCAAAGCCCTTCTGCTTGATCTGCTCATAAGGCGTCGGCAGCTGGCCGGCGTAGTAGTTGCGGATGTCCCAGAGAAACTGCCTGCTGTCGTATGGACAGGCGAGCATGCAGGCCCTGCACCCGATGCACCGGTCGTGGTCGATGAGGATCGGCCCGTCGTCACGCCTGTAGGTGGCCCCGGTGGGGCAGACCTTCAGACAGGGTGGGTCCTGGCAGTGCATGCAGGGCATGGGGAGAAACTTCATCCTGGCATTCGGGTACTTCCCCGATTCGTACTTGACGACCCTGTGGAAATGAATCCCTGCGGGCGTGCCCTGTTCGGCCCGGCAGGCCACGGTGCACGAGTTGCACCCCACACATTTCTGCAGATCGATGACCATGCCGTATCTCATCGCGCCCCCTCCTTCCTGTACACCCGGACGGCCGGGGCTGTGTCCTGGCCGCCGCTCACCCCATCATAGGTGTGTGGATCGATGGAGAGGAGCGCATTGAAGTTGGGCCCCATCCTGTTCAAGGGGTTGGTCTGGCAGGTGCCGAGGCCGTAGCTGCCGCCGACGCCCACGGCGTCGGGATGGAACAGCTCCGAGATCCTCAGCCGGCCTTCGATCCTCCCGTATCTCGATTCGACCACCAGCGTATCCCCGTCCTTGAGCTCCTTGCGCGCCGCCGTGGCCGGGTTGAGCAGGATGACCGACTCCCACGGATCCTTGGCATAGATCTCCGCCAGCCACGGGTTGCCGGTCAGGTTGCTCGCGTCGTTGCCGATGTAAGGGGTCTTCCAGTTGATGGCCCACAGATCGTAGCCTTCCGAAGGCCCCCTGTACTCGGAAGTCTCCACCCAGTAGGGGATCGGACGATAAAGATCAAAGATATAATCCATGTCCTTGATCATGGGAAACTGGATGTTGTGCCTGATGAGGTCGGCCCTGAGGCGATCCCCCACCTCCTTGAGCCCCATGAGGTAGATGGGGTGCCTGGTTTTGTTGTCCGGCCAGTAGTAGTAGAGATAGAACTCTTTTCTGGGCTTCCGGTATTCGATGAGCCCTTTTTCCCTGAGGTCCTCGAGGGTCTTTCCGCCGCTGTAAGGCCACCCCCGGATCTGCCGGTCGAAGATCTCCTCCAGCGTATACTTCTTCCCGATGTCCAGCTTCCATTCGCCGTTCATGTTGAGGCCGTCGGTCTTGTCCACCCAGTCGACCGCATGGTTCAGGCAGTCGTAGAGGCCCCCTTTTCCATAGAGGATGCCCATCCTCTCCGCCAGCTCCATGAAGATGTCGTCCGCGTTCTTGGTGTTGAAGAGGGTCGGGACCGGCTCCCGGAGCTGGATCATCTTCAGCCCGCTCACCTCGTCGTCGATGGACTGGTGCTGCAGGTAGAAGGGCACGACCCTCAGCCTCTCCAGGGCGCTGTGCTCCGGAAGCAGCACGTCCGAGAGGATCGCCACCTCGTCCATGTGGAAGGCGATGGCCACGGCAAAGGAGAGCTTCTGGAACCCCTCCACGTACTTTTCGGGCTGGGCGTTCTGTCGGATCGGATTTCCACCGACGGACATCCATGCCTCCACCCGGTAGGGGAGATAGCACTCCTCCGGGTGGAGGATCGAGTTGAGGGCGATGTGCGGCGCCGTATGCTGATGGGGGTAGAACTCCTGCAGGGTGGCGGTGTCCGGCGGGAACTTGAACGGCTTGGGCACGGCCTCATAGTCCGGTGTCACGGTCCCGTCTTCGGTGGGCCCCATGATGGGCCCGCGGAACGAGCAGCTCAGGCATCCCCCGGGCACCTCGATGTTGCCCACCAGGACATTGATGATCTTGCCGACCAGGTCCGCATAGGTCCCTCCCCTTCGGTTGGTCACGTTTCGCTCCACGTTGAGCGAAACCGGTCGGAAGGGAAAGGTGAATCCGTCGATCTCGATGGTGCTCCCGATGCGGGCGTGGGACACGAACTCCTTCGCGATCCTCCGAACGGTCTTCGCAGGGACCGTCGTGATCTCCTCCGCCCACTCGGGCGTGTACCGGACATATTCCTCCTTCACCAGCTCGAAGGCGGTCTTGCACAGGACGCTGCGGACCGTATAAGCGCCGCTCAGCGCGATATCCTCGAACTCGGCCGGGTAGGGCTTTGCCCGGTTCTCGACAGGGTCCCACATCATCGGCTTCCCGGTCTCGGGATCCCTGCAGTACTCCCCCTTGGGGTCGATCAGGTAAGGAGCATTGGTCCGGTTCTTGAGAAACCACTCGTCAAAGGTCCTGATCTCGTGGAGCATGACGTGGGCCATGGCCAGCAGGAAGGCCAGGTCGGTCCCGGGGCGGATAGGGACCCATTCCCCCTTGGATGCCTCGTAAGAGCTCCGAGGGTCGACCACGACCAGCTTCATTCCCCTCTCGATCGCCTTGGAGAATCGTCGCATGCCCGGGACGATGCCGAAGTTGGGGCCGAGGGATCGCCCCATGGTGACGTGGTACTGGCAATACTCCAGGTCGACGATCGCCACCGGATATCCGGCGTGTACCAGCCCCGAGGGATAATGGACCGTACAGAGGGCGCCGTGGGACCCGGTTTCATTGGGGGTGCCGAAGGCGTGTCCGAAAGGCTGTCGAAGGATGGTGTCCCGCTGCCCCCATCCCTCGCAGATCACGAGGGCCCGGGGGTCTTTTTCCCTGATCTTGGTCAGTTCCGCTGCCGTATGATCGAGGGCCTCGTCCCAGGTGACCTCTTTCCACATGGGATCCACATCCAGCCCCTTTTCCGGGTTCGTTCTGATCATGGGGGTCTTCACACGATAGGGGTTGTAGAGCCCCATGATCTCCGCGTTGCCCTTGGGGCAGAGGGTTCCCCAGTTTGGCGGGGTGTCCGGTCTGCCCTCCACCTTCACCACGACGCCGTCTTCGAGATGCACCACGGTCGCGCAATCTCCCTGCATGCACGCCCGGCATAGTCCGAACAGGGTTTTCTTCTCCCCTTGGGAGCCGGGATCCACCTTCTTCCACTTGTACGGGGAAGGCTCGAACGACCCCCGGCGCGACCGAAGATCCGCCAGGACCTCCTCGTAGGGGGACCTTTTCTTAGCCATTGAAATACTCCTAGTCGCTATGGGAACGATTCCATGGGTTTCCCCGGCCCAGGAACGGCGGGGCATCCTGAAATCCATCGAATGTCAAAGCCCAAATCTCCAATCCCAAATCAATGCCAAAGCCCCAATGACATTGTCATTTGTACTTTGACATTTGGATTTCACCCGGTCTTCCTTACAGCCCCTCGGGCAGCCGGTGGGGCTTGGATTCCACTTTCCCGGCGACTTGAACCGCCGGCTCCTTGTGCACCTTCAGCACATAGGCGAGCGCCTCTTTGACCTGCGCTTCCGTGCCTTCGATGACGAACGACCTGGATCCTTCGCTCCCGCCGATGCCGCCTGCCGCGATGACGGTCGCCTTGACCCCGGCCAGGATCTCCAGGGCCTCGATCTCCGTGACCACCTTGAAGGAGGGGAGGGGGATCACTCCGGGAGCGTTTCCAATGCAGTAGTCCAACCGCAGTTGACCGGCCTTCCTGGAGGCCTCCACCACCGAAGGGATCATCTTCTCGAGCCCCACGGGCACCACACAGAAGAGTCCCCGCGCCGTGATGAGGCCGAATGCATCGGCCCACGAGCCCCCGTTCGGATTGGTCTGGAGCCCTCCCGCATACCCCCGGGGATCCACGGCATTGGCCCCCTTGATGAAGACATCGCCGCGCTCGAATTTCCGGAGCTCCGGCAGGAACTGGGGAAAGGGGAGCCTGGTCGACTTGCCCTTTTCCCAATACATGAGGGTATGATCGTTGTCGGGGTTTTCCCCGAAGACCCCGTTGGCCACCACACCCACGCAGTACTCGAACTTCTGGACAGGCTGTCCGGTGAGCGCCTCGATCACGCAGCCGGTCGTGGTGCCGTTGGCGATCGCCAGCCGCCCATGTTTGTAGGCGTATCGGACTTCCGGGAGAGCGGCCACGGCAAGGCCGATCAGTTTCTTTCCGGCGGCCGGTGTCAGGACAAAACCGCCGGACACGGTCCTGCTCTCTTCCATCCTACTCATTCTGAACCTCTTCTTTCAAAGGCGACAAGCCTCATGAGAGTCATCCCGGTGGAATGAGCCCGGTCTGCCGTTCTTCCCCGAATGCCGGGGAGCGCGGGGAGAACAGGCTAGTCCACGACCGCAATCGCGTTGATCTCCACCAGGCAGCGCGGATCCGTGGCCAGCTTCACCACCTGGACGGTGGTCGTCGTCGGCTTGTTCTCGCCGACGTAGCGGTTCCAGACCTTGTTCAGGATGTCCTGCTGCGAGAGGTCCGTGAGAAACCGGTTGGCCACCACGACATGGGCGAATGTGCCGCCCACGGACTCGAGGGATTTCTTCAGGTTTTCCATGGTGGCGATCGCCTGTCCTTCCATGTCCGTCGGCATGGAGGCAAACTCCTCGGGGATGTGAGGGTGGCTGTGATACACGGGGGCCGCATTCACCCCGGCGAGAAAGACCAGGGTCCCTCCCGTCACCTTGATGGCGGGCGCGTACGGCATCCATACCTTCGGCGCATCTTTCCAGTGAACGTGCTCGATCTTGGCCATGAGAGTGCTCCTTTCTAGTTCGAATTCTGCCACGAAGACACCAAGTCACGAAGCTCATTCTTCTTGGTCTCTTCGGTGTCTTCGTGGCGATTCTTCTTCCTTCTTCGTTGGACATTGGACATTCTCTAGAACCCCATCTTTCCCGGCAGCCAGGTGGCCAGGGAGGGAAAGATCATGATGACCGCCAGTCCCACCACCAGCAGCAGGATGAAGGGCAGAGAGCCGCGCACGATGTCTTCCATGCTCGTGTAGTCCCGCAGGGCCGCTTTGAGGATGAAGAGATTGAGGCCGAACGGAGGGGTGATCATCCCCATCTCCACGTTGATGGTGACGACGATCCCGAACCACACGGGATCGAAACCGAGCTGGGTCACGATCGGGAAAAGGATCGGGAGACAGATCACCATGATGGCCATGGGATCCAGGAGGCACCCCAGGGCCAGAAACACCATGTTGATGATGATCATGACGACCCATCGGGAGACCTCCAGACCCACCATGAGATTCGTGATGTACTGGGGGATGCCGAGCGTGGAGAGCATGAAGGCGAAGACATTCCCCCCCAGGACCATGAACATGATCATGGCCGTCACCGCGACCGTTCTCAGCAGGGCGGAGTGGAAGGTCTTGAAATTGAGTCTCCGATAGGCGACGGCGATGATGATGGCCGTCGTCGCGCCGATGGCGGCGGACTCCTCCGGCGTCGCGATGCCCAGGTAGATGCTTCCCATGATGCTGATCACGAGCACGATGAAGGCCCAGATCCTCTTGAGGGAGCTGAACCGCTTCCTCCAGCTCACCCCCTGGATCCGGGGGGCAAGCTCCGGCCACACCAGCACAGCGACGGCGATGGCGCTGCAGAGGATCAAAGCAATGACGATGCCCGGGATGATGCCGGCCATGAAGAGCTTCCCGATGGAGGTCTCGGTGATCAGGCCGTAGATGATCATGGTGATGCTGGGCGGGATCAGAATGCCCAGGGTCCCGCCGACGGAGACGGATCCCACCGCAAGCTTTTTGTCGTAACCCCTCTTGATCATCTCCGGTACGGAGACCAGGCCGACGGAGGCCGCCGTGGCGGGGCTCGATCCGCAGATGGCTGCAAACCCGGTGCAGGTCGCGATGCTGCTGATGGCCAGCCCCCCGGGGAGCCAGCTCAGCCAGTCATGGGCGGCGGTGTACATGTCGTCTCCCACGCCCGAGAAGGAGACGACTTCGGCCATCAGGATAAAGAGGGGGAGCGTGATGAGGAAGATGTTCGTCCCCGTATCCGCAGCGACTTCGGCGACCTGGTAGAGTACGCCGGGCTCCAGAAAGGCGAGAATGCCTCCCACCGCGATGATCCCCAGGCAGAAGGCAATCCGCACCCCCAGCCCCAGCAGCAGGACCAGCAAACCCAGCATGACGATCGTAAGCAGGCCGGTGCTCATGAGTTGCGTTCCTTCCTAGGCAGATCCTGTGGGTTCGATCTCCTCGCCTCTGAACTGCAGGATGATGGTGCAGACGAAGCTGACGAGGAGCAACAGGGAGCCGATGACCATGATCCCGTGAATATAGGCATAAGGGGCGTTCAGCATGGTCGGAGAGGTCCAGTTTCCCTCCAAGGCGGACCAG
>JAGVAP010000105.1 GCA_020060215.1 Deltaproteobacteria bacterium | reverse complement strand
TTGCCGGGTGGGAGACTGGAATGCGGTAAGGGAAAGGGTGAAAGGGTCCGGGGATTATGTAATCCGCATCCTGGTGAGCGGCATCCTCCACAGGGAGTTCTCCATGGTCAAGGCCATGGAGGCAGCTGCTGCGGTTGAAATGCAGCGGATGCGGCGCCATCTGGCAGCGCTCGACACCATGATCACCGTGACCCCTCTCCTGGGGATCTTCGGGACGGTGACCGGCATTGTGCGCGCCTTCGAAGTACTCGGTGATGCCACGATCGCCATCCACCACCCCGAGGCGGTCACGGCCGGGCTTGCAGAGGCCCTGATCACCACCGTGGCAGGGCTCGCCATCGCCATACCATCGGTATGCTTTTTCAACTACTTCAG
This sequence comes from Deltaproteobacteria bacterium, assembly GCA_020060215.1. The sequence goes on along the minus strand of JAGVAP010000105.1, from coordinate 34,936 downwards.
CTCCAGGGTGGAAAAGGCGGCGACGACCATAGAAAGGTATGCCACGAATCTTGAGATCCTTTATGAGAAGCTATGCCAGGGGACCATGCCTTGGGAGGGAGGAAACCCATGAAGATAAGGATCCCGTCTCCGGGAAGATCGCGGGTGGAAATGATCCCGTTGATCGATATGATGTTCCTTGTGCTGGCTTCTTTCACCTACGGCATACTTTCCATGGCCGTCCACAGGAGCCTGCCCGTCCACCTTCCCTCCTCGTCCACGGCGCACCCGGACAAGAGCGTGTTGCTTTCCATCACGATCCGGGCGGACAGGAGCGTCTGGGTGGACAAGGAGGCGACCACCCTTGAGCAGCTTCCTGCGCTCCTTCGGCAGAGGGCCAAAGGACAGACGGAAGCAGGTGTGCTTCTCTTTGCGGACCGGGCCATTTCTTACCAGACCCTTTTCAAGGTCCTGGATGGTGTGCGCTCCGCGGGCTTGAGCAGGATCTCCCTTCAGGCGGAATCGGAGAGAGGACCGTGAAGCGACTCCTTCTCGCGGGACTGACGGCACTGGTTTTTCATGCCTTGGTGCTCGCCTGGTACCCCAAGGGATTCCGGAGTCCATCCGTCCCCTTCGTCAGGCAGGAGTCCCTATCCTTGTCCCTCACCAGCCTTGTGCCTCAAGCCGGGCCTGCCGAAAGGCCCATGGTTCGACGGCAAGATCGCACTCCTGCCGAGTCAAATAAACCGCCTTCCAAGAAACGCGAATCCAGGATCCCGAGCAGACCAGGGAAAAATCCCGCCAGGATTTCTGAAGAGACTTTCGAGCCGATCCAACCCAAAGTTTTCACCTCCCAGCACACGGAGACAAGTGCCCTGGAGGAAACGACAGAGGTTTCGGAGTCTACGGAGTCTTCTTCCGGTCCTGAACCCAATGAAGCGCGGGTGCCCGGTCTTCCCGGTGCTACCGAGACTGCCGCCTCTTCCCCGGCCTTGAAAGAGGCCATCCCGATATACAAGAGCAATCCTGCGCCGGATTATCCTGCTGTTGCAAGACGCAGAGGATATGAGGGGACCGTGATCCTGGATGTGCTTGTGAACCGGAGCGGCAGAGTGGCGGATCTTCGGCTGTTTCAATCGAGCGGCCATGCCTCGCTCGATCAGACGGCACTGTCTTCGGTGAAAGGATGGGTCTTTGATCCTGCCAGAAAGGGGCAGGAGACTGTGGAGATGTGGGTCAGGATCCCGGTCTGTTTCCGATTGAGGGAGCAAGGAACTCCTTGATCGCGCGGCAGGGCAGCGGATCATGGCATGCCCGTCCGACCAGTTCTACGCGTTGTCGAGATTGTGACACTACGTAACGGTACAACTATGTAAAGCGTTACACCCCTCCCCCCCATCATGTGAACATCACGCTTTTCGATAAACCCCTGATGGAGGAAAGGCAGGCACCAATAGTCGGACGCCGGCCCATTTTCTTGCACCCGCAGCAGTTGGTGGCAGGCTGCATCCGCCATCTATGATTTTTCCTGAGATTGGTTCATGGGTAATGTCAATATGAAGGTCGCCCCCTTCCCAGGGGTACTCTTGGCGGTGATCGTTCCACCGTGGCGTTCAACGATCTTCCTGCAAATTGCCAACCCGATGCCTGTCCCTGGATATTCGTTCTTTCCATGGAGGCGCTTGAAGGGTTGGAAAAGTTTGCCCAGGTATTTCTCGTCGAACCCGATGCCGTTGTCTTCCACGAAGATACGGCATTCTTCCTCGTTTTCTTCGGCATAGATCTTTACAAAGGGTTGGACCTCCGAACGGTGATACTTGGCAGAGTTTGCGATCAGATTCTGAAACACCTGCAGCCACTGGTATGGGTCGCCTTTGATGGTCGGCAGCGACCCGATTTCCACCCGAACCCCGGCATCCCGAATCGCAATCTCGAGATCGCCTGCCGCATCCTTGGCGATATCATTTAGCCTCACGGGCCTGAATTCCTCTGTTCTTGTCTCGACTCGTGAATACCTGAAGAGGGCGTCGAGAATCTCCTTCATTCGGTCCGCCGCGCCTGTCATGCGTGAGATGTAATCCTTTTCTTCTTCACTCAGATGATTCGAGCCCTTTGCCTCCAGGAGGTCTCCAAAGGTCCGGATCTTTCTAAGGGGCTCGGTAAGATCATGGGATGCGACATAGGCAAACTCCTGAAGCTCGCGGTTCTTGCGCTCCAGCTCGGCGGTGCGCTCCCTCACCCGAAGCTCCAGTTCGTTTCGTGATCGGCCGAGTTCTGCAATGAGCCGCATTCGATCGAAAGCTGTGGCAACCTGGTCGGTCACGGTCTTCATGAGGTCAAGGTCCCCGGATGAGAACCTGGTCCTACTCTTGGTTCCGAATGAGAGTGTGCCTATGACTTTGTCCAGGATCATAAGCGGATGACATGCGTAAGCCTGAATCCCATTGGATTTGACCAGTTCGGACAGGACGTCCGGAGTATTGAAAATAGTCCTTTTCCCTTCCCGGACCACGCATCCGCAGACGGCCGGCCCGAAGTCCAGTAAATCAAGCTTGTGCGTCTCCTCAGCCGGTATCCCTGCATAGGCATTCAGGCGAAGCATGCCCGTGCGTTCATCCACCAGATAATTAAAGAAAACATGGCAGTCTAATTGCTCCATGACCTTTCGACATAGCTCGTTGACGATCCCCAGCGGGTTGTCGGATGCGAGCAACCGGCACGCTACCTCGGAATGCAGTCTGTAGCGCATCTCCCTCTCGCGTAGCGACTCCTCGGCTATCGTGCGTTGGAGGGCCAGGCCGATGTTCTGCGCGAGGATCTCGTAGAAGGCAATCAACTCGGGGGTGAAGCGCCCTGCCCTGCGCCCATTCAACTGCAAAAGGCCGATGATCTCCCTACCCGATCGCACCGGGAACAGGCCCACGGATTCGAAGCCGGCATGAATGCAGCGGTTGCGGGGATTGATCCGGGGGTCGGCCTCGCGCGGCAACGCGAGCAGCTCGCGCGATCCATTCGTCCAGAAGCTTCCGCCCTCGGTAAAACAAGACATGCCTGCCTTGGTCACACCTGAAAGAATCAGTCCGCACGTGCATTCGAGCACGGCCCGGCCCTCCGCATCGCGTACGATCTCACCGTTAAGGCCATTGACGCAGAGGGAATTTTCCTCGCGTAGAAACTCCTCCGAAAACCCATTTTGCTCGAAATAGGGGCAGTCCTCGCCTAGGCGCAGCCGCAGACCCACCGCGTCGAAACCGGTCGCTTGCCGGATCAGGCGGAGTGTCTCAGCGATCACCGGGTGAAGGTCGCCTCCGCGGTTGAGGATCCGCAAGGTGTCTGTCAGTAGGGCTTGATTGGCTTCCGCCAGCTTTCGCCCGGTAATATCCAGGATAGAATTTTCAGCCGAGCTGCACGCCGATTTCTGAGTGACGGATTGGTCAAAGTCCATAAGAACCTCTGCACCTACTCACGATTTGCTCCATGTTCGCTAAGCGCTTGGATCCGAGGCTGATCTTTTCTCCCTTCTGGTCTTTGACGATCAGCAGAGGGGAGCAATTTTTGTAGGGGTATTTCGGAGTCCTGTCTTCATGCGTACTTAAGCGAAGAAATAAGAACAGGATCTAAAACAAACTCGAATTCAAAATTCTATGGGGTGGATCCTGTACTTTTCTCTACTGCAGACCTTGTTTCACGTGTTCAACTGGGGACCTACCATTGGTCGCTTCATCCCGGTGTTTGGAGCAAGAAATCCACTCATGCGCACGAAACCCAGGATATTTCCCATTTTCCCGGTGTTCTCGACCCACCCGCGATCCAGCTATTGACGGCATTTTCTCAAGTTGTACCGTAAATATCAATCTTGCTGAGCTAATATGCTGGATTTAGTAGGTTTAAATACGTTCACCGGGTGAATATAATAGTCCCCATGAGAAGGCAAAATCGGGATGTAAATGCCTCGCTTGGCGGGAGAATTCGCACCCTAAGAACTGCAAAGGGCTGGACTCAACAGGAACTCGGGAACCAGGCGGACGTCAATTACAAATTTGTCGGCGAGATAGAGCGCGGCCTGCAGAATCCGTCTTTCGAAACCTTGAGGAAGATTGCAGCTGCACTCGAAGTTGAGCTCACGGAGTTGTTCCGCTTCGAGCAGGAGATTCTGGACCGAAATGAGCTGGAGTCTCGAATAAGCGAGATTGTGAAAACTATGTCTGATGATGAGGTTCGTCGAACTTTGATGGTCCTTCGTGCTCTCTATCCGTTCACGAAATCTTGAGATGGGTCACCCCCCGCGGGTGATTTTGGAGGATCCTGTGTATCAGTTAGCCCATTTGTCGGATCCCCCTCCGACAGCATCTGATTTAGGATCTTACGCTCCTCAAGTCCCGGCACAATACCGCTGATCTCAGCTTCAATCACGGTGAAACCATCCTCTTTGGTAAGCGTAACGGATGCTTTGGCTCGACCATTTTGATCTATGGCTGTAATTACCCAGTTGCATGTGATCGTTTCACCAACATACACGGGTCCCTTGAAGCGGAAGTTCATAGCAGACGCCAGCCATCCAATCTGCCCGCCAATTTCGGTAGCCAAGCTTGCCGCCAGCAGTCCATGGCAAATCGGCGCTGAGAGATTCCGCGCTTTAGCAAAACGAGCATCGAAATGAACTGGATTATAATCTCGCGATATCTGGGCGAAACGAATAACCTCATCGTCTGTAAAGGTTCGTGAGGTTCTGAATGAGTCCCCTACTTGAAGCCCCTCAGCGGCCCGTTCTCTGAAACCTGCCATTTCTCATACTCCTCTCTCCTGTTCGCGATTGAGACATACCGAAAAGGGTGAGACGCGGCGGTTTTTCACCGTCGCCTCGACCCGCTTGTGTACCACAATACGGCACACAAGAAGCAAAGAGAATCCCCGGGAGAACTGTCATTCTTTCATCCAACTAAAAGATCGAGGTGGTTCCTCAGGCCGCGGCCTCTCTCATGATCCGGATCAGGATGTCCTCAACCTCTTTCGCCACATCCTGGAGCTCGGGAACATTGAACTGTGAAATCAGGGCTGTCGGCTTAAGGGTGGCAAGCTTGACTTTCCCTCCTTCGGTGAAGACCGATATCCGGCAAGGAAGAGCAGTGGAAATCTGCATGTTCTTTTCGAGGACCTTTTTCGCCTGATGGGGATTGCATACCTCAAAAATCCGGCACTCCCGATCGAACTCGACCCCCTTCTTCTTCATGGTTTCTTTGAGGTTGTGGACGGTCATGACTCCGAATTTGTGGGCCACCACCGCCTTTTCAAGATCCCGACCTACTTGATCGATGGTCTTCTCGCTTTGAATCTCGAACAACATGACACTTCTCCTTTCGAAGGGATAAGCGTTCAGAAGGTTCGGGGTTCACCGTTCAACTGTCGAGTCGCCACGGGGTGCTTCTATGGAAATAGAACAAGGTTCGCAATCTTCGTTAGACCTGTTATGGTTGGATGGGCGATGGCTTGAAGCCGGTCACTGCGACAGCGGATTCCAGACGCGGCTGAAGCCAAAGCCGGCAAAACGTTTGTCGTTCCCAGTGGCGAACTCGGTCACGCCACGATGCCGCAGTGGGAAAGCCAGCCGAGCGTCGAACACGATACGTCGTCCGATGTTTGGCTGGGCGGCGAAGCGCCACACATCGTCCATCACAATGGAGGTCTCACCCGGATAGTCGAGACAATAAAGCCTCAGGTTGGTGTCGAACGAAATCACGGCGACTTACTCGGCAGATTCATTGGCAAGCAGACGCCAGTCTTCAATCGGCGCGCGAAACGCTCCCAGGTGGCGTCCTTCAGGAAAGCTCCAGTCTCCGTTCGGCTTTACCGGTCGCTTGGCTAGGCTGTTGACCATTTGTTCGGTGGCCTTGCAGAGCAATTCTGACACCGTCAGGTGGAGTCGCCCCGCCAACCCCTCGACTTGCCGGTAAAACTCGTCTGGCAATTGGACTTCGGTCCTTTTCATATGGAGGTTCACCTCCTCCCGTAGGGTTTCTGCAAGGATAACTGAAAAAAGTCTGCTCTCTGATGTGGAAGTGTAATGAAAACGCGTTCCTATGTCAACGTTACCGTCCATATTTACCTATTCATGATTCCGATTCGGAAGGGCGCTTCTTCGTTCTCGCCCAGGCGAGTAAGACCTTGAGGAATCCCAAGAAGGTCAGGCTCCAGGCCAAGAGGGCTGCGTAGACGAAGTATCGGGGGATCGTCAAAAGGAAATCCAGGCCTGTTGCCTGGGCCAGTCTGTAGGTGCAGGTCGTGTACATGCCCAAAGGAAAGACCATGCCCCAGTACTGCGGGTCATACGAAAATCCGACCCGCCGGATGAGGTAGCGCCAGACACCCAAGAGTAGGAGAAAAGGAATCCACCAGGTGGCGAACGCCCAAAAGAGAAGGGAAAATCCCATGGTCATTGGGATCAACCGCTCCAGGAAATCGACGCCGGGACTGCTCAGGACGAGCATTGCTCCGGCCAGTGCGGAAATCGCGACAGCACCCATGTTGATCCAGTAGGGAGGGGTCAGTCCGTCCGGATCCAGTCGAAAGAACATGAACCGGTAAAAAAGCAGGGTGATGATCAGGATGTACATCATGCCGCCGGTCAGAAACATGCAGTAGGAAACGAACAGGAACAGAATCCGCTGCGGAACCTGGGGGGCGAGCAAGGCGGCGAGGACCGCCACGGACTGGGTCGCCACAACAGCCACAAGCCAAAGACCGCTGATTCCTTCCTGGATCGGGGGCTTCTCGGCCTTGACGGTGAGCAAGGTAAAGACCGCGTAAATCAAAACAGACCAGAGAATCCCTCCGACCACCAACAGGACTAGGGCCGCATGATAGGCTTGTTCCTGTACGATCAGCTGGCTGCCCAAGACGCACGTGCCGGCGATCATGGTAAAAAATCCGACACTCTTAAGATGATCGGACAGATCCTCGGCGAGTCTACGGGGATACAGGATGATCCTGGAGATCGTGAGGCCCCACAAGACGATATAGAAGACCCCGTTCAACCAGAGGAGAGGTTTGGCGAAAAGTGTAAATCCAAGGAGATGGGAGGCGATGGAGACAATCCCGGTCGCCATGACCATGGAGAAGCAGGACGGGGGAAGGTTTTCGATGTCGTTTCTCAACCGCGTGGGCATGTAATTCCCTGCGTTCTTCGCTTCAAAGCTGAATTCCCGCTAAGCCAGTTCCCGCAGGCCGTGGGTGGGGGCATGAATCCATGCGAAGCTCCCCGGGACTGGGTTCCCGCCAAAAGACTGCGGGAACGACGGGTGATTTTGCACGGTGTCCTTTATCAGTCATTCCCGCAATCCCTTGGCCTGTCCTCGTAGGCTATAGGCGGGGACGGGAATCCAGGTTCTCGGTGCCCTCAGCAGTAACTCCTGAATACGATGAACCTGCGGGTCAAATAGGTCAAGAGTACGCTCCAGATATGGACCAGTCTGGTGAAAGGGGAAAATCCGAGTATTGCAAGACCGCTGACCACGTGCAGCTTGTAGCTGAAGGGAACCGGCGTCATGAGAGCAGGATCGGGTCTTAGGATCACGATGCTGCGGATCCAGGGGGCAACGCTGTTAAGCACATCGTAGTGGCCCAGCAGAACATTGTAGAGCCCGCTGCTTATAGCGATGAAGAGCAGGATAAGGGTAGCGAACTGGTTCACAGTGGTGACGGCTCGCACCCGGTTCTGATACAAACGCCTCTTTAATAGGATGAACATCCCCGCAAACGCCGCAATGCCGATCACCAGTCCGACGCTGACGGCAACCTGCGTATGGGTCCGGCTGTCGATTCCTGCGGTATCGTAAATGCTCTGCGGTATCAGCATCCCCCCTGCGTGCCCGAAAAGGGTCAGGAGGATCCCCCAATGAAATATTGTGATCCCGATCCTGAGCCCCTCCTTGTCCAGGATCTCGCTTGAACGCGCCCCCCAGCCATACCGGTCCGTGGCGTAGCGGTATGAATGGCCGAGGACAAAGACGGTGATCACTATATAGGGATAGACGGCGAAGGCTATAGTATGAACAGCATCCATGTCATGCCTCGGGTTTTCGGTCAAAGAATTCCGCTGCCAAGACAAGCAGCCCGGCGTAGCCGCTCTTCTCCTTGTTCAGTCTGCGCGCCAGTCCGTGGACCTCGTTCCTGTAATCGGCTTTGATCACCTCCCCGGCACCTTCAGGACAAATCGATAAAAATTCCAGAACAAGGGGCAGGTGGTCCGGCAGCTCGCCGGTGCTCATCTCAAATCCTGCAACCTGATAGAGTCCCGAAAGCGCCGCCAGCGCATTGCCTCTTTCACGATCATCCCCTGACTTGTGATGGCTCAGGTTGAGGCACATGGAGGGATCCAGATCAAAGGTCCGGGTGTATTCCTCCTGGATGCGGAGGAGCGGCGTCTGCCGGAGATAGTCCAGGAAGTCGGCGCATACCCTCCTTGCACCCTCCGGCTCCAGCTCCGAGACGACTGCTTCCATCTCGCTCAATCCATTCACGAGATCCTCGTCCGGATACTGGAGAAGCAAAGAGATCATTTTTGGGAATATATTCATTCATCACCACAAGAAAGGAAAATTGGACACGGATGGACGCGGATAAACACGGATCAAGAAATTTCGGTTGTTTGGCTTTCTGGTTTATTGATCCGTTATATCCGTGAAATCCGTGTCCCACTAGGCTTTTCAGATTTCATAGCCTCTCATACCCTTCGTAACATGGGCGTCTTCCATACTTTCTCTCTTTACAGTGGGGATTACGTACCGATCCCCATACTTGGCTATGGCCAGGAGCCGGTACATCTCATCGGCCGTTTGCGGGCTCAGACCTACCCTCCCCAGGCCGGCCGTGTCCGGCTTCCCCTCCACCCGGACAGATCTCATGTGAGCGCGAAGGGCCGTAAGCCGCTCCAGGGCAAACCGCACCGGCGCTTCATCACCGGCAGTCAGGAGATTGGCGAGGTATCTCAATGGAATTCTCATCTTCCCGGGGTCGACCGCTTCGGATGAATCCTGGTCCCGGATCATGGGACTCAGTGGGGGCACATACCAGACCATGGGAAGGGTGCGGAATTCAGGATGAGGAGGAAATGCCAGCCGCCATGCCTTGATCAGCTTGTAGACAGGCGATCGCTTCGCCGCATCCAGGTAAGAGGCCGGCACCCCATCGGCAAGAGCATGGGCCGAAACCTCCGGGTCATGAGGATCCAGGATCATCTCCAGATGTTCGGGGTACACCTCCCTGTCCTCCCTGGAGGCCGCCGCCCTGATCCTGTCCGCATCGTAGAGGATAATCCCGATGTACCTAATCCGGCCGACACAGGTTTCCGCACAGAGGGTAGGGAGTCCAGCTTCGGTCCTCGGATAGCAGAAGATGCACTTCTCGCTTCTCCCCGTGTTCCAGTTGTAATAGACCTTCTTGTAAGGACAACCCGACACGCAGAAGCGCCAGCCCCGGCATCTTTCCTGGTCCACAAGAACTATTCCGTCCTCCTCCCTCTTGTAAAGCGCGCCGGAAGGGCAGGAGGCCACACAGGCCGGGTTCAGACAGTGTTCGCAGATTCGAGGGAGATAGAACATGAAGACGTTCTTGAATCGGAGATAGCTTTCATGATCCAGGTCCCGGAAGTTTACGTCTCCCTTCCCGGTCGCATTGACACCGGCCAGATCGTCCTCCCAGTTAGGCCCCCATTTGATCCTCATTGGTTCATCCGTGACCAGGGATTTGGGACGGATCGATGGCTGGTGTATTCTCAGCGGGCTGGACGTGAGCTTTTGATAATCATAGGTCCATGGCTCGTAATAGTCTTCCAGGACGGGCATGTCGGGATTGTGAAAAATGGTGAGCAGCTTCTTCGTTCTGCCGCCGGCCTTCAGGGAGAGACTTCCGCCATCGGATTCCCAGCCGCCACGGTACCGCTGCTGATCCTCCCATGCCTTGGGGTAGCCTATGCCGGGCTTGGTTTCCACATTGTTGTACCAGATGTATTCAGCCCCGGCCCGGTTGGTCCAGACGTTCTTGCAGGGGATGCTGCAGGTGTGGCAGCCGATGCATTTGTCCAGGTTCATGACCATGGCAATTTGAGCCTTAATCCTCATACCAGTTCACCTCCCCCGCCCTCCTCACGATGATGACCTCATCCCGCTGCGCTCCCGTGGGCCCGTAGTAGTTGAACCCATAGCTCAGCTGTGCATAACCGCCGATCATTTGGGTGGGCTTCACCAGAATATGGGTAAGGCTGTTGTGGGTTCCTCCTCGTTTGCCGGAAAGCCCTGATCCAGGGGTATTGATCAGCCTCTCCTGAGCATGGTACATGAACGCTTTGCCCCGCGGTATGCGATGGCTGACCACCGCCTTTGCGATAACAGCCCCGTTCACATTGAAGCACTCCAACCAGTCGTTGTCCTTGATGCCGATCGATGCTGCGTCTTCATCGTTGATCCAGATGGCCTCGCCCCCCCGGAACAGGGTCAGCATGATCAAGGTATCGGAATAGGTGCTGTGGATGGACCACTTGGAATGGGGGGTCAGGTAATTTAAAACCAGCTCGGGTGCCTGGGATCGCTGGACCCGGGTTGATCCAAGCATGACCATGTCCAGCGGGGGCCGGAAGAGCGGGAGCTCCTCCCCGAAGTCGCGAACCCATTCATGGTCAAGGTAGAACTGCGCCCGCCCAGTCAGGGTCCTGAAAGGGACCCTTTCTTCAATGTTGATCGTAAAGGGAGAGTATGTGCGGCCCTCCTCCTCAACTCCGCTCCAGATGGGGGAGGTAATGACCCTTCGGGGCTGAGCATCCAGATCTGCAAACGTGAAACGCTCCGCAGCTCGCTCCTTGGCAAGCCGGTGGAGGTTTAAACCGGTTTTCCTGGAAAGCGCGGCCCATGCCTTGACCGCGACCCTGCCATTGGTCTCAGGAGAGAGGGCGAGGATTGCCTCAGCCGCCTGCTTGCCGGAAGTAATGTCGGGCATGGACCGGCTGATCCCATCGGCTGCCACGGTTCCCAGTCTGGCCTTCAGCCACTCATATTCCTCGGCAGCATCCCACGTGATTCCCTTGGCACCTACGCCGTCACGCTCTATCAGCGGGCCGAGCGCGGTCATCATCCTGTAGGTGTCCGGGTAATTCCGATCCAGGACCTTCAGCCCTGGCATGGTTTTTCCGGGAATCGGTTCCGCCTCTCCCTTCTTCCAATCCCTGACCTTTGGTTGAGCGATTTCCGATGGACTGTCATGCATCAGGGGAATGGAAACCAGGTCCTTCCTCCTGCCGAGATGGCGCTCCGCCATTTCCGAGAATTTGCGGGCGACGATTTTGAACTGGTCCCAGTTGGTCTTGCTCTCCCAGACAGGATCTACGGCAGGGTTGAAAGGGTGGATAAAGGTATGGAGGTCCGTGGTGCTCAGGTCATGCATCTCATACCATCCGGCCGCAGGCAGCACCACGTCCGAATACAGAGCGCTCGTGGACATGCGAAGCTCCATTGTGACAAGAAGGTCGAGCTTTCCTTCTGGAGCTTTTTCTCTCCACAAGATCTCTTCGGGTCTCGCTCCAGTCTCTTCGGCGAACACGGCGTGTTCACCGCCCAGGAGGTGCTTGAGGAAATACTCATGCCCTTTACCGCTCGCTCCCAGGAGATTGGCACGCCAGAGCAGAAGAACACGCGGGAAGTTGTCCGGGTGATCCGGGTCCTCCACGGCAAATCGGACTTCCCCGTCCTTGATCTTTCCGACCACGCGGTTGATGATCTCTTCTTCGGAACGTGCGCCTTCATCAAAGGCTTCGCGGCAGAGGTCAAGCGGGTTCCGGTTGAATTGCGGGTAGAAGGGGAGCCAACCGAGCCTGGCGGCGACCGCGTTATAGTCGGCGGGGTGGCTCTTGAGCCGGCCATTGGCCAGTGGTGACGCGATCATCTTGGCATCCAGGTTTTCGTACCGCCATTGGTTCGTCGCGAAATAGTAAAAGGAGGTTCCGTTCTGAAACCGGGGAGGTCTGAGCCAGTCCAGTCCGAAGGCAAGGGTGGACCATCCTGCAAGAGGCCTTACCTTTTCCTGCCCCACATAGTGTGCCCAGCCTCCTCCGTTCACCCCCTGGCATCCGCAGAGGGTTGTGAGATTCAGAATAGTCCGGTAGATCATGTCGCAGTGGTACCAGTGGTTGGTCCCCGCGCCAAGAAAGATCATGGATTTTCCTCTGGTCTTCTCCGCGTTCTCTGCGAATTCCCGTGCAACCCTGATGGCATCCCCCCGGGGGACGGACGTGATCTTCTCCTGCCATGCGGGCGTATAGGGGACGGCATCATCATAATCTCTCGCAATGTCTCCGCCATGGCCTCGATCAATCCCGAGGTTGGCGGCCATGAGATCGAAGACCGTTGTCACCGTGATCTCGCTTCCATTCGTTCTGATTCGCTTCACCGGCACCGAGCCGGTTTTTGTTCTCGCTCCGCTCTCCTCGAAAAAGGGAAACAGGACCGAAGCCCATTCTTCGTTTTCCCGGTCGAAACTCAGCAGGGGGTTCACCGGCTCCTGGTTCTCGGAATTCTTCCGATGTAGATTCCAGCACCCTGCCTCTCCCCACCGAAATCCGATGCTCCCGTTCGGGACTACGAAACCCCCGCTGTCTCCATCCCAGTAGACCCCCTTCCACTCGTCCGCTTCACCGTCCCAGCCCAGGTCGGATGCGCGAAGAAACCGTCCGGCAACATAAGCATTGCCTTTCTTCTCAAGTATGACAGCAAAGGGGAGATCCGTGTAGGTTTTCGCGTACTCGGCAAAGTACTCGGACCGGCGGTCGATGTAGAATTCCTTCACGACTACGAAGGTCATGGCCATGGCCAGGGCCGAATCGGTGCCGGCCTTTGCAGGCAGCCAGGTATCCGCGAACTTCACGTATTCCGCATAGTCGGGCGCCACCGCCGCCACCTTGGCGCCACAATAGCGTGCCTCGGTGTAGAAGTGGGCGTCAGGGCTTCTGGTCATGGGCAAATTCGTGCCCCAGACGATCATATAGGAGGCATTGTACCAGTCCGCGCTCTCGGGTACGTCCGTCTGCTCTCCCCAGATCTGGGGCGATGACGGCGGAAGATCGCAGTACCAGTCATAGAAGCTGATCATGGAGGCCCCGATCAGGGAGAGGAATCTTGCTCCGGACGCGTAGCAGACCATGGACATGGCGGGGATAGGGCTGAATCCGAAGATCCTGTCCGGCCCATATCTCTTGATAGTATAAATCAGAGAGGCGGCGATGAGAGTGGAGGCTTCGTCCCAGGAGACGCGGACGAGCCCTCCTTTTCCCCTCGTCCGCTGATAGGACGCCCTCTTTTCAGGATCGGAGACGATGCTCTCCCACGCGGCCACCGGATCCGTCCGGGCTGCAATCGCATCCCTCCACATCCCCAGGAGAGAGGATCTCATGTACGGGTATTTTACACGGACGGGGCTGTACGTGTACCATGTATAGGAGGCCCCACGGGGGCAGCCTCGGGGCTCGTGGTCCGGCAGGTCAGGCCCGTTGCCGGGGTAATCCACCCTCTGTGTGTCCCAGACAATGATCCCATCCTTGACATAGACGTTCCATGAGCAGGAGCCGGTGCAGTTGACTCCGTGGGTGGAGCGCACCTGCTTATCGTATTGCCACCTTCTCCGGTAATAATCCTCCCAATCCCTTTGTCCACAGCGGATCTCAGCCAATCCATCCGCGAGCTCTTTTTTCCGAAAGAAACGAAGAGATGCCAAGATGCCGTCATAAGATGATTTCATGAGCCATACATACTATATTTTCTGAAGAAGGGTCAACAGGGGCAACGGGATGGAGGTTGAGAGCGATCGGTACCCTGCCCATCCCTTCCATAAAGACTCCTCCACGATTACCACCTCGACGCAGGGCCGGATAGTCGGACTCCGCCTTTCCGGCCGGAGCAGGATCCCGAATTTTGCAATGAAGCCCTTGACAAACATTTTTGTCGGTTTTATTGTGAATATAAATTCACAAACGGGACTGGAAAATGGCCTTAGAAAAACTCGACACTCAGGTAAGGCGGGAGCAGATCGTGGAGGCGGCTTTGAGCCTTGTTCGAACCCATGGCATGAAAAACTTGAGCATTGCCGGGGTCGCCCGAAGAGTCGGGCTCGTACCCTCCGGCATTTATCGCCACTTCAAAAGCAAGGATGAAATTTTGGAAGCCGCTCTCGACCTCATTGGCAGACGATTGCTCGGCAATGTTGAGGCGGCATGCAACAGCACTTCCGACACTCTGGAGTGCCTGAAGCTCCTGCTGATGGGACATGTCCGGCTGATCCGGGAAAACGAGGCGATCCCCCGGCTCATTTTTTCCGATGAAGTGTACGGCGGAAACCCCTCAAGAAAGGCCAAGATGCATGGAATAATAACGGAATATCTAGGGGAGGTGGCGAAGATCATTCGTGAAGGGCAACAAAAAGGTCATGTCCGGCGCGATGTGGACCCGGGGACGATTTCCATGATGTTCCTTGGCATTATTCAGCCCGGGGCCATCCTATGGCACCTGAGCGGGGGAAAATTCGATGTTACAAAGTACGTGGAGAGTGGATGGAGGGTACTGAAGGAAGCATTGAAGGTACAATAACCTGCCTGCCTAGGAAAGTGAAACAACATTCACAAGAGAGACATCCATGAAAAGAAAAAAGATATTCATTCTGTTCATTGTTCTCCTGCTCGTAGTTGCTGGAATTTCCTACAGATACCTCAGGAGCCTGAGGCAGCAGGACCCGAATACCATACGCGTATCCGGGAACATCGAGATTACCGATGCCGAGCTAAGCTTCAAGATCGGGGGTCAGGTACGGGAGCGGTTGGTTTCCGAGGGCCAGGAAGTGAAAGCCGGGCAGATTGTCGCTCGCTTGGACAGCGAAGAACTGGCCCAGGAGGTTGCGGTCCGTAAAGCCGAGGTTCAGGCATCGGAGGCTGTCCTTGCAGAGCTTGTGGCCGGGTCGCGGCCGGAGGAAATTCGGGAGGCCGATGCAGCCTATCAGAAGGCGCAGGCGGCCCTTGATGAGTTGCTTGCCGGATCGAGGCCTCAGGAGATCGAGACGGCAAAGGCTTCGAAAAGCAGAGCCGAGGCTGATTTTACCAGGTGGAAATCGGAGTTTGAAAGGCAGAAAAGCCTGCACGACCAGGATATCATCTCCAGTCAGGATTTCGAGAAGACCAAGGCCTCTTATCAGTCTGCCAATGAAAAACTAAGGGAAGCCGGAGAACAGTTGAAACTTGTCCTTGAGGGACCCCGAAAAGAAAAGATCGACCAGGCGCGGGAGGCGGTCAAGCAGGCGAAGGCCCGTCTCGACCTCGCCAGGGAGGGGCCTCGCAAAGAGACGATAGACCGGGCCAGGGCGCAGCTTCTGCAGGCAAAGGCTTCATTAGGGATGGCGGAAACGCGTCTGAGCTATGCCACAGTCTATTCGCCTCTTTCAGGCATTGCTCTCTCGGAAAACGTGGAACCGGGCGAATACGTGGCTCCCGGCACTCCCGTCGTCACCGTGGGCGATCTGAAAAACGTCTGGCTCAGGGCCTACATCAACGAGCCGGACTTGGGACGGGTAAAGACAGGGCAACCGGTGAAGGTGTTCACGGATACCTACCCTGGAAAGGCATACCAGGGCAAGATCTCCTTTCTCGCCTCTGAGGCGGAGTTTACCCCGAAGACCGTGCAGACGACCGAGGAGCGGGTGAAACTGGTCTACCGCATCAAGGTGGATATTGCCAATCCAAACATGGAGCTCAAGCCCGGTATGCCGGCGGACGCGGAGATCTTCGTCGGACAGATCGAATGAGGGCCGAAATGGAAGCCGTACGGACAGAGCATCTGACAAAATCCTTCCAGGATATTATGGCCGTACATGACCTCGCCCTGACGGTCTCCGAAGGAGAGATCTTCGGCCTGGTCGGACCGGACGGGGCGGGCAAGACCACGACCATGCGGCTCCTGACGGGAATCATGGATGTCACATCGGGCGATGCTCTGGTAGCAGGGTACAGCATCCTTAGAGATCCGGAGGCGATAAAGGAGCACATCGGGTACATGAGCCAGAGATTCGGGCTCTATCCAGATCTGAGCGTGATGGAAAATGTCCATTTTTATGCCGATATTTATGGGGTGGCGCGGAAAGGCCGGGAAGAAAAGGTCGACCGTCTCCTTGCCTTCAGCAACCTGACTCCCTTCAAGAAGCGTCTGGCCGGAAACCTCTCCGGCGGCATGAAACAGAAGCTCGGCCTTGCCTGCGCCCTGATTCACAAGCCGAAGATCCTGTTCCTCGATGAACCGACCAACGGAGTCGACCCTGCCTCCCGCCGCGACTTCTGGCGGATTCTCTATCAGCTCCTTCGGGAAAAGGTCACGATTTTCGTCTCCACAGCGTATCTTGACGAGGCTGAACGATGCAACCGGGTAGGGCTCATGCACAGGGGAAGGCTTCTTGCGAGCGGAACCCCGGAGGAGGTCAAAGAGTTGATGAAAGGGACGATCCTGGAGATCCGCAGCGCAAGGCCGCGGGAGGCGATGGTCTTCCTGCGGGAACGGCTTGAGGGCGGTTCCGTGGGCCTTTTCGGCGACCGTATTCACGTGGTCACTCTGACGCCCCAGAGGGAGACCGAAAGACTGGAGGGGCTTCTTAAAGAGGCCGATTTTGCGCTCCACGGGATAAGGCCCATCGAGCCATCCCTGGAGGATGTGTTCATCTCCGTTCTGACGGAGGAAAAGGCAGCATAGTCTATGGATCAAAATGGAGACAGGAAAGCGGTGGTCGTCAAAAACCTGGAGAAACGATTCGGGAGTTTTATCGCGGTCAATCGTGTCAGTTTCGAGGTTGGCGTAGGCGAGATCTTCGGTTTTCTGGGACCGAATGGGGCGGGAAAATCCACGACCATACGGATGCTCTGCGGGATTCTTGCGCCAAGCGGCGGGGAAGGCACGGTAGCCGGGTACGACGTCCTCAGGGAGGCTGAAAAGATCAAGGCACACATCGGCTACATGAGCCAGAAATTCTCCCTCTACGAGGATTTGACCGTGGAGGAAAACATCGACTTCTACAGCGGCATCTACCGCATTCCTCGTGAGAAGAAAAAGGCGCGCAAGGACTGGGTGATCGAGATGGCTGGGCTCAAGGAGCACCGGTCGTCCAAGACGGCCATTCTCTCCGGCGGATGGAAACAACGATTGTCGCTGGGGTGTGCCATTCTGCACGAGCCGCCCATCATCTTTCTGGATGAGCCCACCTCGGGGGTGGACCCCATCAGCCGCAGGCAGTTCTGGGACTTGATCTACGAGCTCTCCGGCAAGGATGTCACGGTGTTTGTGACCACTCACTATATGGACGAGGCCGAGTACTGCGACAGGATCGGGCTGATATACCGGGGGGAGCTGATCGCCCTGGGTTCGCCGGGAACGCTCAAGAACGAGCTCATGCAGGAAGACATCCTGGAGGTGATCTGCGATCGGCCCCAGGATGCCATGGTGGATTTGGAAAAAGTCGAAGGGGTGAAGGAGAGCGCCCTGTTTGGGAAGGGATTGCATGTGGTCGTCAGTAACGCTGATGAGGCTTCCGATTCCGTGAGAAAAGGCCTCCAGGCCAAGGGGTACCGGATCGAACGGATAGAGAAGATTGTCCCCTCCCTCGAAGATGTCTTTGTCTCCCTCATCGAAGCCCGCGACCGGGCGGGTAAACCTCAAAGGGAGGTGGCGCGGTGAAGGCGATGCGTACGTGGGCCGTTGCCCGAAAGGAGTTCATCCATATTTTCCGAGACCCCAGAAGCCTCGCCATGGCGATCGCCATCCCGATGCTGCTCCTGGTCTTGTTCGGGTACGCCCTCACCCTCGACGTGGACAATGTCCCCATGGCGGTCTGGGATCAGGATCATTCCCACGGGAGCCGGGAATTCATCAGCCGTTTTCAGGGCTCGCCCTATTTTTCCATCGTAGGGCATGTCTCCAGTTACAAGGGATTGGAGGAAGCCATCGATTCCGGCAGGGCCTTTGTAGGGCTCGTGGTTCCGACGAATTTCGCCGGACGAATGGATTCCGGCAGGCCCGCCCCGATTCAGCTCATTGTGGACGGGAGCGATTCCAACACGGCGACCATTGCTATCGGGTATGCCGAGACCGTGGCGTCGGGTTATTCGCAAGATATGGCCATCCGGGAGATTCACCGGGTCGGGGGCCGCACGCTAAGCCCCCCGGTCGATCTTCGTCCCAGGGTGTGGTTCAACGCGGACATGGAGTCCAAGAACTACATCATCCCGGGGCTGATCGCAGTCATCATGATGGTGATTGCCGCGCTCCTCACCTCTCTTACCGTGGCCCGCGAGTGGGAGCGGGGCACCATGGAACAGCTCATTTCCACGCCGGTGAAGGGACACGAATTGATCGTGGGGAAGTTCTTCCCCTATTTTGTCATCGGGATGTTCGACGTGCTCCTTGCCGTAATCATGGGAGAGTTCCTGTTTGCGGTGCCTCTCCGGGGAAACGTAGCCCTCCTATTCGGGATGGCGGCCGTCTTCCTGGCCGGAGCCTTGTCGCTCGGCATGGTGATCAGCATCCTGACGAAGAGTCAGCTCCTCGCCAGCCAGCTGGCCATGGTCCTTACCTTCCTACCCTCCTTCCTGCTCTCCGGGTTCATGTACACCATCAGCAACATGCCGGAGGCGATTCAGTTTATCACCTATTTCATCCCTGCCCGTTATTTTGTGACTCTCCTCAAGGGCATCTATCTTAAAGGAGTGGGGTTGAACATCCTTGCCGTCGAGGCAGGGCTCCTGATCGCCTTTTGTATCTTCATGGCGGTAGTGGCAAACCTGAAATTTCGAAAGAAGCTGGTCTAGCCATGTGGGAACGGATCAAGCACATGCTCATCAAGGAGTTCATCCAGATCTTTCGCGACCCGAAGATGAAAGGCATCATCTTCCTCATGCCGATTATTCAGGTGCTTGTGTTCGGCTATGCAGTGACCACCGACGTAAAACATGTGGCCACGGCCGTCTATGATCAGGACAACAGTGTCGCAAGCCGGGAGCTCGTGGCCCGTTTCTCCGAGTCGGGATATTTTGACATCATCGAATACATCAACGACGACGGCCGGGCCCGGGAGCTTATCGACCGGGGTCAGGCGCAGGCCGTTCTCCGCATGAACAAAGGCTTTCACGAAGACCTCCGGGCAGGCCGCATGGCCCAACTGCAGGTTGTTGTGGACGGAACGGATTCCAACACCGCGGGGATCGTTCTGGATTACAGCGCAAGGATTGTCGGGCAATTTTCCAAAAAGATCCTCGTCACCTGGTTTACCCGTCTGAAAGGGTCGGCACTAGAGCCCGGGTGGGTGGAGATGCAAACACGCGCGTGGTTCAACGAGAACCTCGAAAGCCGTAATTTCTACGTTCCGGGGGTGATTGCCATCATCGTCATGCTCATTACCCTCATGCTCACCAGCATGGCCGTGGTGCGGGAAAAGGAGATCGGCACCATGGAACAGATCATGGTCACCCCCATTACACCCAGGGAGTTCATCCTGGGAAAGACCGTACCGTTCGCCCTGATCGGTTTTGCCGACGTGATCCTGATTACCGTCATCGGCGTATTCTGGTTCGAGGTCCCGATCAGGGGAAATCTCCTGTTGTTGTTCTTTGCCACGGCCCTCTACCTGATGACAACGCTTGGGGCGGGGCTTCTGATCTCCACCGTCAGCCAGACCCAGCAGCAGGCCATGATGAGCACCTTTTTCTTCTACTTCCCGGGGGTGCTCCTCTCGGGCTTCATGTTTCCCATCGCCAACATGCCCCAAATCATCCAGTGGCTTACCTATCTCAATCCTCTCCGGTATTTTCTCGTGATCATCCGGGGGATTTTCCTGAAAGGGGTGGGGCCGAGCATCCTCTGGCCACAGATGGCGGCGCTGGCGGTGATGGGTCTTATTACATTGTGGCTTGCATCGAGGAGGTTCCGAAAGACCATCGCGTGATCCCCGATGGGAGTGTTCCGAGAGAAGACCTGGGATTGAGGCGATAGACAGTATAATCAAGGAAGGAGGGGGTTTCATATGTGCAGATATATAGGGCTGAGGTTCGCTATGGTTTTGGCATTAGCATGGATGGCCCTACCGAGCCTCCTTTGGGCGGAGGGGAAAACACCGAAGCCCCGCTCGTTTGCAGAGCATATCGATAAGGTTCCGCCCATCAGTTTAAACGAACCATTCCTGGAACTCCTGGGACAAGCAGACCAGCCTTTAGCCTATACTTACCGGGAGGCCGTCAAACTGACCGGCCATTCCTGCGGCGCAGTTGCGGGGGCCTGGACAATTACCCGGAAAGCCCTGGAGGCTTTGTACCCTGGTAGTATCCCTGTGCGCGGTCAAATAAAGGTCACCATGCCGGGAGCGGAAGACGAATGGTACGTGGGCGTTTTTGGAGAAGTGATAACCTTCCTCACCGGCGCGGCACCTAAAACCGGATTTCCCGGAGCCGAGTTCGGCCATGCATATAACAGGCGAAACTTGATGGCCTATACTGAAAACCCTGCAGGGACCCCGCCACCAAGAATGATATGGATATTCGAGCGGACTGACACCAAGGCCAAGGTAGGTGTAAGATATGACTTGAACAAGATAAGGCCACCTATAACCCCAGAGCGTACAGAGATGGGAACCAAAGTCGCTAAAGGGTTGGCTACCCCGGAAGAAACCTCGGAGTGGCAGGATTACTGGAATGAGAGGGCAAGGTTTGTGTTTGAAAACGCTGACACATTGCCCGGATTCTTCGTGGTCGAGAAATTGTCTTACTGATGAAAAGAAAGAGAATACCTCAAAGGGAGCAAAACCGATGCCCCCAACAGAGGAACTGAAAGAAGAGCATCATGGAATCCTTTAATATTAAAGATCCTTGAAAACATAGGGAGGTTCCATATGAGAACGAGGTCATTTCTTACAAGCGTCTTGATGATAGCCATCGTCTTTGGCGCAATTTCGTTCGCACTGCCTCAGGGTGTTTTTGCCCACTGTGACGCTCTCGACGGACCAGTGGTAATGACAGCAAAGAAGGCCCTTGAAAAGGGCGATGTCACACCGGTCCTCAAGTGGGTGAAAAAGGACCATGAGGAGGAAATCCGTGCGGCCTTTCAGAAGACCCTGGCAGTGCGGGCCAAGGGACCGGAGGCAAGAGAGGTCGCGGACATGTATTTCTTCGAGACTCTAGTTCGGCTTCACCGGGCCGGAGAGGGAGAGGCTTATACAGGCCTGAAGCCGGCCGGAGCGGTGGATCCGGCGATTGCAGCCGCAGATAGAGCGCTCGAGAGCGGCTCGGTGGATGGACTTATAAAAAGCGTAACAGCGGCAGTGTCCGAAGGAATCCGTGACCGCTTCACCAGGGCCGTTGAAGGGAAACACCATGCCGATGAAACCATCGATGCGGGCCGGGGGTTCGTGGAGGCCTATGTGGAGTTCGTCCATTACGTGGAGAGATTGCACCTCGATGCTGCGGGAAAGTCACTTCACCATGCTGATTAGGCACGGAGATGCCGAGAGGAGGATGCTATGTTTAAGGGCTTGTGCAAGGCTGGAGAAACGGCAATCGTCTTGGCTCTCATGGGGTTTGGGCTTTCGGCGTGTGCCGGGCTGGAGAAACCGGATGTGCCGAAAATAGAAAAGTATCTTACCGGGCCGGCAGCTCATCCGGTCGCAACTGGAAAAGAAGAACTATTGAAAGGTGAGCGAAAGGAGCGCCCGGTCCGTGAAACGGGCGAAAACCGTCCCCTGACTCTTGAGACGTGCGTCAGAATCGCCCTTGACAAGAACCCCCTGAACCGAGCCGCCCAGGAGGGTATTGCAATATCAAAGGAATCGGTGGGAGAGGCTCGCGCGCCATACTATCCGGAAATTGGTGTAAGAACCGGCTACGGCAGATGGCAGAAACACGCCTTCCTCCCGGAGGGTCTCTTACGCCCGGGAATCCCGAGCACAATCGGGCCGACCGATGACTGGAGTGCAGGTCTGGAGGCCCGGTTTACGCTCTTCGACAGCGGAAAGCGACGCGCGCAACTGCGCGCTGCCAACGCCCTGCAAGGGGCTGCGGAAGAAGATGCCTCAAGGATTCGCCAGGATATAGCCCTTGAGGTCCACAATGCCTTTTTTGGTTTGGTGGCGGCAGAGGAAACCCGGTCTATCGCAGAAAAGACCCTGGAGAGGACTGAGGATCATCTCCGTCTGGTCAAATCCCGCTATGCAGTAGGCGCGGTCGCAAAAGCCGATGTGCTTCGGGCACAGGTCGAGGTCGCCAATGCGAAGCTTACGCTGGTAAGGACCAATGGTACGGTCCGCATAGCCCAGGGGAACCTGAATACCTCTATGGGTCTGCCGGTTGAAATGAGGCTGGAAATAGAACCGCGGCCTGAAGCGATCATTTCCCCCACTGACCAGGAACTCTCAGATGGACTCAGGCAGGCCGTTCGTGCGCGGCCGGTCATCAAACATTCCCTTTATCGGATTGCGGCGGCCGAACACGGAGTGAGTGAGGCAAGGAGCGCCTTTGGCCCCACTCTCCGGGCCGATGGAGGCTACGGGTGGCGAGACGAGGATTTTCTCCCTGAAGACGAAGAGTGGCTTCTCGGAGTTTCTGTTGAATTCCCCATTTTCACCGGGTTTTCGAGAAAGCATAAACTGGGAAGGAAGAAGGCTGAATTAAGGAAAGAAGAGGCTGAGATAGCGCGACTCATTCAAGACGTACAGCAGGAAGTATGGGCAGCTTACTGGAAACTGGAAGAAACGTATCAAGCGGTAGAAGCGGCCAAGGTATTGGTCTTGGATGCGGAGGAAAGCATGCGCTCGACCCGCGCGCGCTATGAGGTGGGGGCCGATACCATCACAGAGCTCCTTGATGCGCAGACGGCGCTTGCCCGGGCAGAGGCCACCCACGTCGAAACGCAATGGGATTATTATATCGGGAAAGCCGTTTACAAAAGGGCTGTAGGAAGTCTGAGCCCCTAAAGAATGTCGAGAATCTTGGCTTCAAATACTTCCATTGTCCATTGCTGCCTGGGGCCGGCGCATCTCCTCAAGGATCACCATGAAGCAACGGCCGTAGGGGGTCAACACGTACTCTACCTCGAAAGGGGGCTTTTTTCCGAACACCGTCCGTCGCACGATATCGAAACGGGTCATCTTCCGCAGCCGTTTGTTCATCACCTTCGCCGACCGCCCCGAACAACCCCGCAGCGATGCACGGTGGTGGCTGTATCCGTCGGCAATAAGAAGAAGCAGGCACACCGACCACTTGCATCCGACGATGCTTTCCACCATGGAGGCAACAGGAATCCCGCCTTCAGAGACCGATCCGGATCTTGTTTCTGAATTCTTCTGAACCATTGGGTGACCAAGCCAGCGAAAGGTACAGTCTTGAAAGGCCGGGCACACTGTCTATATTCTATGAAAATGCTCCAATGCCACAACACCTAGACACGAAAGGATACGACCTATGAAAACAACGGAGAATATTCCCGGTTACATCTACGGCTCCGAAGCGGTTCCCCGTTCTCCCGTCACGCTTGCCGAGTTCGATCTCATGAAAAAGAACGTCCTCTTTTCCTATGAGGACTTTAAATACCTCCGGCTCTCCCATGATGTATTGAAGGACCAGGTCGAGGAGATCTTGGATGTCTGGTACGGCTTCATCGGCTCCACTCCCCATCTGCTCGCCGCATTCAAGGACAGGGATGGCAAGCCGATCGATGACTACCTGGCCGCAGTCCGGAAGAGGTTCGGGCAGTGGATCCTCGATACCTCTCGTGCCGAGTACGACCAGAAATGGCTCGATTACCAGTACGAGATCAGCCTTCGTCACCACCGCTCCAAGAAGAACCAAACCGATGGTTATGCCGCGGCCGACATCGTTCCCTTTCGCGACCTCGTTGCGGTGCTCTTCCCGGTGACCTTCACACTGAAACCCTTCCTGGCCAAGAAAGGACACTCCGCCGAAGAGGTCGAGAAGATGCACCATGCATGGATCAAGTCCTGCCTCCTACAGGTAACGCTTTGGAGCTACGCTTACGTGAAAGAGGGGGACTTTTGAGCAAAAGGAGGCCTCCGATCGATATGACGAAATTGTGAAGGCACCGGCGTTTTTCATCTCCAGAAGCCCCCTCGCCCCGTCGTCCTCCATGCCGGTCATGATGACCCCGAAGGTATTGCGGCATAACGTGCTGCGGAGCGGAAGAGCACGTCCACCGAAGGCCGATGGCGCTCACGCGCGGGCCGTCCTTGACTTCCACATAGTAGCGAGCGCCGCTTCGTTTCAGCTGGGTGTGATGATTCCCGGGGGCGATCAGCGCCCTTCCCTTTGAGGACCGTGTCGTTGTCGGATACCTCTTTCACTTCTATTTGATAGACGCGGTTTAACCGGCTTGAGAAGGCGGTGGTAAAATGCTCGGGCATATGTTGAACAATGACGATGCCTGGGCTGTCTTTTGGGAGGGTCTCCGGGAAGATCCTGAGTGCCTCGGTCTCCCCGGTGGATGCGTCCACCACCACGCCTCCGCGGAAAGCATGAGTATCCGGGGACAGGCATCGGACTTGCCATCTGCAAGAAGATCGCGGAGCGCCACGGAGGAAAGATCACGGCCAGGAGCACGCCGGGCAAAGGGTCCACCTTTATTGTCACATTGCCTGTGAAGCGAATCAAATCTTAAGTTGGCAATACCAGCCGCCCCGTGTCTCCTCATGCCTGACGGTTCCCGGGGTTGGAAGAGCCCTCACCAAAGCCCATGCCGGAGCAAAGGTCCAGGGAAATCAACCAGGAAAGAATACAAATTCATTTACTAGGGGGGGGGGGTAACTCATTAAATTTCGTTCACTTACGCCTAATGTGAAGTTCGTCCGGATGATCTCTTCCAGGCAGGTCTTCCAACCCTCGAAGCTCTCCGGTTTCCGGATACACGCGCAACCGTAGCTTTCACAGAGATCAATGTCATCCTGCTCGATAAAGGCTGAAAGGATCACAATAGGTATGTTCTTGCAGCGCTTGTCCCCTCTGAGATTTCGGAGGGCTCCACGCCAGTCATTTGGGGAAGTATTGAGGTCGAGTATAATGAGATGAGGATACTCTCCAGATCCCAGGCATTTCATCAGTTCCCCGAAGCTTCCAACGGGTTTGACTATCTCGCCAGATCGGATTTGGTCAAGAGCGTGCCGTACGATGTAGAGGAAGTCGTCGTCATCTTCGGCGAAGAAGACCATGGGCTGAGAGAAGTCGGATGCGTTTTCCATATGCCACCTCTTTGCCCGTTAAGTTCATAAGGAGAGAAGCCAAGAGAGTAAAAGATAACCGGTCTGTGAAGAGAAAGCAATCGGGAAGGCCTTATCTTGATTCGACAACCTCCTCAGGATGGTTGCCGAGGCCGGTTTTTACCGGGTCTTGGCCAATAGGCGACCCTGTTGATTCCCTTCCTTCCCCTTCAGGGTGAAGAAAAAGGTCGCTCCTCCACCTAGCCTGCCTTCCGCCCACACCCGTCCGCCGTGGCAGGTGACGAGACGGTGGATAATGGCAAGCCCAACGCCTGTCCCTTCGAATTGGCTCACGATAAGAAGGAGGAGAAAGAGCCTTCCGTGAACACCCATGTGTCGACCCGTTAATCGAGATTGGGTGATCTTATATCATATCAATGGTTAATGGCTAGAATTTGTAAGGGTGGGTTGTCAATAGGGGTCCGAGATTCCAAATCCACCACCGAACTTTTGACCTGGTTGATCTGAGGGGTAATGGAGGCTGGGCAGAGCTCGGGAGATCCTTCCGCCCAGCTCTTGTGGCTCTGCGAAGCTCTTTGGGACATTCTTCTCAAGCTACTTTGCAGCCCTATCCACCCTGTCCCGTATGCACGCAACAAGGGTCTCAAGCTCCTTCTCGGTGAGCTTCGTTAGGTAGCTGAAATCGAGATCCGTATTGAGGATTTTCTTGATGGTTTCGATCAGTCTGTCCTTTGTCATGGAGGGATTGATACCCGATATCCAAGCAACCTGTCAATCAGGTAGCAGGGACAGGTGATGTATCGCATCGGGGAAACGAGCCGCGCGTGAACGAATCAGCCTGTATTGCCCCGACCGCCGTTCTCGTAGGCAATGTGGAGGTTGGCGCGCGGTCTCGGGTCGTGTATGGCGCCGCCCTGAATTCCGAGGCTTCCATAGTTCGGATCGGGGACGGCGTCGTCGTGTGCGAGAACGCCGTGATCAGGGCTACAGCCCTGGGAATCACCCCACATCCCGTGCTGATCGCCGATCATGCATTCATCGGACCCCATGCAACCGTGCTGGGTTGCACCTTGGCCCAGTCCGTGTACGTAGCCACTGGCGCAACCGTTCTCCAAGGGGCCGAGGTGGGGCCGAGGTGCGTCGTGGCGGTAGGCGCCCTTGTTCACGCCGATGCTGTCGTACCGGAAGGCTCCTTCATCCCTCCCGAGCGAGCCTATTTCGCTCCATTCAGGAAGTCCGAGAAGGCGGAATAATTTCGGTGTCCACCGCTTTTCCTCACCTTGCCCAAAATCGTGCCGTCAATTCTCTGCTGGAGATAGAGGGCCAAGTCCTCGAATTTCTCCAGAGGAAGGAAGTCCCACTTGCATTTGTACCTTCGCTTTATCGCATCGTAAATCACGGCGTATTTGAAACGGTCAACGG
The DNA here is from genome assembly GCA_020060215.1 of Deltaproteobacteria bacterium. The sequence continues at coordinate 8,266 of JAGVAP010000105.1, read as the reverse complement.
TAGTGTCCGCCTTCTTGAATTCGTTGTATCGGTCGATCAGATACTTGACGTAGTTTCTCCTGTCGCGGTCGGCCGCTATCGTACCGGAGGGCGGGGCCAGCTTTATGGTGGATTTTCGCCGAGGTCCGATATTGAGCGAATTGGCAATAATTCCGTTATTGATGCTGTCTTCGAGATGAATCATTTTGGTTGTGTTCCGCGATGGTCGGGACGGCCGGCGCTTCTTACCACCTGTCTCCGATGAGCGTCCTTCCACCGGTTCTGCAGCACCTCTATCACCGGTACCCCTGATCTTGTCCAGGAGCACCTGGCGCGCATCTTCCACGTTCAGTCCGACAAGATCGATGAAGACGATTTGTGCGAGCAGCCCCGAGAGGGTGCAGTCCCTGACCCGAACCGGTATGAGCAACCGTTTTTCTCCCTTGGGGTCCCGTGCAAATGCAGCAGCCCACTCGGGGTGGGTGTAAAGCGCATCGAGGTAATCGGGAGATAAGATCGAGATGGTTCTTTGTGCCGCTCTCGTCGCCTTGTCCATCTCCAGGACGAAATTTGAACCAGCCTGAAAATCCGCCTCTTGGCTCACGCAAGAATAGCCGGCTTGCTTCAGCCATTCCGCGATACCGTTTGCCCAAAGCCGATCATTCTTATTGTAGCTGACGAAGAAATCCACCATATTTCAGCCTCCCTCGACATGGGATGGTCGAGTCATGCTATCCGCTCGGTTTCCTCACCCTGACACGAAAAGGTGATGGATGCGGAAAACCGCCTTCTCGTACGCTCTATGATGGCGCGTTTCCTTTGCCCGGGGGTCCTTGGGGCGAACCGTCGATGCGACGAAGCCGCCGTTTTTCTCCATCCGGAGCTCTACAACACGCTTGCTTATGTTTTTCTCGACGTTCCGCATGGCCCGGTCGGTGTCTCCATCGAGGACATAGGCAAGCATTGCCCCGTGCCGAACGAATCGGCCATACTTGCCGTCCACGAATCGCTGCATACCGTCCTTGACATACTCGCCGGCGAGCGAGCGGCGCATGCCTGAGACCAGGGCATTTAAGCGCTTCGCCTCAACACACAAATAGATCTCCTCTTGATGGGATGGCAAGAATACGATGTCTTTCCTTCCTGTCTCCTTGGCCAGGTCCGTATCGACCTCTACGTCCTGATAGTGGATCGAAAATGCATGAGCGTTGCGGTCCTTGCCTTTGATCAGGGCCGAGTAAAGCTTGAGAGAGATCGCATCTTCAAGGTCCGACGGTCCCGGCTTTGGCATCTGCTCCCACGTTAAGATGATATGGGAAAAAACACTTGGCAGCAGGTCCTGCTGGAAGAAGTCATCCCAATAAGATGGATCTCCGGCCGTCATTCCCACTCCCGAGCCGACCGGGTGAGGATCGTGGCGGCAATCTCGTCGGCATCGTTGAGCGCGGCCGTGTCGGTCCAGAACCGCTGTCCCAGCGGTTTCGTGATGTAGAGCAGGTTCTTATGAAACACCGTCAAGCCTTGTACCATTTCTGAGGTGGCGTAACTTTTGGCGGCGGTCTGCTGGAGGTGATCGATGGCTTTCAGGAACTCGCGATCGCTATTGGAAGATTGAGCCGGTTTCTCTTCACGGCCGGTCTTTTCGAGAACGACCATTCCGACCCCAATGGAGGGATCGGCAAGGTTTCTGCCGTGTACCCTGTACTCCTGCTTCGCCCACCCATTGAGCCGCTCACAGAGCAGCCTGGTATATGAAACACGGAGTGAATCGTCGCTTTGAACGATGGTCGGCACGCTCCGTTCTCCACGCGGCTGAACGCTCGGAATAACGACCTGGACCGTGTCGGCAATCAGCATCCGCTCGATATCGTCGATGTCGAAGTATTCCTCGATCAGCCTGCCAAGGGATTCCCGCGCGCGGCGCACGACTCCTTCGCGGTCGACAAAGTCCCGGGATGCCTCATTCGAAGCGCCGGTAACAATAGCCGCGGTCTCACGAACGATGGCATGGCAGCGCTTCGAATCATGCGTTTCCTCGGGTTGCGGAAACGGCAGCCGGAGCAGCTCTTCGACATGGACCTCAGGGCGGTACACCCCCCAATTGGACGAGGTGTGGAAGAGAAAGAACCTGGCAAGATCCGAGCGGAGGTAGGCCGCAAGGAAGATCAGGAGATCGCGATCCGACTTTGGCCCATGGATGCCGCGCAGGGCATGCCGAAACGATACGTCGAAATCCGCAAAGGCAGCGCGGAAGCCTTTCGTCACAAGGACGTGCGGAGCCTTGAATACTTGAATGTTCTTGTTGGAGCGTGCGCGAACCGCAACCTCCTGGGAGGGCAGCTCCCTGCAGTCATCTTCCAGAAGGAAAAGATTCAACTCCTTTGCCGTGGCCTTCACGAACAGGCGCGACGGAAGGGTAAGAATCTGCGCCTCGGCCGGGTCGTCGTTCTTACCCAGAGGCTGAAACCCCTCGGCGATCAACCACCGTTTGGCCGCCCCCCGCCTGGATTGAGATACCCTGTCTCGCAACCGCGGCATGATCGAAAGCCGGTCAAGGAGCCGCCGATCTCTCGGTGTCGCCCAGAACCGCTCTTTCCATATTCGCGGTGCGTCGTCACTTCTAAGATCGTCTAGCACCTCGCGAATGGTAAAACGCGATCGGTCTTGCGGGAGGACCCTTAAGATCTCGGCCTGCCTGACGGCCCAGTCCGTCTTCGGCGCCCAGTACTCAATCAGTTGAGAGCTGTCTTTCGGCCTCTCCTTGCGATAGCGAATGACGAGGGCCGGCGCCAGGGATTCCTCAAAGAGAAAGAACCGGTAATCGGTCAGGTTGACTACGCGGGTAACGGCATGGGCCCGCAACAGCGACTGCTGAAAACGGATGGCAGTGTCGTTATGATTGAAGAGCGTGCCGTGCGGCAGGACGAAGCACACCTTCCCATCGTTTCCCAAATGTGTAGGGGCTTTCCAGATAAACGGAATGGATTTTTCACGATTGGGATGCTCCAGCTTGCGCTTGGAACACCAGATCTCCCCATTGGTCGCCGGCTTATTCTTCATGACTGGCCCCCATGGAGGATTGCCGACAATGACATGGGCCTCAAGAGGCAAGGTCCCATCTTCCGCAAAGAAATCGGCACAACGGATTGTCCCGGACGGCCGATTCACACTCTTTTCGCCGGCAGTGGAAACCAGGTGGGGAAGGCGATCCCATTTGCCGAGCAACTTCTGGATATCAGGTGGGGTCAACTGGTCAAGGAAGGCAAGGTAAAGGCTGAATGCCGTGATCCGGCACGCACTGAGGTTGCTGTCCATGCCGAAGAGGTTCTTCCGGAGAACGTCCATCAGGCCCTTGGCGCGGCGGTCGTAGCGCGCCCCGGGGTTCCTCAACTTCCATTCTTCGGCAATGCGGTTGAACAATCCGACCAGGAAAATCCCCGAGCCGCAAGCGGGATCCAGAAACCGTTTGTCGAGCAGCGAAATCTCCCCTTCCAAGGCCAAGTCCAAGACGAATTCCGCCAGAAACCTTGGGGTATAGAAGGCGCCGGTCTCCTTCCTCCGCTCCTCCCCGGCCGTCTTCAGGAAGTATTCGTAAATCGCACTGATCGTCTCTATCGGGATGAAACTGAAATCATAGGGCCAGAATGCCCGCTGCCCGGTTTGAACATCGGTGCCATGGAAAAAGTTGTCAAGGATCTCAAGGTGTTCTACCTCGATCCGGGACCCCTCCGTCTCCAGGTCGGCCGTGAAGAGATCGCCGTTGAAGTCATTTCCAAGTTGCCGGAACAGCGTGTAGAGGTCGGCTTTCCCATGTGCTCGGGATTGACTCGCGAGTATGTCTCTCAGGTGCTTCGCGCCGTCGATGCCGAGCTCCTTGAGGTAGGCGCCGTCAATAATGTCACGATCAAAGAGATAGCAGGTGAAGACCAATCGGCAAAGAAGCGCATCAAGCGTCTGCGGGTCAACCCGCGCGGCCTTGACCCGCCCAAGCTTCTCCCGCGTGGATTGCAGATTGCGGAGCAGGTCCCGGTCGACCCGCTTAAGGGGGTCGAAGGAGGGCCGATGAGCGTGAAAGTACTCGCCTGATTCCACGGAAAGCAGGAAAGATCGAAGTTCCTCCTGAACGCGGTTGAGTCTCTGGACAAGTCCGGGTGCCTGACCGGTTTCTGTGGGAGTGATTTCCGGGGGAATGAGGCCCGAGTAGACGTGAACCTCGTCCGGGGCAATGATGACGAGGATCGGCGCTATCCCTTGGTTCCAGAAAGAGCGATGAAGACGGATGATGTCGGTGGGATCAATTTCCCTGACCTGGCGAAAATAGATGACCGGACTGCGCTCCTGGCAGAGTACGCCATCGATCTCAAGCTGCTGAAAGGCACGGCGAAGGGTGTGGGGCTGCGGCGCCTTGCCCGCTGCCTCCTCCAGTTGCTCAACGCTTGAGAAGAAGTCCGGCGGCTTTCGGTCATCGAGACCAAACTCTTTCTTCCAATCTTTTTGGGGAACAGCGACCATTTTTGCCCCACTTCTTACGGTTTAATCCGTCATCGACTCTGCAAAGAACACTCCCAATCCTCGGATGCGTCGCCCCAAAAAATGGTCATGATCCATGGCCCGCAGTGAAGGAAATGCGGCGCGATCCCTGCTATGAAGCCCCTAGGGCAGGACCGCCCGTCTGCAAATCCTTCCTGTCGATTCTTCGGGGTCGCATCCTAACACCCGATCCTCTTTCCGGTCAATGAAGGTCCCTGAAGATCCCTACCACCTTACCCACAATGGTCAACTCGCCCTCGTCGGGCTGAATGCTGATCGGCTCCATCTTGGGATTCTCCGGTTGGAGACGAATCCCATCCCGCTCCCTGAAGAAACGCTTGAGGGTAGCTTCCCCGTCCATCAGGGCGACCACGATGTCTCGATTTTCCGCTGTGGGCTGAGGATGCACCAGGGCCAGGTCTCCTTCAAGGATATGGGCGTTGATCATGGAATCCCCTTTCACACGGAGGCAAAAAGCTCCTCGCCGAATAAGACGGGAGTCGGCTATGGAGAGGTATCCCTCGATGTCTTCTATGGCAGGCTGCGGCGCCCCGGCCCTGACGGTTCCCACAATGGGGATAGCGCCTCTGGAAACCGGAGTAGTGAGGGAAAGCCCCCTGGATCTCCCTCGCATCCGCCGGATATAGCCCCCTCGCTCCAAGATCTTCAGGTGTTTGACCACCCCGAGGGTGCCGCTTACGCCCAGATGGGCGCCGATCTCTCGTATGGAAGGGGGGTATCCATGCAATCCTGCGTACTCCCGGATAAAACCCAGGACCTGCATGTTCCGCGAGGTCAATTGAACCGTTTCTTTCCCCATAGGTAGACATTTGTGAACCTAGCACCCGGCGATCGCAAAGTCAACGAAAAATCAAACGAGGGATGAAAGATCCCCCAGGACAGCTGGTGAAAGACGGCATCGGAAATCCGAAAGGCACTCTCCTACACAGAGCACGTCCATGGAAGGGATCGTCTCAAAAAGGCGACCAGCAGCTACTTCCAAGGACGGACCCGATCGTGGTTGAAACTCAAGTTCACGAAGTCGGACGACTTCATTGTTGTGGGGTTCACCAGGGTCAAGGGTTCGTGGAGGAACTTCGGTGCGCTGCTGCTCGCTTACATGGACGAGGGCCAGCTCGTGTACCGGGTAGGGTCGGGACCGGATTCAGCGACCGCTCGATTCCATCGGCCGGAAGCTCGATCGGATCCGAAAAGAGGAGCCGACCTTCGGGGGGGGGGAGGGCGTCTTTTGCGTAGGGCCGGAGCTTTTCGTCGAGGTGAATTCCTGCTCGTGGACAAAAAAGGCTGCTGCGGCACAGTCATTTAAAGGGTTGAGGGAGGATAAGAGAGCGATGAACTGAAAATTCCCCCTACCGTGATTACTACTCGCAGTTGCAGCGCCTGCCTGTGATCCCGGAGGCATCCCTGACCGCGCCTGTTTCCTTGCAAAGACCTATTTCAGGCCTTCTTTCGGGTGGCCAAGCCGCATCGATCATTCCCTTGACCTCCTTGTAGATCTCAATTTTGGATTCCCTCGGCAGTTGATAGTGCACGCCTCCATCTCTTGCCAGTTTCTCGGGCGGTGACCACGGCATCGGCTTCAGGCCCCATTTTTCCGAGAACCTCTTCAACCCATTCCCCATCGCCCTGTATATGCCGAGGGTGATCCTCCGGGGATTCAGGCCGGAGACTTCCAGGAAGAACTCCCTGTAGATATCCTGCCAGCCATCGACAGGGATGATCGGATCGATCCTCCATCTGGTCTCAAAGCCCATGCGCTCACACTCTCTGGAGGCATGGAGGCGGTCTGCGATTGCGGGGGTGACCCTTAATCCATCGGGGAACCTGCCCTCGAAGATGTCGGTGATCTTCTGGGGGTTCAGGGAAAAACTCACCACGACATTTTCCGTGGGAAGCCCCTTCAGGTAGTGGACATTGGCGGATTTCGTCAGCATGACCAGGCGCCTCTGATAAGGGTTGGTTTCGGCACTTGCAAAAAGAGGGATTAAGGTTCGGGCATAGCCTGTTACCCCCTCGTAGAGCAGGCTGTCCGAGCAATCTATCCCGAGCCCCAGAGAGGTCCTCCGGCTCGGCTTCTTGAGCCAGGAAGAAACGGCCGCAACGAAATCGGCCTTGTTCTCGTAGAGGGTATGCCTGGACGGATCGGCCTTCACCCTGTGGGTCAAAATGAGGAAGCAGTCCGGGCACCGGTATCCGCATGGACCCCGGCCGATTTTCAGATCGGCCCAGTACTCACAGCAATAATCCTTGTCTTCTGCCGTGTTCACCCAGTCTACGATGAAGTTGCCCTTTCTCACTGCCCGGTAGATTTCCAGGTCTCGGGGCGTACCCAGGATTTCCTTCGGGATCCTCTCGAGCCTGAGAATGCCTTTTTTGACTTCTTCCCGGACATAGAAATCGAAGTCTTTGCCGTGGTTGGTCTTCAGGGGTTTGGTGCGTATCGGGTCTTGCATCGCGCTCTCCATGGAATACGGATCAATTATAAGGAAAGATCCTGAACATGGTCACGGTAAATCGGCCACCCCTTTTTCCAGTTCCTTCTCGTACCGCTCGATTTCCCACAGCGGTATCCTCAAGCACCCCCGGATCTTGGTCCGCTTCAGCTCCCCTTCGTCGATGAGGCGGTAGACAGTCCTGACTGAGACGGCGAAATACTCGGCCACCTCGTCTACCCGGTAATACTGCTTCAGATGGTTTGCACCCGCCATGGGTCTGTTTTCCGTCATCGGTCAGTTGTAGTCAGGCCTTTTCCAGTGATCCGTTCAGAATGGGATTTCATCCCCGGCAACCGCCGGCGCCTCTTCCTTCTTCCTGTCCAGCATGGTCAGGTTTCGGACGACGATCTCCACCATGGAACGGGTCTCCCCTGCATCGGTTTGCCAGGTCTTCTGCCGGAGGGATCCGGAGATCCCGATCTGGGAGCCTTTGGAGAGATACTTCTCCGCAACCTCGGCCAGGTTCTTCCAGGCGATGCAGGAGAACCAGTGGGTCCTCTCCTGCTTCTCCCCATTCTGCCCGGTCCAGAATTCGTTCACGGCAATCCTGAAGTTGGCGACCGGTACCCCGGAGGGGGTGTAGCGTATCTCGGGGTCGGCACCGAGCCGGCCGATTAGGGCAACGGTATTCAGCATGGGTTTTCCTCCTCGTGATCTCAGATGATCAAAAAACGGTTTCCGGCGACCTGTCGCAATGGTTTTTCGACCCCCCTTCCCCCGGTCCATAGTCTCCTATGGGTTGAGGTCGGGTACCCCCGTTCGAGCATTGTCTGGGGCTGAATGAATCTCGTTCAGCCCCAGTCTCAGGGGGGTAAAATTCGGGTCACGGACCGGGTGCCGGCGGGTGCGATGTCGACCCCTCGGGACGTGACCCTGTTCGCGACCTGGCCAGACGCCGGCCAATCCTCTCCCGGTCCTTGTCGGACAGCGCCTTTTTCTCCGGGTGGGCCCGCAGCCACTTCTTCAGCTGGGGCTCTTCCGCCTCGTCCGGATCGAGACCCTCGATCCCACCCTTGACGATGCAGTTTCGCTCGAGCATGGAGAGGGTGAAGTACCGATCCGTTCTGCCCGCCCTCTTGAGGATCTTTCTCTGGCTCTGCACCCAGGGGAGCGCCACGTAATCCCTTATGGGGCAGACCTCCTCGTCCGGGTACCAGATGCCGCACTTCAGGCTCTGCTCATCCAACGGGCAGATGGGGGCGTTGCATGTCTCGTATTTCTTGCAATCCGAAGCGTTCATG
>JAGVAP010000047.1 GCA_020060215.1 Deltaproteobacteria bacterium | reverse complement strand
ACCCATCCTACAGGAATTCACCGGCAGTGAGATTGAGAGGGGCATGCCTCGATATTCATTACCGACAAGATTCCTCCATAATCCATGCAGCCTCCGCATTTTTGAGACGACATTGCCCTTGTTCTTATGCAACAATGAGGTAAGGGGTCATGGCTCAAGGGGCCGGCTCCCAGGCACCCAGAGGGCTTGAAGGTTACATCTGGCAGTCCTAACATTCAATGGAGGCCTGAAACTGGTAGCGGGAGGATTGCTCTTTACATTGGAAACCGTCAGCGTTTGCCCAACCGCCCGAGGGTGGACTCGAGGGAACTCTTCAACTGCTCGACAGCGCCGCCGACGGCCTGCTCCAGACTCCGGAGCCTGGTGACTCACCGATATGGGCTGGAGGCCGGCTAGACGGGCTCCAGCATACAGGGCTTTTCGCCGGCGCCGAGTTTCTTGTCGCTGTTCTCGTCGCTCAGGTGGACCTCCACCCGTGTAATTTGCTCGCTGAAACGGTCCAAACCGTTTTGAACTGCGGCTTCGACCTGCTGAGCCAGCGCGGTTTCGCCTTGTGGTAAAGGTCCTTGATCCTCATTCCAAGCCCCACCTCAAGCTGAATTCAACACCTGATCATTCTCCGAAATGTTGACCTAAGTCGCGAGTTTAGTTACCCTGATCCCATTTGCCCATCTGTTTTTTTTTCGGAGGAATCCTCGTGCCCGAGAAGAACCTTACCCCCGTGGAGGCGCACAGCTTTCTCTCCGGAGGGGGAGAAATGGGGGCTCTCATGCGCTCCATGGATTGGTCACAGACTCTTCTAGGTCCCCCGAATTCGTGGCCCCAGAGCCTGAGGACGGCAGCGAGTATCTGTCTGAGTTCGCGCTACCCTATGTTCATCGCCTGGGGGGCACACCGCTCGATGCTCTATAACGACTCCTACATCTCCGTCCTCGCGGGAAAGCATCCATGGGCGCTCGGCCGACCGGCACAGGAGGTCTGGGCCGAGATCTGGCACATCCTCGGGCCGCATTGGCATCATGTCTTCAACAAGGGCGAGGGGACGTGGGCGGAAGACCTGCTTCTGCTCATGAACCGGAGCGGCTATGACGAAGAGACCTACTTCACTTTCTCCTACAGTCCCATACGCGGCGAAGGCGGGATAGTGGAAGGCATGTTCTGCGCCTGCCAGGAGACGACGGAGAAGGTCGTCGGGGAGCGGCGTCTGAAGACCCTCCGCGAACTGGCTGCCCAGGCCGCCCTGGGCAAGAGTCCGGAAGCGGCCGTGGAGATGGCCATGAAGACGCTCTCGGGTAATCCTGCCGATGTGCCTTTTGCCTTGTTCTACCTGCTGGGAGAAGACGGCCGCACTGCTTTCAGGACCGGCATTGCGGGATTCGGCACTGATGAGAGGGATCGTCTCTCATGTCCGGAAACCGAAGCGGAAGACCTCGACGGCTGGCCACTGGGGCGGGTTTTACACGAGGGAGTTGCTCAGGTGATCGATAAGCTGCCGGCGCGCTTGAACCCGCTGTCTTCCGGACCTTGGAAGCAACCAGCCACCCGGGCGATTCTCCTGCCCATCCAGTTTGCTGCGCATGAGAAACCCTCCGGAATCCTGATCTCGGGGGTGAGCCCGGTGCGGCCCCTAGACGAAGGCTACCGCACGTTCTTCGAGGTGGCCGCCGGGCAGATCGCCTCGGCTGTCGCCAACGCGCGGGCCTACCAGCAGGAGCGGAAACGTGCGGAAGCTTTGGCCGAGATCGACCGCGCCAAGACCGTTTTCTTCAGCAACGTGAGCCACGAGTTCCGGACCCCTCTGACGCTCATGCTCGGGCCGGTGGAGGATTTGCTGGCCACCAGCAATGTCGGTCTTCCTCCGGCCGCCAAAGGACAGTTGGAAATCGTTAACCGGAACGGCCTCAGGCTTCTACGCTTGGTCAATACCCTGCTTGATTTTTCGCGCATCGAGGCGGGCAGGGTTCAAGCGGTGTATGAGCCGACCGATCTTGCCGCGTTCACCACCGAACTGGCCAGTGTTTTCCGGGCGGCGACGGAGCGAGCCGGACTTCGGCTTTCGGTTGTTTGTCAAAGACTCCCAGAGCTTGTCTATGTCGATAGGGACATGTGGGAAAAGGTGGTGCTGAACCTTGTTTCCAATGCCTTCAAATTCACTCTGGAGGGAGAGATCGAGGTCTCCCTCCGGGCAGCGGACGGGGCGGCGGAGCTGCGCGTCCGGGATACCGGGGTGGGGATTCCCGCCGAGGAGATGCCGCGCATTTTTGAGCGCTTCCACCGCGTGCAGAACATGCGAAGCCGCACCCACGAAGGAAGCGGCATCGGACTGGCTCTCGTTCAGGAGTTGATCAAACTTCACGGCGGGACCGTCCGAGCCGAAAGCCGACTAAACGAGGGCACGACCTTCATCGTCAGGGTGCCGCTCGGCAAAGACCACCTGCCACAGGATAGAATTGACGCCACCCGCAATCTGGCGTCGACAGCAGTGGGTGCGGCCCCCTTTGTAGAGGAGGCGCTCCGGTGGCTTCCGGAACAGCCGGCCGTCGAGGAGGGCATTGAAGCGATCCCCAAGAACGAGCTGCTGCCCATCCCCTCTCCGCAGGAACCGGACGAAAAACGACCTTGGGTCATCGTGGCTGACGACAACGCGGACATGCGGCAGTACCTGGTGCGCATCCTGTCCGAACGATACAACGTCAAGCCTGTCCCGGATGGACAGGCTGCCCTTTCAGCGGCTCGGGAGCGCCGACCGGACCTGATCCTGAGCGATATCATGATGCCCGGCCTGGACGGCTTCGCCCTGTTGCGAGAAATCCGGGCGGATGAACTGCTCAAGACGGTCCCCGTGATTCTCCTTTCTGCCCGCGCCGGAGAAGAGTCCCGAGTCGAAGGGCTGCAGCATGGGGCCGATGACTACCTGATCAAGCCCTTCAGCGCCCGGGAGCTGTTGGCGCGTGTCGGTGCCCACCTGGAAATGGCACGGATTCGCAAAGAGAGCGAGAAAGCACTGCTGCAGTCGGAAACGCGGTATCGCACCCTGTTTGATACGATGCTCGAAGGGTTCTGTATTGTCGAGATGGTATTTGACCCGGAGGGCAACCCCGTTGATTATCGATTTCTGGAAATCAACAGCGCATTCGAGAGGCAGACCGGGTTGCACGATGCGCGGGGGAAGCTGATGCGCGACCTTGCCCAGGACCACGAAGCGCATTGGTTTGAGATTTACGGGAAAGTCGCCATAACCGGAGAGCCGGCTCATTTTATGCACGAAGCCAAGGCACTCCATCGATGGTATGAAGTGTATGCCTATCGGGTCGGCGGGCAGGAAAGCCGCCAGGTCGCCATTATGTTCAATGACATTACCGAGCGAAAGCAGGCCGAGGAGAAGCTGAGGGAGAGGGAGCAGCGGCTGCGGATGTTCTACCACTCGGGGATCGTGGGTATGTTCTCGTGGCACCTCGACGGACGCATTACAGAGGTCAATGACAGGTACCTTGAGATGGTCGGCTACACTCGTGAGGACTTCGAGGCCGGGCGGATGAAATGGGCAGAGATGACTCCGCCGGAGTACGAGCCACTGGACCGACACGCTATTGAGGAGCTTGCGGCCACAGGATTAGACACACCTTACGAGAAGGAATTCATCCGCAAGGACGGCAGCCGCGTTCCGGTCCTACTCGGGGCGGCAACCGTGAACGAGGATCGAACCGAAGGTGTTGCATTCGTTCTGGACGTCTCTGAGGGCAGGCGGGCAGAGGAGGCACTGCGCCGGAGCGAGCAACGGTATAAATCCCTTCATGCTGAGCTGGAAGTGCGGGTCCAGGAACGCACCACAGAACTGCAGCGAAAAAACAGGGAGCTTCAGGATTTCGCTTTTATAGCCTCCCACGACTTGAACGAACCGCTTCGGAAGATCCAGACCTTAGGGTCGCTCCTGGCGAGCAAGGGTGCCGATGGTTGGAGTGAGGAAAACAGGGATTACATTTCACGCATCACGGGATCGGCCTGCCGTATGCAGGAGCTCCTCGCGGCTCTGCTCAATTACTCCCGCATAGAGGCGAAAGGGGAATCGTTCAAGCCCGCGCCGCTCGACGATGTGGTTCGGGATGCGATCAGCGATATGGAAGTGGAGATCAGAGCGGCGGGTGCTCAGTTGAGTGTGGGGAATTTGCCAACCATCATGGGGGACCCGAATCAACTTCGCCAGCTGTTCCAAAACCTCATTGGGAATGCGATCAAGTATCGGCGCTTGGAGGTTAGCCCCACCATCGATATCCGTGGAGCAGAGAATAACGGGCAATGTCGAATCCTCGTAGAGGACAACGGCATCGGGTTCGACGAGAAGTACCTGGAAAATTTTCCAGCCTTTCCAGCGCCTCCACGGTAAGCATGAGTATTCCGGTACCGGTATTGGCTTGGCCATTTGCAGAAAGGTCGTGGAACGCCATGGCGGGAAAGTCACGGCGAAGAGCACCCCGGGAAAAGGATCGACGTTCATAATCACTCTGCCGATCCACGGCAAAATACGATGACTGCGCCCAATTCAAATGCCAAGCCGGTTGTCCTGATCGCGGAGGATGACGTGGATGATATGCTCCTCTTGGAGATCTCTTTTCGTGATTTCGAGGATTCTCTGGAAGTGAAGTTTGTGAAAGACGGGGAGGAGTTGGGGCGGGCGGCTTCAAGATGAATCTCCCATGGAGGTTTGTCTTGTGTAGGAGCAAGCTCCGGCTTGCGATTCTTTCGGCTCCAAAAAATCGCAAGCAGGAGCTTGCTCCTACAGAAAACGAAGAAAACCGCCGGAAGCCATTTGTTCGATATGTTGTGGCACCTCCGGAGCAGCGACCGGGGTTGACCTCCATGAAATGACGGGGTGGGTTAAGGCAGCCCCCTTCCAGGTGGGGCTGATGATACCACCAGTTCACTGGTGGTATTCATTTTCGATAGGATGCTCCGCATACCTTTTGTCTATACCTTGAACAATGGCGGGTCAAGGTCACGACCGCTGGCAAGGTAACCAGAATCCGTCCCCAGCGGAGTACGTACATAGTAAGTATGCAAACGTTTTAAGCCGTTGACCATCATTTTTGCCGCGAGCTCCTACCTTTTCGCCAGGTCCCGATCTCGTTCGGGTCTTCTCAAGTCGTTGATCCTCTTGTTTTTTCCTCTTGAAATCCGCTCCGCCCGATACTAACTTCTTTATCCTAATCAAGGGCAGGCTCACCTGCACTTCTGCACATGGCCCGGTAGAGAAATGAAACAATTCGCACCTGTCAAAAGCGAGTGGTGGTATGACTCACTACTCATGTCTGTCGTGGGTAGCGTCGTTTTCCTGGCGCTTCTGAGTCTGGCCACGTTCTTGTACAGGGGCTCGGGTCCGGTCAGTGTCGAGATCCCCTGGTTCGTTCCCCTGATCATCGTTTTTTCCTTGCTCAACTCATCGAGCATCGCTTTTCTCGCTCTTGGACGCTACCACGTGCTACGCCAGCCAGCGTCATATTGGGTTGGTTTGGCGATGGCCGTACTCAGCCTCGGCCGCATCCTGTACGCAGCAACGTGGCCCGGAATCCTTCCCGGGGGGCAGCCTTTTTTAGCTCATCTTCCCAGTACCCCCGCCTGGATCGCGACCTTTGCCCAGGTTTTTTGCGCGGGATTGTTCCTTTCATCTTCCCTGTCGTCCTGGCCCGGAGAACGCGCATTTGTCCGAATGAAATGGTTCTGGTCTCTGACCCCTTGGGTTTTCGTCTCCTTGCTGGCCTATGTTCTCTGCATCGTATTCGAGCAGAAGATGCCCGCGCTGGTGAGGACGGGTGGGGAGTACTCTTCTCTCTTTCTCACCATATCCTGGACCGCGACCGTCCTTTTTGCAGCAGGCGCAGTGCTATCGACCCGACGTTATCTCATGAGCGGCGACGCTCTCATGGCCTACGTTGCCATATGCCAGATTGCCTTTGCGGGCACAAATCTCATGTTTTTCATCGGCGGAACACGGTACGGGTTAGCCTGGTATCTGGCCCGCTTTCTTTCTGCCGGCGGCACGCTGGTGGTATTCGTTGGACTTCTTGTCGACTACTTGCGTCTTTACAGCAGGGAGCGGACGGAGCGTGAAAAGCTCAACACGGTATTCAAGGTGGTTGAGGAACAGCGGGCAAGCCTGCAGGCGATCCTGGCTTCATTGCCGGTCGGAGTTTGGGTTTCGGATGCCGGCGGGAAGATAACGATGGTGAACGATGCCGCGGCCAGCATTTACGGCGGTAAGGCCCCGAAGGTCGAGACATTCGAGGAGTACTCCGTCTACAAGGTCTGGCGGCCTGATACCGGTGAGCGGGTAGCGGTGGAGGATTACCCCTTGCCCCGTGCATTAAGGGGCGAGGTAGTGAGGGACATGATCTTGGATCACGAGCGCTTTGACGGGTCCTGGGGCACCCACTCTGCTTCGTCTACCCCCATCCGAGATCCACATGGAAAAGTGATCGGTGCCGTGGTGGCCGCACTTGACATTACGGGGCTGAAACGCGCTGAGGCGGTACTGCTCCGCGAGCGTGACATTCTTCAGTCGGTGATGAACGGCGCCGGAAGTACGCACCTTGCGTATCTCGATCGGGACTTCAACTTCGTGCGTGTCAATGAAACCTACGCTACTGGGTGCGGGTATCGCCCCGAAGAGATGATCGGCTTGAATCACTTCGACCTATACCCCCATGAGGAAAACGAGGCGATATTCAAGAGGGTGCGAGATACCGGGATTCCGGCCGTATACCATGACAAGCCATTTCTTTTCCCCAACCAGCCCGAGCGAGGCATCACCTACTGGGACTGGACCCTCATGCCGATGGCGGACGCTCGTGGAAAAGTGGAGGGCCTCGTGTTCTCGCTAGTTGAAACAACGGCGCGCAAGCGGGCCGAGGAGGCACTGCGCGAGAGCGAGAATCGGTTGAGGTTTGCGGTCGAGAATTCACCGGACAACATCTTCATTCAGGATCGTGACCTGCGGTACGTGTGGGTGGGCCGAGCGGCGTATCCTCTTAGTCGGGAGGAGTACATCGGTCGCACGGACCTGGACCTGGCACCGCCGGAGGATGCAATGAAGCTGATGGAGATCAAGGGCCGCGTTCTGCAGGAAGGGAGACCGCTGAGCGTCGAACTGCCGCTGACGCTCAAAGGCCAGTACCGCATTTTCGAGGCGACTTACACGCCTTGGCCCGATGCTGACGGTTCGACCATAGGGCTGGCCGGTTATGTTCGCGATATCACCGAACGCAAGCAAATAGAGGAGGAACTGCGTAGATCCCACGATAGACTGGAACTTCGTGTTCAGGAGCGCACTGCTGAACTGGAACGCAAAAATAGAGAGCTTCAGGACTTCGCCTTCATAGCCGCCCACGACTTGAACGAGCCGCTTCGAAAGATCCAAACCTTTGGGTCGCTCCTGGAGGCCAAGAGTGCCGATCGCCTGGATCAACAGCAGAGGGATTACATTTCTCGAATAACAGGGTCTGCGAACCGAATGCAGGAGCTTCTCGCTGCCCTGCTCAGTTACTCGCGCATAGAGTCCAAAGGGGAAGAATTCAGACCTGCGCCGCTAGACGATGTCGTTCGAGATGCGATTGCTGATCTTGAAGTAACGATACAGAGAGCGAGAGCGAAGGTGAGCGTCGGGCCGATGCCGACCGTGACCGGAGACCCCAGCCAGCTCCGTCAGTTGTTCCAGAACCTCATTGGGAATGCGCTCAAGTACAGGCGTACAGAGGCGCCCCCGGTAATCAAGGTTCACAGTGAGGAAGGGGACGGACATTGCCTGATCTTCGTTGAGGATAACGGAATAGGGTTCGACGAGAAGTATCTGGACAAAATATTTCAGCCCTTCCAGCGTCTTCACGGTAAGAACGAGTATTCGGGAACGGGGATAGGGCTTGCCGTTTGCAGGAAAGTGGCGGAGCGCCACGGTGGCACCGTTACGGCGAAGAGCACACCAGGGAAAGGATCGACTTTCATCGTGACTCTCCCCGTGAACCGATATAGCGCCAAACTCCGCAGCTTGCGGCGGGGTTGGCTAGCGGGCCAAAACAGGTAAAGAGTCCTCGTGAGGTCGAAGACTCCCCGCTGCTGAGGAACAGGATGAGTGCGCCTTGCGAGAAAGGCAAGCCGGTTATCCTAATAGATGAAGATGACGTTGACGACAGATTCCTCCTGGAGATGTTTTTCCGTGAGTTCGAGGATTCCCCGCAGCCCCCGGAACCGTCTGATCCTGGAGCTGATAGCGAGAGAGGGGATGTGAATAGGCCAAGTTCTTGGCCTCTCCGGGCGCCACATTCTCCCTGAGCCGCCATGATGACCCTGATTGTTGGCTCTTTTAAACGATTCTGGTATATTTGCTATTTTGGGAAAAACAGAGGTTTGTCAGCCGAAGTGCGCGTATAAAGCTGCGACGATTGCTCAGAGAATTGGAGGCGAGATCGCGCGTATGAACAAATCTCAAGAACAGCGCGGGGACAACAAACGAAATCCAAGCTTGTGCGCTGCGGTGGTCGGTATCGGAGCGTCGGCCGGGGCGCTGAGTGCGTTCGAAGAGTTCTTCCGTCATTTGCCTTCCGACTGCAACATCCCCTTTGTGCTGGTGCAGCATCTGGACCCGCACCAACCCAGCTCCCTCCCGGATCTGCTGGCCAGGTGCACCGCCCTCCCGGTCCTCCCTGCCCGGGACGGTTTGCAGGTCAAACCCCGTCATGTCTACGTGATCCCCCCGGCCCACCTGCTGGAGATCAAGGATGGGACGCTTCAATTGAGGCCGACCGGGGATTTGCCCCACACCCAATCCGCAATCGATGTTTTCTTCCGCTCCCTGGCAGAGGATCAGGCGGATCGGGCCGTCGCGGTCGTCCTCACGGGGGCAGGGATCGACGGGACGGCCGGGATTCGTGCGATCAAGGCCAATGGCGGACTCGTGATCGTCCAAACACCTGATTCGGCACCCTACGGCAGCATGCCCCAAAGCGCCCTGGATACCGGATTGGTGGACTACGTCCTGCCGGTCAGTCAGATACCCAAGACTCTTTTGGAATGGTCCAAAAGGCTGGAGCTCTCCAGCACCCCGAAAGAGAACGAACCTGTCCTCCACCAGTTGCAGCGCATCTGCGGGGCTTTGCTCCAGGCAACGGGTCACGACTTCGGCCGGTACAAACAGGGGACGCTGATCCGTCGCATCCAGCGGCGGATGAGAGTGCGGCAGACGGCTTCCGCGGCCGACTACGCCCGGCTGCTCGAAGATGAGAGCCAGGAGGCCCAGGCCCTGTACAAAGATCTGTTGATCGGGGTGACCCAGTTCTTCCGCGACCCCGATTCGTTTGACACCCTGATGCGGCAGGTCATCCCCCGGATCTTCGCAGGCAAGCCCCCGGGCGCCCCCCTTCGGGTGTGGGTGCCGGGCTGCGCCTCGGGCGAGGAACCCTATTCCATTGCCATGCTACTTCGGGAGTACATGCAGGGTTCCAAGCGGGTTCATCCGGTGCAGATCTTCGCAACCGATATCGACGACGAGGCCCTGGCAAAGGCTCGGAAGGGGATATACCCCGAGCGGATCGCCGAGGACCTCTCCCCTTCGAGGCTTCAGCAGTTCTTCGTCCAGCAGGAAAAGGGGTACGAGGCATGTCTCGAACTGCGTGAGATGTGCCTCTTTTCCCACCACAACCTCGTCAAAGACCCGCCGTTTTCCTCTCTGGACCTGATCTCGTGCCGGAACCTCCTGATCTACCTGGAGACAGACCTCCAGCAGAAGCTCGTGCCCCTTTTCCACTACGCGCTGCAGCCGGGAGGATACCTCTTTCTGGGTCCCTCGGAGGGTCTGGCCTCGCACCCCGAGCTGTTCCGGACCTTGGACAAAAAACACAGGCTGCTCCAGCGAAACGACGCCGTGGTCGCCCCGATGATCGATTTTCCCCTGTCCGGCCGCAGGTGGCAGCCCACCCTGACGCAGAGCCTCGCCATTCGAGGGCGGAGCGGCCGGGAGATCCAACTGAACACCGGGAGGGTCTTTGAGCGGCTGGTCCTGGAGCAGTTTGCCCCCGCGAGCGTCCTGATCAACGAGCAGGGTGAGGTCCTGTACTTTGCCGGACCGACCCACCACTACCTTCACCACAGGCTGGGAGCCGCCAACGTGAACCTCTTTGACATGACCCAGGGTCCGCTCGGTCTGGAGGTGCGGGCGGCGGTCCGGAAGGTGGCAAAGACCCGACGGCCGCTTGTCCGTGAGAACATCCCGTTGGAGAGCAACGAGACTGTCGAAAAATTTATTTTGAAAAGAGCCTTCTCTGGACCCGGGTGTAAATCAACTGTTTGAGTTAGTTCCTCGTTTTGATGGCCGGCATT
>JAGVAP010000080.1 GCA_020060215.1 Deltaproteobacteria bacterium | reverse complement strand
GCAGGTAGTGATCGTGTCCATGGCCACATCCAGCGGAGACGACCTCCCCAGATACATGGAATTCCTCTACAGCAAGAACCGGCTGAACGTCGCGCTCTCCCGGGCCAAGTGTCTTGCGATTCTTGTGGCGAATCCCAAACTCCTGACCATCAACTGCAACACGGTTGAACAGATGGGGCTTGTGAATACGCTCTGCTGGGTGGAGTCCTATTCTCGTGACTGATGGTTGTCCAGGCCTCCAGCCCCCACTCATTCGGGATGAATTTTGTGTGGAATCGGTGGCGTTCGAATCTTTCTCCGTCGTATCCGCTCACACCTTCTTCAACCCCCACTCTTTCTCCCAAAGCCTTCCCTCTTGCCCATCCAGCGCAACGAGGTATTTCTCACCTTCAATCTCCATTATAGCCCCTTCCCGTGAGCTGTACGAACCCTGTCCCCCACCTTGAAGGATCTTTTGCGGGGAGGCTTGGATAAACCCGGCTTTGTTGATGAAGGATTCGATGCACGCCTCCTCACTGTGAAAGGAGCTTTTGCAGGTCTGGGAACCGAAACTGGCTCATAGCTTCTGATGCCCGTTTGCCACTGGGTGGTGAGAATGGTTTTGAAATCAGGGGGAACGTGCAGTTCGCGGATGGCCCGGGTGAACCCGACGTAGGCGATGTTGACCTCGTCACCGAATGCATCTGCCAAAAGTACCTCTGGCCGTGAAAGGGAAGCGGCGATATCGGCGTCGATGCAGACCCGATCGTACTCCCGGCCCTTGGCACCGTGAACGGTGGAGAGGATAACGGCATGGCCGTTCTGATCCTCGTTCGCAGCCTTCGTTATGTTCATCATCTCGAAGACCACACCGGGGAGGAGGCGGGCATATTGTCTGACCACCTTGACGATGCCGGCGAGTTGAAAGTCGTCTAGGTCCCTGGCGTAGGTCTCGAGGGACTCCAGCTCCTTGAAAGACTGGGTGAAGGAATCGCCGATCTTGTCGTGCTCTTTCAGGGAGAGCCAGTGCACGTCCAGGATTCGATTCAGGATCGAGCGGATGTTCTCTTCCAGGGAGAAGGGGATCCCCCTCGATCGTAGTGAGAGGGCTTTTTCAAAGAGGGCGAGGTTTGTGCGGCTGAGGATGGCGCATCGTTCGCCGGCCTTCGGCCGCGGGAGCTCGGTATAGAAGCCGACACCGGATGATTTTTCAGGATTCCCCCTGATCTTGAAGTCCTTCTCGTCCTTGGCCTCCCGGATCAGGAGCGAAGCGATTTCAGCGATGTCTTTCCCAAAGCGGAAACTCATGGTGAGGTCCCGCTCCTCGTCATAGGGGAAGCGTTTCATGGCATCGATGGCATATCTGAAGCTGTAGACCTGCTGATGGGTGTCGCCCACGATGACGATCCGCTTCCGGCAGTGCTCCAGCCCATCGAGCATAATGGGCGAGAGGTCCTGTCCTTCGTCGACAAGCACCATGTCAAAGCGGTTGAGCTTCTGATGGAAGCGTTCTTCACTATGAAAGAGCTTCAGGTAGAAATCGTGTGGGCACCATTGCCGCATGATTTCCCTGCAACTCTTGATGACGCGATCCCCGGAACCTGTGAAAAGCGTTTTCACCTCCTCGCTCACGTTCCCCAGGTATTCCTTCTGAAACACATCCAGGGCCGGCTCGAGCTTGGGAAAAGGGGAGTTCATGAAGAACTCGAGGAAATCGTGGCTCAGGGCGGCAAGCTGGTGAGCGCTCTTACGGCCCTTGAAGGACGGGAGCATGTCTGCGACGGTAAAGGGTCCCACCTGACCTTTCCACTTGGCCTCGAAGGCAAGGGAGTGGACCGTACTGACCCAGACATTCCCGGGGAACTTCTCTTCGGCCTCTTCCCTGGCCTTGCGGTTGAACACCAGGTAGAGGATCTTCCGGTCCGGATGGGCGGAGGCGATCATCCGGAGCGTGGCGGTCTTCCCCGTCCCTGCCCTGGCGTTCACCAGGAGGACCCTCCCCGTCGCATCCAGGATGGCCTGTTGTTCTTCCGTGGGTTTCATTGATCTCGTGTTCCCTGTTGCCTCCGATGAGTTTTGGAGGCTATCCCTCTGGAGTACATCAGTCAACCGTCGATTTCCCTGTCACACTCTGCCACATCCTGCCCGCCTTCTTTGATTCCATAACCGTCTGAAGCCTATCCTTGGACCCGCATGCTTGAGAAACACTCCAAGGCGGGAACCGGATCGGAGCATGGTCATGAAAAGAAGGCGAACCATCAAGGACAGGTCGAGGATCCCGGGTATTTCCGTCGGTGAGGAAGTGGACACCAGCGTCGGGGAGAAGAAAAAGGTCTGCTTCAACATCAACGGAAGGTGGTTCTTCAGGATGGTCGACACGGGATGGAGAGCGCCCGGGAGACCACTTAAGGGCAGAGGCCAGCGGTCGGAAATCAGAGATCAGAGTCAAAAGAAGCAGCCGACAAGGGTGGAAACGGAAGGAGGACAAGGGAAGAAAGGCAGGAAGCCAAAGGAAGGAGACGGGGAATGAAGGCGAAATGGACGGTCATGATCTACATGGCAGGGGACAACAATCTCGACTCCGCGGCATTGGACGACATCGAGGAACTGGCCCAGGTCGGGAGCTCCGCAAAGGTCAACGTCCTGGTGCAGCTCGACAGGGACGGCGATCTCCGGACCAGGCGATTTTGCATCAGCAAGGGCGGAGGGTACCGCAAGGACTGCATCGAGACCTTCGGGGAGACCAACACCGGGGATCCGAAGGTGCTTTCGGACTTCATCAACTGGGCCATCGAGAAATATCCGGCCGAGCGCTACTTCCTCATCCTCTGGAACCACGGGAGCGGCTGGTGGGACGAGCCCGATCGAGCCTTCAGGCTGATCAAGCGGAACATCTGCTATGACGACCACTCGGGAGGCGATTCGCTGGACAACCGGGAACTCAAGGACGTGCTCATGAGGGTCTCTCAGAGTCTCGGGAAGCGGATCGAGCTGATCGGCATGGATGCCTGCCTCATGACCATGGTGGAGGTGGCCTACCAGATCAGGGAGAGCGCGATGGTGATGGTGGGATCCGAGATCGAGGAGCCCGGGGACGGCTGGCCATATGATGCGGTCATCGGGATCCTCGCGAAGAGCCCGGGCAGCGCCCCGGCCACACTGGGCCGGAAGATCGTAAGCGCCTACATCGCATCCTACCAGGGATCCGGTGAGCCGGTCACCCAGTCCGCGCTGAACCTGGAGAAGATCGGGGATGTGGTTAGAGCGCTCGATTTCTTCTCGAAGGAGCTGATCGCCGCCCTCGACGGAAATGAAAGGACCGCCCTCCTGAAGGCTGTGGGATCGGCCTGGGAGCGAAGCCCCAGATTTTTCTACGACAGCTACGTGGACCTTTACCGATTTACAAAGCTCCTGAGGGATCGCTTTTCAGGGGAGGGGGTCCGGAGGGCTGCGGATGAGCTCCTCCTGGCACTCAGGCCTGGGAGCAAGAAGGCGGTCCTCTGTCAGAAGCACATCGGGATAGGGGTAAGAAGCACCTACGGCCTCTCGATCTACTTCCCCCTCTCGGAGATCAACCCCAAATATCGGACCCTGGATTTCTACCAGGACTGTGCGTGGGGGAAGTTCATCGAGAAGTTCCTCTCCTGTGAATGAGGGTTGAAGCCATGGAAAACCTGGAAGCCTGCATCATCGAGATCAAGAAGGCCATTGCCCGGATCGAGGAGCAGACCAGGACCATCTTCAAAAACCTGGCGGAGTTCAAGGCCTCGTCCGAAAGGCTCCACGCGGAGCACTTCGATGCTGCCAACTGCCTGAGGAAAGAGGCATCGGAGATGTACCGGCACCTGGACGTGCGGGTGTCAAGGCATGGTGTGGACATCGTCGGCATCCAGCGAAGTCTTGCCAAGATGGAGAAGCTGCTCCAGGAGATCGCCCAGGGCTCGGCCAG
>JAGVAP010000017.1 GCA_020060215.1 Deltaproteobacteria bacterium | reverse complement strand
TTCGTCGGCAGCGGTCACGAGCTTCTCGGCTACCTCAAAGATGAATCCAGGCGGCGGCCCTGTATTGTCCTGACCGACCTCAAACCCCCGCTCGATGGTTATGTTCTGGAATCGATCATGGAGGATAACAAGCTCAGAGGGATACCTTTGATCGTGATTGCAACGGAAGAAGAGGAGGAGGAGACGAGGAAGGCGTATACTACGTGCGCCAACTCCTACATCATCAAGCCCAGGACATTTAACGAGTGGGTGGAAACCATGAACCGGATCTTCTCCTACTGGTTCGAAACTGTGAAGCTGGCCGCCTGGTAAATTGTCGCCGATTTCATTTCATTCCGGGGCCGAAAAGGTACCATTCCAGTGCAACAGTCGCGCGACAAAATTTCCCGCCCGAAAACCCGCAAGTTTATGATTTGACAAAAGGACCGGCCGAAAATCGGTGGTGACAACCCAGTCACGGGTTCCATTCACCCCCCCACTAGCTCACTCGGTCACCTTGGGGCTGGAACCTCTCCGCAAACCCTAAAAAAGACGAGGCCCTCTTTCTAGCTGGCCTCTGGAAAAAGGGATGGGCCGATTTGCGCCTCCACTCGGATTCTTTCCTTTTTGTGAAACGATAGGGGACAAACGGCTAAGGAAATGTCATATCAAGTGTCTGTTTTCTTTCAGGGTTTCCTCGCTGCAACCGGAAGGAAGAAAGTAGGCCATGAAAGCAAAGCTCGATGGACATTGTGGAGATGGAGGGTTCGGGACCAGGAGTTTGTCAATATGGAAGTCCCCGGACAATTCATGTTTAGGAAGGACGGCACGGGGCATTTCCTGGTCCAGGGGGAAATGGCAGAGGCGGAAAAGATCTTGATGGAGATTTGCCAGGCGGATCTCCGCTGCCTCGACGCGCATTCGCACCTGGGCAATCTCTTCGATCACCGTCCCCATCATGCCCTACGATATCATGAAGTGGGCCTGCGCATCGGCGAGCTATCCCTGGGGGACGATTTTAATGGCGTGCTGGCGTGGGGCCTCATCGATAACCGGCCGTTTTATGCGCTGCAATGCATAAAACAAGGGCAATGTCGTCTTCGCAAATGGGGAGGCTACATGAATTGTGGAGGAATATTGCCGGTCATGAATACCCCAGCATTGCCCCTCTCGATCTCAATGCCAGTGAATTCCTGTAGGATGGGTGGAGCGCAGCGAAACCCATCAGTTTTGAGGTTTGCGGCATGTTCAGTCGCTCGAATGGATGGGTTTCGCTGCGCTCCACCCATCCTACGAAGGTACCCGAATTTGTGCAACGCTAGCTTAATGCAACAATAAGGACCGGCCATAATCAGCCCCGACCCTCTATCGACTGATCCTGATGAAGAAGCTCTCAGAAGAGAACGACTATCTCCGTGAGAACCTGACCTTGCATCCTGGAAGGGAAGGGGAGGGGATTATCGGGTGAGAGACTGCATCTGCTTCGGAGGGGGCGTAGCCTCAGGCCATGAACTTTTCAGTCTCCTGTTTGAACCGCGGACGAATTCTTCTGCATCGACCCCTTCCCGAAGAATGGAATTGAGAACCGCTTCACGAGGGGCAAGCTCCTCGCCGGCCAAGAAGACTGCATCAAAGCCGTCTTCTCCGAAGATTTCCTCCAGGAGCGAGAGAATCCGCAGCTGTTCCCTGAAGGAAAGCTCTTCGCCCGAAAGGGCAAGATCAACGTCTGAGATCACTGGAAGCGGTTTTCATCTAGAATGGACCCGTACACGAGGATCTTCTCCACGCCGGGGATGGCTTCCTTAAGCCGTTCGATCAGAAGCCGGCGGTGTTCTTTCGCTTCCTGTTGATGAAACTGGATCGCATCACCATCGATCCTGCCCGAGAAGGATTACAGGATTACTCTGTGGAGGATTCGCTCCGCTTATTATCTAATGTACGTCCCCTATTTTGCTGATGGGCTCTTAGGGGCGTACCGTTCATCCTGTACATCGAGATACAGTTTGTACCCCATGCTCTCTCTACCATTCATCATGTACCTTTGCCTGTACGCTGGAAAGGGGTTCATGCCTGCGGGCCGTAGTTTTCGGGCGGATCAAAGGCATTCCATCTTCCGGTAGTTCCCATAGGCGAGGTTTTGCATGACCGAGAAGCGAAAGATCGTTATAGCGGAAGACCACAAGATCCTCAGGGAAGGGCTGAAATCCCTCCTCGGGACCATCGAAGATCTGGAAATCGTCTGCGAGGCGGCGGATGGGCTCGAGGCGATCCGGTGCGTCGAGAAGCACCAACCGGAGCTGCTGTTGCTCGACCTCTCCATGCCGAAGATGAACGGCATCTCCGTGATCCGGGACCTGAAGAGCCGCTTGCCCCGGATCAAGATCCTCGTCCTCACCATCCATGAGTCCGAAGACTATATCCTGGAAGCCTTTCAGCACGGGCTGGACGGTTACTGCCTGAAGGATGCGAACTACACCGAGCTGCTGGTTGCGATCAGGAGCGTCCTCGACGGCAAGAGGTACCTGAGCCCCAGCATTTCGGAGAAGGTCCTGGCAGGATTCCTGGACGACCGCAGGACCCTCAAATCGCGTTCTTCATGGGATACGCTCACAAACAGGGAGAGAGAGGTTCTGAAGCTGGTGGGCGAGGGATACAAGAACAAGGAGATCTCCGATTATCTGTGCATCAGCGTGAAGACCGTTGAGAAGCACAGGAGCAACATGATGAGAAAGCTGGACGCCCACACCTCTTCCGCCCTGACGGCCATAGCCATAGAGAAGGGACTTGTCACGAGGACGGCGACAAGCTAAGCTCTGCATCCTCTGACCGGTCGCATGATCGATTGTTTTCCTGAAAGAGAGGATCGGCCACGGGGCATGGAGAGGTATATGCATATCTTTTCGGGAACGAAGATGTCGCGCGCCTGCATCCGTGCAACCTTCAAATACCGGTTCACCGGCGGTTGGACGGACGTGCGAAACGCCTGGAGTACGATCCGGTGATTGAGTCTGCACCATCCCGAATCCCCACCCAAGGGGATATTCGACCACAGGAGCGGTTCTACGGCTGGCTGATCGTGGGGGCCTGCTTTTTCCTGACCCTCACCCTGGGGGAGACATTCTGGACCTTCGGCGTATTCTTCAAGCCTCTTCAGCAGGAGTTTGGCTGGAGCAGGGCCGTGGTCTCCTCCATCTTCACGGCCTTTCTGCTGGGTTATTCCGTCTCGGTCATTGCGAGCGGGAGGTTCGTCGATCGGTACAATCCCAAACCCATTCTCCTGGGCAGCGCCCTCCTGATCGTTTCGGGTCTCTGTCTCTGCAGCACTGGTGAGACCGTCTTCCATTTCCGCCTCTTCCTCTTCATCGTGGGGCTGGGCTCCGGGGCCACGTGGTCCGTCCCCAATGCGACCGTCCAGCGCTGGTTCTACGGGAGGAGAGGTGCGGGGCTCGCCCTGGGCATCGTCACCTCCGGCGTCGGAACAGGGGCCCTCGTGTTTGCTCCGCTCATCAACTTCCTGATCCAGAACTACGGGTGGAGGACCACCTTCCTGGTACTGGGAGTCCTTTTCGGTTCGGTCGTCACAGCGGCCACCCTTGTCCTCAGACCGGCTCCTCGCCCCACCATGGCCGTGGGGAAGCCCCAGGAAGGCGTTCATCGTGCGGAGGCGTGGGAACCGTCAGGCAGCCGGTTGTATGCCTCGTGGGCCTTTGCAGCGGTCCTCTTCGTCACCGTTGTCGGCGTATTCACCTTTCAGGTCGTCTCCACGCACCTGGTCCCCCATGCCACGGACGTGGGGATTTCGCCCACCGCGGCCGCGGCGGCCCTCGGCCTCATGGGCGGCTTCTCGATCCCCGGACGGGTCCTGTCAGGCCTTTTCTCCTCCCGCCTGGGATGGCATCGCCTGCTGTCCCTGGCATACTTCGGGACGGGGGCTTCCATGATCTGCCTCCTGCTGCTGAGGGATATCTGGATGCTCCATCTCTTTGCCCTGTCCTATGGCGTATTTCACGGGGTGCGGATATCGGCCCAGGTGGGGGTGCTGCCGGAGATCTTCGGAATGCGCTCTCTGGGCGAGTTGATCGGCATCAGCTCCGCCGCGGCCCAGTTGATCAGCTCCATGGCTCCCTATGCGGCCGGCGCCCTGTTCGACGCCAGGGGTTCCTATGCCCTTGCCTTTCTGGCGATCGCCCTCTTGCTCGCATCAGGAGGCGTAGTGGCAGGGCTCTTGAAGCGAATCGGTCCCCCTGCAGAACAACCCGGAGGCTCTCCTTCCCGCCTCGACTGACCCGTCGCTCTCTCTCTTTTCCCGCGGCACCGAGAACAAGGCCTTGATCCGGATCGGCGGTTCGGTAGAGATCCCGCGAGCCAGTAGTCCGGACGCTTATCGCATCTGCAGCCGCTGTTCACCTCCCCGTACGAAGGAGTACGGGGTTCCGCCCAAGATGCAGGTCCTATTCCGGAGAGAATAAAGGGCACCACCTATTTAGCGCCGCCAAAACATCCCTATCTCTCTCTTAGCACTTGGTCGTGCCGCCCCAAGCGACACACCAGGCAAGAATGAGCAGTGCGAAGCGAGAAGGAGGAGACTGCATGGAGCGGGGAACATGGGTGCCACCTTGGCGCACTCCAGGCATACGCTCGCCTCCGGAGGTGGGGTGAGGAGTGCCCGGAAGCTTAAGGTAGGCGATCTCCAGGGAAGGAACGCAACTTCATGCATAACGGCCGCGATCATGACCGAGGCCGAGGATGCAAGAAAGGAGGTGAGAAGGAGCGGCATCATGCACATAGAGCGGCTTACAGGCCGCCGTGATACGAATTGCCACGAGCATACTGATTCCACTGAGAACTGATCGGCACCGTGTAGTCCCAGGTATGTCGTCTGAACTGTCCCATGGTTTGCACAGGGATCGCTACTCACTACTCGAATCGTCCAGGGAAGGAGGCAGGCAATGAGAAAGAAAAGAATACTGGTTATGTTAACGGTCTTAGGGTTTCTTGGCTCGCTTGTAACGGTCGGAACCGCTTCAGCGCTGTGGTACGATTTCGGCCCGGGCTCTTATGCAGATCTCTCCGGGACCGATTCCAACCTGCAGATCCAGGCCAGCGTCAATCCAAACCTCGACTCCATGGCGTTTCACCTCGACATAGGCCAATCCAAGTCCTTCTGGTTCGGCAACTTCTGGACTCCCGAATCCCGGATCGACCCGGGCGACAAGAGGGTCAGCAACATCAATGCCTACATGGATTTCGGAGGCTTCACGGCCATGATTCCGGGGCAGTCTTTTGGTTTTTCGTCCCACTACGAGGGAAATGTGGACGATGCCAGGCCGTTCCTTCAGGCGGTGCGGACCTTTCTCTCCAGCTATCCTCAGGAGGGAATGTCGGTTCAGCAGATCGTCAATGCCCTCGACTGGAGCATCGTTCCGGTGGATCTCCAAAGTCAGTTTCAGGCGGGTTTCTCCTCTGCCCTCGATCAGGGGGTTTTGAACGGGATCGTCCCCAAGAGCTTCGCAGACCATCTCCTCAATTCCATTCCCGATCCGAGCACCATCGGGACCGAAGGGTTCTCGCAGGGCTATTTCGTCACATGGAACGACCAGATTCCGACCCTGCCCGACGGGACACCCGACTACGAGCTGACCGGCTGGATCGAGATCGGCGATGACCCGGTGGACATCTACTTCGGGGAGACCGGGCACCTGCAACTCGAGTTCTCCGATGTTTTCGGAAGCGGACTTTGCTGGCTGGAGCCCGATTTCTGGAGATTGCCGGTGATCGCCAAGCTTACCCATCTCGCCGATCCTATCCCGGAGCCGGGCACTCTTCTCCTGGTGGCGACGGGGTTGGCCGGACTGATCGGCGCCAGGATCGGGGGCGGGTACCGGAGAGGGAACAGGGTCGCGCTCTCGTGATCTCTCATTCATGAACTGGACCGGGGTGAGCACACCGATCCGTTGAGCCCTCCTGCTTGAGCCTGGTGGTGTGGACACACGCATCGGCCCAAGCGGAGGGCTGTTCGTTGTCGCTAAATGAAGGAATAATCCACTGGCATGCCAGTGGTATGAACAATGGCTTTGCCGCCGAACTTTCTAGAGAAACCAGGAACGGTCGTTTCTGTAGGAGCAAGCTCCCGCTTGCGATTCCTTCGGCTCCGAGAAGATCGCAAGCAGGAGCTTGCTCCTACAGAAAACCAAGAAAACCACCAGAAGTTACCCCACGATTTGGGCTGACCTCCATGAAATGACAGGGGGACTGGTGTGAGACCCCCCCTTCCAGGGGGGCTTCCGATATCACCAGTTTACTGGTGGTGTTCATTTGAAGATATCCACGGGCATGCCGGTGGTATGAACAGCGGCTGTGCCGGTGATTAGTACTGAGAACAAAGAAATCACTTCCTGCAAGATCGCCGACCGTACACCGAAGGTTTAGAAGGATCAGAACTTTCTAGAGAAACCAGGAACGTTCGTTTCTGTAGGAGCAAGCTCCCGCTTGCGATTCCTTCGGCTCCGAGAAGATCGCAAGCAGGAGCTTGCTCCTACAGAAAACCAAGAAGACCACCATAAGTTACCCCGCACAAGCCTTTGGTTGTTCTCCCCGATATTCCACCATTCCATCATTCCATTGTTCCAGCCTTCCAGTGTGTCAGCGCTTACGACGGTGTCAGAAAAACAAAGACCCGGAACCATGTCCGGGTCACTGGGGAATCGGGTATGAGAAGGTTCGTCTCAGGACGTGGAAGGCGGGGTCCCGAAAGGCTCCAGGATCTGGCCCGTCGTATAGTACAGGTTCTGCCAGGCCTGGCGCAGCCCTGCAAGGGCCAGGGCAAGGCGGCTCTGGGATGCGGTCAGGTCGCGCTGCGCCTCGTTCAGTCGAACGAGGGATGTCTGGCCGGCCCTGTACTCCTTCTCGACCATATCCCTGTTCCTCTGTGCAATGAGTACATTGGAACGTTGAAGGCTCAGCTCTCTCTGCGCGAGCTGCAGGTCCGAAGCAGCCTCGCGAACCTCTGCAGGGACGGTGATCAACAGGTCTCTAAGGGTCTTCATGGCCTCTGAGGCCCTGGCCGAAGCCTCCCTGACCCTGGCGAGCCGTCCGCCCCCTTCAAAAAACCTGTACGTGAGCAGGACCCCGACCTCGTAGGTGAAGTCGGCTTCGTCGAAGCTCGGGTCATTGGTCCGCTCCCCGTCTGCAGTGCCAAAGAGTTCGAGGGTGGGGTAGAAGTCCGCCTTGGCCACCTTGACCAGGGCGCGAGACCGTTCCAGGAGGTAGTTCAACCGTCGGACATCCGGTCGATTCTCTTTTGCGTAATCGATGAGGGGGCGCGGTTCGGGAAGAACGAGTTCCTTCGGCAGTTCGGGCTGCAGAGGGGCCAGGGCCATGCCGGGCGGAAATGCGCCGTCAGGCACACCCATGAGGGCCGCCAGACCGATCATGGCAACCTCATATTCCCGGTTGGCCTGAAGCAACTTCGATCTGGCCGAATTCACCTGGACTTCGAAGTTAAGGACATCGCTCATCGAAGTGGTCCCGGCCCTGTGGGCCGCCTGCGCGTCCTCCATCTGACGTAGATTGAAATCTGCATCGGCCTCGGCAATGGCGACGTTTTCCCTGGCCAGCTGGGCCTTGTGGTAAGCCCGTGCAATGGAGGCGAGGATCAGCCTGCGGGCATCTGCAAGGGCCTCCTGGCTCTCGGTCTCTGCGAGCCGAGCGGCCTCCAGAGAAAAATGACGCGCAAAACCGTTGAAGATGGTCCAGATGGCCCTCAGCCGGACCCTGTAATAATCTTCGGGATCATCCACATCCAGGACCACACTCCTGAACTCCGGGTCGATCCTCCTCGCAAAATCGAGCACGCTGCGGTTGAATGTCAGCAATGTGTCCGAGAGCCAGATTCTGGAGGCCGAGACGGCGGTGTCCAGAACGGGCAAATACTTGGCCACGGCCTGCGACACCAGCTCCCTGGCCTGCGTGATTCTCTCTTCGGCCGCCGCCAGGGACGGTTTGCCCCTGAGTCCCAGCCGCTGGGCGGTTTCAAGGTCGAGGACGGTGATGTTCTCCAGTTGTGAGATGACCGGGTCTTTGAGAGCTTGCGGTTCGGATTCGCTTTCACTGCCATGTGCGGTTTGCGGTGGGAAATTAAGGTTGACAAACGCAAGGGAAAACCAGACCAGACCGCAGTAGATTGCTCTTCGCATAGTTCGTCCCTCCTCTATACACTCGATTCGGACTTCCGCTCAGGTTCAGTGTGGCTTCAAATGGGACTGCTGTTGCGTTGAATGGCGGGTTCCAATGCTTCCCGGTTTGCACCGATACCATAACGCATCCGATTGCAGATGCAACGGAGGTCACTCAGAATGACCAGGAGCGCCGGGATGAGCACAAGGGTCAGGAAGGTGGCGAAGACCAGACCTGCGGAGATGGAAATAGCTATAGGAATGAGGAATTTCCCCTGTAGGTCCGTCTCCATCATCAAGGGCGCCAACCCGCCCACCGTGGTGACCGTGGTCAGAAAAATGGGACGAAATCGTCGAACGCCCGCCTCGACGATGGCGTTGAAAAAGCCGATCCCCTGTTCAAGGTTCACGTTGACCCGCTCGATGAACACAATGGCGTCATTGACCACCACTCCTGTCAGCGCAACCATCCCGAAGACGCTCATGAGCGAGAGGTTGTAGCCCATGGGAATATGTCCCAGTACCGCGCCGATGATGCCGAAGGGAACGGTGAACATGATGACGAAGGGCTGCAGATAAGACCTGAAGGTGGATGCCATGATGATGAAGATCCCGAGAAGGGCGAGGGGATATCCCACAAAAAGACTGTTGAACGACTCCCGTGTCTCTTTCTGCTCGCCCTGAAAGGAGACGTGCAGGTCGGGGTATTTCGCCGCTATTTGAGGGAAGAAGTCTCTCGAAAGCTCTTCCATGATCTCGCCGGCATTCGCCCTCTTCGGATCCACTTCTGCGCTCACGGCTACCCGTCGCCTTCCGTCGGTTCGAACGATCGTGGAGACCCCCGGCCCGAAATCCACCTGGGCTGCGGAGAGGAGCGGCACCTCATGTCCGCTTTGGGTGCGAATGCGGACATTCCAGAGGTCGGACACCTGGCTGCGTTCGTCATGGGTATACCGGACCTTCACCCGAACCTCCTCCCGGCCCCTTTGCAGGCGAAGGGCTTCTTCCCCATAGTAACCGGCCTGGATCTGTTGGGCCAGATCGCTGACGTTGAGCCCGAGGGCACGGGCCTCCGGTTTCAACGCGAGGCGGATCTCGTTTTTGCCCTGCCTGAAATCGGAATGAACCTGAAAGACCCCGTCGAACTCGCGCAGGCGTGTCTTCAACTCCTCCGCTGCGGAAAGGATGGTCTCCATCTGCCTTCCCTGGACCCATACCTCTATCGGGGGACCCGCGGGGCCGGAGCCGAGCGCCTGAAACACGACCGATCTGGCGCCGGGGATGGGGCCGACCTCTCTTTCCCACTCGGCGATGATATCGTTGGAGTGGATCCCCCTCCTCTCCGAATCGAGGAGAACCACCTGCACGGCCCCGTAGTTCGGCCCGATCTCCTCCACGTCACCCATTCCCTGCCCGACCACCGCCACCCTGTCCACCACGAGATCGTCCCCGGACCGGGTCCTGGTCCGGGCGGCAACCCTCATCAGCCCCTCCTCCAGCTGACTGACGGCGTTCCCGGTCACCTCTGCGGGGGTGCCGCCGGGAAATTCGATGTTGGAGGTGATCAGGAAGCTGTCGATCTCGGGGAACATCTCGAACTTCACGATTCCGCCCTGGACCATCCCCAGGATCAGAAGAGAGAGGCTGATCATCACGGAAACAAGGACGTACCGCCAACGGATGGCCCTTGCGATAAGAGGTGCATAGAGCCGGTTCACGGTCCAGTCGAGGGCGCCGTTGAAGAATCTCTGCACAGCCTTCAGGGGGTGGAGGATCGGGTTCATTCTCCTTTCTGCGGCCTGCGGCTGCGGCAACGTGCTCAGGTGGGCCGGGAACAGGACGATGCACTCGACCAGTGAGGTAAGGAGGCATGCAATCATCACCACCGGCAGCACGTAGATGAATTTCCCCATGACGCCGCCGATAAAGGCGAGGGGCAGGAAGGCCACAATCGTCGTGAGCACGGTGACGGTCACGGGCGCCCCCACTTCGCAGAGGCCGTCCACGGCGGCCTTCAGGGGCGGGGCCCCGTTCTTGCGGTGCAGGTATATGGCCTCTCCGACCACGATGGCGTCATCCACGATCATGCCCGAGATGGTAATGAGCCCCAGGAGCGAGATCATGTTGATGCTTCCGCCGAATGCCCATAGGACCGTAAGCCCCCCGGCAAAGGCTACGGGTATTCCGATGCCGACCCAGAAGCTGACCCGCCTGTCCGTGAAGATCCACAGGAGGATGAATACCAGAGCCAGACCCATGGCCCCGTTTTTGACCAGGAGATTGATCCGGGAGCGGAGCATCTCGGTGTTGTCGTAGAGGATCTTGATGTTCGCTCCCCCGGGGGTCTGCTGTTGTTTCTTCGAGACAAAACCCCGGACCGCCTCGGATATGAGCAGGGCGTCTTCCCTGTTGGTCTTGAAGACGCCCAGCAGGAGGGATCGCTCCCCGTTCACGGCCGCGGACACCGGATCGTCGGTAAAGCCGTCGTTGATCGCCGCAACCCGGTCCAGGGTGACGATCTCCCCGGTCGGCTTGGCCAGGAGGACGATCGAGGCGAACTCCTCGTCGGTATACTTCCTCCCGATGGTTCGTATACGGATCTCCTCACCCTGCGCGCGAATCGCGCCGCCACCGAGGTTCAGGCTGCTGTTTCGGATGATCCCGGCCACCTGATTCAATGTCAGGCCGTATTCCCTCAGACGTTCCTCCGACACCTCCACGGCCATCTCGTAGTTTCTCGAACCGAAGACCTCCACCTGGGAGACTTCATCCATTTGCCTGATCTCGTCACGGATCTGCTCCGTCCACTCCTTGAGGCGGCGCTCCGACATGTCTCCGGAAAGGCTGAGGAGAATGACCGGTTCCCGGAGGACCAGTTCGGTGAAGACGGGTTTGTCCGCATGGAAGGGAAAGGTGGAGATCGAATCCACCCTGGCCCGCACGTTTCTCATCACCTGGGAGAGGTCGTATCTTTCTCTGACTTCAATCAGCACGCTTCCAACGTTTTCGCTTGAGTAGCTCAGGACCTGTTTAATGCCTTCAAGGCCCCGGAGGGACTCCTCGATCTTCCGGACAACCCCTTCCTCCACCTCCTCGGGATCAGCCCCCGGATAAGAAACCGTGACGGCGAACTTCTCGGTGGAAAACTCGGGGAACATCTCCCGGACAAGGTGATAGGCCGCCAGGATTCCGCCCAGGAAGATCAGCGTGAGGACGACGTTCGCGAAAACCCTGTTCCGTGCGAAGCTGGTGATCAGGTTCCTCATGGCCTTCTCCTCATGGATCAAGGTTGATGATGTTCAGCAGGCTGTTCTCCAGGGGATCGATCAGACGCGTGGTCACCACCAGGTCACCGGATTTCAGTCCGGATCCGATGAACGCGTGGTCTCCTTCGATCCGCTCGACCCGGACCGGGATCGTTTTCAAGCGATGATCGTTGGACAGGTACACCGTATTCCTATAGCTTACGGCCGATCGAGGCAGCCGAAAGACATGGACCATGGTTCGACCCGGGATCTCCACGGAGCAGAACATCCCTTCCACCAGGGGAAGCTTTTTCGGCCCGAGAGACAACGCCCCCGACGCGTCGACGCGCACGGCCACGGTTACCGTTCGTGTCTGCTGGTCGAACCTGACGATGCGGTGCAGCGTTCCCTGCCAGGTGTGCCCTTCACGATCCTCCGTCCAGCGGATGGTGCAGCCCACGGGGATGAGCTCGTTGAACCATGCGGAGCCCTCCTGAGACCTGCTCTCCTTGAAGCGGAGCCAGCGGCGCGCGTCCTGGGTGTCGAGGGGGACCTGGATCTCCAGTACGGAGTCGTCCGCGAGCGTCAGGACGTTCTGCCCTGAGGGGACGTATTGCCCCGGTTCGATCGAAGCCTCTTTGACCCGGCCGTTGAAGGGGGAACGGACCTCGCAGTGGCTCAGTCGCGCCTCCGCGATGGTCAATTTGGCCTGGGCCTCCGCCACACGGTTCTGGGCCTCGCGGATCTCTATCGGGTAGAGCTCTACCACCTGCCGCAACTGGTCCACCTGATCGGATGCGGTGTTGTAGCGCTGCTCCGCCGCGTCGACCCCTGAACGCGCGCCGACCTTGTCCTTTTCCAGCAGCCGTTGAACCCGGTCGAACTCCGCCCTGGCCAGGTCCCGGTTCCGCACCAGCCTGGCGAGTCTTTCGGAATCGATCTTGGACTGTTTTTCCAGCTTGAGGACAGCCGTCTTCCACTGGTTGACTTCCGCCTGTTGTCCCGCCACCCCTGCGGCATAATCCGTCTTGTCGATCCTGAAGAGGACCTCACCTTTGGGAATGATCCCTCCCACTTCGAGCCTCGGGTGCACTTCGATCACCCTTCCCGATACCTCGGCAGCAATGGAGACGAAGTCGAGGACCCGGGCCTCTCCATATCCGGTGACCGTGACAGGCACGTCCTCTGCCTGCACCTTTACGGCCTGCACCCGCAACGGCCTCTCCTCGTACCTGACCTCCGCCAGCGGCTTCTTCATGCCCGCGAAGGTGAGTGCGCCGTAGATGCCGAGGCCGATAACGGCAATGCACAGGAGAACCTGGAAAAGGACCTTGAATGCATTTCCTATTTTCGACGCCATCTGAGTTCACCTCTCTCTGATGGATTCTGAGTTCGGATGCTCATGCCGGGCGACCGGCGGAATACATGAGTGAACATTCCGGCGGGAGTTTTATCCCGCAGGCCGGATGGAAGCACCTCAAACTACCCATGTTCCTGCTCCCTGGGCGTTGTCCATTTCCTCAGGACCCAGGGACCGAACCCGTCTTCCTGAACCCTGGTTCCGTCGGGCAGGATCGCCCCTTTGAAGCTTGCGGCCGTGATCTTCGCCCCCGTGAGAACGGCCCCTGTCAGGTCCGCCTCCTCCAGCTTGGCATCGGTCAGATCCGCGCCGCTCAGGTCGGCTCCACTCAGATTGGCCTGGGCGAGTTTGGCGCCGACAAGCACCGCCTGGCGCAGGTTGGCTGCGGCCAGGTTGGCCTCTCTCAGGTCCGCCCAGGTCAGATTCGCCCCCTCCACCCTGGTCGAGGACCCCGAAAGGTCCGCTTTTCTGAGGTTCGCCCCGGTCATGGCGGCACGGGAGAAATCGACCCCGCGGAGGATCGCCTCCTTCAGATCGGCGCCGGTCAGGTTGGCGCCGCTCAGGTCCGCATCCCTGATATCGGCCTTCTCCATCCTGGCCGAAAAGAGGCTCACCTCCTTCAGCACAATCCCCGGAAGGGCCGCCCTGATCAGATTGGAATAAGCCAGCTTGGCCTTGCTGAAATCGCGTTCTCCGGTCTTGTACCGCTCCACCATCTCTTTCTCGTTCATGTCCATGCCTCCTCCTCTTGACATTCGCTCGTCGTTCCCACGCTGCGGAACGGTCCTTGCCCTCTGCGTCACTGCGTCCCTGCGCGAGACCACGGTTTCCATTGCCAGAAAACGGGTTCAACGGGCCCATCCGTCGCCATGGCGGCCGCGTATCCGGGTGCGGGCGGTATTTCCAGGAATGACCAGCGGAGGTGGTCCGCCGGACGGCCGTCCACTTCCGCCAGCACGGGCGCCGCTCCGGGGTTCATGGATATGCTGAAGCTATTGAAATCCATCAGCAATCCCTCTCCCCTGGCCTTGACGTACGCCTCTTTGCACGTCCACGTCCGGAAAAAGGTTTCCTTTCCCCTTACCCGGTCCATGGCATTGATCCTCGCGGCCTCCATGGGCGAGAAATAGTGGTCCGCGATCTTTTCCGAGAGATCCTCCCTCATGTATTCCACATCGATGCCTACTTCCCGATCATGCGTCAGTGCGTAAAGGGCGAGGTCCCGTGAATGGGCCAGATTGAACCTCAACCGCGTTCCATACCCTTCGGCCAGCATCGGTTTGCCGTGACGGGCGTAGCTGAACCGCACTTCCGCCGGCGCCATATCCAGGTATCGCCCGAGGATGGCGCGGAGTGTGGACCGGGCCAAGATGAATCGGTCCCGGTCTCTCTGGAAACGGAAGCGCTCCGCCCTGTCCCTCTCCTCCGGAGAAAGGTGCTCCCACGACCTCTCGACATCTCCTTTGCCCGGGACCAGGAAGGCCCTCCAGACCTGCGCTTCATGCCCGGAAAGGGTCGGACGGGCGGGGGGATCTTCCCACTTGAGACCAGTCTCCAATGGTGGATCGCGCAACAGCGTCCTCCGGCCTCAGAGGGTCGTCTCGCCCTGTGGGGCAGAGAGGTGTTTGGGCAGTTCGAATTTCAGGGTGTTCTTACAGAAATCCACCCATTCGGGCGTCACATCGTCGAAGACGATTCGTTGATCCAGGAACACGCCGTCGGTCACGACAAAATTCTCCTGGAGGTACAAGTGACCCCTTGCGCTCTCCATCTTCTCCCTCCAGTTGCCGTACGCCCGAAACCTCTCGATCGGGTAGGCCTTGCAGTACCTGCCCATGTTGGCCATTGTCAGTCCTCCTGTACAAGTCGGGATTCAGGATGCAGGATCCGCCATGCTCTCTGCCCTCTGCCCTACGCTCCCTCCAGGGGAACGAGCCGGCCCATCCCCTCGAGCGTCGCCAGGTCGATATCGGCCACACACTTCACCTTCACGTAATCGAGGGTCAGATTCCCTTCCAGGTGGACCGTCCCGGCCCTGTTCTGGAAATCGGCCTTGCTCAGATCGGTGGCATTGCGGTCAAGGGGGACTCCCAGGTCCGTGCCGCCCCTCGTCTGGGTGAACTTGACATGGACATACCCCCGGTCGATGCACTTCTTCAGGGCCTCCGGAGTCCTCTCGGGGCGGAGACTCGCCTCCACCGGATGCCTGCCTTCCGAAAGCCTCTGGACGAGCGTGGGTTCGCTCCTCTCGGGTCTCGGTTTTTCAGGCTCGGGTGGCGCCGTCTTCGCCCTTTGCGCGGCCTCCTCCATCTTCTTGCGGAGGCTCAATGGGCGCATGTCGGTCCAGACCTCCTTGATGTGGGCGAGGCATTCCTGCTTGTTGCCGGACTTGCCAACGTCCTTCCATCCCAGAGGATTGTCCCTGTTCAGAGGCCAGATGGAATACTGCTCTTCATGATTCACGACGACTTTGTAGACGGTTGTATCTTCCTTTTCCCACCAGCTCATGGCTTTATCACGTCTCCTTTCGTATGAGATGGGTCGGGCCTGCCGACCCTGAACCTTCGAAAAGCCGCGGGCCTCGCCAGGATGTTTTGCGAAACCTCTTCCAGCAAAGCCGCCCGCTCGGAATGGATGTAGAAATGGTCTCCCTGGAATATGCGCATGGAGAAAGACCCTTTCGTATGCTCCCTCCAGGCGGCCAACGACCGGACA
Organism: Deltaproteobacteria bacterium; assembly: GCA_020060215.1. Next base: position 13,290 of record JAGVAP010000017.1, on the reverse strand, counting down.
TCCACAAACCCGTCCTGCAATCCTCCGAATGCGGTGATCGGGCACGGGACCGGTTCTGATCCCTCATAGGCGTACAGCTCGCAGAGCGTGAAATCCGCTCTCAGGATCGGGAGGATCATCTGCATGAGCTCGTCGGACGCCATGACGGCCTCGGCCATTCCGTTGAGCTTGCAGACCTCGGCTATGAACTCGTCCTCCGGAAGATCATGGATAGGCGCATCGCTGCGGGGCAGGTGGGGTGCTTTGTGGCCCGAGACCAGGAGATGGGCCGGAGACCGGTGAAAGCGCTGGTGAAGGTATCGCGCGAGCTCGAAGCAGAGCAGCGCCCCCATGCTGTGGCCGAAGAAGGCGAACGGCTTGTCGAGAAAAGGGAGAAGGCCCGAGGCGGCGGTCTCCACGAGGGCTTCCATGCTGGTCATCGGGTCCTCGTTCAACCGGTTTTCACGGCCGGGTAGCTGGACGGGGCATACCTCTATGGCCCCGGGCAGGAGCCCCGTCCATGGGTAGTACACCGAAGCTCCGGCGCCGGAGTAGGGAAAGCAGAAAAGCCTCAGTCCGGCGCCGGGGTTCGGTTTTGGTCGTCTTACCCACGGATTGTCTTGCTGGAGGTACATGGAAGCGCTACAGGTCATTTGTCATTCGTCCTTTGTCCTTTCTTGGAAGAGCGTCATTAGTCATTAGTCACTTGTCCATGGGAAACAAGTATGCAGATGCCGGATTGTTGGCTGGACGACCATTGACGAGTGAGAGATGACCTTTGACAAAGGCCAAACGACAGATGAAAACCCTATTCCCCGGGAGTTGGGGAGGGGGACTCGGGCTCCCCTTCGTAGGCCAGGAACTCGCGTACCCTGGTGTTCCAGAACAGGGGTACGGAGATGGCGGTCATGGCAGAGCCGCAGAAAAGGTAGATGAGCGGGATGTCCTGGTTCAGCAGGTCCGCGGCCACGCCTCCCAGCCCCATGGCGACAGGCGCGAGTCCGCCCGAGATCGTGGCCAGGACTCCGAAGACGCGTCCCCGGATCTCGCTGGGGGTCGTGATCTGCACGAGGGTCACGATGTGGAGCCCCACGAAACCCCCTGCAGCGCCTCCCAAAAAGGCCATGGACAACGCGGTGAAGGGTTCCTTTACGAAACCGAGAAACCCGTGGCCGGCGGATTCCACCAGAATGAATACCAGCATCCACCTGCACCGGCTCTTTCCGGACACCTTCAACCACCCGGCCCCCAGGTACCCGGCCACGGACCCGACACCGTATGCGGCCGCGAGAAAGCCGTACCAGTCCGGCGTGGCCTTCAGGAAGTCCTCCACGTAGAAGGGAAGGAGAATGATAATGGGCATGGCAAAAAAACCCATGGCCGCCGAGACCAGGACGAGTTCCCTCAAGCCCCTCTTCTTCCACAGGTACCGGAACCCCTCCAGCGTATCCCGCTTGAATTCCCTAAACTGCTCTCCCCGCCGGCCGCTCCTTTCGGGGATCTTCTGAGGGATGCGGATAAAGGTCTCGGTCACGGCCGAAAAAAGGAAGGTGATCCCATCGATCAGAAAAACGGCCGGTGCGCCCAGGAGCCGGAATATCGTCCCCCCCAACCCCTGGCCAAGGAATACCGAGACCTCCAGCGAGAGCTGGCTCAGGGAGTTCCCCCGGGCGATATTCTCCTTCGTAAGGAGATCCGGGATGGCCGCTGAGATGGCAGGATTGAAGAACGCGGCGGTCAGCCCGGTAATCACGAATACCGCCGAGATCCACAGGAGGATCAGATCCTGCTCATCCGGGGCGATGAACATCAATGCGGCCAGCGAGAACAAGGCTAACCCGTTGATCAGATCGCTCAGGACAATGATGGTCCTCCTGGAGTGGCGGTCGGCGAACGTGCCCCCCACCGGTCCCAGGATGACGGCCGGCATGCTGGCCAGCATCTGCACCATCCCTATGACGGCGGCCGAGCCGATTTCGTGTTTGATCCAGAAGACTACTGCAATCAGGGAAATCTGCGAGCCGATTGCGCTGATAAACTGGCCCTGCAGGAGCAGGGCGAAGTTCCTGTTCAGCAGCCTGGGAGGCCGTTCCAGGGGTTTCGCTTCGACATGATCGAGAGGGATGGTCTGCAAGTTGCTCTCCACGTTCACTTCGGAAGCATGGTTCCGACGTTCTGCTCAGGAAAGGAAGATGGCAGGGTGCAGGCGAGCAGCAAACGCACCTCTTGCAGGTAATCCTGGGCAAGTTGATGGATGGTGTCCGGTTTGTACAGGTTTCGACTGTAGAGCCAGCGGAGGTTCAACTGCCCTCCGGCCACGATGGCGATGATGTGCAAAAGCGGTCCTGGTGTGTCCTCCGGGCTCTGCTCGGGTCCAGGGGACTCGTCGGCAATGCGGACGGCGTTCCGCCACTCACTCCACTCATCCCCGACCGCGCGCTCCGTCCATCGATCGAACTGCCCCAGATAATTGAAGTTGACCTGGGGCCGGGGAAGAAGAGTCAGGCGTTCCCTCACGCGCGGATCCTCGCGCAGGAAGCGCAAGAGGCCGTATCCGATGCCGCGATTGGGGATCCCACGCCATTGCTCCTTGATCGCCTGCAATTGCGCGCGGGGATGGGGGTCGGGCCCTAGGTCCAGAAGGGCGGGGAAGACGCTTGTAAACCACCCAACGGTTCGGGAGACATCCAGCCCCGGCACGATCTCCTCTCTTCCATGGCCTTCGGTCTCTACCAGTAGGTCTCTCGAACCGGTTCGCCGCGAGAAGGTCTTCACCAGTCCGGTGAGCAGCAGCTCCTGGACCTGGATGCCTGAACAGGATGGAACGTCCACGAGCAGCGCCCGCGTCTCCGAATCGGACATGGAGGAGTCCATCCGATCCATGGATCCATAGGAGTTCATCCCGCCCGGATAATCCACCGGTAGGTCCGTCGTCCTCTTCGCGCCGAGACTCGTCCAGTACCCAAGCTCGTCCAGGAGGCCGGGCGACTGGGCAAGTTCGTGAAGACTTGTGGACCAGCTTCGGAAGGAGCCGGTCTTCGGGGGGAGCCGGACTTGTCTTCCTTCAATGGATTGCCGATAGGCGCTCTGGAAGTCCTCCGTGACGATCCGCAGAGATACGCCATCCATGATCAGGTGGTGGAATATGGCCAGCAGACGGGCCGGCCGATTCGCCCCGAGATCGAGGTAGGCCACCCGCATCAGGGGGCCGGTGGAGAGGTTCAGGCTCGACTGCAATTGGCTGCAAGCGGCCTCGACGGCCTCCCTTTCCTCTCCCTGCGGCAGGCCGGAGAGGTCAAGGTGGATCAGGGGCAGGGGTTCCCCGTGGCCCGCATAGAACTGGTCCCATCCGGACGGGGTCTTCTGAAACCGCATCCGCAGGGCATCGTGATGGCGTGTCAGTTCATCGAATGCCTGCTCCAGTCGATCCACCTCCATGGGGATCCTTGTTTCAAGCAGCAGCGAGGTATTGAAGTGGTGAGGGTTTGTGCAATGGTGCTGGAAGAACTCGATCTGGACAGGAGTCAGGGCCACTGGTCCTTCCAGGATCCCCTGTTCAGCCCCAACCTGTTCAGCCGTATTCGCGGCCGCCGCCATACCGGCGATGGTGGGTCCATCGAAGACCTGCCTCGGTGTAAGATGGAGGCCCGCCTCGTGAGCCCTGGCGATGAGCTGGATGCACAGGATGGAGTCCCCGCCGGAGGCGAAAAAGTTGTCGTGAATCCCTACATGGCTCAATCCGAGGAGACCTGTCCAGATGCGGGCAAGGACCCTTTCCTCCGGAGTACGCGGAGCGACATGGGCGGTCTCCGGATCGGACGGTTCGGGTTCCGGGTCCGGCAGCGCCCTCCGGTCGACCTTGCCTGTCGGGGTCAGAGGAAGGCCGTCCACAAACATGAATGTGGCGGGAATCATGTAATCAGGCAGCCTGTCATGCAGAAACCCTTTCAGATCGTGAAGGGTCGGCGGAGTCCCCTCCCCGGAGGATACGAGGTAGGCCGCAAGCCTCTTCGGGCCGGCCGAGCCTTGGCCGTCCTGGATGACGGCGACGACATCCCTGATCCCCGGATGCTGCCTCAGAACCGTCTCGATCTCCCCGAGCTCGACCCGATAACCGCGAATCTTGACCTGGTGGTCTATGCGGCCGACGTATTCGAGGTTGCCGTCCGGCAGGTAGCGCGCCAGGTCTCCGGTGCGGTAGAGCCGCTCTCTTCCGGGCTGCGGGTTACAGGTTTCGGGTTGAGGGTTGTAGCCTGCCGGTTGCGATTCGTGGGTTGCGGGTTGCAGGTTGAAGGTCGCATCTTGTATGTCGTTGGTTGTGTCAAATGCCGGCCCCTGATCTCTGATCTCTGATCTCTGACCCCTGATTCTCCCTTCAGGCTGAGCTTTCTGATGGGTTTCGCTGCGCTCCACCCATCCTACGGCCTGACCTCCGACCTCTGACTCGAAGGGGTCGGGGACGAATGCTTCCGCCGTCCGGTCCGGCCGGTTGAAGTATCCCCGGGCCACCCCTGGACCGCCTATGTACAGCTCTCCCGTCACGCCGACGGGAACGGGTCGTTGACGCGCATCCAGGATATAGGTCCGCATGTTGGCAATGGGACGCCCGATAGGGATCCTCCATCCCGGGCCGCTCCTCTCCGTTCCCCTCGACTTCTCGTAGAGGGTCGCAATCACCGCCCCTTCCGTGGGGCCATAGGTGTTCATCCACGAGACATGCGGCCCTGACACGGTCTCCCAGAGGGCCAGCCTTTCCGGGGACGGATTTTCCCCGCCCACGGCCACGAGCCGGAGCGATTCCGGCATCCCCCTTGCGGAAAGGGACAACTCATAGGCCCACTCGTGCCAGTAGGCCGTGGGCAGATCCAGAAGTGTCAGATCCTCCCGCTCTGTGAGCGCGGCCATCTCATTCCCCGAAAGGGGCAGGTCATCGGGACGCAGGATCAGGGTCGCCCCTGCCATGAGGGTGGGGAAGATCTCTTCGACGGCCGCATCAAAGCCGATGGTCGCAAACTGCAGGACGCGGTCGCACGACTGAAGCCCAAAGCAGTCTGTCACCGCGAGGTTATGGTTTACAACACCCCGGTGGGTGACCATCACCCCTTTGGGGGTCCCCGTGGAACCGGAGGTATAAATGACATATGCGAGGCTGGAGGGGTCGATGTCCACGTCGGGGTTTTCATCGGACTCCAGGGCGATCAGGGGCCAATCGGTGTCCAGGAAGACAGGGGTCCAGGGTCCAGGGTCCAGGGTCCAGGGTCGAAACCCCGAATCCTGACCTATGACCTCTGATCTCTGACCTCCGGCCTCTGAGAGCTGACCGCTGAGAGCTGAAAGCTTCTGTTGCGTCAGAATGACGCCGACCCCCGAGTCCTCCACCATGAACCGCAGCCTCTCGGGAGGGTAGCTCGGGTCCAGGGGCAGATAGGCCCCGCCCGCCTTGAGCACGCCAAGGATGGAGACGATCATCTCGGGGCATCTCTCGACACCAATCCCCACGCGTTCCTCCGGTCCCACGCCCCGCTTTATCAAGTAGTGTGCAAGCCGATTGGCGCGGCGGTTCAATTCCCGGTAGCTCAGCGATTCTTCCTTCCAGACGACCGCCACCGCATCGGGGGTGAGCCGCGCCTGCTCTTCAATGAGCGTGTGGACGCACGAGTCCTGTGACCAATCCCTGTCTGTCGAGTTCCAATGGGAAAGGAGTCGCTCCTCGTCGGCCCCCTGGACCAGGGGTACATCGGAGAGGGGGCGATCCGGATCGGCGGTGACCCCCTCCAGCAGCCTCAAGAGGTTCCCGGCCATGATCTCGACGGTTTTTGCATCGAACAGGTCCGTGTTGAACTCAAAGGTTCCCGTGACTCCTTCTCCATGCTCCAACATGGAAAGGGAGAGGTCGAACTGGGCGATGCCGCTCTCCACCTCCATGGGGCTCAAGGTCAAAGAGGAGAGTTCCCGGGACGGTTTCTGCACGCTCTGGAAATCGAACATCACCTGGAACAACGGGTGGCGGCTCATGTCCCGCTCCGGGAGCAGTGCGTCCACCAGCTTTTCAAAAGGCATATCCTGACGGGCATATGCACCCAGGGTCGTCTCCCGCACCCGATCCAGGATCTCCCTAAAAGAGGGGGTGCCGGAAAGATCGGTGCGCAGCACCAGGGTATTTACGAAAAAGCCGATGATCCCCTCGATCTCGGTCCGGTTGCGATTGGCGATGACCGTGCCCAAGACGATATCGTCCTGTCCCGTGTACAGGGACAGGAGTGCCTTGAATGCGGCCAGGAGGGTCATGAAGGGGGTCGCACCAGCTTTTCGGCTCAACGTTTTCACCCGTTCCAGGACCTCCCCGTCCACCTCGAAGGAGATCGTCATTCCCCTGGAGGTCTGGAAGGGCGGGCGGGACCGGTCCAGCGGCAGATTCAAGGATGGCGGGAGCCCCTTCAATTTTTCCAACCAGTAGCTTCGCTGCCTCTCCAGGACTTCGCCCTGGAGCCATTCCCTCTGCCAAACGGCGAAATCCGCATACTGGACGGCCTGTGCCGGAGGGGGCGGGGTCTCTCCCGCGGCACAGGCTTCGTAGAGGGATGCGACCTCGCCGATGAACAGTCTCATGGACCAGCCGTCGGAGATGATGTGGTGCATGGTCAGGACAGCGACGTGATCCTCATCGTCGAGCCGGATGAGAGAGAACCGCAGGAGCGGACCGCGGGCGAGATCGAAAGGCCGCCCGGATTCGCGGCCGATGATGCGCATCATCTCCCTGTCCCGCTGCGGCTGCGGAAGCCTGGAGAGATCGTCCACGTGAAGCCGCAAACGGACCTCCGGCTCGATCTCTTGTCTAGGCGATCCTTCCACGGCAGGGAACCGGGTCCGGAGGACTTCATGCCTGCGGATCATCTCGTTGATCGCCCGCTCCAGGGCCCCGATGTCCAGCTTACCCCTCATCCGGACGGCCGAGGGGATGTTGTAGGCCGGGCTTCCCGGGTCCAGTCGATCCAGGAACCACAACCGCTGCTGTGAGAAGGATAACGGGAGCGGTTGGCCTCTCGAAACGCGCCGGATCGGGGGTGCAGCAATTCCTTCGGCACCTGAAACGGCCGATCGGATCTTTGCCGCGAGACCCTCCACGGTCGGCGCCTCGAACAGGGTCCGCAGGGGCATCTCCAGATGGAAAGCCTTCTGCACCCGCGACATGATCTGCGTGGCCAGCAAGGAGTGGCCGCCGAGGTCGAAGAAGTTGTCATGGATGCCGACCGGATCTGTGCCGAGCACCTGAGCCCAGATCCCTGCGAGGATCTCCTCTACCGCATCCCCCGGAGCGACATATGCGCCTATGACATCCGTCCGGAACTCAGGGGGCGCCGGTAAGGCCTTCCGATCGACCTTGCCGCTCGGCCCGAGGGGCAGACGGTCCAGGGTCACAAAGGCGGCCGGGACCATGTAGGCCGGGAGCTTCCCTCTGAGGAACTCGAGGAGTTCGGAATCGGAGACCCTGCCGGCGGATTCGGACACGACATAAGCGACCAGACGCAGCCGGGCCGGAGTGTCTCCCGATGCAACGACCGTGGCATGGTCGACCGCAGGGTGCTCTACGAGGGCCGATTCGATCTCCCCCAACTCGATTCGATACCCCCTGATCTTGACCTGGTGGTCGATCCGGCCGAGAAACTCCAGGTTCCCGTCCGGGAGATAGTGGGCCAGATCTCCGGTCCTGTAAAGCCGTTCCCCTCCACTCGCGCCCTCGGGGAAAGGACAGGGGACGAATCTCTCCGCGGTCAGGTCCGCTCTCCCCAGGTACCCGCGGGAGAGGCATACACCTCCCACATGGATCTCCCCTCTCACCCCCACAGGAACCGGCTGCAGGTCCCGTGCGAGTACATAGACGCGGGTATTGGGGTTGGTTCGCCCTATGGGAACACCGCCGATCTCGCCGGAGCGGTCTTCGGCGGCCGGGTAGAATGAGGCCGAAACCGTGGTCTCCGTCGGGCCGTATCCGTTCAGGAACCTCCTTCCCGGGGCCCATTTCGACACGATCTCCCAGGAACAGGGTTCCCCTGCAGAGATCAGCGTCTCGATCCCGGGGACCTCATCGGCCTGTAGGATCGAAAGGAGGCTGGGCGGCAGTGTCACGATGCCGATCCCCTCTCTCCTCATGAGCTCCAGCAATTCAGGACTCGAAGACAGCACCTCCTGAGGGGCGAAATACATGGCCCCCCCTGCGGCAAAGGTGGGAAAGAACTCCGTCACCGATGCATCGAACCCGAAGGACGCGAACTGGAGTACCCGGCTCCGGGGCGACATATCGAAAAGGCCCATCAATGCATGGGTGAGATTGGAAACCCCCCGGTGCTGCACCATGACCCCTTTGGGCCTGCCGGTCGACCCGGAGGTATAGATCACGTAGGCCAGGTTGGAGGGATCGATGTCCACGTCGGGGTTTTCATCACACTCCAGGGCGATGGCCGGCCAGTCGGCGTCCAGAAAGACAGAGGTCCAGGGTCCAGGGTCCAGGGTCCAGGGTCGAAAGCCCGAATCCTGACCTCTGACCTCTGACCTCTGACCTCCGGCCTCTGAGATCTGACCGCTGAGAGCTGAAAGCTTCTGTTGCGTCAGAATGACGCCTACCCCCGAGTCCTCCACCATGAACCGCAGCCTCTCGGGCGGGTAGCTCGGGTCCAGGGGCAGATAGGCTGCACCGGCCTTCAAGACCCCCAAAATGGCCATGGCCATTTCGTTGCGTCTCTCCATGCAGATGCCTACGATGGACTCGGGGCCGACCCCCATGCTTCGCAGATGCGCGGCCACCCGGTTGGCGCGGCGGTTCAATTCACCATAGGAGATCACTTCGTCCCCATATTGGACTGCTGCCGAATCCGGAGTCTCGGCCGTCTGTGCTTCCATCAGCTGGTGCACGCAGCGATCCATCGGGTAGGAGGCCTGTGATCCGTTCCATTCGGACAGCAGCCGCATCCGTTCCGCCGAGGGGAGAGTCGTCAGCTTCCACAGGGGCCGCCCCGGATCAGAGGCCATCTGGGTCAACAGGGTCTCCAGGTGTCCCAGCATGCGGCGGATTGAGTCCGCTTCAAAACGGGTCTGGTCGTAGCTGATCTTCAGCAGGAACCGGTCCGCGGTCCCGGCTATGAAGGCGAGTGGGTAGTTGGTCTGTTCCACGGAACGGAATCCGGTGATCTGCAGATGATCGCCTTCCGAACGCAAGGTCTCCGCCGGGTAGTTCTCATAGACCAGGATGCTTTCAAACAAGGGGGTGCCCCTCGGCACTTCGCTCCAGCCCTGGATCTGCACAAGCGAGCAGTACTCGTAATCTCGCATGGAGAGCGCTTGGCCCTGAATATCCTTGAGCCATGAAAGCACGGGCCTGTCCGGGGAGACCCGCACCCGCAGGGGGAGGGTGTTGATGAAGAGCCCCACGATCGACTCCACTCCCTCAAGATGCGGCGGCCGGCCGGAGACAGTGACACCGAACACGACGTCCTCCTCCCCGCTGTAGCGGGCGAGGAGCAGGGCCCAGGCGGACTGGACCAGGGTGTTGGCCGTGAGACCGTGCCGCCTGCGGAACCTGTCCAATGCCCCGCTTGCGTCCGAATCGAGCCAGATCTCCTCTTCAGCGGAACGGCTGCACTCCGGATGCTGCGAAGAAGCCTGCAACCGGCGGATCGGGAGTTGGGTCGGCCCGCCCAGCCCTTTCAGATAACCGCTCCAGAAGGCCGCTGCCTTTGAAGCGTCCTGCTTCCGGGTCCATACGATATAGTCCCGGTAAGAACGGATAGGAGGAAGTCTCGGCTCCTTTCCCTGGCGGAAGGCTTCGTAGCAATGGAGCACCTCTCCGATGACGATCGGGACCGACCATCCATCCAGCAGGAGGTGGTGGTAGCTCCAGATGAAATCGCTCCTGGACTCTCCGGTCTGAATCAGGGTGAGCCTCATCAGCGGCGGCTCTGCAAGGGAGAAGCCGCGGTCTCGGTCCTGCGCGAGAAACTCTTCCACCCGGGACTGCCTGCGCATCGGCGGGAGGTCGCTCCAGTCGTGGAAGGAGACCTCCACCCGAACGCGGCGATGGACCACCTGAACAGGCTCCTTCAACCCCTCGTAGAGAAAAGCGGTCCGCAGGGCCGGGTGGCGGTCCACTACCCGCTGCCATGCCTTTTCAAATGAGGGCTGGTCCAACCGTCCAGCCAGGCTGCACGCCATCTGCTCGAAATACACCCCTGATCCTGGTTCGAGGAGACAGTGGAACAGCATGCCCTGCTGCATGGGCGAAAGGGGGTAAAAGGTCTCGACGTCTTTTCGCACCTGCATCATCACCGGCCCCCTTTTTCGATGTGCGACCGAATGTCGTCCAGCTCTTCCCGGTCCCATCCGAACAATTCGAAGTCGGGATCATCGGGCGCGATGGAGGAAGCGTCCCGGATGAAGCAGCGAAGGGCGTCCATGAAGTCGTCGGCCAGCTCCTGCACGGTGGATGAACGGTGCAGATTCGAGCTGTAGCACCACTCCATCTCGAGCCTCCCGCCCAGGATCCCGCCGGTGACTTCGACCAGGTGAGTGCGCCTTCCCCCCGGACTTCGCGCACCGGCAGGCGGCGATGCGAACCCGAATTGGCCGTCGCCGGAGTCGGCCCACTCCATCTGCCCAAAGAAATTGAAGCTGAGTTCCGCGGCCGGCAGGCTTCGCAACGGAGCGGGCGGATTATCGGACAGATACCGGAGCACCCCATATCCGAGCCCGTTGCGTGGTATCTTGCGAAGCGCTCCTCTCACGGTGGACAAGGCCCCTGCCGGGTCCGCAGCCCCCCCCAGATCCAGGTAGACGGGGTACAGGGTCGTAAACCACCCGACCGTTCGCGAGGGATCGATCTCATCGAGGGTCGGCTCGCGTCCGTGGCCCTCCATTTCGATGAGGATGCCCCTTTGTCCGGTCCATCTGCAAACGGCCAATGCAACGGCTGTGAGCACAACCTCATGGAGAACCGCGCCGGCATCCTTCACCACCTCATGGAGACGGGTGGTTTCCTCCACACCCAATTGAGACACGACGTTCATCGAGCTGGATTCGGTGTTCTCTCCATGCACGTGGTCGACGGGCAGCCGGGATTCGGGATGATCTCCAAACGAGCTCCAGTAATCCGCCTCCCGGTTCACATCATCCGAAAGAGCGAGATCTTTCAGGGTGAGGGCCCAGTCGCGAAACGAAGTGGTCTTGGGGGGCAACCCGGGGGCTCGGCCCGATTCGATGTTGCGGTAGGCGCTCTGAAAGTCCTCGATGAGGATCTGCCAGGACACGGCGTCCGTGATCAGGTGATGCATGACGATCAGGACCCAGGCGGCCTGCCCATCCCGCACCTCGAAGCAGACCAGGCGGATCAACGGCCCCCTGGTGAGATCCAGGCTGGGCTGGATCTCGTTCGAGACCGACTCGATCTCCCGGCGCAGGGCTTCATCGGCCAGCTCGGACAGGTCTATCCAGGTCAACGGGGGTTCTGCATCCGGCGGAGCGTTGTATTGTTCCCATCCGCGTCCGGTCCGGGTGAAACGCATGCGGAGCGCGTCATGATGTCTGATCAGCTCATGAAAGGTCTTCCGCAAAGGGTCCGGCTTCAGGGGTCTGTTCATGTTCAGGAGCATGGACTGGTTCCAGTGGTGCGGTTCCGCAATGTCCAGGTCGAAGAACCATCGCTGGATCGGGGTCAGCTCCACGGGTCCGGTCACGATGGATTGATCCGCGCTCGGGTTGCGGCTTGTGTTCGCCACAGAGAGGAGACCTGCGATGGTCGGATACTCGAATATCTGCCGGGCGGTCAGGTGAATCCCCTGCCGGATCGCGCGGGAGACCACCTGGATGCTGAGGATCGAATCCCCGCCAAGCTCGAAGAAATTGTCGTGGATGGAAACCTTCTCGACGCCCAGCAGTTCCGCCCAGATATCGGCCAGGACCTTTTCCGGTCCGCTGCGGGGGGCGACGAAGATCTCACCCGCATCCCCGCCTGCGGGGGCGGGCATGGGAAGCCTCTTGCGGTCCACCTTGCCATGAGGGGTCAGGGTTATCTGCTCCAGCATGACAAAGGCGGACGGCACCATGTATTCCGGCAGTCGATCCTGAATGAACTCCCTCAGGTCAGACGGGCTCGGCGCTGCGTTCATGTCCCTGGGCACGATATAGGCGGCCAACCGCCGATGGCCCCTTTCTTCGTATGGCCAGGCCACGACCTCCCGTACCGCAGGATGCTGCGCCAGGACGGCCTCCACCTCTCCCAGCTCCACCCTGAAGCCGCGGATCTTGACCTGGTGATCGATACGACCAAGGCATTCGAGATTCCCGTCGGGGAGGAACCGGACGAGGTCTCCGGTTCGGTAGAGTCGCTCCCCCCCTTGGCCTGAATGGCCTCTTTGATGGGTTTCGCTGCGCTCCACCCATCCTACGGCTGCTGATCTCTGACCTCCGGCCCTTTGAAAGGGGTCGGGGACGAACCTCTCCGCCGTAAGGTCCGGACGATGGAGGTACCCCCGCGCCACCCCGTGCCCCCCGATGTAGAGCTCGCCGTGCGCACCCAGCGGCACGGGATGGAAAAGGGGATCCATGGCATAGAGGGTGGTGTTGATGATGGGTCGTCCGATGGGGATCACCTTGTGTTCATGCTCGATCGGGGTCCAGTAGACGCAGCAGCCTACTACGGTCTCGGTGGGGCCGTATTCGTTGACCAGTGCCGTCCCCGGCGCAAAGGACTGCCAGAAGGCGATCTGGTCGGACAACAGGTTCTCGCCGCCGATGATGAACGACCGTGTCCGGCTGCCGGCCGTCTCCGGCTCAATCTGCTCACCGAGGACCTGCAGGTGCGCGGGCGTGATCTTGACGAGGCTGAACTCCTCCTCGGAACGGATCGCCTCGGTCAGCCCTTCCACCCCGAGATCCTCCGGCAGGAGCATGACCCTTCGGCCTGAGATCAGAGGGGAGAAAAGGCTGGTCACGGTCAGATCGAAGGAGATCGAGGATTGGACGGGTGATCCTGTGCCCTCTTCAAGGGGATAGGCCCGGCGGACCCACGCGAGATAATTGGCCAGTCCGCCGTGGGTGATCATCGATCCCTTGGGTTTGCCGGTGGAACCGGACGTGTAGATGACGTAGGCCAGGTTGGAGGGGTCGATAACCACGTCCGGGTTTTCATCGGACTCCAGGGCGATCAGGGGCCAATCGGAGTCAAGGCAAAGAACGGTTGGAGGTTGGAGGTTGGAGGTTGGAGGCAACTGAAAAGATTGTCGGAGGTTGGAGGTTGAAGGTTGGAGGCTATCTGATCTCTGA
>JAGVAP010000077.1 GCA_020060215.1 Deltaproteobacteria bacterium | reverse complement strand
GCGTAACCCGTGAGGAGCCTTCTCATCACTTGCGCAAGGCCTACTTGCCCAGAGCGGAAGAGGAAGTGGGCGTGATTGCCGAGACACGCCCAGGCATAGCAGGAGGTTCCGCTCTGGGAAAGCAGGTCCCCCCAGGCGCTCGACGAAGTCTTTGCGGTCGCTCTCATCCCAGAAGATCTTCCGCCGCTCTATACCGCGGACAACCACGTGGTGTACAACGCCGGGCGCATGTCGGGCTAATCTTGGCATGAGATACTCATCAATACCTCCGCGCTCCGTCAATCTACTTACTTACTTATGGGCGTCCCCTTGTATTCATAGCGTGGCCGGAAAAATATTGACATACAAGTGCGGCCTTGCTATCCACAATCGTCCAGCCCCTCCTGCGCCGCATCGTGCACCGGGTGCAGGCGAATGGACCTGCCCGGACCCGCTCCTTGCCAGGGCTCCCAGGAAGCCCAGGGGCAGGCCGAAGACCCCCGGCCGGAATGTGCGGGCGTTAAAGGGGGTGTGGCGCCTTGCGCCGTGGCCCGCTCCGTCTTTTTTGAAGAAAAAGGAAGGCGCCCCGTGTTTTTCCTTATCCGCGTTACCATGGCGCTCATCGCGCTCGCCTGCCTGGTGCTGGCGTTCGTTCAGTGGCAATCCAACCACCTGGCCGCGCAGAGCAAGGACTGGCCCACGGTCCCTGGGGTGGTGACGGACACCTGGGTATTGAAAACCAGAGACACCGTGCGCACGGGCCGGGACGATTACAGCCCCCGGGTGAAGTACGCCTACACCGTGGAGGGCAGTAAATACGAAAGTTCCACTCTCGGGCTGAAGATCGGCCCGGGTGTCTACAATGACCGCCCGTCGGCCGAGGCGCGCATCGCAAGTTATGCCCGGGGGTCCACGGTGGTGGTGCATTACCGCCCCTCGAACCCGGCCACCGCCTGCCTGGAGCCCGGCGGGGCCAGCACCACTTCCACCGTGGGGGCCGTCCTGCTGTTCCTGGTGATCGGGGGACTTTGCGCCTGGGGCCTGGTAGCCATGCCCAGGCCCGGGAGGAGAAATCGCGAAGGTAACCTATCGTGACTGCCGGGAGATCCGCACGAGGTTTCATCCCCTCCCAACACCTCCCACCCTCTAGCCTTGAATCAGAAGCTTCTCTTTTGTCGCCACCAGAAACGGTTCGCTACCCAACGCCGCACTATCGGTCACACCTCCCGTAGCCGAGAGTGATCTAGGCGCCCCGATGGAGTCCCTGCGGTCATTCTCGTCCAAGAAGATCTTCCGCCGCTCTATGCCGCGGAGGTGGTGTGCGACGCCGGGCGCATCCAGTCGGGCAGTCATGTCTCAGTAGGATGCTGGTGAGGGAACCCCCGCGAGAATCCTTACACCTCCTTGAGGCCGCGCCATACCCGGCAATCGAGTTCGGTGGCGATGCGGGCCGCGGCAACGTACCGGATCTCCGTATGCTCGTCGGACGGGAGTCCCGGCCGAAGAGAGATCGGTGTCCACACGGAGGCAGGGATGTAGTGGAACACATCCCTGACAGGGTCGCCGCGCAGCCAAACCGCACGTCCGATCTCTCTGGCGCGCTTTCGACTCTTGGATACAGAAATGTCTTCCCGCAGTTCCATGTCCTGTTTTTCCGAGACATAGGCCAGCCACTCCTCCAGCGACGGGTTCGCTCCCATCTCCCTCAAGATTCTTTGGTATCGGCGGGCGATCCGTCCCCCCCGGTATGAGCCTCCGATCAGATATGCGACCCGCGCCGGGGCAAAATGAAACCACTCGGACGCCGTGCCGGGGGACCGGAGCCACCGCGCCCTCCCCCTTTCACACCATCGCTCCTCGTAGCCGGCGCTTACATTGAGCTGGTTGTAGACCTCATCGAGATCAAAATCCGGATCATCCCGCACCCGTTCCCGCCACTCCTCGATGGTCAGCCGCGGGACATCCGTCTCTAGCCGTCGCCCCCGGGTGATGTAAAAAACGTCGTCGGCTATCTGGAAGTCAGGCGGCATGCCGAAGAATTCACGATCCAGGTTTTCCATGCTCATCCTCATTGTGTCGGCTCTTTCGGTGAGCGCACCGAGGACATCCCGAGCCGGCAGACGGGTGTTGACTTCAGGGTCGGAGTGACCTAAAAGCAGCTAAGACTAAACCGCAGAGTGAAAAAACGCAAACCGGAAAGGAACACGCTGATGCCCGATCCCTCTCAGGTGCAGAAACAGCGGCTCTCTTCCATCATCGACAAATTGTTCCTGGGGTATGCCGGGAAAGCCCGGCTGCTTGCCAGCCTGGCAGGCCATGGGGGCGATTACTCGGTGCTTGCCGAGATGTCCGACAGTGATCTTGTGGAAATGGTTACCTTTGAAAAAGAGCTGCTCGAGGAGAGATAACGGTTTCACGCACCGACTTTCCCTGGCGGTGTGGAACGCCAGCGGTCCTCCCGGCCACCAACTGCATGGAGTTCGGGATTACGTCCCTGTCTCCATCGTCGACCACCAGTAGATGAACGTGATTGGATGTCACAATGTAATCGAGAATCTTCAGGTCATAACGCTTCCTGGCTTGGTACAGCCACTGTAACTACCGATGCCGGTCACGGGAGAACTTGAGCAGGAACTCCCGCCTATGGCATCGGCTTGCCGGGTCGAAGCCGAAGGCGTAGCCTGATGCGTAATATGCCAGATGTACCCTGGGATGAAATGCCTTTTTGCCCTTGCCATTCGTCTTCAGACCAATATTGCCTTTTTTGCCTTCAAAAAATCGATTATAGCCCTATTTTGGGCCGATATCCGTGTCACATGTCAAGGTCTGACCCCGCGTTACCTGTACAATCGATTATTGATGTCGTAGTGATCGATTGTAGGAGCGAAGGCGGCAGATATCGCACCTACAATCCGGGCTTGGGCATCAGCCTTGGATCCGGAAAAACGTGGGGCGACAGTCAGGATAAAATCACCATCTACGGGTATCATGATCACGCTCCTTTACAAGGCCGTTTGGAAGCGATGTATGTTCTCACACAACTCCTCCCGACCGTTCCCAATCAATCTGCTTTGGAGGTCCCAGCTCGCCCGTCAGAAGGGCCACACGGATGGGTGGCTGACCATGTGCTCTCACCGTGCTGGCATCGATATAGACCGGTATGCTGTTTCCCTCCCCAACCCCAATTCCTCATACGAGTTTTATCGCACCGGCAAGAATTTTCAAAACCACATCTTTGACCCCCGCTGCAACGATTTCGAGGCGTTCGTTCAAGATCGCAGCTTTCTTGTTCCAGTCCGTTTCCGCATGGACGGCCTCGATCAGCTCTTGGAGTTGCATCTGTTCAGTGCGTTCCGGTAATAACTTCTTCAGTTCATCTTCGGGGATAGGCTTTAGCCGATCGATGTCCTTGGCGAGATCCTTGGTCGTCTCAGCAGCTTCGGTCCCAAACCTGTAATGCTTACGTCCCATTTTCTCCCTCCATTTCGGGGCATTCCCTTTACGAGAACCAGTCATTGGATAAGTTCCTTTAGGGTCTTTTCCAGATCCTTGATCTTATCCTTGTACTCCTCAATGACCTCCTGGATATCCTTCCTTCCCCCCAAGAGGTCGGTGAACCGGTCATTATATTGCATCAAAGTGTCGAGCACTTTTTCTCTCTCTTCAAGAACTCCGATCCTTCTTAAGGCTTCTTCCTGGCTCTTTTGCACCTCGACCACGGATTCCAGGTGTGCGCTGATTGCTGCCTGCCCGGCGAGAAGGTCTGCCCAGGCGCCGTTGATTTCGTCGACAACCATCCTCTCCTGGCTGTCTATCGGGGCCAAAAGCTCTTTGCGCATGGTGTTAATCTCGGTCTGAGCCGCCTCGGCAAAATTCAAGAGCACCTCACCGAGACGACCACGTTCCTCGCCGACCATCCGCTTGATGCTGGACTCTATGGCGCTCTTCTGAGGGTCGAGAAGCGGCTTGCCCGCCATTGTAATCTGCAGTTCCGATTCCCTGAGATTGGCGAGGAGGTATGCCTCATCCAGATCTTTTCTGAAATCAGGGTTGTTGACTGCTTTGGAAAGAAACAGGGGGATCCACTTCGTCTCAAGAAAGGCGGCCACTTCCTCCCGCCGTTTATCATAGTAACGTTGAACGAACTGAACGTGGGATTTTTGGAGGCTCACGGTCTGATCTTGAGTGAGCTTCGACAATTGCAGAGTTTTGGTGGGCGTTGTTGAGCAACAGGTGAGTATGAATAGGGCGAGTAAAGTGATGCTGACTGCGGGAACATGTTTTCGTGTCATGCGTATTCTCCCCTCTGTAATGCCAAAGAACCATGCACGTCTCCTCGCTCGGAGTTCCGTACGATCATGTCCATGGTCGGTTTGGTGACGTCTTTGCCGGAATCAGCCTATTCTGCCATGCCAAGAACTTGGGCATCTTGCCTTGACGCACGGTCCACTCATTTGTCCATGAAGTAGAGCAATCGGTCATTGAAGTGGAGATGCTCATAACCTTTTGGCGGTGGGGGCGGGGGCGGCCCCTCGATGATCACCGGCATTATCTCCGGACTTGCCTCTTGGATCCCTCGTTTTCGGGCTACGGCATAATCGAGCTCCCTCTTCACCCATTTCGACCGACGCGCTGCGGAGGACCAGAAGAGCAGAAAGAGGTCTGCGGAATCAATGTGCCGGTAAATCTCCTGTGCCCAACGTGCGCCCGGTTTCAGGCTGAACACATCCTGGAAATAACCGATGCGCAACCTATCCAACATCTGCACGCGTTTGATCACCTCTGTTCTGTCCTTGGAGGCATAGGAGACAAAGGCCTTCTCGTACCGTTTTGCATCGCCCGTAAGCTCGCTCGCAAGACTCGGCTCCTCCTTGATATCCACGGTCTTGACTCCAAACTGGATACGACCGATCGGAATCCCATCCTGAGAGACGATGAGCCTGCCCTTGAGAAACCCCTTCGCCTGGCTATCTATGCGAGCGAAAAACCCCACATATGCAGTTTTGCCTCCCCAGCAAAGGTGCTGCGTGCTCTCTTGAACCGTAGCCTGCGCTAGGCTCAGATCAAAGGTCAGGTATGCGCCTCGTTTGATATGCGTGTCCAGCGTCGTGAACCCCCGCCTTGTGGCAGCATCGTCGTGCTCCTCCGCAAGCTGACGAGCTTTGTCTGCATCTTCGGGTATGTGGGTAAACGCCTGGAGGAGGATCTCTCGACCAGGCGAGACGCTGGAAGGGCCAAAAAGCGAGCAATCGACCAGATCTTCGCATTGTTCTGCAGCCTGTTCTGCCTTCTTTCCCCACGCTTTGTCGAGTTCTTTCAGACGATCACTGGAGAGTTCTGCAACAGGAGGTCTCTTTGATCTCACGCTGGCCTCGTTTCCCAAGAGAAAATCGCCGACCGACTTGATCTCCTTACGGGCCTCTCGTCCCGACGACTGGGGCAGCTTCTCTTGCTTGGTGCTATGTACTTTCATTTTGGGGGAGGGTGTCCACTCCGAAACAGTACGCTCAAGCTGTTCAACGACTCTTTCAAGATCGCGAATTACGTCGGGTAGTCGACCCCCCGAGGCTCCTCCCGCGGGCAAGACCAGGAGCTGGAGATTCATACTCCTAAGAAGATCCTGGAGCGACATTAGAAGATTGAGGATTTCCAGTCCCGGAATTTTCCTCACGGTCAGTAGTTGCTCCAGGCGTACCGCAACCCCTTCAAGCCTTCTTCTGACCTCCCGCCTTTCGGGTAAATCGACATCGTACGAATGCTCATCGATATCGCGGATCATCTTAAGCAACTCCCGCACCTCTTCGATGACCGCCGAAACCATACGATCCACGTTGCCCCGATCGGCCGCTATTCCATCATCAGCGCAAAGTCAGTTCAATGGACGACATCGAATTTGGTTGCACTTCAACGACCTTCGACTCGCGGTAGTTTCTGCCGTCCTTTTCGGCCGTAGCCCTGATTTCATATCGCCTGGGAGGAACGTTATCTATCAGGCCCTCCGAAGTTCCCAATAACTCCTTTACCGGGTTGTCGTTCAGCAGTATCGCCACCTTGGGGAATTCCCCTGCGTTTGTGACCTTCATCTTGATGCTGCCGAGCTTTCTCGTATCGGCTTCCGCCTTTAGTACTTTCTCTAATTCAGTAAGGTTACTTCGGAATTCCACAACCCAGGCATCGGTCTCTTCCTTGACCAAGGTCTCCACTTGAAGCGTGAACTCCTTTACCCTCTGCAGCATCGCGGGCACATTGGGATTCTGAGCCTGCTGCGCAAACAATAATGCCCAGTCATACTCGAATTCCTTCAGGGCTCTCTCAATCGACATCTGTGTAACGATAAACCGCATCCATCCGGAGGACATTCCAAAGAACCTGTCAAAACCATGAAGAGCACCGCCTAATGCCAGAAGGACATAGCCCCATCGACCAAAAGCGACGCCGCCATTTCCTGCTTCAAAGACGCCCGTGGCATCAATCAGCGGACACAGTGCGCCGGCTGAAGCAAACACAATAGTGAGAGCGCGCAACGTCTGGGAGGCGCCTCTTTTGGACCGCTTTTTTCGGTCATACCAGGCAATTTGTTCTTGGGCTTTGGCTACAGCCCAAAGATAAACCAACTTCAGGGACTCCATTGGATTCGCGTTGTCCCACTTGGGGAATGTACTGTTGTCCGTCATCCCTGCCGCTCCTTCCTTGGATTTTGATCGAATACGTGTGGTGAACGGCACCACAATAAATTTTTCGGCAGCTGTTTTATGCTGATCGTCAGGGAAAAGCAATCGGGGATATCCTGCCGTAAATGTTGGGTCAAGGTTCGGTGAGAGCTCCCCATGCATCAAAATAGCCACAGTGCTGACACTCTAATCCGCCCGACGTACTGCCGTTTTCCAAAATTTTATATGTATGCGAGATGACAGGCTTCCCACACTTCGGGCATGGCTCCTCCTTCATTTCGAGAATCTTAACTCCGGCTGGAGGCCCCAAGACCGCTGATATTTTTAAAGCAATTGCAGTAACGCCAAGTGACGAATCTATGGCAACTTTATCGGCAAGCCTCAATGAGTAACGACTAACGTCAGCACGAGAAACGTTGTGCCAGATTGGCAAGATAACTTTTTGTTCCTCAGAAAGCTCTCGCTGAGTCAACGAATCTAGCTCATACTGGGTCCAGTTTTTTGCGAAAAAGTTTGGGCTGAGCACAACAACTCCAAATCGTGAATTAGATAATCCCTTGTCGATAGACCTCCGCAGCGAATCACCCAATTCGAGACTAAAATCGTCGAACCATACCGAGTAGTTCAATCTGCGAAGCTCTAATGCAATTGGACCTACGATATCGTCTTTATCTTCTGTGGCATAGGAAATAAAAACGTCAAATGCCAGAAATTCCATATTCCACGCTCCTCAAGATATATGCAACGGGGTCAGACCTTGCTCCTGGAAACTCATCTCGAAGTGCGCCGTGGTTGAGTGGGCCCTTGCAAGGGCGCGTCCGTCGGGGGCCTGGATGATTGCCGTGACTTCACGGATATTCTCGGGAAGGAGCTCAAACCGAATGCTCCCGATCTGAGGCTCGGAGCGAGTGGTCTGTGCGTGTGCCGTTGCAAGAACAAACAGTGACTTCATCCCCACGTTCTTGGGCAGCCGGTCG
>JAGVAP010000084.1 GCA_020060215.1 Deltaproteobacteria bacterium | reverse complement strand
TCGCCCCCTCGCGCGGGGGCGTGGATTGAAACAGCCACAATATCTAGTATACGGCTGGCCCGTTCAGTCGCCCCCTCGCGCGGGGGCGTGGATTGAAACCTCGAGGAGTACTGCCACCGGGACGAGGTCCAGAGTCGCCCCCTCGCGCGGGGGCGTGGATTGAAACATTCTTTCCTTGCCGGTTGTCGGCTTACCACCCTGGTCGCCCCCTCGCGCGGGGGCGTGGATTGAAACAATGATGAGGCTGGACCGCTATATCGGACACTGAGTCGCCCCCTCGCGCGGGGGCGTGGATTGAAACATCTACGCCCCAGCCTCCGGGAACCCGTCTTCCGGTCGCCCCCTCGCGCGGGGGCGTGGATTGAAACGTGGCCCTGGGGCGGGACGACAACACGACCGCCGTCGCCCCCTCGCGCGGGGGCGTGGATTGAAACTTTTCATTGAACTGCTCCTTCCTCAGTTTGGTGTAGGTCGCCCCCTCGCGCGGGGGCGTGGATTGAAACATGTCCAGGCGCACAACAACAACAGCCCGATCATGTCGCCCCCTCGCGCGGGGGCGTGGATTGAAACACATTACCCCTCGCTCCAGAATATGCAGACCTGCTGTCGCCCCCTCGCGCGGGGGCGTGGATTGAAACATGGCTCTACAGGGGAAAGGGAAGGCTTTTTGAGTGTCGCCCCCTCGCGCGGGGGCGTGGATTGAAACATGATGGCCGGATGCGCGTCCCCCGGCCGCTATGTCGCCCCCTCGCGCGGGGGCGTGGATTGAAACCGCCTTCCTGCGCGAACAGTGGCTGGTACCGGACGTCGCCCCCTCGCGCGGGGGCGTGGATTGAAACGCCCGAAACCGGACACCAAGCAGCGAGTGAATGAGTCGCCCCCTCGCGCGGGGGCGTGGATTGAAACCCTTTCTCCGCCTCCCTGCGTCTCTGCGCGAGACCGTCGAGAGCTGCGGGTAAGGTGATCAGGGCTACACGAAATCCCCCCTGGCCCCTTCTGCAAAGATAAAACGACTTCACCTGCGGTATTCATTCGGTCAGGCGCGTCAGGTCCCGATCGCCTTCTTGCCCCGTGGCTGGAAAACGGAGAACACCAGAAGCGCCACCACGACCGAGCCGCCGCTGATCCAGAAGAGCGCGGGATACCCGCAACATTCCGCCACGAATCCCAGGGCCATGGACCCCATGGTGATCCCCACATCCATCGAGGACCAGAAGAAGGCCAAAGCGCTCCCCCTGTCATGAGGCCCGGTTTGATCCACCACCAGGGCATTGAGGGTGGGAATCAGGGATCCGAAGCCGAGGCCGAGGAGAAAGCTGATCAGGGCCAGAAGCCACAGGGTATCGAGAAAAGGCAGCAGGCAAACCGCAACGGCCAGGAGGGCCATGCAGGGGATGATGACCTTGATGCGGCCGATCCGGTCCGAAAGCCTTCCGGCCACTACCCGGCTGAGGATGGTGGTGGCCGCGTAGACCGTGAAGAAGATCCCGAACTCCGGCAGACCGCGCTCCGGCGCGAAGAGCGGCAGGAAGGTAAGCACGGCCCCGTAGCAGGTCGCTCCGCTGAGGAGGGCTATGGAGGGGATGAGCACCTGCGCTCGGCTGCCCACCTTCAGGAAACCAAAAGGCCTTCCCTCGGGGCGGGCGGGCGGTCGGATGTCGGTCAAGGGCAGTACCGCTACGAGGGAAACGGCCGCCGTGAGGGCTGCGAGCAGAAAGAGATATTCGAAACTCCCGCCGCTCGCGAGGACCGCGGTGCCCCAGGCCGGGAAGACCGCCATGGAGATCATGGTGGAGATCCCGAAGACCCCGAGGACCTCGCCCCTGCGGTGCGGCGGCGCCAGGTCGGCAATAAACGCCATGGCTGCGACCAGATAGCTGGCGTGGGCAAACCCGTGTGCGATCCGCACCAGGTAAAGGGGGACGAGGCTCTTGACCGCGATATACATGAAGGGGAATACAAGAAAGAGGCCGGTTCCGAACAGCATGAGAAGCTTGCGGCTCCGCGTGTCGGCCATCTTCCCGAAGAAGGGCCGGACCACCACGGAGGAGAGGGTGAAAAAGCCCATGATCAGGCCGACCTCTCCTGAAGTGCCGCCAAGTGAGGCCACGTACTGGGGCATGCCGGGGACCAGGATGTAGAAGCTGCCGAAGTAGCAGAAGTTGGCGAGGCAGATGAGTATGAAATCCTTGGACCACAGGCTGAATGGCGTTTGTCGAATCATGTGAACCCCGGTATGGAGCTCAAACGGACGCAGGAGCGTCCGGATCGTGCCTTCTTGCTCCATGCGCTATGCCCCATGCGCTCTGCGATTTACAGCGAAACCGGCGCCGGATGAAAAGCAAGAAAGAAGAGTAACAAAGGGAAAAGACAGAACACAACGAGAATCTTCCACCCCGGGTGGGGGCGGCAGGGATGAGTCCATACGAGGGCAGGGGGTAGAAGGGCCGATGGGGGGGGAATTCGGCCCTTCATCTCCTGATGGGTCGGCGAGGCGGGATCACTGCGGCTGCGGGCTCCGGAGACCGCCTTCGTAATACCCGCGAACCTCGGATTCCCACTGCAGTTGTGCGAGCTGGGACCGGTCGTAGCTCGGGGAGTTTTGAAAGGCCTGCTTGTCGAACCGGGCAGAGAGCATCTTTTTCTCTGGATCGAACAGGACCAGCTGCGCCGGGACCGGATGGAGCCTGTTGGACTCATCCGCAACGACGACATACAGGGGCCTTCCCTCTTCACTGTTGAGCAGCTCCGTCACCCTCCCGAGTGGTTCGCCCCCTCTTCCTGCCACCGTGAAGTTCACGAACTCCCCGGCGCGCTCCGCGTCGAGACCGGCCAGAACCACAGGGGAGGCCCCCTGGTCCTGTGCCGCTTGCCGGGGACCGCCGTGATCGAGTTCCCGGGCCTGTCTCTGCTCTTCCGCACGCCACTGGAGTTCGGACTTGGAGACGTCGGCCACCAACTGATCCACACGCGGTGTAGACCGGATTCTGTCCCATGGGAGGACCACCCGCTCACCGCCGATACCGAGAAATCCGCCCATGGAGAGGATCACGTATTCGATCTTTCCATCCCTGCCGATGACGAGATCTTCCGCGGTGCCGAGCTCCTCTCCGGTGGCGGATACGATCTTCTTGTCGAGGATGTCGGACGCTTTCTGCGCCCAGTGAAGCGGCTGATCGGGCTGTTCCTGCCCCTGCCGGGGCTGCATGGCCTGACCTTGCCGTGGGGATTGCTGCTGGGCGAGCCCATTGGAAGCCAACAGAAAAGCCCCCAGCAAGAGAATGAACGACCACCATGGTTTCTTCATTGCCGGATTCCTTTCGTAAAGGGT
Organism: Deltaproteobacteria bacterium; assembly: GCA_020060215.1. The sequence goes on along the minus strand of JAGVAP010000084.1, from coordinate 36,936 downwards.
TTTCTTCGTGTACCCGAAAGAACGGATCCCCGCTGAGCGCGGGAATAGATGTAAAATAAGAACCTCCGCTATCCATGACAATGGAGGAAACCCGTTATTTGCGCGGCGATGGGACAGGATTCGTCCAGATCGGGGCCCCGGCGGCGGTGCAGGAGCAAGGTCCTGCTTTCGGGCGGTGACATGGAAATGGGCGCCGCATCGCAACCGGGAGGCTGCTCCCGCAGAAACGGTCAAGGTCCGTCGTTCGGGTTCACCCACAACATGCGGTTGACGAAAAGGATCTCCGGGTCGAATTCGCTCAGCAGGAGACCGCTCACCGATGCGGGGCGGATGACGATCCTGGTGATCAGGTCGAGGTGCATCCCCAAACCGTGGGCGAGGGCCACCCGGATCACATCCCCGTGGCTGACCACCGCCAGCGTTTCGTGCGGATGCTCGGCCCGGAGCTCTTCGAGCAATCTGACCACCCTGGCCTGTACATCCACGAACCACTCCCCGCCGGGGATCCCCGTCCCGCTTCGGAATCGGTTGTAACGGGCCCAGGCAGGGTCCTCCGCAAGGGAGCTCATCTTCATCCCGGTCCAGAGGCCGTAGTCGATCTCGTTCAGATCCTCCCTGACCATCACCTCCAGGCCGAGCGCATCGGCGAGGGGCCGGGCGGTCTCCCTGGTCCGCTCCAGTGGGCTGCTGAACACTGCGGTGATCTCAAAGTCCCGGATGCGCCGGGTCAGTTCCGCAACTTCTCGCTCTCCCTGCACGCTGAGATGTACGCCCTCGCTCCTGCCGGCGAGCGTGTTGCCCACGAGGTCCGTGTGCCCATGTCGGATCAACAGAAAGGTGGTCATGGCGGAGTCCCGGGAACGGCGATGTGATAACTTGAACTACGGTACACTTTAGCTCTTTGAAAGGGAGTTGATCATGCCAGGTTTTTCAGAGAGCGAAAGCGTTACGAACCACGAACCAAACGACCCCCGTTCATGCTGAGGTGTCGAGGCATGAACGCGGTTGGTTGGCCCCTCAGATACCTCAGGGCGAACGGCTGCCTGGGAGGTAGGTCAAGCGATTCATGCGCAATCACCCACAGAGGAAGGAGGGCAGTAGGACCGGTATCGCGACACCACCTCTTCGGCAAAGGATGCAAATTCCTCAAGGACGAGGGGTGGACTCGTATGGCACGGACGCCTGCCCCTGGAAGGAGGCGTGAAGCAGAAGGTGAGCGTAACGTCGAACTCCCTGAGGGCGTCCATCTGCCGGTCAAACCACCGGACCGCATCGGGCCGATGCCAGTCCGCCCAGCTGATGCCGGTGCGAAGTCTTTTCACCCCGAGCCTTCTGAGCCATCCGATCGCGAAATCCAGTCGTGGGTCCTCGTAATGGAACCACTGACAGATGCCCATCCTCGGATCGAAGTGTTCCGCGGCAGGCTTGGCCGTCCCATCCGCACGGATCAGCCCCATATAGTAATGACGATAGTACGCGCTCCCCTCGCTCTCCTTGTGCCTGGTCGTGGCCTCCCAAGCGGGAGGGAGGTCGAGAAGGCTGTACCAGAAGATGCGCTCGACGCGGTCGATCAGGAGCTCCGTGGTCCTGCTGATCCCGAATACCTGGACTTCGTCGGCGCCGAAATCGGAGACGCCCACCTCCGTGATCCAGACGGGAAGGCCCGAGACCTCCTCGATCTCGCGGACCTTCTCCGGCCACTCGTCGATGCGCCAATGGTTCCAGTCCAGGGGAAACCCGTGCACGGCCACGGCATCCAGGTGTTCCAGCAGCCCATAGCTACGAAGCATGGCCATAAAGTTGGAATCGATCGGCGACAGCCCTCCCAGGACGAGCTTCAGGCCGGGGCACATCCTGCGGACCGCATCCGCGGCGATCCGGGTCATATCCGAGAACGCCCTCCATTCCGGATCCATGTAGAAATCCCAGTGGGAGAGGTTGTTCGGCTCATTCCAGAATTTGATGGCCTCGATCACACTGCCTCCTTAATCCCGTGGTTGCATGAGATGTGCGCTCAAAGGAGAGGCGCTGAGTGGGTCTCCTGAGCCGCGCGCCTGTCCCGCCAGGCGGGCTCTGCGGAGTGGATGCTGGTTTCCGGATACTCCATAATCCTGGAACTCACCTTTGGTGTGCTGCCGATTTCCGGCGTCGCCTTGCGCTTCGTCCTGGCGGTTCAAGGCTTTTCTCCACCCGCGCGTCCTCCTTCACTTCGCGAGAGCCAGAGGAAGCGCACCCACAGGACCAGAAAGAGTGCCTGGGCGCCTGCATCCAACAGGTAGACCCCCGGGATCCGGCCGGACAAGGAGAAGACGACGTCTGCCGCCGCGAACACGGCCGCATCTCCCATTCCCAGGAGCACGATCTCCATACGGCGCTGCCTCCGGCGGACGGCCGCCGTGACGAGCACGATTCCCGAGACGACGAGCAGCCAGCCCACGACCCGTACGAGCCACAGGTCCGTCTTCGGACCGGTAAACGACAGGAACCCGGGCATGTAGACGATCGGCCAGAGCCCGGTCACGATGTAGTAAAGTCCCTGAATGATCGAAACCATCGTGGTCACCTAACGTCCCGTCTCTGGTGGAGGGACCCGGAGAGGTTCCACCGATCCGGGTGGAAGCCATTGGTCATTTGCAATGATTTCGGAATTCCTGACTCGGATTTCGAATTCCGTAGCGGCTGCTCAAGGATCTGCGCTCCATCACATACTGCTCCAGTTCCTCGGCCCTGTGCCTCGCCGTGTGGGCGGCAAGGACCTTCTCTCTCGCGCGCCGCCCGATCTCCATCCTTCTCTCACCCGGCATGTCCCTCACCGCCAGAAGAACATCCTCCGTCGACCGCGCCACCAGGATTTCCTCGCCCGGCTTGAGGAAGGACTCGAGCCCCTCCCATGGGTCGGTGATGATCGGGGTCCCGCAGGCGGCCGCCTCAAAAAGCCGCACACTGGGAGAATAGCCCGCCCGTACCATGCTGGCCCGTGTCACGTTCAGCGTGAACCGCAGGGCATTGTAGAAACCGCGGTGTTCGGGAGGCGGGATGTGATCGATCCTCTCCACATTGGGGGGCCAGTCGATCTGAGGGGGATATTGCGGGCCGGCGACGACCAGGCGTCCCTCGGGCCACCGCCTTGCAGGCTCCATGAGGAGCACATCGAGGGAATCCTGCCGATCGAGGCTGTATGTCCCCAGGTACCCGAAATCCCACTTGGGCTCCTTCGCTTCAGGGTAGTAGAGCTCCGGGTCCACCGAGCAGTAGAGGGGCAGCGCCGCCCGGGCGCCGTATACATGTTCGAGATAGTCCAGCACCGGACCGCCCGTGAAGGAGAGGTAGAGATCGAACCGGGGAATCAGGTCGGGCCGAAGGTAGGCGCAATCCTTGCTCCTCAGTCTCTCCAGGGTCACGGGGGTATCGATGTCATAGAAGGCCTTGATGCCCTTGGCGATGCCGAACATCCATTCCGCAACCTCGATCCCGTCCGGGACATAGGATCCGAGCAGGACCAGGTCGGCCTCTCGGACCTCCCACAAGTGCTCCTGCGTCAGCTCTTCCAGGCCGTCGTAGATGGCGACGCGGCAGTAGGGCAGGACCGGAGCGTCCCGGTTTTCGGCATACCAGGGGAGGTTCCTTTCCAGAAAAAGGATGTCGTGGCCCCGGCCGGAAAGCTCCCGCGCCAGTCCCCTGTACGTGGTGGCGTGCCCGTTTCCCCACGATGAAGTGATCGAAAGTCCGAGGATCACGATCTTCAGACCCATGGCGTCCCTCCGGCGGCCTCTTCGAAGATGGTCTCCACCTGCGCCCCCCTCCGGTCATAGGTGTGATCGCGGAGGACCCGTTTCCTTGCCGCTGCTCCTATTTGCCCGGCCCGCGCGGGATCGAGTCCGGTCAGGCGGGCGACGACTTCCTCCCCGCTCCTGCACACGAGACACTCCCTGTCCGGCTCGAGAAACTCCTCGATCCCCTCCCAGGCATCCGTCAGCAGACAGCTTTCGGCGCCGGCCGCCTCAAAGACCCGTGTAGGAGGCGAGAACCCGTATCGGGCCATGCTCTCCCGGTTCACGTTCAGCACGGCCATGGGAGAGCAGTTGAAGGCGTTATGCTCCCTGGTATAGACATGGCCGAAGTAGGCGATGTTTGGGAACTCCTCTACGGCGGAATCCCACCCGTTGCCGCCCAGGAGAAAACGATGCCCCGGCATGCGGCGGGCCGCCTTGAAGAAGAATTCGTGGACCCGCTCCTCACGGTCAGGCATTCGATTGCCGAGAAAACCCAGGGTCCCCGCAAAGCGCTCCTCGCGAGGGACGGGAAAATGGGTGGACGGATCGAGTGCATTGTAGACCGGTATGCATCTCTTCGCGCCCAGCGCTTCATAGGCCTTTACCACCGGGGGCCCGCCGCCGTAGGTCAGGATGAGGTCGTAGAAGGGGATCAGGGACCGGAACGGATCGGCGGTGTCTCGGACAGCCCGATCCAGGGTAGCGGGGGCGTCCACGTCCCAGAACACCCTGAGCACGCCCTCCATGCCTGCTACCGCGTCCTCCAGCAGTTCGTCGAACACGCCGACGCCGCTTGCCTTGATCACGATGTCCGCACCTGCCGCGTCTCCAAGCGCCTCTCGGACACCCGATTCGTCCTCGACCCGGTACACCATGCTCCGGGCATAGGAAGGTTCCCCGATGTCCCGGTGGCGCTGGCGGTCGTAGGCGTCGGGTTCATAGAAGACCGTGCCGTGGCCCCGCTGGTGAAGGGCGCTGATGATGCCCCGGTAGTAAGTGGCCGCCCCGTTCCAGTACGCAGAAACCAGGCTCGATCCGAAAAATGCGATGTTGAAGGGTCTCTTGGTCATAGCTCAATCGTCCTTCGTACCCGATCGCAAGCAGAGCTTGCTCCTGCAGGGGACTTCGCAAGCAGAGCTCCTACAGGGGGTTTTTCATTCGATGTTCGTCCCTTCTCGTCGGCCGCCGCAGCGCAGCGGCCTGTCCTCCGCAGCCCTGGCGCAGGAGGGTCTTCCCCCGGTTCTTCAGTACCTTCTCGTAGAGTCCGACGTATCCGCGCGCCATCCGCTCGGGGGTGTAGCGGAGCGCTCTTGCCCTGGCCTTGCAGGAAAGAGTCGCGATCTCCTCGTGTCCGATCAGTGCTTCCAGCACGGAGGCGAGGATGTCCGCACGGTCCGGAGGGACATAAAGGGCCGCGTCCGCCCAGATCTCCCTCAGGGTCGGTATATTTCCCAACACCAGTGCGCAGCCCGCCAGGGCCGCTTCCAGCGGGGTCAGGCCGAAAGGCTCGTACCGGGCAGGGAGCGCATAGATGGCGGCCCGCCCCATCCATCGGGCCATTTCCTCGGTCGATATCTGTCCCACATGCCTGACATTCTCAAGACGGCACCATCCTCCGTCCGGGTGTACCGTTTCGCCCGCCACGTATACCGGCCAGGAGACCCGGCCGGCCGCGGCCTCCAGGGCGGCCGTGTTCTTTGCCTCGTCCCATAGCCTGCCGGCCGAAAAGATCATGGGCTCCTTCCTGCCCGGGAGGAACTCCCCCCCTTCCCTGCCGTTGTATATGGGGCCGTAAGCGTTGAATGGTCCGTATATCGAGAGCAGCCATCCCAGCATGGCCCTGGTAGGGGCGGTCACCGCATCGGCCGCGCGGAGACCTCTCTCGACCGTTGCTCGATACCTTTCCCATTCTCCGGGGGGATTGCACCCGCGAACCGCGCGGTGCCAGGAGTAGACGCACGAGTGTCCCACCACGACCACCGGTGAACGCCACGGCATGGAGCCGTGGGCGTAACCGTTTAGGTGGATCACGTCCGGCCCAAAATCGGCCTCCAGCGCCAGCAGCCACTCCCCCGCCTCATCCAGGTCTTCCCAGGGGTCGACCATCCATTCGAGCCTGTAGCTGCTCTGGAGGAGCGTCACGTTGCGGAGCTTCAGCGCTTCAGCCTGCTGCCAGGCCGCCAGGGGGCCCCCCATGGACGCAAGCACCACGTCGATCCCATGGGAAGCCAGGGCCTTTGCAAGCTGCAGGGAGTAGGTCCAGACCCCTCCGATGCAGTCCGTGCTCATCAGAATGCGGCGTACCGGGCTCAAGCTTCCCGTATCCTTGTCCATAGCTCCTTCAAGAACCAATTCCGCCACCAAGAACAGCCATCGTGTCACGCGTCACGTCGAACGGATCACGTACTTTGGTCGGATCTTCCAAACGCCGCACCGGGATCGGCGGTCAGTCTCTGTTCACGAACTTGAAGAACCTGCTCTCGTTGCCGTCCTTGGTCTTGTCCTGGTAGAGGAATGCCAGGTCGGATTCCTCGAATTTGTCAAAGAACTCCTCCCAGGGTATCTCCTCCAGGGATTCCTCCTTGCCGCTGTAATCGGGGAAGTGGATGCGGAGGATTCCCGCCTCCTCGCCCTTCCTCTCCGTCCTTTTTACCGTGGCCGGCCGTCCCCCCCGTTTCTCGGCCCACTTCTTGATCTTCTCATGATCGGTCGTCTTCTCTGATTCGCCTGCCTTCATGATACACCTCCTGAAACGGGCGAACAGGAATCGGCCTTGGAGGATCCGCATGCCTCTTCGCCCTCTTGTCTTCCCAAAAGATAAGCAGCGAAGACCCGCCGGCCAAAAGGGGCCGGCACGTATTCGAAGCTGAAAATCGGCTTACGGTCACCTTCCATAGATCGCATCCAGCACCCGCGACACGGTCACCTGGTGTTCGATCTCGGGGTCGTATTCCCGGCCCCTTCCGAGGCGCGCCGCCCAATCCACCGCAGTCCGGCCCCACCACCCGGTGTCCCCTTCTGAAATGACCTCCCGCGAGGTGCCCCTGAACCGTTCGGCGCGGAAGTGGAAGAAGGAGCCGTTCTCGTTGGTGAGGGAAAGCCCGCCCCCGGTCCCGAAGAAGGTTGCGCCGATCACGGCATCGCATCCGGCCGATGCGCGCCAGGAGCAGGAAAGGTTCACGACCGCCCCGTTCGCCAGATCGATACGCGCGCCGGCAAAGTCTTCCACACAGGTCCCCTGGGTATTCCACGGCCTCCCCGCAGCGAAAAGCCTGCTCGACACCGAGGCCACATCCGGGTACCCCAGGACCCAGAGGGCCAGATCCACCAGGTGGACGCCCAGGTCCATCACGCATCCCCCCCCGGACTGGGACGGGTCATAATACCAGGGCTTGTCCGGGCCATACGCATTGTGGAACACGAGGTCCGCGGCGTAGATCTCGCCGATCTCACCGCCGAGCGCCATCCTGCGGATCTCTTCCGCGCCCCGGAGTCCTCGATAGGAGAGATCCACCCCCAGGCACCGGTCCACCGATTCGGCCTTCTCCACGAGGGTTCGGGTCTCCCGCGCGTCTCTGCCGAGGGGCTTCTGGCAAAAGACGCTGAAGCCCCCTTCGAGGATCCTCCGGGCCTGCTCCGCGTGGCCGGCGCTCGGCGTGGCGATGACAATCCCGTCCAGATCCAGGCTCATGAGATCGGAAAGATCTCCTGCAACGGCTGCGTTCTTCACCAGGGAGGCGGCTTCGCACAAGGCCTTTTCGTCCGGGTCGGATATGGCGCAGACCTCGGCCCGGCCGCTTTCCAGGATGGAGAGCATCCGGTGTCTGCCGATCCATCCCACGCCCAGGAATCCGAGCTTCGGCAGTTTTCGGTTCATAGTTTCACCACGGCCTTGAGGAATCCCTCCGGTCGGCGCTGCATGATCCTGAAGCCTTCGGCCAAGCCTTCGAGGGGATAGGTGTGAGTGCAAAGGGGGAAGGGGTCCAGAACCCCGCTCTCGATCGCAAGGATCGCCTCACGAATGCCCCGGATGTAGGCGGCCGGGTCCCTTTCGTGGGCATTGATGACATCGATCCCGCGCCAGTTCCACAACTGCATATTCACCTGCCGGGGACCGTCCTGGTGGTATCCCGCGATCACCATGCGGCCCCTGATCCGGGTCAACTCTCCGGCCAGGTCCAGAGGCCACTGCAGCCCGGTGGCCTCGATCACGACATCGCACCCGTTCCCGCCGGTGAGTGACGCCATCTCGTTCAGGACCCTCCGGTGATCGTCCATGACGCAGGTCCGGGCTCCGTACGATGCGGCCATGTTCAAGGCAAAAGGCCGGCGGCTGAGCGCGTAGACCCGGGCGCCGGCGCTCACGGCCAGCCTCGTCAGCACGGCTCCCAGGAAGCCGATGCCCACGATCGCCACCCTGTCCCCCTCTCGGATGCCGCACCTCGAGAAGATGTTCATGGCACATCCGAGGGGCTCCCCGGGCACGGACCGGCCGTCGAGGGAAGCGGGCAGGACCACCACATCTCCTGCCATGGCCACATCCCAGTCGGCAAACCCGTGGTGGGAGAGCATGGTCACCCGCTGACCGGGTCGAAGGGTCGTGACGCCCTCGCCGATCGCATCGATGGTCCCCCAGGGTTCGTGCCCGGGCGCGCCCGGCGCGGCAGGGTAGTCGAACCACGGTCTACCCTCCCAGACCGGCTGGTTGGAGCCGCAGATCCCGCACCCTTCGATCCGCACCCGGACCTGGCCGGGACCGGGCTCCGGGGTGGGGGTTTCCCGGATCCGAACCTCTCCCGGGGCGACAAGTACCGCAGCACGCATAGGCATCCTCCGATTCCGCTGCTTCAGAAGTTCACTTCAATTCCGGCCTTCCCCGGCGAACTCCCAAAGGGGGCAAAGGGAGGGGGCGACGGGCCAAGGTGCATGGATGTGAGACGGGGGTTTGTTCCGGAGCATGATCGGCCCCGGGGGGCTGACGCCGCCATGCTCAACTCTTCTGCATCCAACCGTTCGTCCACTGCGGTTGCGCCATCCCCAGTGCGGCCGCGCGGACCGGGGAGGGGCGTGCGGAGAGGATCCACTCATGGAGCCGTGCGGTGCCTTCGATCACGTCGACCCGGGGAAACCAGCCGGTCGCCTGATGAAACCGGCTCGTGTCCGAGACGTAGTACTTCTGGTCGCCGAGTCTCCAGCCCGAGAAGCGGACATCGGGCCTGTTCCCCTGGAGGGTTTCGATCCTCTCGATCAGCTCGATGAGGCTGATGGTCCTGGAAGGACCTCCGCCGATATTGAAGGCCTGCCCCTTGACCGCTTCCATCCGGGACTGGGCGAGGAGAAAACCGTCCACCAGGTCGGTCACGAACAGGATGTCCCTCACCTGAAACCCGTCACCGTAGATGGTGATCGGCACTCCTTCCATGGCCGAGATCAGGAAATGGGCAACCCACCCCTGGTCTTCGGTGCCGAACTGATGCGGGCCGTAGATGCAGCTCATGCGGAACACCGCGGCACTGAGCCCGTAGGTGCGCGCGTAATCCAGCACATACTGGTCGGAGGCCCCCTTCGAGCAGCCGTAGGGACTGCAGAAGCACAGGTGACGATCCTCGTTGATCCCGCGCATCTGGATGTCGAATTCCACGGGCTCGTATCGGGACCCGTTTCTTCGCACATTCAAACCATCGAGCTGGCCGTAGACCTTGTTCGTGGATGTGAATACCATGGGAATCCTCCGGCCCGACGTGCGGACGGACTCCAGGAGGTTCATGGTTCCGACGAGGTTGATCTCGAAGTCCTGCAAGGGGTCCTCTACGCTGGTGGTCACGGCGACCTGTGCAGCCAGGTGAAAGATCTGCTCGGCACCCTGCACGCACTCCTGCACCGCCTCTCGATCCCGCACATCCGCGACCCTGATCTGAACCCTCTCCTGGTAGGTCCTGGAAAGCCACCGGGCGTTCTCTTCCACACCCGGCCTGGAGAGGTTGTCCAAGATCATCACGTTCTTTCCCGAACCGAGAAGGCGATCCGCCAGGTTCGTCCCGATGAATCCTGCGCCACCCGTGATCAAGCTGTATCCTCTCCCCCACACCATAGAGCCCCTTTCTTGAAACCGTTTTAAAAACCTGAAACCCTGTCGCTGTATGAAACGACGGCGGACGAGGGGCCTTCCCGATGGAACTGGATCCTGAGACTCATCCCCCAAGGGTCAGGCCCCGGCTTTGCAGTTCGAGTGAGGCGCGCTCGACATAGTCGTTTGCATTCTGGCGCACCAGCCATTCCGAAAGGGCTTCCAGCCCTTCCCGCAGTTCGATTTGAGGTGTATAGCCAAGGACCGAAGCGGCGAGCGAGATATCGGCGAAGCAGTGCCGGATATCACCCATCCGGTACTTCCCCGTGATCTGGGGTTCGATTCGCTCCCTCTGGAGCACCCTGCCGATCTCCCTCGCCACCTCCGAGACCGAGTAGGATCGTCCACTCCCGATATTGATGCTGAGACCGCCGGCATCCGGGCACTCGAGGGCGAGGCGACATGCCCTCGCGACATCCAGGACGCTGACAAAATCTCGCCTCTGCATGCCGTCCTCATACACAAGAGGGGGCCTTTCGTTCAGATAGCGAGAGGCGAAGATCGCCAGGACCCCGGTATACGGGTTGGACAGGGCCTGCCGGGTGCCGTACACGTTGAAGAAGCGCAGGGCCACGGCCGGGATCCCGTATGCGCGGCCGACGAGCAGGCACATCTTCTCCTGGTCAAACTTGGTCAGGGCGTAGATGGACGACAGGGACGGCGCCTTGCTCTCCGGGGTCGGAATGGGAAGGAGGGGAGCACCATCCCCGTCCGCGAGCTCCCAGTGCCCGTTCTGGAGTTGACGCAAGGATCTCTCCGCCCCCGTATGGAGCAGACCCCGGGCCGAGCGGTAGAGCCCTTCTCCGTAGATGCTCATGCTGGAGGCGACCACCAGCTTCTTCACCGGCCTGGCGATCATTTCCTGCAGGAGCACCGCAGTGCCATAGTTGTTGACGCTGGTGTACTCGCTGATCTGATACATGCTCTGCCCGACACCCACCGCAGCAGCGAGGTGGACGACTCCGTCCATGCCGCGGAGCGCTGCCCGGACGTCTTCAGGGACCCTCACATCCCCTTGCATGAATTCGGCCTGGGGGTTCAGATCTTCGGGCGGAAGACCCGAGGGATGCACTTGCGGCGTAAGGTTGTCGAGGATACGGACCCCGTAGCCGTGATCCAGAAGCTCATCGACGAGATGTGAACCGATGAAACCCGCTCCGCCTGTAACCAGAACATGCTCCACCACCATGTCCTCTCCTGATACCGCACCTTTAAGATGAGTGGCGTTATGTCCGGCATTATAAGGGCGATGAAAAAAGGGCCACAATGGGTCGGATGATGTATATGAATGATGCAAAACCCGTATTGACCTCCATCGGCATGGGGTTGACCCCGGACCGGGACCTGAACCTTCCGGCCTCTCATCTTCCGCGAGGGAGTCGGTAGACCAGGCTCGGAGGATTCATCCGCCGAATACGCCAACCACCTTATTGCCCTGTCTTCCTCGACGTGGCTACTTAACCGGAAACCGCAGCCGGGAGCACAGGGCGATTTGGAGAAACTGAGATCGGCGGGGAAGATCCTTTTGTGTCTGCGATACGGGATAGGCGACCTGGTCATGGAAACACCGGGCCTGGAGGCTTTGCGCTGCCGTCTGCCTTCCACCCGAATCGATGTCCTCGGAGCTCGGCCTGCAACGGATCTCCTCATGAGGGACACGCGCGTGGACGAGGTCTGCGCCATTCAGGAGTTCGGATTTCGACACTGGGGGGATGAGGGGGAGCCGGCCCACCGGGAGGGATTCAAGGAGTGGCTCAGGACCAAGAGATACGATGCCGTTCTGGACCCCTCTCATGCCGCGTCCGGAGCGGGGAAGGCGATCTGGGAGAACGGCGGCCTCCTGCTCGACGCCTGTGATTCGTACCCGGACCCGATCATCGAGCAGGGGGGCAGCGGCATACAGTCCATCAAAGCGGCCTTTCTCAGGGGGTGGGGTCTCTATGTCCCGGAGGATTGGGCGCCGGGTATCCACATAGGACTGAGAGATCACCTCTGGGCCAGGACGTTCTTGCGGTTTCACCTGCCCGGAGAACGCATGGTGATCGCCCTTTCGCCGGCGGGCTCCGCTTCCCCGAAGATCTGGCCCCATGACCGGCTGGTGCAACTCGGGAACAGACTCCTGGCCCGGGGTTACCGCCTCCTCCTCCTTGGAGGCGCCGAGCTGAACGACATGCGCTTTTCGGCCCTGAGGTCATCGGACCGCGTCCTGACTGCGCAGGACCGTCACCTCCTGCGGGTTGCAGCACTGCTGGACGAATGCGACGGCCTGGTCTGCAACGATACAGGGGTGATGCATATCGGGGCGGCTGTAGGGACCCCGCTGGTCGCCCTGTTCGGGCCCACCGATCCGTCCATCTACCTTCCGAGGCGGCAGGATGCGCTCGCGGTGGTGGGGGACAGGCAGGACTGCGCGTTCAGGGAAAGGACCGGGATCGGGCCTTCGCGGTGCCAGATCGAGGGCCGCTGCCTCAACGGGGATGAGAGCTGCATCTGCGCGATCGGGGTGGAGGAGGTTTTCTGTGCACTGGAGGAGGTCCTGCGAGGAGGCGCTGATGAGCACAAGAGAGACCCGTCGGCCGCAAAACCGCGTCCTGGATCTGGAGGAGCTGAACCACCCCTTCTTCAGGATGGTGAATGAACGGCTTCGTGAACTGACGGCCCGCGACCGGAACAGGTACGTGCACCCGAGCAAGCGCTGGGAGTACCCATGGGCCCTGGGGGAGTGCCCGCTGCCGCCCGGCAGCCGCGTCCTCGACGCGGGCTGCGGCGGGTCCATCTTCCCCGTCCTGCTTTCAACCCTGGGGTTTCGTGTCTGCGCCTTCGACCTCATCCCCCCCCCGTGCCCGTCCGGGCATGACGGGGTGCTGTACGCAGCCGCGGCGTTGACGGCGCTGCCCTGGAAAGAGGGATCGTTCGATTCCATCTTCTGCATCTCGGTGCTTGAACACCTGGACCTCCAAGGGATGCACCTTGCCCTGCAGGAGATGAGGAGGGTCCTTGCCCCGGGCGGCCGCCTGTTGCTGACCACGGACTTTTACCGCGACCGCAGGGCCCGGCTGTCCTATACCGGGCCGGGAGAACCGTTTGCCGTGGACTGGAACTTCTTCGATCGCGAGATGCTCGATGAAGTGGTTCTTCGGGCGGACGGATTCATGGTGGAGGGAGAACTCGATCTGGAGGTCCGGTGGGAAGTCACGGCCGAGAGAATGAAGAGGTTCCACGGCTACCCTTACACGAGCGTAGGCGTCGTGTTGACCAGGAGATGAACCGGACTCGGCCTCCCGCTTGATGTTTCGATACCCTTCGTGGAGAGGCCTCCCCGTGAACGGTATCGAGGGGTGGAGCCTGACACTGCGTAAGATCTTCTCCGCTTGGGGGGTTCCTCTCCCCCCGAAGGGGAGAGGGGTACCCATCCGCGGCGAAGACGCGCGCACGACTCACATGGAAGGCGGCAGCTCGGGTTCCCTGCCTTCCTCTGCCTGGGAGCGAACGTTTTCCGCCTGCTCCCGCGCAGCTTCCCTGGCGCGTGCGGCCATGTCCCGGGCCTGCTCGGTCGCGTGCTCCTTCCCCTTCAGCACGTACTCCCTGCCGCGGCGAATCTGGTTTCCCAGGAAATCCCTGCCTTCTCTGGCCTTGGAGGCCAGGATCTCCCGGTTCTCCCTCCCCGACTTGGGGCTCACCAGGAAGGCCACTCCGGCGGCCACTGCACCGCCCATCAGAAAAAAGGTCAGCCTCTCGAGGTTCTTCTTGCCGTTCTCCATTCAAAGACCTCCTTTCGGGGGAGGATCGCACCCCCTCTTACATGTTGTTCCTGGGACTCGCTCCTTCCGGAAGCGAAACGGTTGCCTACATACGGGTCCTCGTCCGTCTCATGATGCCGGCGACAAACGCGACGACGGAGATGACGAGAAAGACGAAGAAGAGAACCCTGGCTATCCCCACTCCCACAGAGGCCATCCCGCCGAAGCCGAACAGGGCTGCAACCAGGGCCACAATGAACGAGATGACGGCCCACGTAAGCATGTCCGGTCCTCCTTTACCTCTGTTCCTCTGCGCCGATAAGAGTCATCTAAGCAACAACATGAACATCAAAGACCCTGAGAGGAATAGGGCTTTCCCCCCATTTGGTTTTTCCATCGGTCTTATTCGCGAACCACCGTTCTGCCGCTTTCCAGGGGTCGGAATACAAGCAGGCGGCCCGCACGATACGGCCTTCCTCCCATTTGCCTCTTTCCGATTGCCTCCTATCATCGCGGTAATCGGCCGCACCTCCAGCGGTTTGGGAGGGTGTGCAGGCTGAAGTGGAGGTAAAGCTTTCGCTCGAGGAACGGGCGAACGTCGTCTCGTAGAGGGTACTATCGGGCTTTACGAGAGGGGAGGATGGCACAGTGAAGAAGAAGCAGTTCCCGCCGCAGCAGCAGAAGCAACCGGGGGTCTCCGGGAAGATGAAACCCAGGCCGCAGACAGAGGGTCCGGAATACCTCGCCGCGGGCAAGCTCAAGGGCAAGGTCGCACTGATCACCGGAGGAGACAGCGGCATCGGACGCGCAGTCGCCGTCGCCTTCGCCAAGGAGGGGGCGGACATCGCCATTCTCTACCTGAGCGAGCACCGGGACGCGGAGGAAACCAGGGCCAGGGTGGAGCAGGAAGGCCGGCGCTGTCTCCTGTTCAGCGGAGATGTAGGGGCGGAACCGTTTTGCAGGGACTCGGTCGGGAAGGTGGTCGAGACATTGGGCGCGGTGGACATCCTGGTGAACAACGCGGCCGAACAGCACGAGCGCGAAAGCATTGCCGAGATCAGCGCGGAAGCCCTGCTGCGGACCTTCCAGAGCAACATCTTCTCCATGTTCTACCTGGTCAAGGCATGTCTCCCGCATCTGAAGGAAGGGTCCGCCATCATCAACACCACGTCGGTCACGGCCTATGCCGGACACCCCTCCCTGCTCGATTACTCGGCCACCAAGGGCGCGATCGTGGCCTTCACGCGTTCCCTGAGCCTCCACCTGGCCGACCGGGGGGTGCGTGTGAATGCGGTGGCGCCCGGACCTATCTGGACCCCGCTGATCCCGGCCACCTTCGACGAGGAGCACGTGGAATCCTTCGGAGCGAACACCCCCATGAAGCGGGCCGGACAGCCGGAAGAGGTCGCCCCCTGCTATGTTTTCCTCGCCTCGCGCGACTCCTCGTACATGAGCGGGCAGGTGCTCCACCCCAACGGTGGGAGGATCGTCAATGGATAGCCGGGCGCTCAGCCGACAGCCACACGGGTGGACCATTTTCGTTGCGGATCCATTATTTGACAGGCAAGGTTATACCTTGTATTCATATATTCAATCGTCCTATTTTCCAGACCCTCTGATTTGCACAAATACGGTCTGAAACCCATTTACCGATACGACCCACTGATCGTAAAACGCTTTCTGAGACTGCGCTGCGCCCTGCCCCCTGGCGCATGCTCCCATGATGAAGAGCCGGGGGAAACTGGACGGTTTGAATGGCCGCAATCAGCCGCCGAAATTTCATCAAGCTCCTTGGAATCGCCGGGACGGGAACCCTCGGGTGTTCCGAACAGCCCGGTGTCCGCCTGCCCTACATCGTCCCTCCCGAATCCCTGATCCCCGGTGAGGCCTCCTTCTTTGCGACGACGTGCCGCGAATGCCCCGCAGGCTGCGGCATGCTTGCCAAGAACCGGGACGGCCGCGTCATCAAGGTGGAGGGCAATCCGGAAAACCCCATCAGCCGGGGCGCGCTCTGCCCCCGCGGCCAGGCCTCCCTTACCCATCTGTACGATCCGGACCGCATCCAGAGGCCGCTGCGGAAGACGGACACCGGATTCGTCCCCATGTCGTGGCCGGAGGCCGAAGAGGTGCTCTCGGGAGTGTTGCGAAAGGTGGCTGCGCGGGGGGAACCCGGGCGGCTTGTCTTCATGACGGATCTGATCACGGGGCCGTTGCAGGAGCTCGTTGCACACGTCTGCGGTCTGGCCGGAAACGGGAGGAACGTGCTCTTCGAGCCGTTCACTTATGAGCCGCTGATCCGGGCCAACCGGATCGTCTTCGGCCATGACCTGATTCCCGCTTACCGGATGGAGGAAGCCGATCTTCTGATCTCCTTCAACGCCGGCTTCCTCGAGACGTGGCTTTCGAACGTGGAGTACTCGAGGGGCTTCAGCCGGTTCCACGAGCCGAAAGGGGGGAGAAAGAACCTGTTCGTCTTTGTAGGACCCCGGCACTCCATTACGGCGGCCAATGCGGACCTCCATCTCCAGGTGGTCCCGGGAACCGAATACCTGGTCGGCATCGGGATCCTCCTGGCACTTGCAGAAATGGGGCAGGTCGGGGACGAGGGTTTCAGGAGGTCGCTGCAGGGCTATTCCCTGGCGGGAGTGGCCGAGCAAAGCGGCGTGGACGAAAAGGCCATCCGGGGCGTGGCGCGGCAGTTCTCAAAGGCGAAAAGACCCCTGGCCCTGGCGGAGGGCTTGAGCTGGTTCTCCCCCCACGGCACCTATGCGGCGGTGGCGGCCAACCTGCTGAATTCGACGAATCCCGGGACCAAGGGTATCATCCGATGGGAAGCAGCGTCGGCCCAGGGCCGGGTGGAGTCGACCGCCGGCCTGAGAGAGGTTTTTGAAGAGATGAGGTCGGGCAGGGTGGACCTGTTCCTCTTCCGGGACGCCAATCCCGTGTTCTCTCTGCCTCACTCCTGGGGTCTCCGGGAGGCCATCCGGGCGGTCCCCGCGTCGATCAGTTTTTCCAGCTTCATGGACGAAACCACGGAGCTCGCCGATTACATCTTCCCGACCCATACTCCGCTGGAATCCTGGGGCGAGTTCTCTCCCCGCAGCGGGGTGACAGGCATCGTGCAGCCGGTCATGGGACCGCTCCATGACACCAGGCCGTTTGGGGACATCCTGATCCGGGGCGGGAGGTCGTCCTTCGGCAGGGATCGGTTTCCCTGGAGAGACTTTCATGAAATCCTTCTCCTCTCGTGGGAGCGGCGGTGGAAGGCGTCGGGGGCGAAGCAGCCTTTCCCGCTCTTCTGGGCCCAGGCCCTTCAGCGCGGGGGGATGTACCTTGAGCCGGACGGTGAAGCGCCCGAGCCGGGAAGGCCCTCCCCCGAGAGTTTTTCATTCCCCCCTGCGGCGGTGGAAAAAGGGGAGCAAGGGGGAGTTCGGCTCGTCGCTTATCCCACGGTCCAGTTCTATGATGGACGAATGGCGAACAGCCCCTGGATACAGGAGCTGCCGGACCCCATCACCCAGATCACCTGGGGCGGGTGGGCCGAGATCCACCCGGATACGGCGAAGGAGCTGGGGATCGAAAAGGGAGACTTTCTGGATGTCCGATCCGGCTCCGGGACGCTGCGTATCCCGGTACGGCCCCATTACAGCGTGATCCCCGAGACCATCGCCGTCCCCCTCGGGCAGGGGCACACGGCGTACGGTCGTTTTGCATCGGGGCTTCCCGGGAACCCCATGTCGCTCTTCCCTGCGCAACCGGATGGGCCGGGAGGGGCGAGCCCGCTGCGCGTGACCATCAGGAAGACAGGGGAAACCTTTCCCATTGCCCATACCGACGGCGGCTTCTACGAGTACCGCAGGCATATCCTGGAGACGACCACCCTTGAAGAATACCGGGGGGACCTCGCGGCAGGAAAGAAGCCGGACATCACCGTGCCGCTCCCGGAAGGGTGGGATCGGAGACGGGATTTTTATGCTCCCCATGTGCACTCCGACTACCGGTGGGCCATGGTGGTGGACCTGGATCGGTGTACCGGATGCGGCGCCTGCGTGGTGGCATGCTATGCCGAGAACAATGTGGCGTTTGTTGGAAGAGAGCAGATCCTCAAGGGCCGCGAGATGTCCTGGATCCGCGTACAGCGTTATTTCGACAGGGACCATCGCGCGCGCTGGCTGGTGATGCTCTGCCAGCACTGCGACTCGGCCCCGTGCGAGTCGGTCTGTCCCATCTATGCGCCGCAGCACAGTGTGGAGGGTTTGAACAACCAGGTCTATAACCGGTGTTTCGGCACCCGCTTCTGCTCCCAGAACGATCCCTACAAGGTGCGCCGGTTCAACTGGTATACATGGACGAGGCCATGGCCCCTGGATCTGCAGCTGAACCCGGATGTGACCGTGCGCCAGAAGGGGATCATGGAGAAATGCTCCTTCTGCATCCAGCGCATCACCAAGGCCAAGCTCCGGGCAAGGGAGCAGGACCGGACCGTGCGGGACGGGGATTTCACCACCGCGTGCGCACAGACATGCCCCACGAATGCGCTCATTTTCGGCAACCTGAAAGACCCGGAAAGCCGCGTCTCCAGGCTGATCAAGAGCCCGAGGGCCTACCAGGTCCTGCACCACCTGAACACCAAACCGGCGGTGATTTACCTCAAGAGGATCGAGCAGGATTTGAGCACATCGGTCTGATCCGACCGATCGGACCGATCAGTCCGATTCTCATTTGAAAAAGGATGCGATGGAACTGCCCTTCAAACAGCTCACGTACGCGGAGACGGATGACAAGATCCTGCGCACCCTGAGCCCTCCCCGCGGGCTGTTCTGGACGCTTGTGCTGGTTGCCGCCCTGGGGACCGCCTTCGGGGGCTTCTGCTGGGCGTACCAGATCGCCACCGGCATGGGCGCGGCCGGCATTAACCACCCGGTCATGTGGGGGACCTACCTGATCAACTTCGTCTTCTGGGTGGGGATCGCCCATTCGGGGACGCTGATCTCCGCCATCCTCTACCTGCTGAAGGCGAGGTGGCGCAATCCCCTGGCCCGGGCCGCGGAGGCCATGACCGTCTTCGCCGTGGCGATCGCAGGGCTGTTCCCCCTCATCCACCTGGGCAGGGTGTGGATCGTCTATTGGATCCTGCCGTATCCGAACCAGCGCGATCTCTGGCCCAACTTCCAATCCCCGCTGGTCTTCGATGTGGTGGCCATATCGACCTATCTGACGGTGAGCTCGCTGTTCTGGTACACGGGGCTGCTCCCGGACCTCGCCACCGTGCGCGATCGGTCCTCCGGTCTCAGGAAGAAGATCTACGGCATCTTTTCGCTCGGGTGGACAGGCGACCATCTGCAGTGGACCCATCACGGATGGGGTTACCTGCTCCTGGCCGCGCTTGCAACCCCCCTGGTCATCTCCGTGCACAGCGTCGTCTCCTGGGACTTCGCTCTGGGCGTAGTCCCCGGATGGCACAGCACCATTTTCGCCCCCTACTTCGTGGCCGGCGCCATTCACTCCGGGCTGGCCATGGTCCTGATCCTGCTCATCCCCCTCCGTCTCCTCTTCAGGCTGGAGGATATCCTGACCATCAGGATCTTCGAGAGGGTTGCCCAGACCATCGTGTTCACCGGTCTCATCATGGGATACTCATACGCCACCGAGCTCTTCATCGCATGGTACAGCGGGAACGTGGTGGAAAGGGATATCTTTCTGTGGAGGGCCACGGGGCCCTACGCGCTCCAGTTCTGGATCATGATCGGTTTCAACTCCGTCGCTCCCCTGGGGTTCTTCATCAAGAGACTGCGAACCCGCCTGGTTCCGCTGCTGGTCATCGCCGTCATGGTTCAGATCGGCATGTGGTACGAGCGGTACGTCATCATCCTCAGCTCGCCGGCCCACGAGTTCGATCCCTATTCCTGGGGGCGCTACTTCGGGCCGACCTGGGTCGAATACGGGATCATGTTCGGCTCCATGAGCGCGTTCTTCCTGCTCTTCATCCTGTTTGCAAAGTTTCTCCCCTCGATCTCCATGAGCGAACTGAAGGAGGAACTCCCGGCCCCGGGCAGGGGTAAAGGGGAGTTGCGCGCATGAGCAGATTCAAAAGCGGTGTGGTGGGTATCTTC
Source organism: Deltaproteobacteria bacterium (assembly GCA_020060215.1). The sequence continues at coordinate 17,183 of JAGVAP010000084.1, read as the reverse complement.
CCATCCCTGGATTCCCTGCTCTCGGGGGTCCGACAGCTGAAGGACGGCGGCTTCCGGGTCGAGCGGGTCTACTCCCCCACCCGGACCGAAGAGATCACGGACATCATGGAGGGGAAGCCCTCGCCCGTTCGCTACTTCACGCTCACAGGGGCGATCACAGGCGCTCTTTTCGGGTTCGGCCTTGCAAACTTCGCCGCCCTGAAGTGGAGTTTCATCGTCTGGGGGAAACCCCCCGTCGTCATCGTCCCTTATGTGGTCATCGCCTTCGAGTTCTGCATCCTGTTCGCAGTGTTCGCGACGCTGATCGGCATCGCGGTTCAAACCCGCCTGCCCAGCCTTCGGCTCCCCCCCGATTACGATCCCCGCTTCAGCCGTGATCATTACGGGGCGGTGGTCCCCTGCGGGGATCAAGAAAAGGGACGGGTCCGGCAGATCATTCTCCGGTCCGGCGCGGCGGACGTGAAGGAGTTTTGAAAGGCGGGAAGGTCGGAGGCCAGCACGACCGCTGGCAGACGGGCAGTTTGAACGAGGCGAGAAACCTTGGAGCTGCTCATGCGCCGAGGTGAGTGGATCCAGGATCGGGGAGGCAGGATACGGGATGGGAGGGAAGACACGTGACATGGTCCGGGGGTGCGGCAAGAGCTTTTACCCTGAATCCTGCATCCTGTATCCTGGATCGTTTTTGAAGACAGAGGGCAAAGGACAGATTCCATGATCACCCCGGAGATGACGAGGAGCATGGAGCAGGCAGGTCTCGGGAAAAGGACAGGCTTGATGCTGGTCTGCGTTCTGCTCATCCTTGCGGGGGCGGCCGTCTTCCTTCTCGGCATACTTGGAAGCCATCCCGAGCGGGCATGGCAGACCTACCTGGTCAACTTCGTCTTCTGGGTCGGGGTGGCCTCAGCCGGCGTGATGTTTTCGGCCGTCCTGACCATCACCGACGCACGCTGGGGAAGGCCGCTGAAAAGGCTGGCCGAGTCCATGGGCGCCTTCTTGCCCCTCGCGTGCGTCCTGTTCTGGGCCCTCTATTTCGGCAGGGAACACCTCTTTCACTGGATCCATGAACCCCTGCCCGAAAAAGCGGCGTGGCTGAACGTTCCCTTCCTCTTCCTGAGAAACGGGGCCGGGCTGGTCCTGCTCGCCGCCGCAGGGATCTGGCTCATCAGCCATTCCATCCGGATCGATCGCAAATCGCGGGGCGGGGCCGGGCCGCCGGAGAGCGCATCCACCCTGGCGCAGAAGAGGATCGCACCCGTTTATGGCGTCCTCTATGCATTCGTACTCACCATCCTTGCTTTCGACCTGATGATGTCTCTCGAACCCCACTGGTTCAGCACTCTCTTTGGGGCATGGTACTTCATGGGGAGCTTTTATACCGGACTGGCGGCGTTGTTCATCCTTCTTGCCGTCGGGGTCCGGTGGATGGGAATGGGCCTGTTCGTAAGGGAGAGACAATACCTTGGACTGGGCCAGCTCATGCTGGGGTTCTGTCTGATTACCGGAGATTTTTTCTATGTCCATCTCATGATCATGTGGTACGGCAACATCCCGGAGGAGAGCGTGTATGTCCTCACCCGCATGAGGCAGGACCCCTGGCCGCCCCTGACTCTGGCCGCGATGCTGTGCTGCTACGGGATTCCCTTCGTGGTCCTGCTGAGCCGGCGGATCAAGCTCAAGACCGTCCCCATGGTCATCCTTGCCGTCGTGGTCATGGGCGGGATATGGATGGAGCGAATGATGCTGGTTGCGCCGGCCGTCTGGAGGGGTGACACGCTCCCCCTCGGAATACCGGAGGTGATGATTACGCTGGGGTTCGCATGCATGGTGTTCGTGTGCGTGCTCCTGTTCCTGGGGAGGTATCCTGCCCTGCCTCTGAGAGACCCCATGTTTCTGGAGGTGGTGGAGCAGTTCCAGGAGGAGAAGCATGGAGGGTGATCTTGAGCCATGGAGCAGGGGACGCAAGGAGCGTCCCGTTCCTGCGTCCCCACGTGGAGCGTGGGAACGATGAAAAAAGGGAGAAATCCTCGACGGCGTTTCCAGGAGAAAGATCTTGCAGGGAGTGGAAAGGTAATGGATGGCGGCGGAAAGGCGAGATGAACCCGAGAGGCGGGATGAGGATGCGCGCGTCAGGGTGACTTGGCTCCCCTGGGCCCTGCTTGTGCTCCTCCTTGCGGCGGGAATGCTCTTCTTCTTTTATATCTACCCGCAGCGCGAGCTTGGCCCTGAGCAGCCGATCGCCTTCAGCCATCGGGTGCACGCAGGGGTGAAGGAGATCGATTGTCGTTTCTGTCATCCTTTTGTAGCCCGCTCCATACGGGCAGGGATCCCGGCCGTGCAGAAATGTTTTTTCTGCCACGACTACATCATCCCGATCCATCCGGAGATCCGGAAGGAGAAGAGATACTACACGACCGCCAACCCCGTCCCCTGGGTGAGGGTGGTTTACGTCCCGGATTTCGTAAAGTTTCAACATGAACCCCATATCCGGTGGGGGAATGTCGACTGCGCAGAATGCCATGGTCCCGTCCAGACCCTGGATCGTCTTCCTGCAGTGGCCTTTCAGATGAAGTTCTGCATCGACTGCCACCGGTCCCGTGGTGCGCAGCTGGACTGCTGGCTGGCGTGTCACCATTGAAGAGCATAGGGCAAAGAGCATGGCGCATAGCGTAAGGCGAGAGAAAGGCAGAGGGTGGAGGCAAAAGAGCGAGTGCCGAACTTGGAGACAGTGATGCATGCGCCCTTAAGACGACATGCCGCGTGGTTCTTGGAAGGTCCTTGGATATTGGGGTTGCGGCAAAGAGCAATCGCCTCAAACCTAAGGAGAGCGAAGCGAACGCTCCTAAAACCTCCAACCGGATTATGGTGTGGTCATGCTCGGTTCCAAAGATGATCCCCATCGCATAACGAAGATGTTCTTCCTCAGCTCCGCGGTGTGGTTCCTCGTGGGGACGGTCGAGGGGTTCATCGACGCCACGCATATGGCGGCACCCGACCTCCTTGGGGGCATCGAGTGGCTCCATTTCGGAAGGACGCGCCCGATGCATACGAACACGGTGATCTTCGGGTTCATCGGAACCGCCCTGCTGGGAATCAGCCACCATGTATTCCCCGTCCTGCTGAAGACGACACTTTACAGCCCCGCCATGGCCAGGGTTTCCCTCTGGGTCTGGAACCTCTCGGTCCTGACGGGCACGATCACGCTCGCCCTCGGCCTCTCGCAGGGAAGGGAGTATGCGGAGTGGATATGGCCGGTGGACATCGGCATTCTCCTCACGCTTTTCCTGTCCACCCTGAATCTCCTTGCCACCATCTACGAGAGGAACGAACGCATCCTGTACGTCACCATCTGGTACCAGCTCGGGGGTGCGATCTTCATCTTCTTCATCTACTTGTTCGGGAATGCGGTCTGGAACCCGATGACCGGCGCCATCGAGGGAGGCATACAGGACGGCGTCCTGGCCTGGTTCTACGGCCACGGACTGGTAGGGTTCTTTCTCACCCCCCTGGCGGTAGGGGTCGCCTACTACATCATCCCGGTCGTCGTCCGTTCTCCCCTTTACAGCCACACCCTTTCGATCATCGGGTTCTGGACCATCCTGACCTTCTACAACCAGATCGGGGCCCATCACATCCTGCAGGCCCCCACGCCGACCTGGCTGAAGGTGATCGCCGTGACCGGGAGTGTGGCCATGCTGGTCCCCGTGCTTACCGCGCTTACCAACCTTTTTCTCACGATGAGGGGCCGGATCGGGGTGGTCCATGCGGACCTCGGCGGCAAGTTCGTGTTTGCCGGCCTGGTGTGGTACTTCTTCGTCTGCATCCAGGGACCCTTCCAGTCCCTGCCCATCGTGCAGAGGGTTACCCATTTCAACAACTGGGTCATCGCCCATTCCCACATCGCGGTCCTCGGGTTCTCCGGGTTCATTGCCCTTGGGGGCATCTACTTCATCATACCCAGGATCATGGGAAGGGACATGTACAACACGAAACTGGTCGATCTCCAGTACTGGCTGGTGCTGATCGGCCTCACAGGCTTCTTTGTCGTGCTGACAGCACTCGGCCTCATCCAGGGCAACAGCTGGCTGAACGGCGAGACCGAATACCGGCTGCTGCCCCAGGTCCACATGTATTTCGTGATCCGCGCGGGTCTGGGCCTCTTCATCGTGGCGGGGGCGGCCGTCGGCCTCTACAACCTCGCCCGGACCCTCTGGGCGCCTCAGAGAGACGGGGGCAGGGAATGAGACGCATCCCTCAGATCCGAATGGGCCCGACCGTGATCTTCTTCGGAGGTCTCGCGATCTTCGCCGCCACCTTCTTCATATCGGTGGTTCTCCCGTGGGGGACGATCGAGAGGAGACCTTCGGATATATGGAGGGCGAGGACCCCTCTAGAAGAGGAGGGCAGGGTCATCTACGTCCGGAACGGATGTACCTATTGCCACAGCCAGTTTATCCGAAACTACGACTGGGGGATCGGCGCGGTCCGGATTGCGCTCGAAGGAGACTACATAGCCGATCAGCCTCATCTCCTCGGCACTGAGCGGACCGGGCCCGACCTCTCGCAGGAGGGGGGCCGCCACCCCGACGACTGGCACGTGGCCCACTTCATCAACCCCAGGTTTGTATCGCCGGAAAGCGTTATGCCGAGCTTCGAGTTTTTCAGCCTGCAGAAGATCCGGGCCCTTGTCGCCTACATGCAGAGCCTGGGGTTCAAGATGGCGGACGAGAGGGTGGAGCGCCAGGCATACTGGAAGGAACAGGCGATCAAGGCGTATGAGGCGGGCCCGGATGAAAACGTGAAGTGGCTGCACGACATGGTGCCCGAGCCCTGGAGAAACCTCCCGAACCCCTATCCGACGACCCCCTACAGCCTGCATCGCGGGAAAAGGGTCTACCAGATGTTCTGCATCGGATGCCACGGCCCGATCGGGGACGGCATGGGACCGGCCCAGCCGTACCTCTATCCGCCGCCCCTGAATTTCACGCTTCTCCCGGGAAGGGGCGTGTCCGGGGGAATCCTCTACTACCAGATTATGAACGGCATTACCGGCACGGCCATGCCATTCTTCAAGAAAGATCTCGAATCGGAGAAGATCTGGGACGTGGGCGACTATGTGGCCGTCTTCTTCATCGGCGAGACCGATGCGGACACCGCCCCCGAGGGGATCGATGCGGCGGAGGAACCAACCCGGCCGAAATCGGTCCTCGAGGTGGTGGATGAGCTCGAACCCCCTCTCGGCCAGCCCCTTGAGGACAAGCGTAACAGGAGGTAGTCATGTACTGGAGTTGGATCCTTCTTGTGGCCTGTACGATCTGGATCTGTCTCTTGGGGTTTGTGTGGGCCCTTCATGACGGCCAGTTCTCGGATCAGAACAGGGCCAGGTATCTCCCCCTTGTGGACGATTTTCGGAAAGGCGCCGTTGAAGTCGTCCCGTGGAAGGGTCGGGAGCGTTATTTCTATGTCTTCACGGCCGCGGTACTGCTCTTTTCCTTCTGCGCGGCCGCGTATCTGGGGTTCACGGCAGGGCGGTGAAGAGGCAGGAGGTTGGAGGTCCGAGGCTGGAGGTAAGGGGAGGGGACATGGGGGTTTTTAGGCGGGAACCCAGGCTGCGCTCACCATTCTTGGAAAGAGCTAAAATGCTATCGAAAGTTGGAATCATGGAATGATGGAAAGATGGGATTTTAGATTCTTGGTTGTTCTCCCCCAATATTCCACTATTCCAACATTCCATGACTCCGGCAGAGCAATGTTCTCCAACCTGTTTTCCAGGTGACACCAAGGGAGGAAGAGGACTCATGCACTATTTCCCCATGCTCATGTTTCAGCACTGGGCGCTTGCCTTTTTTCTCGGGCTCGCCGCGGTCATCCTGACCTGTCTGGCCTTCGGGCTCACCCGGCACGAGCCGCAAAGAGGGCAGAACCTCGATGAGTTGAACAAGGACAGGGGGAGCCATCTGAACCTGTTCGCCCATTTCTTCCGAAACCCCCACGGTTTGTATCTCCTCTTGGTGTACCTGGGGATCGTCATGTTTTTCATCGCCTACTATTTCCTGGTCGGGCTGGGCGCCCGGGCGATCTGGTAAACATCGCATGGACGATCGAAGACAAGAGAAGAAGACGTTCCTCCAGAAGCTGCTGGAGCGGCTTCCAAAGCGCGGGTATGTGTATACGCGGGCAGAGGACCCGCGGATGGCCATCATCTCGGGTCTGGAGGGCCTTGAGGAGGAGACGCACCCGGACCAGCTGGTCCACCTCTCCAGCTTTGTGAGCCTGTCCATCATCTTCCTGCTGGCCCTCACCTTCGTTGCGTGGGGTTTCCTGCTCTACTACACGGTCGGCGCCAAATGGCCGCCCCCCTGGAGCTTCGGGGAGGTGCAGGACCTCCCCGGCGCCTCGGTCTATTCCACGGAGACGGGTAAGCGACTCCTGGGCACCGGGCCAAGGAGGCTGCAGGACATACCGCCCCAGCCTCAGCATGTCGAAGAGAAGCCGAGGTCACGTGCATTGCGAGGACCGGGCGGATAATGTGGGAGGTCGTGTATGCGGTTAAGGACTTACGGCGATCTGCTGTGCGCCGGACTGATCGTGATCCTGGTGCTCGGCAGCGGTTGTGATTACGCACGCATGAGGAACGACGAGGCCGTCGATCATTACGAGATGGAATTCCCCGGCATGCCAACGGGCGTCGTGCCGATTGGGGGTGCAGTGGACGCCTTGCCTGTGGAGCCCCCATGCCTTGAGAACCCTCTCCCTCCTTCTCCGCCGGTGATTGCAGCCGGCAAGACGGCATATGATTTCTATTGCGTTCAGTGCCACGGCCCTCAAGGTGACGGCCGGGGGACGGTCGGGCAGAGCTTTTCCCCCCTTCCCACGGATCTCGGGAGCGAATCCGTCCGAGCCCAGTCGGATGGGCAGCTCTTTTTCAAGATAGGCCAGGGCTACAAGAGACATCCACCCCTCTCCACCACGGTATCTGTCGAGGAGCGCTGGGCACTGGTCGTTTACATGAGGTCCCTGGGGGAGGACCGATAAGGTCCAGGGTCCCCCCCGGGGGGGGGCCATTCGATTCAATGTTCGATGTTCATCTCCTTCCCGTCAACAGGGGCCTGCCCTGAGAAAGCCGAGGGTTAGGAGGGTCACCCCCCGGTCGTCTTCTCGTCCCCCGACCACCCCGCCGGTCTTCGGACCTCCGCCGACCCGAATACGTTCATACATCTGTCTATATACCAAATGGACCTCATTTGCATCACGGGACCGGCTCCATATATTGGTTAAGGTTTCAATAACGTACGGCTATTTCCAAATACGGCAGGAGGTCGTTTTATGGACACCCAGATCACTGCGCCTCATGAATCCCGGGTGGTGAAGTCCGACGTCGTCACCGGTTCAACCATCCCTGAATCCGGGTCAACCATCCCCGAAGCAAAAAAGGCCGCGGAGGGGCTCAAGGAGAAGGCCGGACAAGTCGCATCGAGGGTTACAGGGGAGATTCGGGAAGAGACGGCGAAGAGGGCAAAGGGATTCTTAAGGGGGCAGAAGGAGCATTTGGCGGAGGAGCTGCACAAGACCGCAGAGGTCTTCCGCGAGAGCGGCGAACGTTTCCAGGAGAGGGAACAGGGGACCGCTGCAAAGTACGTGAACCAGATCGCCGCACAGGCGGATCGCTTCAGCAAGTACCTTAGCGAAAGGGACCTCGATCAACTCGCCGCGGAGATGCAGGACGTAGCGAGGAGGAGCCCCATGCTGTTCCTGGTGAGCGCGTTTACGTCCGGGTTCATCATGTCCCGTTTCCTGAGGAGCCCCGGTTCGTCTGAGACGGGATATGCACAAAGGCAGACTCATTGACCGCTGTCGAGGGTCAAAGGGAGAAGGATATGCAGTGGACAGACACACAAGAACCGGGTTTCAAGGACCTCCTGAGGACTCTCTCGCGGGGGGTCGGGGTCCTGCTGCGCCAGGAAGTCGAGTTCGCAAAGGTGGAGGTATCCAAGCAGATGGCCCATGCCCGCAAGGGGGTCATCCTCTTGGCCGTGGGGGGCATACTGGGATTTTCGGGATTTCTCGTTCTCCTTGCAGCGGCGGTGGCAGCCTTGGCGCTCGTGGTACCGCTCTGGCTTTCCGCTCTGTTGATCGGACTCGCGATCAGTGGGACCGGGGTGATCCTGCTCTTGAGCGGCAAGAATGAGCTCAAGCCGGAAAATCTAAAACCGCAGAAGACCATCGATGTGGTGAAGGAGGATATTTCATGGATGAAAAGCCAACTGTCATGAGCGGGTTTGAGGACGAGGATCTCAGGGAAATCCGGACCAACATGGACCAGACCAAAAGGGACCTGGCCTCTACCATGGACGACCTGCGTGAGCGATACTCTCCCGGCCGCTTCAGGCAGGAAGCGAGAGAAGCGGCCGACGATTTCGAGGAAAAGGCCACGGAGCTGCTTCACAAGAGGAGAGATGACCTGCGCAGGGTGGCCGATCGGATCGGCGAGACGATCAGGACTCATCCGGTCCCATTCGCCGCAGCCGGTGCAGCCGGCCTCGGGATCTCCGCCTGGGCGCTGCTCCGGCGCCAGTCGGGGCAGGAGGAGGGAGAATACCCCGTGGAGTACCAGACCCTGGAGGACCAGAGGGCGGTAGCAGGGTACTACAGCAGCGAGTCGGGGGTGGAATTTGCCTGCGAAACGGATGAGGAGGCGGCCGGCGAGGGGCAAGGAAAGACGGGCCGGGTGGCGCGCCAGATCGGAAACCGTGCCATGAAGCTCGGTGAGTCGGCCAGAAGCGGTTCCGAACGTCTGCGGGGCAATTTTGTGGAGATGGTGAGGGAGCACCCGTTTCTCACCGGTTCCGCCACCTTCCTGCTCGGGATCCTGAGCGGCTTGATCTTCCCCTCCACCAAGCCCGAGGACGAGGCCCTCCGGGGCGCCAGGGAGAGGGTAAGGCAAAAGGCCCAGGAGATGACGGAAGAGGCCAGGGAAAGCGCGCAGCGGGTGGCTGAAGAGGCCAGGCGTGCGGCAGCGGAAGAGGCCGAAAGGCAGGCCGAGAGACACGGGCTCACCCAAAGCTGAGGTCTTGGAAGAGCACCACTATTCATGATGAGGCGGATGCAGGCGGGATCGGCGTGCATCCGCCTCTTTCTTTGGTTCCGGCGGAGGCTTGAAGTGCAGGGGAGCCGGATCGCGATCGTGGAGGATCAAAGCCGTATCCCCTGACCCCGGATCTCGAACCCTCTCCGGTATCCGTCCCCGTTTCCGGGCAGAACTGCTCATGAATACACGATGAAGCTTATTTCTGCGGTTTTGCGAATTCCCTAATGGAGTATGCAAGACGCCAACCGTCCCGGATTTGCAGCGGACCTCAGAAGAAGCGGACAGTCCGACATTCAGAATGGAATGGAAGGGAGGGAAAAACGATGGAGACGAGATGGTTCCGGAGCTCCTTGATCCTGGCGCTGGGGATGCTCTGTGCTCTCCCCGCAATGGCCCAGGCTCCGCCGGGTATCGAGTCGCAGCCGACCAGGGTCAACACGCTTGGCTACGGATCGGTGGAGCGTCTCCTCGGCAAGGACGTCATGGATCACGAGGGGGCGAGGCTCGCCCATGTGGGGGGCCTCCTTTTCACAGGGGACAGAATCGCGTTTCTCATCGTGTATGTTCCGGAATCGGGGGGGACCTGGCGCCACGTCCCGGTGCCCGCTTCCATGGCGGAACTGAGCCCCTTGTCACAGGCCGTTATCCTGGAGCTGGACCGTCGGGCGCTCCTGGAGGCCCCGGCCTATGCGGGGAACGTGATGCCGGACTATTCCGATCCGGACTGGGGCCAGCGCATCCACTCCTACTACGGGGACAGGTCTCCCCATCCCATGGAGTCCTACATCATCATCAGCCGTTAGGGTCTGCAGCCCGGGATGACCCACCGGCTCCCTTGCGCGACTTCAAGATTCCCGCTTTGACGACAGGCGGCTCAGCGGAGCATCGCTCGAATATAGATGAGGACCAGGACGGCCGTAAACCCCATCTTGACCCCTACGGCCGCCAGGTTTCCCAGGAAGGCCCCCCAGCCTGCACGCATGGCCCCCCTGCCGGTCTTGCCCGCATAGAGCTCCCCTCCGATCGCGCCTACCCATCCTCCGATGAACGCCCCTGGGACGGAGAAGAAGATCAGGCCCAGCACCATGCCGATGAAGGACCCCCAGAAGCCGTATCTGGAGGCGCCGAACCTCTTTGCCCCCAATGGCGGGATCAGGTAGTCCAGTATCGAGACGACCGCCGTCAGGATGCCGGTGACCACCAGGAAGGATCCGCTGAACGGCTCCCAGTCCCTTGCGAAGGAGAGGACGAGCAGCGCGATATAGGTGAGGGGCGGTCCGGGGAGGACCGGGAGCAGGCACCCCGCAAATCCCAGCAGGGCCAGAAAAAGTCCTAAGACGACCAGGGTCAGTTCCATTTGGATCCTCAACCTTCGATTTAGACGTTCATCCCCTCTCGCGCCTTCTTCGCAAGCGGGAACTTGCTCCAGACTCTTGGTCCCGCGTCCATCGTTTCTTCGTTCGATGTTCGTCTGAGGAGTCGCAAGCAGAGCTTGCTCCTACAGATCGCAAGCAGGAGCTTGCTCCTTGCATGGGTTCTTCATTCGATGTTCGTCCCCTTCTCGTCCCAGGCCCCGATCGCAAGCAGGAGCTTGCTCTTACAGGGGGTTCTTCATTCGACGTTCGATGTTCATCTCTTACAGCCGTATAAGCGCCAGCCCGGTCTCCTCATCCGTGCTGCGGCAGAGATACTCCGGAGACTCCACGAGCACCACCTCCAGGGTGGGTCGAACATAGGCCTCCAGGATATGGCCTCCATGCGCAGACCCGTCCGCCTTCCCGACCACCACGTGGGCGTGGATCTCCGGGTCGTTTCCCTTCAGGGCAATGTCCCCGACGAGGCTGAGCACCTCCACCTGCTCGTCGATCTGGATCTTCCTGTACTCCTTCCGATCCGGTTCAAAGTAACCCAGGACGGCCTTCTGGAAGGCGCCTATGGCCGTAAACCGTCCCGATCTGAGCCCTTCACGTCTTGCGAATGCGCGAAGGTTCCCCATCACTTCTTCCCCGGTGCCGAATACGAGCACGTGCGTCCTTTCCCCGTTTTCATGAACGATCTTGGATTGCATACCCACCGGCCTCCTCTTGCCGGCTGTTTCCGTTTTCGTGCACTCCGCTGCCGGGAAATCCATGGACTTCTTGCCTATCCGGACTGCATGCGGCTGCGGCCGGATGCGGGCGCCGTATCGGCGCGCATAGACCTGAGTGAACTCCGCCCCCAGGAGGCTGACGAGGATCGAGTAGTAGACCCAGATCAGGAGGACCACGAAGGAGCCCGCGGCCCCGTATGTACTGCCGACGGCGACCTGTCCCAGGTAGAGGCCGATCATGTATTTCCCGACCATGAAAAGCACAGCCGTGATGACCGCCCCGACGAACACATCGCGCCATGCGATCTGTACATCCGGAAGGTACCTGTAGATGGCTGCAAAGAGCAGGGAGACGATGCCGAAGGAGATTCCCGCCTCGAGGAAACGCCAGAGCCAGGGCATTGCACCCTCCCCCCTGGCGGAGAGATATTCCTGTGCCCCCGTGAGCACGGCGCTGCTCAGCATCGACAGGATCAGAAGGAACCCCACGGCCAGGACGATCCCGAAGGAGCGGATACGGGTCCGGATCAGACCCTTCCACATGCTCCTGTCCGGTGCCGCCTTCACGTCCCAGATCTCGTTCAGCGCACCCTGCAGGTTGGCGAACACGACCGTGGAGCCGACGAAGATGGCTGCGATCGCAAAGGCGATGGCCTTCGGGTTTCCACCGATGGCCGCAGCCCCTTTCAACAACTGGCGAGCCACCGCCGCCCCTTCGGAGCCCGTCAGCAGCCGGAACTGCTCGATGATCTGCTCCCTTGCGTGTTCCTGGCTGAAGATCATGGTGGCCAGGCCCACGGAGACCGTCAGTATGGGCGCGAGGGAGAAGATGGTATAAAAGGCGACCGAAGAGGCCAGACGAAAGGGATCGTCCTTCCACCACTCGAGAAAAGTCACCCTCAGGAGTTCCCATGCGTTTTTGAAAAAGTACATCTTCGTTCCTCTGTGGTCAACCGGCGCCCCTTTCGGCTCCGGAGCGGTCGGCAGGAACGAATACGGGCAGCGCCCCGGGGAGGACTTCAAAGCGTGCCGGCGTCTTCGTCACCAGCTCCCCGTCCACTGCGACCGGGAGCGGTCTTCTCGTTCGCACCACCATCCGCTCCCCTGCCATGTATCGGATCCACTCCTTTTCCGATTTTCCCTTTCGGAACGCCGGAAACCCGATCGCCATCCTCCAGACGCTCCTCGGCTTGACGACATACACGTGAAGCAGCCCGTCCTCGATCCCCGCATTCTCGTAAATGGTCATCCCTCCGGCATAGTGACGGCCGTTCCCGACAGCCACCTCGATGGCCCGGAAGCTGCGGCGCTCACCGTCCCAATGGATGTAGACCCTGAATGCTCCTCTCCTCGTGACGGCGGAGAGCAGGTTCCTCATGTATGCGAGCGGGCCCCACCTATCCTTCGACTCCCGGCTGACGAGCCGGGTCACCTCGGCCCCCAGGCCGATGTGGGCCACGTTGAAGAAAAACCGGCCGTTCACCCGCCCCAGGTCGATGCGTCGGACATTTCCGTCCGCGATGATTCGGAAGGCGGCCTCGACGGAAAGAGGAATGCCCAGCGTACGGGCCAGGTCGTTTGCCGTGCCCGTGGGCAGGATCCCAAGGGTGCAGCCGGCTCGAATGAGCGAGGGGGCTGCATGGTTCATGGTGCCGTCCCCGCCCCCGAGGATCACCCTGTCGATCAACCCCTTGTACCGCTCCAGGGCGCGGGTCACCTCACCCGGTCCCGAGGTCATGATCCTGCCTACGATGTCGATCCCCCGATCCTTCAGGAGCTCGAGACCTTCCGACAGTTCGGATTCGGTGTACCGGCTCTTCCGGTTGACGATGACGATCGCGCCGCGTGCCATACGGTAGAGTGTAACCGAACTGCGGAAAACCCCAATAAGGACCCGGTTCCATTGATGGTCATGCGGCGACCTTATTCTTGGCCCGTACGACCCCCAGGAAGGAACGGGAAACCGGTGCACAAGGGAGGGTTGCCCGGGGTGGGTCGTCCAGCGTGGAAACCGTTCTCCTGCACTGGTTTTCAGGTTCCGGGCATGGCCGGTCATGGGGCCGCCTTGCCGTACCGCCGGGTACACAAGATCTCCCGGGAAAGGAGGGTACACCGGCAGCTCAGAATACATGTTTGTACCTATTTACCCATATACGGACATACCTAGAATTGTGGCATGTCGAGCGCCACCAAGGAGGTGAGAAAGAGCGTACGGCCGGGTAGGAGAGATCGGATTCCTTGTGCATAGACATCGTGGCGTGGAACTCCCAGGAAGTCTTGCGGTTTACAGTATTGAGAGCCAAGGATCGGGTGAATGGATTGAACAGTGACCGCGGCGGGGCTCGGCCCGGTCACAGAACGGTGAGGGTGAAAGATGATCGGTCGTAGAATGAAGTCGCTCGTGTTTTGTGCCCTTCTGCTTTTCCCGGCCTTGGATGCAGGCCCCCTTCTTGCCGAACCTGCCACCCCGAGCTATGAGATCGGTCCGAGCGATCTGTTGCGCGTCTTCATCTGGAAGGAGACGGAGCTCACCCAGGACCTGGTCGTGATGCCGGATGGAAGGATCACCTTCCCCCTGATCGGAGAGATCCAGGCCCAGGGCAGGAACGTTACGGAACTCAAGGAGCTCATATCCGAGAAGCTCAAGAAGTACGTCACCGCTCCTGAGGTCACCGTCATCGTCCGGGAGAGCAACAGCCGCCTGATCTACACCATCGGCAGGGTGGCCCGCCCGGGACCGTACCCGCTCGGCGCCGGCATGACCGTCCTCCAGGCCCTCTCCATGGCGGGCGGATTCGCCGAATGGGCGGAGGAAAAAAACATCAAGATCGTCCGCAGGGAAGGCGGAAAAGAGATCCAGCTCCCCTTTAACTACAAAGAATACATCAGCGGAAGAAACCTCGAACAGAATATCCTGTTGCGGCCCAGCGACACCATTGTGGTCCCGTAGAGACGCGAACATGGGCCTTGAAGGGTGGCCCGCGGGTGCACGGGGTCACGGCCAGGGTATGGCGCCGGTGGATTGAGGGATCGAAAACGTGCGGTGGAAGTGAATCCGGGGGGAAGGGCGGCAAAGTGCTCTTCAGAAGGATCTGAAATGACGGGTGGGGTGATTTCGGAGTGAACCGCAAAGGGTGGGCGAAATTCCCGAGTGGAATGCCAAAAGGAGTGTGCCGTGAACGGTCTTGACCTGAGAAAATATCAGCGGATAGCGGGAAAGAGAAAATGGTGGATCGTTGTCCCATTCCTGGCCACTTGCCTGGGCGGCCTGACCTATGGGCTGATCACACCCAAGGTCTACGAAGCCAGGACACTGATCCTCGTCCAGCCCCAGAGGGTCCCGCAGGATTTTGTCAGATCGATCGTCTCTGAAGGGGTGGACGAGCGCTTGCGGACCATCTCGCAGCAGGTGACCAGCCGGACCAATCTGGAGAACATCATCCGGGAGCATAAGCTCTATGAGAGCCCGGGGAGGTACATGGATGAGAAGGTCGAGATGTTCCGGGAGGACATCTCGATCGAGGTCAGCCAGGGAGACAGACAGCGGAGGGTCAGCGAGCCCAACGCATTCACGATCGCCTATAAGTCCGAAAGCCCGAGAAAGGCCATGGAGATCGCGAATACCCTGGCCTCCAATTTCATCTCTGAAAACCTCCGGATCCGGGAGTCCCAGGCGACGGGGACGTCGTCCTTCCTGGCGGACGAGCTGGAAACGGTGCAATTGAGGTTGTCGGAGAAGGAGGAGGAGCTGAAGCGCTATCGTGAGAAATTCATGGGTGGACTGCCCGAGCAGCTTCCGACCAATTTGAAGATCCTCGAAAGGCTCCAGGCCCAGCTGGATCAACTCCAGTACAACCTCCGGGACGCGGAGAACCGCCATATCGTCCTTCAGAAGGAGTTGACGGAGTCCGGGTCGGTCAGGCCGGCGAGGGCGGTGAGCCGGGAGGGCGAAGCCCCCAGGGATCTCGCCACCCTCCAAAACGATCTGATCAACCTGGAGGCGCGATATACCTCGAGTCACCCCGATGTCATACGAACACGGGAGATCATCGCCAAGATGCGGGCGGCCAAGAAGGATCTGGGCGGCGAAAAGCGTGAAGAGGTTCTCGCGAACGCGGATCCGGCCCTGAAGCGGCAGGTCGCAAACATCGAGTCGGAAATCAAAGGCCTCAGGGTGGAGATTCCGAAGGTGGCCTCGGAGATCAGGTGGTACCAGAACAAGGTGGAGGAGACCCCCAAGAGGGAACAGGAGCTGCTCTCCCTCAACCGGGACTACACCAACCTGAGGGACCTCTACGACTCGCTGCTCAAGAGAAAGCTGGAGGCTGAGATCGCGGTGAGCATGGAGAAGAAGCAGCAGGGCGAGCAATTCAGGGTCATCGATCCGGCAAAAGAACCGCAGCTGCCAAAAGAACCCGACCTTGGGAAGCTGGCCCTCATTACGCTCGTCCTCGCCCTGGGCATAGGAGGCGGGCTTGCCTACCTGGTGGAGATGACGGACACGTCCTACAGGTCGCCCGAGGAACTGGAGACGGAACTCGGCGTCCCCGTGCTCCTGACCATGCCCATGAGGTACACCGATGCGGAGATTGCGCGCAGAAAGAGAAGGCAGATGGTCGCCGGCATTTCCGTCGGGGTCGGATTCGTGATGTGCGCAATCATGCTTGTCATTGCCGCCAAGGGTGTGAACGACACCCTGGCCTATGTAAAGACGCTTCTGGAAGGGGTCTAGTCCGGGCGGCCCGGGTTCCGATCGGGAGCGATCCGGCCGGCCGACGCTTCGCAGGCGGAGACGCAAGAGCGGAGAACCGCGACGGGTGCCGGCAAGGCTCCACGGATCGCCTGAACGGTTCCGGGACAGCGCGACCGAGTTCACCGCCGACCCATCCGATGCGCCCGGCCATGGACGCGTATCCCGCGTTGAATCCCGCGCGAGGGCCGGTCGATCCAACATGCCCTGACCTGTTTCACCCGGCCGCCTCCCGGCTCCACCGGAGCGGCCCACACCGGAAACCCATCCCTGTCTGCTTCGCAGACGGAAAGACGAGCGCTATGTATACCGAGTATTTCAGCCTCAAGGAAAAGCCATTCAATCTCACCCCTTCACCGCGCTTCCTCTATCTGAGCGAGTCCCACAAGGAAGCCCTGGCGCTTCTGACTTACGGAGTCATGGAACGAAAAGGTTTCGTACTGCTGACCGGTGAGGTGGGGACCGGCAAGACCACTATCCTCCAGACCCTCCTCGGCACCTTGGACAGGAGGGTGCAGTGCGTCCATCTTTCCAATCCGCTCCTTTCTCCTGCGGAGTTCATCGATTACCTCTCCCATTCCGTATTCAAGACGGGGACCGAGAGACAGTCCAAGACGGAGTTCCTGCTGCGGTTCGAGGAGTATCTGCGCAAGAGCGCGCAGCAGCAGAGCAACTTCCTCCTGGTGATCGACGAGGCCCAGAAGCTCTCGTTCGAGCTGCTCGAGGAGATACGGCTCCTCTCGAACATGGAGACCGCGGATGAAAAGCTGATCAACATCTTTCTCGTGGGTCAGCCCGAGCTGAATCAGAGACTGGGCGAGGTGCGATGCCGCCCCCTGCTTCAACGCATCAGCATCCGGCACCACATCTCTCCGTTGAGCCTCAAGGAGACGGGGGAGTACATCTTCACTCGACTCAAGGTGGCGGGAGCCAAGGACGGGAAATGGATCTTTCCGGCCGGGGTGATCCGAACCATCCACCGGTTGTCCAGGGGATATCCCAGGATGATCAACATCCTCGGGGACAATGCGCTCCTCTCGGCCTATTCCGGCGGCAGCAAGAGGGTGACGAGTCGGATCGTCGAGCAGTGCTACCAGGACCTCCATCTCGGCCCTCCTGCCTCTGCCGTCAGCGTACATGAGCCTTCATGGACGGGAGCGGGGATGGAGAGGGAGCGGCCGGTCCCACCCCGAAGGTCCCTGAGGTGGGGGGGAGCCACCCTTTCCGTGGCGATCATGGCCGCAGCGCTGCTCTACTGG
>JAGVAP010000135.1 GCA_020060215.1 Deltaproteobacteria bacterium | reverse complement strand
ATGTTGGGCTTGATCACCACCTTCTGTCCTGCTTTGACGAATCGCTCCATTCCGCCCAATCCGTTCACAGCCGCCCTGACGGCAGGACCCGGCTGCCCGTTCGCAACCACGATGTCCGGTTCGTCAGCGGCTTTTGCGCCCCTCGGAAACAAGGGATGTAGGAGCATCCCGCCTGCGGCTGCGACCGCACAGTTCTTCATGAAATCACGTCGGTTCATACTTCGCCTCTGCTGTAATGGGTCCCACCCCCTCCCCTAGCCCCTCCCGCCGGTTCCCCCCCCCCTTAATGGGGGAGGAAAGGCGGGGTGGTAGGAGAACGCCATGTCAAACAAATCAGAAAGGACCCAGCTAGTATATCAACATCGGATTCGTTCGCAAATGGGCATCGCTAAAGGGGTGCGCTTCTCTGGCGCTCCGCTGAACGGGGCTTTTTACGAGTTCGTCAATATTCGACGTTCATCTTTAATCCACTTCGTGCTCTTCGTGTGCTTCGTGGTGAGACAGGAGAGTAAACCGGCTTGGAATCTGGCGGGAACGAAAAGAAGAGGGGTACCCCTCATCTAGTGGGTACCCCCCTGGTGATAAGCGTATTTTAAACTACTTTGACGACATTCTTGGCCTGTGGTCCTCGAGCCGTATCCTCCACCTCAAAGCTCACCTGATCTCCCTCGTTGAGGCGCTTGTATCCGTCCATGTTAATGGAAGAGAAATGTACAAACAGATCCTGCCCTTCCTCCCTCTTGATGAAACCGTATCCCTTCTTCACGTCAAACCATTTTACAACACCCTCGGCCAAAGCGACTCCCTCCTTTTCAAAAACAGTTGCTAAGTTGGCCCAGTGCCCCAGACCGCTGCTCCGCAAAGCGACGGCTTCAGAGCGAATCGACCGGCAACAGAGGGCCAGGCCATATTGAAGAGGGCTTATATGATATTCCACGATAAAAGGTCAAGTGAAAAGAAGTGGACGAAATTCCTGGTTATTAGGGATGGATTCGAATTTCCGAGCCGTCTCTCAGCCGGCGTACATAATCCTCTTTTTCTTTCCTGCCGATCTCCTCGACCAGCCTGGTTTTGGCCGCCTCCTTCGCCTCTTCAAACGGGATGGTCCGCGCCGACCGGACCCCGTACAGCTTGACGATGTGATACCCCATGCCGGTTTCCACAACAGGACTCGTTTCCCCGGGCTGCATGACGGCAAGGGCCTCATTCAACTCCCGGGGGAGTTCTCCCTGGTCCACATAGCCCAGGTCCCCGCCTTCTCCCGCACTCCGGCACTGGGAGACCTCTCCTGCCACGGCCCCGAAATCTTCGCCCCTCTTCAATCTCTCGAGTGCATCTTCCATATTCCGCCGAACCAGACTTCTTCTGGCGGAATCCATCCCCGGACCGGCCAGCATCAGGATGTGGTGGAAACCAAATCGCTGCGGCTCCCGGAAATCCTCCAGGTGCTCGTCATAGAATCTCCTGATCTCCGCATCCGTTACATCGAGCTTGGCACGGAGGTGTCTCTCCAGGAGTTTCTGGACCGCCAGCCCGCGCCTGATCTGTTCCCGCAGGGTCGTGTCCGAGAGATCGGCCTCTTTCATGGCTTTCCTGTAAGCCTTTTCGTCCGGGATCCCTTCTCTGATACGCATCAGGTGCTCTTGCACGAGGTTGTCATCCACATGAATCCCTGCCTTGCGGCTTTCCTGGACCAGGAGCTCCTGCTCAATCAGTTTATCGAGGACGAGCCTCCTCAATTCGGGCACGATGGCTGCGCTGGGCTGCCTGCCCTCCTTCTTGAGGTCTTTCTCGACCGCCAGCATCCCCCTGTTGACATCTTCCTCCCTGATCACCACCCCGTTCACTACTGCAGCCGCTCCCACCGAGGGCTTGTCCGACGCATAGGCGAACAGGGCCCCCGACAGGAGAACCGATATCGACAAGAAAAGGGTCTTCATCTGTATCTCCCCCTACCTCCCCTTAAAGACCGGCTTCCTCTTCTCCATGAACGCATTCAATGCCTCCAGCAGATCCTCGGACAGGAGAGCGGCCGCGTTCTTCTGCGCCACATAATCGAGGCCGGCCTGGATACCATGGTCCCGACTGAACAGGATGACCTCTTTCGCGCCCTGGACGGTGAGGGGCGGGCAGGCCGCGATCTCTCCGGCAACTTCCCCGGCCCGCGAGTAGAGCTCATCCCTGTTTTCGAGAAGGTGTGTGATGAACCCCATCTTCATGGCCTCTTCCGCGGTAAAGTTCCTCCCTGTCAGGGCGAGCTCCCGAAAGAGCCCGTGTCCGATGATGTGCGGAAGGCGTTGGAACGTCCCCAGGTCCGCGATGACCCCTACCTTTGTCTCACGGATCCCGAACACCGCATCCCTGGTCGCCATGCGGATGTCGCATGCGCTCAGCAGGTCCACTCCGCCGCCGATGCAATGCCCGTGAACCGCGGCGATGACCGGTTTCCGGCATCTCTCCAACGCGCCGATCCCCTCCTGGAGGCGGCGGATCTTCACCCTGAGCTCCTCCCTCGAACGTGCGTCGCCGGACTGGACAAGCGGTCCGAGCTCGAAAAGATCGGTCCCCGCGGTGAAGCTCTTGCCCTCGGCCCGGATGATCACCGCGCGGACCTGATCGTCCCTGTCGAATTCGTCGAAGTGCGCCTGAAGACCCTCGAAGAACCGGAGGTTCATGCTGTTCCGCCTCTCGGGCCGGTCCAGGGTCAACCATGCGACCAAACCCTCCCGCTCCACCTTGAACGATCGCTCTTCCATGGATTCCGCCTTTCTTCGTCATGTTTGGTGCAGCATACAGCGCCGGCACGCCGGAATGTTAAAACGATGAGTACTGGAATCTTGGGAAGAACCACAGGGGGAGTTATGTGCCCGCCGAGAACCGGTCTTGAAACCCCAACATTGCATCATTCCATTACCGCGTCATTCCAGCGAGAGTCTCGCCAGCCTCTCGTATGATTCGATCGAACAGCTCTCCGACCGAGGGGATGTCATGGATCAGCCCCACCCCCTGGCCGCAGGAGACCACGCCGATGTCCAGGTCTCCGGAATCGTACATCCGTTTCGCCTTCTCCCCGGCCACCACCGTGAGGATCTCCTTCAGCCCCGCATCGGATGCCTCCAGCTCCGAGCACCTCCTTGCCGCCGGGTTTGCCCACACCCTGTGGGTCGCACCGATGGAGCGCATGACGAGCATGGTGTCAAGCTCGGTCGCATTCACGAGGGCATTCTTCAGATTCTCATGGATAGGGGCCTCCCTGGTCGCCAGGAGTCTCGTACCCATGATGACCCCTTGTGCTCCCAGGGCAAGGGCCGCGAGAAAGCCCCTGCCGTCTGAGATCCCTCCTCCGCCGATGACGGGCACGCGTAAACCCTCCGCAACCCGCGGGATGAGGACCATGGTGCCGATATCGAGCTTGCCCGTGGCCCCCCCGTTTTCATACCCCACCGCGGTGACCGCATCCGCACCCATTTCCTGAACCTTGAGGGCGTACCGTAGACCCACGCACTTGTGGATCCAGATGAGCCCCGCTTTCTTGAACCTCGCGCAAAGGTCCTCGGGCGCGGAGTGCCCGGAAGTCTCCACGATCCCGACCCCCTTCCCGATCATCTCGTCCAGGTATTCGTTGTTGTCGATCGGGCGCATCATGGGGAAGAGGTTGAGGTTGACTGCGAAAGGGTTCGGGGTGAGGGCTCTTACGCGGTCGATGGCGCCAGCAAACGTATCCCGGCTCGGATAGATGGCGGAGGCAAGGATTCCCAGGCCGCCGGCATTGGAGATGGCCGCAACGAACTCGGCGGTGGAGATCCACATCATGGTGCCTCCCAGAATCGGGTATCTCACGCCAAGCAGTTCCGTGATTCGGGTCTTGAACATGGGGACCTCAGAGAGGGGTTAGTGGTCGGCTGTCCGTTGTCCGGGGCAGAAAATCCTCTTGTGCGGATTTCCTTCGCGTCGGCTTTCACGGAGGGGTCTGCCTCCAAGTGATCAATGGTGGTAAATGATCGATGTTGAATGATAGATGATCCCCGGTATCGACGTCAACTTCGAACGTCCTTCTCTGTAGGATGGGTAAAGCGCAGCGGAACCCATCGCTTCGCCTCACGTCGTCCTCACCCTTTTTTTCCCGTTGAACGGGACGGCCTTTTCAGATAGACTCGCATCGATCAGCACAAGAGCCCCCCATGGCCTTGAGCAGCGGGGGATTATCCAACCAACGGGGAGTAAAGGCTATGGCGATGACCAGCGTAAAGGAAGTCTTCGACAACGTCTCGCAGAGGTTCAACCCCAATGCCGCCAAAGGGATGGATGCTGTCTGCCAGTTCAATATCACGGGAGAGGGCGGCGGGAACTGGTACCTCGTGGTGAAGCAGGGGACCTGCCAGGTCCACGAGGGTACCGCTCAGAATCCCAACGTGACCCTGACCATGGGCAGCGATACCTGGCTGGGGATGGTGAACAAACAGGTCAACGGAATGCAGGCCTTCATGACCGGCAAGCTGAAGGTGAGCGGAGACATCATGCTCGCCCAGCGGATACCGGACCTGTTCTCCATGTAGGGGCTGGCCGGGTATCGCCGTCGGAATAGCTCTCGATCCCACGTTCCCAGGCCCATTTGGCGGCATCGTTCCCCCGGACCGGCATCCCCATGTTGCAGCGGCCGCACATCTCGAGGGAGAGAATGATCCGCTCGGGGGGGAAATCCCAGCTCCTGCAGGAGCAGGCTGTGAGAATTGGATCACGCCGGCCCCTCTGAAAAGCAGGAGCAAGCTCCTGCTTGCGATCATCCGGTGGCGACCACGCCGATCCTCTCCCTGTTCATCATGGGCACGCTTCCCCGCGCATACCCGATGGAAAGGCCCCACCTTTCCTTCCCCCGAGCGACCTCCCGTTGCCATTCCTTTGACGATCTGCCGGCCCCGAGTCGCAAGCAGAGCTTGCTCCTGCAAAAGAACAGGCTTCACGTCTCGTTGATCATCGCCATGATCTGCGACGTGTCGAAGCCCTTCAGTTGAATGGCGCCCGACCGGCACGAGGAGACGCAGAGCCCGCACCCCTTGCACAGGCTGGACTGGATCTCGGCCTTCCCGGTCTTGGAATGGAACGCGGGGGCTGAATACGGGCAGAGGGACACGCAGGTGCCGCACTGGCTGCAGAAGGACGGATTCACCTGCGCCACGGTCCCGCTCACGGAGATCACCTTGGCGGAGAGCATGGTGACGGCCCGGGCCGCCGCCGCCTGGGCCTGTGCGATCGATTCGTCCACGGGTTTGGGCGCGTGCGCCAGGCCGCAGACAAAGACCCCGTCCGTGGCAAAGTCCACCGGCCGGAGCTTCACATGGGCCTCGACGAAGAATCCGTCCTCGTTCTGGGGCACCTTGTAGAGCTGGGCCAGGGGGTTTTCCTTCTCCCCGAGCACCGCCGAGGCAAGGACCAGAAGATCCGGACGGATCTCCATTTCCCTTCGGAGCACGCGGTCCGTGAAGCCGACCGACAGTCCTCCATCCTTCACCTCCGTATTCAGCCCCTTTTCCGCGTCGTAGCGGATGAAATGGATGGAGCGGCTGCGCGCCTCCCGGTAGAGGTCTTCTCTCAATCCATAGGATCTCATATCCCTGTAGACGATATAGACCTCCATGGCCGGATTGATCTTCTTCAGCCTGAGCGCGTTCTTGATGGACTGGGTGCAGCAGACCTTCGAGCAGTAGGGCCTCTCCGGGATGCGCGACCCCACGCACTGGACAAAGACCGCACTCTTTGCCTGTGCAATATCCGCGTGGTTTTCCACGAACCGCTGCTCCAGCTCGAGGCCGGTCATCACGCGTGGATCGGCTCCGTAGAGGTGCCGGTCCGGCTTGAGCTCGGAGCCGCCGCAGGCGATGATGGTCACCCCGTGCTCGAGGACCTGCGGCTCGCCCCGGACCTGCACGGTGGTCTTGAAATTCCCCGCATACCCCTCCACCTGCGTGATCGATGCATCGGTCAGGACGCGGATTCGCTCGTCGCATTGGACCCCCTGGACCATGGCCCCCAGCTGCGCCCGGACGTCTTCACCCCGCCAGGTCTCGAGCAGCCGTGACGCATTCCCCCCCAGCGCGGTCGCCTTCTCGACCAGGTAGGTCTGGTATCCCTGCAGCGCCAGGGTCCTGGCGGCAGTCATGCCGGCGATGCCGCCGCCGATCACCAGCGCCGCCTGGTTGACCTCGAGCGTCGGCTCCGGCAGGGGCTCCTGGAGCGCGACCCTCGAGACGGCCATCCTCAGGAGGTCCTTGGCCTTCACCGTGGCGGCCGCGGGGTCATCCTTGTGGACCCACGAGCACTGGTTCCGGATGTTGGTCATCTCGAAGAGATACTTGTTGATCCCTGCGCTGGTGAGCGTCTCCTGAAAGAGCGGTTCATGGGTCTTCGGCGTGCAGGCGGCCACCACCACGCGGTTGAGCTGCTGCTCCCGGATGACCTGCTTCATCTTCTCCTGGGTATCCTGGGAGCAGCTGAACATGTTCTGCTCCGCATAGACTACCCGGGGGAGCCCCTTCGCGAACGCCACCACCGAAGGGACGTCCACGGTCCCGGCGATATTGGTGCCGCAGCAGCATACAAAGACGCCGATGCGGGTCGCCTCCCCCCGGACGTTGATCTCCTGGGGGACATCCTTTTTCCGGGTCATGGACCAGCGCGCCTCTGCCAGACGGCTTCCGACCACGCCGGCGGCCGCGCTGGAATCCACCACCGAGCTGGGGATGTCTTTTGGCGCCTGATAGAGGCCGCAGACATAGATGCCGGGTTTCGAGCTTTCCACGGGTGCGAAGCTGCCGCTTTCGGCGAAGCTGTAGCGGTCCAGCTCCAGTCCCAGACGCTTTGCGAGCGCCGCCCCGTCGGATGTCGCCTCCAGTCCGACCGAGAGGACCACCATGTCGAAATCCTCTTCCACCCGCCGTCCGGCCTCGTTCACGTATCGGAGCAGGAGCCTTCCGTCGTCCATGGGCGTGAGATGGGTGATCCTGGACTTGACGAAACGGACGCCCATCTCGTCTTTCGCTCGGTTGTAGTAGCGCTCGAAGTCCTTTCCATAGGTGCGGATATCGATGTAGAAGACGGCCGTGTCCAGCCCGTCCTTGCTGTGCTCCTTGGCGAGCATGGCCTCCTTGACGGCATAGGTGCAGCACACACCCGAGCAGTATCCCTTCGCCCCCAGGTGCTCGTCGCGGGAGCCGATACACTGGAGCCAGGCGATCTTCCCGGGCTCCTTGTGATCCGACGGCCTCACCAGGTGGCCGCCGTAAGGACCGGACGAAGAGAGGATCCTTTCGAATTCCAGGCT
>JAGVAP010000091.1 GCA_020060215.1 Deltaproteobacteria bacterium | reverse complement strand
TATACAAGACGATAAAACGCATCAGCGAGGAAGGCATGTCCATTCTGATCTGCGAACAGAAATCGGATTTTGCGTTGAAGCTCTCAGGAAGGGCCTACATACTGGAGAAGGGGCATATATGCTGGGAAGGGTCTTCCTCCGATCTCAAGGCCCACCCGGCGGTAATGAGCAAATATCTGGGGGTTTGATTGAAACGTTTCAAACCCGGTTCTCGGGGCCGGGTTCTTTCAATGCAGCAGAGGGGGTTATATGGTCAGAGGTGTTCTTCACTCCAGTATCACCGTGAGCAACCTTGACCGTGCGGTTCGGTTCTACAGTGATGTCCTTGGTATGGAACTTGTTTCTATTCGGGAGAGCGGCAGTAAAGGTTTGTCGGAGGCGTTGCGGGTTCCCGATGCGCAGCTGAAGATCGGGCTGATGAGAGCGGGGGAAGACTTTGTCGAACTCATCGAATACGTAAATCCAAAACCCCCTCCCAAGATGATAGCGCCTTGTGATGTAGGTGGAATGCATATAGCCTTTCAGGTGGAGGATATAGAGGCACTGGGTCGCAAGCTGAAGGAATACGGTTGCGCATTCAATACCCCCCCGAGGCTGATCGAGGAAGGCCCGATGAAGGGTTGGTATTGGGCATACTTCAGGGACCCCGACGGATCACAACTGGAGGCCGTGGAGCTTCGTCGTTTGTAAAATGGATGTGAACCGCAGAATAAATGAATAACGAATCGGGAGCATTACCGATCTGTTAATCGATCTTTGCCGGTGTCCCAAAATACCTTTGAGAGGTTTCTGGTTTCAGGCCGTGAAATTTCCTGACACCTGAACACTGAAACCTGTAACCTAGGAATCAATGGTATGGGGAAGCGGTTAACAATCTAGTAATGCACCCAACGAATCTCGAATTTCGAAGTGAAGAACTTCAATATTCTGCTGTTCGATATTCCACATTCTTTTTTGGAGCCGCGAACGTGCTCTAAACGATGTCAGGAGGAGATCAGACAGTGAGAGAAGCGGTAATAATAGGCGCGGTTCGGACCCCCATTGGAAGGTACATGGGCGGTCTGAAGGAGGTACAGGCATACGATCTGGGGGCCCTGGTCCTGAACGAGGCGGTAAAGAGGGCCGGAATCGAGCCCTCGCAGGTGGATGAGGTCATCCTCGGCCAGTCCTACCAGAACGGGGAATACGTCAACATAGCTAGAATGGCGCTGCTCAAGGCCGGGTGGCCGGATTCCATACCGGGCATCACCCTGGATAGGCGCTGCTGCACAGGCCTGGATACGGTCTGCTTCGCCGCGATGAAGGTCCAGTCCGGGAATGCGGATATCGTCGTGGCCGGGGGCGTGGAGAGCATGAGCAATGCGGAATTCTACGTCCCCGGCGAGATCAAGTGGGGGGTCGGCGGGAAGCGGGGCATGCCGAAGGGCCATGGCGATCTCTCGATCTGGGGGATCCGTTTCTACGACCGCATCCAGAGGGCCCGCGTCATGTCCCAGCCCGAGGAGCGCTACGGTGTCCTGCCTGCAATGATGTCGTGGGCCGAGACGGCCGCCAAAGAGAAGGAGATCTCCCGAGAAGAATGTGATCTCTGGTCCCTGGGCAGTCATCAGAAGGCCTGCGAGGCCGCGAGTGCGGGCAGGTTCAAGGAGGAGACGATCCCGGTCAGGATAGCGGGTTCAAAGGGGGAATCCGTGCTCTTCGAAGAGGATGAGGGCCCCAGGGCCGATACGACCCTGGGGAAACTCTCTAAGCTGAGGCCGGTCATGGGCGGGGTATGCACGGCAGGGAATTCCTCATCCGAGAACGACGGGGCGGCTGTTGTGGTGGTGACCTCCTCAGAGAGGGCCGCGGAATTGGGCATCGAGCCGTTTGCCGGGTTGAAGTCGTTTGCCGTGGTAGGGGACGATCCGAGGATGACATACAGGACCGTTCCGAAAGCCGTAGACGCGGCCTTGAAGAAGGCAGGCATGGGGATCGAGCAGATGGAGCTTATCGAAATCCAGGAGGCCTTTGCGGCCCAAGTCCTGGCGGACCTGAAGGACATGGGGATCACGAGCAAGGATTACCACAGGATAAACGTGAATGGATCCGGGATCTCCCTGGGGCATCCTATAGCCTGCACGGGCACGCGTGTCCTGGTGACGCTCCTACACGAGATGCGAAGGCGCAACGCACGCTACGGGCTGGAATGCATCTGCGGGGGCGGTGGACTGGGCATAGCGGCGGTCTTCGGCCGGGGGTAAAGAGGGATGGAATAATGGAACACCGGAATGTTGGAATAATGGGTAAGGGGGCAGATGAAGGGAGGTGATAGAACTTGGCTCGGCAATGGGAACGGGATAATGGAACACCGGAATCTTGGAATGATCGGGTGCAGGCTGGTGGGCCGGGCAGTCGGACATCCCAAAATTCCTATATTCCATCATTCCATCATTCCAGAGTCCTATATTCCATCATTCCAGCTCTTCCATTGGTCCTGTAAGTGTCTCAGGATTTAATATACATTTAAATTAGGCTTCGTGGCTACTGCACGAAAGGAGGATATGGTTATGGAATTCAAATATCTCTTCACCCCGCAGAAGATCGGGAACGTGACGGTTCGAAACCGGATATTCATGTCGGCCCACTCCAAACAGTACGGCGAAGACAACATGATGGGTCGCCGGCATGCCTTTTATTATGCAGAACGCGCCAGGGGAGGCATAGGGCTTATCGTCTGCGACATGCTGCATATCCATCACACGAGCAGCAGCAATTTCTCAAAGGCGTGCTTCGCATACGACCCCAAGGTGGTCCCTGGGCTCAGGACTGTTACCGATGCGGTCCACGAACACGGGGCCAAGATCTTTGCCCAGCTCGTGCATTCGGGCTGCCACGGCGACGGAGGGGTATACGACGATCGGTGGCGGCATGTGTGGGCGGTTTCGGGCATCCCGGACGTGAGCATCAGGGAGGGGTGCAAGGAGATGGAGATCGAGGATATACAGGAGTTGATCGATGGATTCGCCATATCGGCCTACCACGCCAAGGAGGGCGGCTTCGACGGCATAGAGCTCCATGGAGCACACGGGTACCTGATCACCCAATTTCTGTCGCCGCTCTTCAACAAACGGAAAGACAAGTACGGCGGCGACCTGGAGCAGAGGATGACATTCGTCCTGGAGGTCATAGACGTCATAAGAAAGAAGGTAGGACCCGATTTTCCCATGGGCATCCGGATCAGCGCCGACGAACTCGTTGCGGGGGCCAACACCCTGGAAGATTACAAGGTGATAGCCAAGAGGCTGGAAGAGACCGGCGCCATCGACTACCTCAGCGTCAGCAGCGGCACCTACTACACGCCGTACATCTTCACACCTCCCATGCTCCTGCCTCCTGCCTTCAGGACATATCTCGCCGCGGAGATCAAGCGGGTAGTGGATATTCCGGTCTTTACCGTCGGCAGGATCAAGGATCCCATCCTGGCC
>JAGVAP010000019.1 GCA_020060215.1 Deltaproteobacteria bacterium | reverse complement strand
GCCCATGCGGCCAACATGGTCATGGCGGCGGCCGGCGGGCAGGACCGGGCCGAGAAGCGGCCGATCATCCCCATCATCGCCGCCGGCGCGGCCGGATTGCAGGCGGTTGTTGCGGCGAAGTACCTCTTCTACCAGATGCCCCGCGTGGAAAAGGCATGGTGCCCCTATTGCATCGTGGATGCACTCTCCCACCTGGTGACGTTCGGCCTCACGATGCCTGAGGCGAAAAAGGCGATGATGAAGGGGATCAGCTCCCCTTCCGGAGCAGCTTCTCGGTGTTTTCCTTGGAATCCTTCTTCGTCATCTGGAAAGCCGCTGACGCGGCCTCGAACGTCTTCTCGGTGATCGCCTTTCCGTTCGGGTCCACACCCGCATGCCCTTTGCCGTGGTCGTCATTGGGCAGTCCGCATCCGCAGTTGTAACACATGGGGTTTCCTCCTTTTCAGGGGTAAGGCTTATCGGCATTCAGGACAACAGACAAGTCTCACTTCCGGAGACTTGCGGACAACGTCAACTCGGTCCCGGCAAGTGCCTTGGACACGGGACACTCCCTTTTGGCCTTCTCGGCAAAGTCCCTGAACACGGCTTCGTCGATTCCCGGTATTTCGGCATCGCACCGGATCTCGATCCTGGTGATGGAGAAGCCGGACTCCACCTTTTCGATGTGCACCTTGTCTTCCGCCTTTACGGAACGGACGGTAAAACCCGCACCGGACAGCATGTTCGAGAGCGCCATGGAGTAGCATGCAGCATGCGCCGCACCGATCAACTCCTCCGGGTTGGTCTCCCGGCCCTGTTCGAATCTCGATGCGAAGCTGTAGGGGACCCGGTTCAGCACCCCCGATTCCGTGCTGATGTCCCCGCTCCCCTTTTTCAAGTCCCCGCGCCACTCCGCGCTCCCTTTCCTCACAGGCATAATCGCCCTCCCTCCTGCATCTTTGAAATGATCACGAACAAGCAAACACCCTTCAGCCTGTTTATCCAATAAAACGATTTGTGTATTGTTCGGAAGCGCAGGTAGTAATTTGCCGTTGCTTCCTTTCCCGATCCTGCACCCCCAAGAAAAAGCTTCCCTGTAAGTACTTGATTCTGTATCATTAGATTCGCTACAGGTGATCAGGCATCCGCCTCGCTCCTTCCCCGGAAAGGGTCCACAAGGGATTCAACGAAATGCCTCTTCCCCTGAACCTTCGCTCAACCTTCAGGAGAGAAAGAAGTGGCAGTTGCCGCGAAGCAGCAAAGTATCCAGAAGAGTCTCTACCTGCTCCTGCTGGTGGTGGACGTGATCAGCGACATCGAGGTGGGGATCCGGAATGCCGGGGCTCAGGTGAATGTCGGCCCACTGCCGAGCGTCAGGGGGGACCCGAATCAACTGCGTCAGTTGTTCCAGAACCTGATCGAGAATGCAGTCAAGTATCGCCGACCCGATGTCGCCTCCATGATCAGGATCTCCGGGGAGGAAAACAACGGGATCTGCCGCGTCTTCGTGGAGGATAACGGGATCGGGTTCGACGAGAAGTACCTCCAGAAGATATTCCAACCCTTTCAGCGCCTCCACGGAAGAAATGAACATCCGGGCCTTGGAATCGGTCTGGCCGTCTGCCGGAAGATCGCGGACCGACATCGCGGAACGATCACGGCCGCGAGCACCCCCGGCGAAGGTTCGACGTTCATCGTCACCCTGCCGGCAGAGAGAGGAGAACCATGAGCCCCCAATGCAGGACCCGCAAGCCGATCGTTTTGATCGCCGAAGACGACCAGGACGACCGGCTCCTTCTCGAAGTGGCGCTTCGTCCGTTTGAGAGCTCCATGGAAGTGAAATTCGTGAAAGACGGAGAGGAGTTGATGGAGTATCTGCTCGGCCGCGGGGCCCATGCAGAACTTCCTCGTCTGGGCCTCATCCTCCTGGATCTCAATATGCCCAAGGTCGACGGCAGGCAGGCCCTCGTGGAGATCAGGAGACGAGGGGAGCTCAAGGACATCCCCATCGTCATCTGGACGACCTCCAATGAGGAGGAAGACAAGGCATTCTGTGCGAAGATGGGCGCATCCGATTATATCACGAAGCCGAACGAGTATGTCGAAATGGAGTCCGTCGTCAAGAAGGTCGTCGAAAGCCGTCTCCGCCTTTGCCCAGATGATTAGTAGCGCTCTTTGCTTGGACGGCATCTCCCCCGCCCAGACCAGCTGGATGTGCCACCGGCAAAGGAAAACATCCTTGACTCCGCGCTCTCTGCATCTCCCCGGTGAACCCGCGGCCGTACGGCTCGAGTTCAGGTCAAAAGATCCCCCGAATACGGTTTTGGATCCATGGACTCTTGCGCAGCGCTTCCGGTAAACGTGATGGAGGCCGGGCGTTGGTCCCGGACTCAGGAGTATCCAATGGATCACAAGAAGGACAGGCCGGATGTCTGGGAGATCGCTTTGGGCTTCATGGACTCCCAGGTGCTGCTCACCGCCGAAGAACTCGGGCTCTTTCCCGCAATGGACATTCACCCACGCTCCCTGGAGGAGGTCTCGGCACGGGCCGGGATCCCTGTCCGTTCCGCCGAACGGATCCTCAGCGTGCTTTGCGCCCTGCGGCTGGTCCGCCGGCTCCCGGAGGGGAAGTTCGTGAACAGCCGGGAAGCGTCGGAGAAGCTGGTTCCCGGCAAGCCCGGGTATATCGGTGGGATGTTCCGACACCTGAGAGAGGAGCTCTATCCGATGTGGGGCCACCTCAAGGAGGCCCTTGCCACGGGGAAGAGGCCCCACTGGCAAGAGGTTTTCGACTCGCCTCCCGAGCGGAAGATGTACACCGACCCGGATTCGCTGCGGGCCTTCATGGAAGGGATGCACGCCGTATCCTACCCGGCAGCCGTCGAGTTTGCCGCACGGGCGAAGGAACTCGAAGAGGTCCGCACGATCGTGGACGTGGGAGGGGCGACCGGCGCCTTCCTCATAGCGGTGGCGGAGAGGTTTCCAGCGGTCAGAGGCATTGTCTTCGATCTGCCCCCTGTCCGGCCGATCGCAGAGGAGTACATAGGGAGAAACGGTCTTGCCGACCGCTTGAGCTTTGCAGGGGGCGACTTCTTCGCGGACCCTCTCCCCGCCGGAGCCGACGCCTACTCCCTCGGCTTCGTCCTGCATGACTGGGGGGAAGAGGAGGGCTCTCATATCCTCGAGGAGATCTCCAAGGCCGTTCGCCCGGGAGGGCTCCTGATCGTCGGCGAGTACGTCTTCAACGACGAGAAGACGGGGCCGATCTTCGTCGCACGTTCGGATCTCAACATGCTGGTTGCTGCAAAGGGAAGAGAGAGGACGATGTCCGAGTACAGGGAGTGGATCGAGCGGTTCGGCTTCAGGCTCGAGAGGAGCGATTACACGGAGAGAGGGAAAAGTTTCCTGGTCGCCCGGAAAACCGCGGCAGACCATACGGAGTTCCTCATCGCGCCTCCCTCACGAGCCGGAAGCCGGTATGCCGATACCTGGCCGCAGGATGGCCGTATGCGCGGTTTGCGCATCGGAGCAGGTGCGGCGCGCTGCTCCAGCCCCCTCCCCTCCGCACCCGCATGATGGTTCCGTCTACCGCTCCGGAAGGATCCACTTCCGGTCCGGTTCCATATTCTCCATACCTGTCCTGGGTCCACTCCCACACGTTTCCGTGCATGTCGTAGAGGCCCCATGCATTCGGACGGAGACTCCCGACCGGCGCAGGGCCGTCGGAGGCTGCCTTCCTTGAATCGCATATACCGTCTTTCAACCCGAACACCGCCTGAGAGCATCGGATTTCTTCGCCCCAGTGATATGGAGAGGGACTGCCGGCCCTGCAGCCGTATTCCCATTCCGCTTCCGTCGGGAGCCTGTAGATGCCTTCACCCATTGCATTCAGCTTTTCAATGAACTCCATGACATCGAACCAGGAGACCCGGGTGACCGGCAGACCGGGAGGGCCGGACCGCTGCCCGAGCATCCTCTTTCCCATCAAGGCCCACCACTGTCCGACCGTCACCTCCTTGGTCTGCATGTAAAAGGGCTCCGACAGGGTGACCTTGTGCGGAGTCTCCCCCAGTTGGCGTAAATCCTCCGCAGGTGGACTCCCCATCACGAAGGAGCCCGGCGGGAGGAGAACGAACTCCATGCCGAGGGAGTTTCTGAAAGACCTCTCCCGGGCATACACGCACGAGAAGGAGAGCACCAGGAATGCCGCGGATAGGGAGCAGAGAAAGACGATCCATCTCCCCAAAGTGGGCTTAGACAGCGCCTGTCCGCAGGGTCCACCCTTGCGTGAAGGGGGGCCAGGGGGGATTTTGCAGCCTGTGCCAAAGGGGGGCCTTGTGGCAAGGATGATCGAACGGTCCTGGAGGTCTTCTGTAGGAGCAAGCTCATGCTTGCGATCTTCTCGGAACTCAAAGAATCGTGAGCAGGAGCTTGCTCCAGGGATAGGGCTCCAGCGATATTCATTCATATTGAATCTTATCCGCCGGTTCTTGGGTTCGTGGTGGGGGTTCCCCTTTGATCCATTTGGCGTCCATTCAGAAAAATTTTTGTTCCCGGCACGAATCACCGGCACAGCCATTGTCCATACCCCTGGTTATGCCGGTGGATTGTTCCTTCATGTAGCAGAGCGGAGGGAGAATTGAATGGGGTAGGCCCGGTATATCCGGAATGAAAAGACCGTGTTTTTCGAAGGGCCTTTCCTCACACGCGAAGGAGACGAATCAAGGCGGCTGTGGATGTCCGCGCAAGGGCTTCACCGTTTCCGGGTCAACGGTGTTCCAGCGCGGGGTGGAGATGTGCTGTTTGTGCAGCGCGAAATACCTGGTAAGGCCCGAAGCAGCGCAGACCTTTTCGATTGTTCAGACTCCCCGGTTTCCTCCTCAGAGGATGATGAACACGACTGCCGCGGCGTAGAGCACCAGGATCGCCACACTCTCGAAGCCGATTCGGCCGATCCCCATCTCCTCCCGCCGGATCAGCCCCATCAGGAGCACGCCGGTCATGAGGACGGTCACGCCAAGCCAGAAGAGCAGCGTCTCCGAGATGGCGTGGTAGATGGAACCTTCCCGGTAGGCAATATCTGAAAAGCCCGCGAACAGGGTGTCGTAGGCATTCCCCCCGATGATGCCCCCGACCGCCAGCGTCAAAGCCCCCCTGCGGACCGCAGCGATCGTGGTGATCAGCTCCGGGATGGAGGTGGCGGATGAGGTGAAGAGCGCCCCGATGGTCGCCTGGCTCAAGCCCGTCTGCGCGGAGATGTTGGAGGCCGCATGCTCGAGAAGCCATCCGGCAGCCCCCATGGTGACCGCCAGCACCCCGAAGCCCCCCCAGACGCGGACAAGGCTGTGCCTCCCCGACTCCTGGTCGGGCTCGTCCTCCCGGGTTTCCTCCGTCTGCTCGGGCTGCCACATGGGCTGGGTGCGGGCGCTCCTTACCAGAGATATGCCGTAGACATAGGTCGCGAACAAGATGGGCGTCGCCGGATGGACGGCAAAGAACGTCACATTCGGTGAATAGGCCGCCAGCAACAGGATCCCCAGTTGACAGATCAGGAGAGATCCCTGCATCATGTTGGCCGCGGAAGCGGCGGCATGCTCCAGGTTTGCCCTCCTGTAGACGACGTCGGCGACGGAAAGGAAAGCGGTCTGGACCGCGATTCCGCCCAGGGCATTGCTGATAGCAAGGTCCGGCCGGTTGTTCAAGGACGCGGTGATCGACAGCACGCTTCCGGAGAGGGATGTCGCGCCCCCAAGCAGGACCGCCCCGGCCACGGCCTCGCCCATGCCGGTGAGATCGGCCAGCAGGTCCGCTTTGGCGGCCAGCCGCACGCCGGTCACGCCGATCACCAGTGCGCATGCGCAGAAGACGGCTACGCTTACGTAAAAAGGCCAGTCGGCCGGATAGAGAAAATCCATTTGCCGGAAAGGTAATCGACGAGTGTCCCCGTGGAAATAGGCCCTATCCTGTAGTTCGATCCCTTCGCCTGCTGAGCGTCTATGACCCCTAAACAGAAGTGAAAAGGCCCCCGTGCTGCTCCAAGGCAGCCGGGGGCCCGAACACGAAAGAGTCTACTGCTGTTGGCTTCCTTGCTGCTGTTGACCGCCTCTCTGCTGCTGTTCACTTTGCTGCTGCTGTTCACTTTGCTGCTGCTGTTGGGCGAACTGGCGCGACAGACCCTTCCGGGCGGAAGCCTGCGCCTGCGTCCAGTCGATGGAGACGGTCCTGTTGTCGATCTGGATTTCTTCGGCCACCAGGGACCACTTGCCCTGGACCCTTGTTGGATGGGCCAGGAAACTGATCTGCTTCCCCCGGAGGTTCTGCAGATCGATCTGTCCCAGCTGGTCCTTGGGACCCAGGTTGACGGTCGCGGTCCCCCTGTCCGTCCGGACCCCTGCAATGACCTGGTCGGACGCTTCCTGCTGCTGCAGGGATGCGGTCCTTACACTCTGCACGACACCCGAGTAGCGCTTGAGGTTTCGGTCGGACGGCATGGTGACGTTGACCGTTTTTCCGCCCGCCTCCACCCGTTTGGCCATCAGGTATCCCTTGTCGTTGATGTTTCCCCTGGTGCCGGTGACGGTTACCTGGTCCCCCTGCTTAAGGTCGAGGTTCCTCAGGGCGTCCACCGGTCCCAGGTCGACCCGCGCGGTCCGGCCTTCCCGGGTCTTCACGCGCGCGATCAGATGCTCCTGGTCCATTCCCGCCAACCTGGACCTGTTCAGGTCCTGTATGGTCCCGGTGATGGTCCTCGTCCTGCCGGTGGGCTGAAATTCCTGGTCGCCACGGTAGGGCGTATACCCTCTCACCGGCGGGTGGGCCTGGTAGCCTCTCAGCTCGGGATGGATATCCACCCACCCCTGGCTGCCGCCCCCCTGCTGCTGGGACATCCGGTCCCCGCCCTGCCCGGCCCTGCTCGCTTGTCTTGCCCGTTCGAGCTCATAGATGTTGATGTACTCGAACCGGTCGATGATGCCGTCGTCGTTGTAGTCGTACCCGACGCGGACCCATCCCTGGGGCTGCAGGTAATACCCCCGGGCCTGCTGTTGTTCCGTGCTTCCGGCCCGCTGCTGCTCTTGGGACTGCGTTTGACCGCTTTTCTGCCTCGCCGTCTCAAGCTCGTTGACCGGGACGTATACGAACCGGTCTATCCACCCGTCGTCGTCATAATCGAACCCCACGCGGACAAAGGCGATGCTTTCTTGTCCGGACTGCATCTGCGCCATCACCGGGCTCGAAAGGATGAATACCGCCGCCAGGGTAACGGCGGCCGCAAACCCAAACCTTGTCTTCATCGTTCATGCCTCCTTCTGGTTAAAGATGGATCTTGTGACCGGCCGATCAGAACCAGTCGTCCTCCTCTTCCATCCAGCCTTCGTCGTAGTAGTTGTACTCGGAGTCCTCCCCGTAGTAGCCGAAGGTTCCTTCATCTTCCTCGAACAGGCCTTCGTCCTCGAACAGACCTTCGTCCTCGTAGTAGCCGTATCGATCATCTTCGAAGAACCCCTCCTCGCCCATGTTGCCGTACTCTTCTCCGTAGATCCCTTCATCTCCGTACCCGAAGACCCCCGGACCCTCCTCGCCGTAGCCATAGCCGAAGTCGTCCAAGGCCCAGCCTCTCACCGGCGTGAAGAATGTGAATGCCACGAATGCGACGGCCATCATGCCGAGGAAACACGTCTTCCAACTATTTCCCAAGGATATGTTTCTCATGAACTTCCTCCTCCTGCTGCCCGTTTGGTGCGCCTTCCCCGGGCGCCTGGGATGAGCAGCGATGCATCCAAGGTAAGTGGGTTGTGGTCGCCCGTAAATGGGTGGCCAATCTGAATGCAGGCGGTCATGTATCCCATTGGCCTCGAAACGGAGCGGCAACTGCCTGTTCCATTTTTTCATGAAGCCACCTGGAATGCGGCTCCGGTCGTTTCGTGGAGGTCAGCCCGTCGCCTCCGCCCGGGGGTGGGAAGATTTCTCGAACAGTGATTTCCAGGGTTTTCCTGGTTTCCTGTAGGAGCAAGCTCCTGCTTGCGATCTTCTCGGAGCTGAAAGAAACATTTCCTTTGTTCCCGGGCGCGGATCACCGGCATAGCCATCGTTCACGCCACCGGCGTGCCCGTGGATTATTGCTTCATTCAGCAGATCAAAGGTAGGCGGCGATGATGGCGACGGTCAGGCCGACCATGAGCGCCCAGAAGAAAGCGCCGAAGGAAACCGGGTCGACTCTTTCCGTCGGGCCTCCAGGCTCTTTTCCTCTCCGGAGATCAGGGGGGCTCGGTGATTTCCGGGGCCTGGGCGTCAGTGCGCCGATCGTCAATATGACAAAGAGCCCTGCCAGCAGGAAGGAAAGCCATGCGACTCCCCAGAAGGTGGGTCCGAAAGGGCCGATCCACAGACCGCCCGCCCAGGTGGCAAGAAAGAGGATGGTGAAGGAGATCATGAGACTGACGCCCCAGCCCCTTCCCCCCAGGCCGACGTCGAAGATCAGGGTCAACAAAAGGGCAATCATCATAGCTGTAACGAATTCCCAGAACATCGGAATTCCATGATCCCACCGAAAGCATTTGTTGTTCAGCAGAGCCCCTCTCTGCGGGAGCATCAGGCGGCCGAGAGGGGGGCTCATCCTCCACAGAGAAGGTTTCGCAGCTAGAACTCGGCTGCCCTCTCCAACCTTGCGGCCAGTTCGGCCTGCTCCACCCTTTCCAGGGATCGGATCCTTCTCTCGACCAGGGAAGGCTCCGTATTCAACACCTCGGCCATGGCGGCGTAGGCCCTGTCCAATGCGGAGCCCGTTGCACTACTGAAAACCTCTTTCAGCTTTCCCTTTTCGAATTCGTTGAGCGGCCCTCCTTTGAGCTGCTCGGTCAATTCGTAGATGGTTTGAACCAGCTCTTGCTCGGACATATCAGTTCCCCTGTGATCTGTGATTGATCCGTCGTCCCGAAGGTTAGCAAACGGACCCGAAATTGGAACGAGGGGAATCCCGTAAAAAGAGACCGCAACAGGCGTATCCGAAGACCCAAACCTTGACCGGCGGAGCAGGCATTGCCCGTTTTCTCCGTGCCTCTGTGTGCTTCTGTGAGAAAGCTCCAGGAAAAGGGGGCCGGGAGGTGGAATACATGGCGGATGCGTACCCTTTCAGCATATGGACCCATTCCATGAAAGGGCCGGTGTTGTTAAGAGTCAGGAACAAATAGATCCAGGGGGTGAAGAATGAAGATTCGAAATGGGAGCAACGGGGTTGAGAGGGTGTTTTTGGCAATATTTTTCCTGGCTGTGCTCGCCCTTCTGTTCAGCCCGCTCCGTTCCGGGGCAGTCGACTGGAGCGAGTACGAGTACGAACCGGGCGAGGGGATCCACGAGGAGGAATGGTACGATCCTTCCGACTGGTTCGATGCGGGCGGCGGCGTCGATTACGAAAGGGATTGGTACAACTATACCTACAACTACCCATATGACTATTACGGGGACGGCATCTACGGCTACTACGACGACGGCGGCTACGGGTTCTATGACTATGAAAACGACTACTATACGAACGACTGGTACAATCGTGAGGGAGAATTCGAGGACTGGATGTAGCGGCCGTCTTTGGAGCAAAACCAAACTCAAGTGGAAGGAGGTTCAAGATGAGATCCAGGTTTTTTCTTTCGGCAGTCATCCTGCTTGCCGGCCTTATGGTATCCATGCCTGCGCAAGCGGAGAAGAGGGGCGCCGGCGGCCAGGGGGCACAGGGCTACTTCCTGGAACCTCAAGGCTGGGTCAGCATAGGGATCGACTATAACAACGACGGTGTCATGGATCGGTTCGAATACATCTCGGTCTATGAACTGGAGCGGGCCCGACAGAGAAGCGCCCGGACGCAGGCTGCACAAGGGATGGGTCAGAGAGATTTCAGGGGCTACTATCCGGGAACGGCACCCCAGGCAGGGACGGCGATGAGGACCGTTTCGGGGACGATCCGCGATATGAAGAAGATCTCCCTGGCCGGCCAGGAGCAGAAACACCAGATCGCAAGGGTGAAGACCCCCGAAGGCAGGGTTGCGCGGGTGGACCTTGGCCCGGTGGAAAACCTCAAAGGGCTGAACCTCAAGGACGGGGATCAGATAACCGTACACGGCCGCAGGGGAACGATCAACGACAAGGGGATGCTCATGGCAGAGCGTATCGAGGCTGCCGGCCGCACGATAGCCGTGAACCGCCCCTTTGACCGGAATCTGAATCGCTTCTCCGGCAAGGTCCTCAGCACCAGGACGGCTTCTTTCCAGACCCAGGATGTGCCGGACCAGGTATTTGCAAGGGTTCGGCTCGACGGGGGCGAAACGACGGTCGTGAACCTGGGGCCCAAGGAACAACTCCGCAATGTCGACCTGAAGAACCTGAAAGGGAAGCAGATCAGCTTTCTGGCCCATCGCGCCATCATCGGGAACCAGGTGGCACTGATTGCCGATCGGTTCCGGGTGGACGGGAACACGGTCCGGGTCGACTGGACGGGCGCTACCGCAAGGGCGCCTTCGGAAGGGAAGAGCGCAAGAAGGACTTCCTGAGTGAAGCATTCACTCCCGCTCCGGGGAATTCGAGGGGTTCTTTTCCGGGGACCCCCTCGCTTCCCGGAGCGAGCCAAGAATCTCTCGAGTTCCCAAGGAGGCGAGCATGTTGCGAAGAGCGGAAGAGATGAAGAACTATGTCCTCGAGGCGATAGACGGGGAGATCGGCCGATGCAAGGACTTCCTGTTCGAAGACGAAGAGTGGGTTGTCCGATACATGGTTGCCGATACCGGCAAGTGGCTGCCGGCCAGAAAGGTTCTCATCTCGCCCGCATCGCTGGAGCCTCCAAGGTGGGCGGATAAACGATTCCCCGTCAGGGCGACAAAAGAGCAGATCGAGAAGAGTCCTCCACTGCAGATCGACAAGCCTGTGACACGAGAATATGAGCAACAGCTGTACGATTACTGGACCAACCCGAGCCTCTGGGGAGGGTATTCCATGCCCGCCACCCCGTATGGGGATATGAGACAGGCCCGCGGGTATTACCAGACCATCAATCCGAAGGCCCGAGATCTGGAATCCACGTCCGAAGTCACCGGGTTCGACATCCAGGCAACCGACGGAGAGATCGGACATGTGGAGGATTTCATCCTGGACGATGCCGACTGGATGATCCGCTACGTGATCGTGGACACCCGCAACTGGCTTCCGGGTAGAAAGGTGCTGATATCGCCCAAATGGCTGCGTGAGGTCCATTGGGCGGAGAAGAAGGTCTCGGTCGACATGACCCGGGAAAGCATCAAGAACAGTCCCGAATACGTCCCGGAGACGCTGGACCGCGATTACGAGATGCAACTCCACCGCCACTACGACTTCCCTCCGTACTGGGAATAACATCTTTGAGGAGCCCACCAGATGCAGGAGGGTGTCCCCCACGGTTGGGAGTACAATCCGTCCACTTGGTCCCAACGGCTCCCCATCGTGGGGCTCGGCCTCATCGGCTTCGCCATCGCCTTGTACCTGGCGCTCTATCAGTGGGACATCCTCTCCAGCGTGTGGGAACCCTTCTTCGGGGACGGGAGCCGCATCATCCTCAACTCGAGCATCTCCCACATCCTTCCTGTGCCTGACGCGGCCCTCGGCGCCTTCGGTTACCTCCTCGATGCAGTCACCGGCGTGATCGGCGGGAGCCGGAGGTGGAAGACCCTCCCATGGATGGTGGTCGTTTTCGGTTTTGCGGTAGGCCCGCTCGGCGCCGTCAGCATCCTGCTGGTCATCCTGCAACCCGTGCTCTTCGATGCATGGTGCACCCTCTGTCTGGCCTCCGCAGTCGTCTCCGTCCTCATGATCGGGCCCGCCATGGACGAGCTGCTTGCAAGCATGCAGTTCCTGAAACGGGAGCACGAGCACAACCGTTCGGTCTGGAAGGCCTTCTGGGGGATCGGGGTCCCGTAGGATGGGTGGAGCGTTAGTGGAACCCATCATGTGGAGTTTGAGCGGATTCGATGGGTTCC
This sequence comes from Deltaproteobacteria bacterium, assembly GCA_020060215.1. Next base: position 4,508 of record JAGVAP010000019.1, on the reverse strand, counting down.
GCCGGAGCTGCACCCATCCTACGGAATGGCCGGGGATGGACAATACGCATCGAGACCACCAGGTGGTCATCGAAGCGAGGAGACCCTGGTCGTTCTTGAAAGGGGAAACGTGGGATGTGGGCGCGAGTGGTCAATATCTGTCTGGGCATTTGGCTGATGTCCGCACCTGCGGTCCTGGGATACGCCGGAAGGGCGGCCGACAATGACCACATCAGCGGTCCTTTGGCGGCGGCCGCGGCCGTTATCGCCCTTTGGGAGGTCACCAGGTCCCTCCGTTGGATGAATGGTCTCGTCGCAGCGTGGCTGATCCTCGCTCCCTGGGTGCTTCAGTATGACAGCACGAAGGCCGTTGTGAACAGCGTGGCGGTGGGGGTTTTGATGTTCTGCTGCGCCATGGTCAAGGGGGAGGTGAAAGGCCGCTATGGGGGGGGATGGTCGTCCCTTTTGGGTTAGTTCCATGGTGCCTCGGATTCGTCGTCAATGGGATCGCATTCGTTCCAGCTTCTGGTTTCTCCCGTCGCTTCTGGTCGGCGGTGTGGTGGCACTCGCCTTTGCCTCCCTGGCCCTGGATGAGGTCAAGTCCGCGGAATGGGCGAAGGGGTGGATCTACTCCGGCAGCCCGGAGGGGGCGAGCACCATTCTGGGGACCATCGCCGGTTCGATGATCACCACCGTCGGGGTGATTTTCTCGATCACCCTGGTCGCCCTGACGCTCGCCTCGAATCAGTTCGGTCCCCGGCTGCTCCGCAATTTTCGGCGCGACACCACGACTCAGATCGTGATGGGCTTTTTCATCTCCACTTTCCTGTACTCGCTCCTCGTGCTTCGCGCCATTCGCCGGGAGAATGCCGGAGACTTCGTCCCTCACGTTTCGGTCTCCCTTGCCGTACTGCTGGCGCTGGCGAGCCTGGGGATGTTGATCTACTTCATTCACCATATTGCCGTATCCATCCAGGCCAATGAGGTGATCGGCAGGGTTTGGGCCGAGCTGACGCGGAATATCGATCGGGTGTTCCCCGACAAGATCGGCGAAGCGGACCCGCATTCAGGCCCGGAGGCCCGGCTTCCGGAGTCGTTCGACCGGGAAGCCGTTCCGGTCGCAGCCCATTCCGACGGCTACCTTCAGCTGATCGACCCGGAAGGACTGCTGCGGCTTGCTGTGCAGGAGGATGCGCTCCTCCAGGTGGAACAGCGACCTGGACGCTACATCGTGGCCGGGGTCCCGCTGGTGCGGGTCTGGCCGCCGGCCCGGGTTACAAAGCGGTTCGAGGCCCGGGTCCGGCAGGCGTTCGTCCTGGGCAGATCCAGGACCCCTCTCCAGGATGTGGAGTTCTCCGTCAACCAGCTGGTCGAGGTCGCCGTGCGGGCACTCTCGCCCAGCATCAACGACCCGTTCACAGCCAATACCTGCGTCGACCGGCTCGGGTCCGCGCTGTGCCGCCTGGCCCTGCGGGAGATACCCTCCCCCTACCGCAGGGACTCTGAGGGTAAACTGCGGGTGGTAGCGCCCCCCTTTACGTTCGCCGGCATGGCCGATGCCGCATGGAACCAGATCCGGCAGGCCGCACGGACCAATGCGTCGGTCACCATCCGGCTGCTGGAGTCGATCGCCAATGTTGCCGAAGTTGCACGACGGCCGGAAGACAGGGCCACCCTCCGGCGGCATGCGGAGATGATCGCGCGTGGGGCTCACGAGGGTCTGCCGGAAGACGAAGACCGGCGGGCCGTGCGGGAGCGGTACCGAAGGGTCAAGCTGAGATTGGACGGGTTCCCCCCTTAAATCCCCAATCCGCCCGTCGCTTCCACCGGATGCGGTAACATTGCCGGACAGATTTTATTGGTTTTTTGTAGGAGCAAGCTCCTGCTTGCGATCAGGAGGCGAAAGAATCGCAAGCAGGAGCTTGCTCCTACCCCGAGATAAAGAAAGAATCGCAAGCAGGAGCTTGCTCCTACAGAAGAAGAGATGGATACCACCGGTGAACCGGTGGTATCCATGGCCACTAAAGGGGGTCTATGGAATTTTTGGCTATTGCTGCTGAAACTGTCCCTGATACTCCCTCTGCTGCATGGGTCTTTGCTGCGTCTGGCCTCGCCCCTGGCCCCCGGCTCGTTGCGTCTGTTCTCTCCGGGTGACCCGGCCTCCTTCACCCCGTTCGTACGCGGGCAGCTGCTCGAGCTGCTCCTCCGTTCCGCGATACATCACGTAGTACGGCCCAACGCGGCTTAGTTCGTTGTACGGGACGACCACGTGTTTGTCGCCGATGTCCCAAAACCCGCCGACTTCGATCACCGCGCCGGTGATCCGGCCGCTTGAAGGATCGACCAGCAGATCTTCAATCTCGCCGATGTTTTCGTTCCACTGATTGATCACCTGCGCCCCAAGGAAGAGATCCCCGGAAATCCCCCGGGCCATGCCTCCTCTCATCCGTTCCTGCTGCATCCCTCGGCCTTGCCTCATTCCCTGGCGCCCCTGATAGCTCCTTTGATCCTGCTGAAAGCCCCTTTCCTGCCACTGATCCTGCCTTTGGGCGTAGCCCTGGTTCCTCTGGTCCTGCATGGCGCCTCCGCCATATGGCCCCTGGTAAGGACCATAAGCCGGACCGTAGGGGCCGTAGCCGTAATAAGGCCGTCCATACATACCGTAGCCGTAGCCGGGCCCGTAGTAGGGTCCGTAATAACCCCGGTAGGGCCTGCGAAACGCATAGAGGTCGACCTCCGGCATGTTCTCGAGATCCTCTCTTGTCCCCTGGAAAACCGCGTAGTCCGGGTAGAGCCTGATTTGCCCCATGTTCAGGGCCACCGTCTTCTCGCCGATCCCCAGGAATCCGCCTACGTCTACGAGGAGATGAGAGATCCGGCCCTGCCTGCTGAAGATGACGTCTTCGATCTCACCCACGTCTTCCCCGGTCTGGGTCCGGATGCTCTTATCGAGCAGTCCTTCTTCCAGAGAGACCGCATTCTGTCTGGCAGCGGGCTGCTGCAATTGCGCGCCTGCCGGCAAGGCTAGGGCAAGCGCGAGGATGAACAGCAGAGCGCTCGTGATTGTGGATACCTTCATATGGAAACCTCCTTTCAGATTATGCAAACAACTTAAACCCTGTCGATGCTCAGGCAAATGGGCCACACCCTGTATTGTCTCCTTCCCCTGCTAGAAATGCGGGGCCCGGATCACCTATCCTATGGAGATCCGCCGGCCCCTCCCCCTCACTTCCCCCTGATGAGGAGAGTCGCCATCATCTGCTTGGCCGACTGCTTCGCAATGCCCATGAGGTTCGGGTCGCCTTTGATCGCCGAGGACATGTATCCCTTGGCCTGTTCGAAGGTGATGTGCGGAGGAAGCGGCGGCACGTCGGGGTCGCAAATGGCGTCGATGACGACCGGCCGGGATTCCGAAAGGGCCTTTTCCCATGCCGGCCCGATTTCCTCTGGATGAATGACGCCGATCCCTCCGAGCCCCAGGCTCGCCGCATACCTGGCATAGGGGAACTCCGGGATGTTCTGAGAGGCCTCGAACTTGGGGTCGCCGGAGAGGATGCGCTGCTCCCAGGTGACCTGGTTGAGGTCGTTGTTGTGGAGGACGAGCACCACCAGCCTGGGGTCCGACCACTCCTTCCAGTACTTGGAGATGGTGACAAGCCCGGCGTTGCCGAGCATCTGCATGGCGCCGTCGCCCACCATGGCCACCACCACCCGATCCGGGTGGCAGAATTTGGCCGCGGTCGCATAGGGGACCCCCGGGCACATGGTTGCCAGGCCGCCGGACAGGGACGCCATCATGCCGCGGCGGACCTTCAGATCCCTCGCATACCAGTTCGCGGCCGATCCTGAATCGCAGGTGAGGATGCATCGATCCGGCAATCGGGGCGACAGTTCCCAGAAGAGGAGCTGGGGGTTGATCGGTTTTGCAGAGAGATGGGCCCTCGCATCCATCACCTTCCACCATTCCTCCACCCATTTCTCGATCTTCTCCTGCCATGAGCGGTCCTTTTTCCTCTCCAGGAAGGGGATCAGCAGCTCCAGGGTGACCTTGCTCTCGCCGTGGAGATTCACCTCCATGGGATACCGGGACGAGAGGTGCCGCGCCTGGATGTCGATCTGGACCCCTCGCGCCTGCCCCTCTTTGGGGAGGTGTTCGGAATAGGGAAATGAGCTGCCGACGACAAAAAGCGTGTCGCAGTTCATCATCATGTCCCAGCTCGGACGGGTGCCGAGCAGGCCGATCGAGCCCGTCACGCAAGGCACGTCGTCGGGAACCGCAGCCTTTCCGAGCAGGGCCTTGGCGATCCCCGCGCCCAGCAGGTCGGCGGCCTCCAGGATCGCATCCGTGCAGTGCAGCGCCCCGGCCCCGACCAGCATGGCCACCTTCTTTCCCTCGTTGAGCACGGCGGCCGCCCGCTGCAGGTCCTCCTTTTTCGGGATGACGTTCGGGAACTCGTATCCCACGCCCGTAAAGCAGGCACCGTGGCTGCGGGGGGGAGACGTCACGGCATCCATCTCCTGGATGTCGT
>JAGVAP010000011.1 GCA_020060215.1 Deltaproteobacteria bacterium | reverse complement strand
GGCAGGGGGACGAGAAAAGATAGAGTACTGGAGTGATGGAGTGTTGGAGTCGCGGAGAACCGATGGACTTTTGGGGGGGGATGGAGACGATAGGAAGGGAGCGGTTGCGATGTCATCAGAACTGAGAAGGATTATGGAACGGATATCCGCTGAGATCTCCAAGGTGGTCCTGGGGCAGCAGGAGGCCGTCACCATGTTGATGGTGGGGCTCTTGGCAAGGGGTCACCTGCTGATGGAAGGGGTCCCCGGCATCGGCAAGACCCTGCTGGCGAAGACGCTTGCCCATATCCTGAGGGCCGAATTCACCCGCATTCAGTTTACCCCCGATCTGATGCCGGCCGATATCCTTGGGACCAGCGTCTATGACCTGGAGAGCAGGACATTCAGGCTCAGGAAAGGACCTGTCTTCACGGATATCCTCCTCGCCGATGAGATCAATCGAACGCCGCCGAAGACGCAGGCGGCCCTGCTGGAGGCCATGGAAGAGAGGCAGGTCAGCATCGATGGGAAGACCATCCCCCTCTCAGAGGGTTTTCTGGTCCTGGCAACCCAGAACCCGATCGAGCAGGAGGGGACCTATCCCCTGCCGGAGGCGCAGCTCGATCGGTTCCTCATGAAGATACGTCTGGGTTACCCTGCTGCGGCTGACGAGCGGGAGATCATCGGCCGTTACGGCAGGGCGCAGGAGACGCACCCCGTGGAAGGAGCAGGCATTTCGAGACTTCCCGAAGGCGACTGGGCCAGGGGCCTCCGGAGACACGTGAAACAGGTCCAGGTCGAGGAAGGAATGGTGGGTTATGTGCAGACCCTCATGGAAGAGACCCGGCGCTCACCTCATCTTCACCTGGGTGCAAGCACCAGGGCGGGAATCGCCCTCCTGAGGAGCAGTCAGTGCCTCGCGGCCCTGGAAGGAAAGGAGTTCATCACCCCCGATCATATCAAGAGGCTTGCGCCGCCGGTGCTCAGACACCGGCTCATTCTGAGGCCGGAGGCGGAGCTGGAGGGTCTCAGCGCCGACATGATCATCGGACAGATCCTGGACGAGGTTCCGGTTCCCAGGTGATGGAGCGTTGACCATTGAACGCTTGACCGCCACTAACCATCAGAGATGACGATACTCAAGAAGAATCACATGCACCTCCCCTTCCCAACCCCCTTTGCCCTGTGGCTCATCGGCATCGGCATCGGAGTCGCGGTCGTCTTCGGCTGGAAGGGCGCCTTGTACTATGATGCCGTCGTCCTCTGCGCCTGCCTGTTCGACTCCCTTGCCGCACCCGGCCGTGCGGAGATCACGGTCCGTCGCGTCTTCCCCCCGTTCTCGTCGCAGGGGGTTGCGCAGGAGTTCGAGCTGCTCGTCAGGAACACCGGTTCGAGAGCACGAAGGTTCCGTGTCAGGGACCAGACCCCGCCCGAATGGCTGCCGGCCCCCGTCCTCAAGGGCACCGTCCCTGCGCGATCGTCCCTAAGCTTGCGGTATTCGGCCACTCCTCCTGAAAGAGGGGTCTTTTCCTTTTCCGATATTCACCTGAGGGTGGAAGGTCCTCTGGGTCTCGGCGCCAGGGGAGTTCATTCGCCGGCCGCACACGACCTGAAGGTGTTTCCGAGGCTCGCGCCCATGCGATACCCCGATCTTGCCGCATACAGGCGCACCGCCGTTCAGATAGGGCTGCAGCGTGCAAGATGGCGAGGCGAGGGAAGGGAGTTCGATTCCCTCCGTGAGTACGTGGAAGGGGACGACCCGAGGAAGATCCACTGGAAGGCCTCGGCCAGACTCGATCGCCCCATCGTCCAGGAATACCAGCCCGAAAAGAATCAGGCCGTCATGATGGTGATCGATTCCGGCCGGCTGATGTGTGCCGTGACCGAGGGCAGGACCAAAATGGACTACGTCATGGATTCGGCGGTCCAGCTCGCACATGCCGCCATGGCCGGGGGGGACCAGCCCGGCATCATGGCCTTTGCGGAGAAGGTCCTCTGCTTCATTCCTCCCCGCCGGACCCCGGGCCAGCTTCAGCGGATCCTCGAAGAGACCCTCTCCCTTCGGCCCCGGCTGGCGGAGCCGCGGTACGAGGAAGCGTTTCTGCGGCTCAGGTCCAGGATCCACAGGAGATGCCTGGTGGTGGTTTACACGGACCTCCTGGATGAAGCGGCATCCGAGAACCTCCTGGATTCGATGGCCTTGCTCAGGCCCCTCCATCTCCCCTTGTGCGTCGCGGTCCGGGAAACGGAATGGGATCTGCAATTGAGCCGGCGTGTGTCCGGACTCGATCAGGTATACGAGAAATCGGCCCTGATCGAATGTCTCCGCCATCGCAGGAAGGCCATGATGCGGCTGGTCCAGAAGGGGGCTATTGCCTTGGACCTGCCTGCGTCCGGCCTTGCCCAAGGGATTACCCGGAAGTATCTGGAGGTGAAGCGAAAGGGTCTCTTGTAGACCGCGAGGAAGCCAGGTAGCGGATCAGGAGCAGGAGAAGAACCCCTGCCGCGCCGAACTTGAGACCGGCCGGCAGCAATGCAGGGGAAAAGAAACCCTCGATTACCCCTGCCACGACCAGGAGAGGAACGCAGCCGAGCACCAGCCGACCCGCCTGCCCGGCCCTCAGGACAAGGGCGTCTCTCCTTGTAAGGTCTTTTGGCACGATCATTGCTGCACCAACCAGTAGACCTGCCGCCCCTGCAATAAAGACGGCCGTGAGCTCGATGACCCCGTGAGGCAGGACAAAAGACCAGAAGGGTACGTCAAGACCATGGGTGTGGCAAAAACCGGCAAGAGTCCCGACCATGAGGCCGTTGAAGGCCATCAGGTAGACGGTCCCCGCCCCGAAGGTGATCCCCAGGGCAAAAGCCAGGAAGCTGACGGTGATGTTGTTGGTCATGATCAGGCTGGAGGCCAGGGGCTTCACGGCAAGGATGGAATCGAACCAGACCTTGCCCTCCTCCACCTTCTGGATCAGGTGGGGCGGCACCACCAGCGGGATGAAGGTCTCGTCGACCTGGCTGGCGATGAAGCCGAACCCGAACCCAACGAGAAAGATGGCAAGGGATGCCGAAAACCATGGGAAGCTGTTCCTGAAGGTACGGGGGAAAGTGTCTCGGAGAAAACGGAACAGGCCCGGAAATCCGGCGGTGGGCTGTTGATAGATCTGCCCGTACCCGCGGCCGACGAGGTGGTTCAGATAGATCTCGAGGTCTCCGGGGGAAGAATTCTCCTGTCGAAAGGCCTGGAGCCTCGCAAGGTCCGCCGCAGCCTCCCGATAGAGCCTTCCGACTTCCTGCAGGTCCGACGCGGTCAGCTTCCGGGCTGCTCCTTTTTCGAGAGAAGTCAACAGGGACTCCAGCCGCTCCCACTTCGGTTTGCGGGCGGTTATGAATGCGTCGATGGACTGGACCATGCGCCGAGGATATCAGATGGGGGTCGCCGTGCAAACCGGAAATGAGACATTCGCCATCCGCACCCCGGAACAGGTGCAGATCGAGTACGTGCTCGCGGGTCTTGGCTCAAGGGCCAACGCCTTCATCCTCGACACGGCATTCAGGGCAATCCTCGTGGCCTGCGTCTTCTTCCTTGTGGTCCTCTTCTCCGAGTGGCTCCCCCGCTGGATCTTCAAAGACTTCGCGGCGGGGCTCAGCAGGACATGGATCCTGGCCCTGGGACTCCTTGCCTATGCAATCATCGACCTCGGCTATTTCATGATCTTCGAATCCCTTTGGAGCGGACAGACGCCGGGCAAGCGGCGCCAGGGACTTCGCGTCATCAAGACCGACGGGCGGCCCGTGGGCTGGGTCGAATCCGCGGTCCGCAACATACTCCGGGCCGTGGACATGTTCCTCGGCCTCTACCCCCTTGGACTCGTTTTCATGTTTCTCAGCAAGAACCATCAGCGCCTGGGCGACTTCGCGGCAGGGACCATCGTGGTTCTCGAGGGGCGGCTCAAGTCTCCCGGACAGGTGCGCAAGCGGCCTTCGGTGGCGATCACCCATCCGGAGGTGGCGACCCATGTCTCCAGGCTGGGGCTTGAAAGGTACCATGTCCTGAGGTCGTTCCTGGACAGGAGAGACGGGATGGATCTTTCTTACAGGCGGGACCTCGCCGGGATGTTGGTCCGACAGGTGGTCGACCATACGGGGATGAACAAAGCTCTTCGATCCGAGGGGGAGCCTTTTCTGGAAGAGATCGTCGTGATGTACGAGCAGAGAAAAAGGGCGATTTAGCGGTACAGGCCCGTAGCGGGCGGTTGGCTGTCGGCAGGTTCTCGGTTCCCCGGCACGGCGCGTGCAGGCACCTGCAACAAAGAACCGCTACTGGCAACCTGAATGCAGCCGGCTCCATCCGGTTTTTCATCTGACGAGAAGCACTCCAAACCACACGGAGAGGGCTATGGAAGATCCAAAAAGGTGCACGATTCAACTGGTCGGTCTTCAACCCGGAACCGCAGAGGAAGACCTGGTTGCCGCGATCACCCGTCTGTATCGAAGCAAGAGTTCGAATGAGGTTCGGCAGCTGATCGGAAACCTCCCGGCCGTGCTCACGGATTCGGCTACAGAGGAAGTCGCCCGAAAGGTGCACGGGTTCCTCCATACGAAAGGGGGCATACTCAAGGTCACGCGGAATGCTCCGCCCGCTTCGCCGACGATCCGGCCCGCAGAAGTTCGAAAGCCCGTTGCGGTTCGAGCTTCCGCCAAGAAAGAGGAATCCGCGGTCCCGCCGGCGCCGGACGGGATCGAGCGAAGGGCGAAACCCAGAGTCCATCCCGGCATCCGCGTCCAACCGATGGGTGTCGGGGGCATCCTCGACCGTTCCTTCCGACTCCTTCGCGACAATTTCCGGCTCTTTTTCCTGATCGTATTCGTTCCGCAAGCCGTTTTCCTGGTCCTCAACACAGGCGGCTCCCTTCTGCTGGGGGGGCTCAACATCCGCCCGACCCCCGGCATGGGCATCGGCTTCGGCATCTCCGCAGTGGTCGCATTCATCGTCTTTCTGGTCCTTCAGTTCTGGGCCCAGGGCGCTCTGATCCATGCCGTGTCCGAGACGTATCTGGGACACAGCACTTCTGTGCGCGGTTCTTACGGCGCTGTCCGCAAACGGCTCCTCCGTCTGCTCGGCACACTGATTCTCCTCGGCATCCTGGTTGTCCTTGGTCCGGCCCTGGCGGGGGTGCTTGCCGCGATTGCCGTGCCGATCCTCTCCTCCGTGGGTGTCGATGGCTTCATCCTCGGAGTCATCGGCGCATTGGGCGGAATCGGGCTCATCTGGCTCACCATTCACCTCTTCCTCAACTGGTTTCTGGCGGACAAGGTGATTGTCCTTGAAGACCTGGCATGGATGAGCGCGCTCCGGAGGAGCAAGGAGCTGATGAACTCCAGGACCGAACAGGGCTATTGGAAGAGACCCAAGAACAAGGCGGGGCTGATCGTCGTGACCGGTTTTTTCATAGGCATAGCCATCAACCTGCTCTTCCAGCTACCCGGCGTGGGCCTGAGCTTTGTCCTGCCCGGGATCATCACCGCCACGGTCTCGGGCCTGCTGAACATCATTGCATCCTCGCTGGCAACGGTCTACACCGCAACGGCCCTGATTCTCTTTTACTACGACATCCGGTTGCGAAAAGAAGGGTTCGACCTGAAGATGATGGCGCAGGGTCTGGGGTAAAGAGGAGCGACCCTCCACCGCAGGGCCCCGCTTTGCGGGACAGGCGCGCGGCCCCAGGAGACCCCCCCCGAAGGGGGTTCCGACCGAATTTCAATGTTAAGATCAATGTCGACTCGATTTCAAAGCCCTAAGACCCTAAAATGAAGAGGGAACAAGTTTGATGTTCATTTGACGCTTTGACATTTGGATTTCAAGCGGTCCTTTTTCATCCCGGACCGGTGGAACCTCTCCGGGTCCTCCACAGAGGTGGAGGTTTCAAAGGGAGATGAGATCGGTTATCATTGACAAGCCGGATGCATTCAGGTAACAAGGTCTCGTTTTCAGGCTTTTTTTCAATCAACTAACAAGAAGGCGAGGCGGAGCGGATCCATGGGCAACGTGGTAGTCATAGGTACGCAGTGGGGAGACGAGGGCAAGGGGAAGGTGGTGGATCTCCTGGCCGAGAGGGCCAATCTCGTCGTCAGATTCCAGGGGGGAAACAACGCGGGACATACCCTGGTGGTCAACGGCATGCAGACGATCTGTCACCTCATCCCATCGGGAATCCTGCATAGGGAGAAGAAGTGCCTCATCGGCAACGGCGTGGTGGTGGATCCAGAGGTCCTGATCCAGGAGATGGAGACCCTGCGGGAGAAAGGGGTGGAGATCAACCCGACCCGGCTGTCCCTGAGCGAAAAGGCGCACCTGATCATGCCTTACCACAGGGCCGTGGATTTGGCCAGGGAAGCCGCCATGGGGAAGACAAAGATCGGCACCACCGGCAGGGGAATCGGACCGTGCTACGAGGACAAGGCCGCAAGGACCGGCATCCGCGCGGTGGATCTCCTCGATCCCGGCATCCTGCAGGAGAAGATCAAGGCCAACCTGAACGAAAAGAATTTCTATCTTACCCAGTACCTCAAGGCGGAACCCCTTGAGCTTCAGCCCATCCTGGAGGCCTATCTGGACATGGCGGCAACACTCGGGCCTTTCATCACCGATGTCTCCCTGGAGATCGACGGCGCCATACGCGGGGGGAACAAGATCCTCTTCGAAGGGGCACAGGGAACGCATCTGGATGTGGACCATGGGACGTACCCTTATGTGACATCCTCCAATCCGATTGCGGGCGCAGCCTGCTCCGGCGCAGGGGTAGGGCCCGACAAGCTTCATCACATCATCGGCATCGTCAAGGCTTACACCACCCGGGTCGGGGCAGGCCCCTTTCCAACGGAACTGCTGGACGAGACGGGAGACTACCTCCAGAGAAGGGGGGCGGAGTTCGGCGCGACCACAGGCAGACGCAGGCGATGCGGGTGGCTGGATGCGGTGGCCCTCAGTGATGCCGTCCGGTTGAACGGGCTTACCAGCCTGGCCATTACCAAACTCGACGTGCTCACCGGGTTGGACACGCTGAGGATCTGTGTAGCCTACGACCTGGACGGGGAGAGGATTTGTTCCAGGCCCGCGAGCCTGAAGGAAACCAGCCGGTGCGTTCCGGTCTATGAGGATCTCCCCGGGTGGAGCGAAGACGTGTCCCGTGCGAGGAACATGACCGAGATGCCTCCCGCTGCGAAGAGCTACCTCAAGAGGATCGAAGAGCTTGCCGGGGTGGCCCTCTCCATTGTGTCGGTGGGACCGGGGAGGGAGCAGACGATCGAGATCATGGATCCGTTCAAGTAAGAATCCGATCTGAGAGGGACCGGCTTTGGTGCACCCCTGAGGGGTGAAGGGTGATCTATCCTCATGCCCACCTTCGATAAGCATTACGACGTCATCGTCGTCGGCGCAGGCCATGCGGGCTGCGAGGCTGCGCTGGCGTCTGCGCGGATGGGCCACCCGACCCTCCTGCTGACGATCAATATCGATCATATTGCGGCCATGAGCTGCAATCCCGCCATCGGCGGCCTGGCCAAGGGCCACCTGGTCAAGGAGATCGACGCCCTGGGCGGAGAGATGGCCAGGAATGCGGACGAGACGGGGATCCAGTTCCGAAGGCTGAACACCAAGAAGGGTTTGGCGGTCCAGGGATCCAGGTCGCAGAACGACATGGACCTCTACAAGAAGCGGATGAAGAGGGTCCTGGAGCTGCAGCCCAACCTCGATATCCGGCAGGCCATGGTGGACCGGCTCATGGTCCGAGACGGAAGGGTCCTTGGGGTGGAGACGCAGATCCATGAGACGTTCCTCTCCCGCACCGTGATCCTCACGACCGGCACGTTCCTGAGGGGCCTCATCCACATCGGGCTGGACCAGTTCCCGGCCGGCCGACTGGGGGATCCCCCTTCTTCGAGTCTCTCGGACCACCTCAGGGAGTTGGGGTTCGAGATCGGCAGGCTCAAGACCGGGACCACCCCCCGTCTGAACGGGAGGACCATCGATTACGCCGGGCTGGAGGTCCAGCATGGGGACGAAAACCCGCGCCCCTTCTCTTTCAGGACGCATTCCATCCCGCTCCCTCAAGTCCCCTGTCACATCACCTACACGAACGGCAAGACCCATGAGTACATCCGGAGCGGGCTGGACCGATCCCCCCTCTATGCGGGCGTCATCAAGGGTGTAGGGGCCCGGTATTGCCCTTCCATAGAAGACAAGGTCGTACGATTCCCGGACAAGGCAAGGCATCAGGTCTTTCTGGAGCCCGAAGGTCTGGACACGGTCGAAGTGTACCCGAACGGCATCCCTACCAGCCTTCCCATTGACATTCAGCTCAAGATGGTTCGATCCATCCCCGGCTTGGAGAAGGCGGAGATCCAGAGACCGGGATACGCCATCGAGTATGACTTCGTGGACCCTGTCCAGATCAGGGCCAACCTGGAGACAAAACGGATCCAGGGGCTTTTTCACGCGGGACAGATCAACGGCACGTCCGGGTATGAAGAGGCGGCCGCCCAGGGATTCATGGCGGGCGTGAACGCCGTACTCAAGATCAGGGGAGAGGAACCCCTGATCCTGGCCCGATCAGAGGCCTATGTCGGAGTGCTCCTGGACGACCTCGTGACCAAGGGGACCGGAGAGCCGTACAGGATGTTCACCTCCAGGGCGGAGTATCGCCTCCTCCTGAGGGAAGACAACGCCGTCTTCCGGCTCATCGAAACGGGCCGAAGGCTGGGCCTTGTACCGGACGATGTATACGGCCGTTATACGAGGATGAAGAAGGCGGTGGAGGATCTGGTGGCGAGATTGGAAGAAGAGCTGATCAGACCCGAGCCTTCGGTCCAGGAGCGCATGAGGGAGCTTGGCTCGGCGCCGGTCCGGAACGTGATGCCCCTGGGACATCTGCTCCGAAGGAGCGAGATCTCTTTTGAACATCTCCGCCGGTTCGATCCCGCCCTCGGAGATGTGGAGCCGTCCGTGGCCGAAGAGGTCGAGACCAGGATCAAGTATGAAGGATACATCCGCCGTCAGGAAAAACAGGTGGAAGGCTTCAAACACCTAGAGAACAAGCGGCTTCCGGCCGGCCTGGACTACCAGAGGGTCTACGGGCTGACGCGTGAGGTCCGGGAAAAGCTGAGCAGGGTAAGACCGCTCTCTCTCGGCCAGGCCTCGCGCATCTCCGGAGTCACGCCTGCCGCGCTCATGGCCATACAGATCCACTTGAAGAGGAAGACCGAATGAACATCGAACATTGAACGTCCAACATCGAACACCGAACGGAAGGACAAGGGCGAATAGAAAGACGAACGTCGAACGAAAAGACCCGGGGAGCAACAGACCATCTGCAACCCGCCACGTGCGGCGCCCATGAAAATCCTCGGCCGAAACCGCATACAAGTGACCAGCGACCAATGACCAAAGAACTGTCTTCTCTCAACAGGAGCGCGGTGTAGAGCATCTCCACATCGAGGGTCTCGCTGTAGCGAATGGACGTCCCCACTCCCGACCTGAGGGCCTTCTGAACTTCAGGACGGTCCAGCCGGCTCCCCAAAGCGCGGACGAAACGTCCGATTCGCAGACCACCATCCCATCCTGGTCGATGACGGTGATTCGATACCCGGCCACTTCCTGATATTCTGTGCAGAAGGAATCCAGGCGGACTCCGGAGTCCGCCTCGGGCAATCCCTTTGCAGCGAGACGGGCGTGCCCCAGCGTTGGAGCGACCATGGCCTCTTGCCCGACAGGGCGAAGGATAGCAAAAAAACCGTGCGATTTTCCTCAAGGAAAAAAAGAGGCTTGACGAGACCTCCTCCGTCTTCTACTCTCCCTTGATACCAAACGCGGCCATTCTGCGAACGCAGGCGCCTCGCGAACTCCTGAGGAGATCCGGTTTCCCTTACATCTTCATGAATCCATTCCCTGCCTCAGCGGAAATTGTCGTCCTGGCCGCCGCCACGTTGGTGGGTCTTTACATGGCCGTCAACATCGGGGCCAACGATCTGGCCAACGCCATGGGCACCTCCGTGGGGTCCGGGGCCTTGACCCTGAAAAGGGCCGTCCTCGCATCCATGGTCTTCAACCTGGCCGGCGCCATCCTCGCCGGCAGCTACGTGACCAACACGATTCGGAAGGGGATCATTGACCCCTCGCTCTTCGCCGGATCTCCGGAGAAGATGCTCCTGGGCATGTTTGCGGCGCTCCTGGCTGCAGGGATCTGGGTCCACCTCGCCACCCATTATGGGATGCCGATCTCCACGACCCATGCGATCGTGGGGGCGGTGGTCGGTTTCGGCGTCCTGTCCGTGGGGCCGGGGTCCGTCTCATGGGGAAAGCTTGGGATGATTGCCGCAAGCTGGGTGTTTTCCCCGATCGCAGGAGGGCTCGTGAGCGGATCCATCTATCTCCTCATCCGCCGGAAGATCCTGTCGGCCGACTTCCCCTACAGGGCCACCCAGGCCTACGCGCCATGGCTCCTCTCGGGCGTGTTCTTTGTCATCATCCTCTCCATCGCCTCCGAGGGGCTGAGGAATCTCCCCTGGAGAATAGACATCTGGGAATCCATGATCTTCGTGGTCCCCTTTTCAATGGCGGCCGGGCTCGGGGGGAAGGCGGTCCTCCTGCGCCTGGGCGGAGAAGGGTGCCGTTGGATCAGGGGAGACGAGGGTGAAAAGGTCAACTGTGTTTTTGCCTATGTCCAGATCACGACCGCATGCTATGTGGCCTATGCCCATGGATCCAACGACGTGGCCAATGCAGTGGGGCCCCTGGCGGCGATCTACTCCATTATGAAAAGCGGGACGGTGGAGGCGCAGGTGCAGGTGCCCATGTGGATGCTCGCCATGGGGGGCATCGCCATCGGCGGAGGGCTCCTGGCACTCGGGCCTAAAGTGATGGAGACGATCGGCGGCAAGATCACCGAAATCACGCCGGTGAGGGGATTCTGCGCAGAGTTCGGCGCGGCCACCACCATCCTCGTCTGCTCCCATCTGGGGCTCCCCATCTCCACGACCCACGTGCTGGTGGGTTCGGTCATAGGCATAGGCTTTGCAAGGGGCATGGGAATGCTTGATCTTCGGGTCATCCGCAATATCGTCTCCTCCTGGCTGACGACATTGCCCTTTACGATCGTCCTTTCGATGATCTTTTACTGGATACTTTCGAGGTTGTTTGTTACGTGATCGCAAGGTCTGTAGGATGGGTGGAGCGCAGCGAAACCCATCGGTCTTCCGCTTCGCACGTCCGGATTCGATGGGTTCCGCTGCGCTCCACCCATCCTACTGAAATATATCCAAGGAACCCCTGAACCCTCTTCATCAAGGAGGTGAGGTCATGCGCAGCAGCCTGATGTATCTCTTCTACAGATCGCCTTTTGAGAACCTCAAGCGCCACGCGGACAAGGTCCATGAATGCGCCAAGATGTTCTCCAAGGCGGTCGAGTGCCACATCGACAAGCGGTGCGAGGACTTCGACGACCTCACGGACCAGGTTGCGAGGCTGGAATCCGAGGCGGATGCGATCAAGAGGAACATCAGGGGGCACATGCCGAGGGGGATCCTCATGCCCGTGGACAAGTTCGCCTTCTTCATGTACCTGCGGGAGCAGGACGGCGTTCTGGACTCGGTGGAGGAGTCGTTGTACTGGCTTTCCTACCGCCCGCAAGGCATCGCGGACGAGTTGGGTGAGGATCTGAAGTACCTGGTCAACTCCACGGTGCCGGCCATCGAGAAGCTGTCACCCCTGGTGGGCCTGGCAGCGGATTTCTTCAGGTCTCCCTTCCGGGAGAAGAGGAATCAGCTCAAATCCCTGATACGGGACATACGGCAGCATGAGCACGAGGCCGATCAGTATGAGCGGGATCTCATTCACAAGATATTCAAGACCGTGAAGGACCCCCTGCACGCCTTCTTCCTCATCCGGCTGGTGGAGACCATCGGCTCCATCGCCGACCACGCGCAGAACGCATCGGACATGATGCGCGCGATGATATCAAAATAATCTCTTCGCATCCGCTCCTCGACGGTGAACCGCTATTCCATGTACTTCTTCTTCAGCTCCTCCCAGTACCCGGACGCCATCAGTCTCCTGAGGCCTTCGTTCAGGAGCTGCAGGAGGGCGGTATCCTCCCTCCGGACGGCATAGGCGAAATGTTCGTCCGGCATCCCGAAGGGACCGAGGATCTTCACCGGGTGACTTCTGACGGCATCCCTGGCCAGCGCGTCGGACATCGCGATCCCGGTGATCTTGCCGTTGAGCAGCTCTTCGATGGCCGGTGGGGCGGAGTCATAGTAAAAAAGCGTGAAGGGTCTTCTCTCCCGCTCGACCAGGTTCTCCTCGATCCACCCGGCCTCATCGGTCCCTCTCAGGACGGCCAGTCTATGGCCTCTGGTCATGATCCGGTCCGTCGTCAGGCCGGAGTCCTTCCTGACGACAATCACTCTCTTCATGGTCCAGTAGGGGATGGTGAAACTCACGTCTTCCCCGGCCTTGCTGTTGACGCTCATCCCTGAGGCGATGATGTCGATTCCTTTTTCCTTCAGGCAGGCGACCACGCTGTCCCATTCAGTGGGTTCATGCCTTACCTTGAACCCCATTTCCCCTGCAATCCACTCCAGAGCCTTCACGTCCAGTCCGTCGGCACGATGATCCTTGTCCAGAAAGGCGAAAGGAGGGAAGTTGATGTCGAACCCATTGACGAAGACCTTTTCAGCCGGCAGTGCGACGGGGGAAGAAACGACGACGGATAAAGCAAGGAGACAGAAAAAGATCCTCTCGGTCATGAATGCTTCCCTTCCCTGATCATGTTCCGGCATCCCTGCTTTCGAGGATGAGCGCAGGACCAGCCGCTTTTCAGGCCAGAAGAGAAGAAACAAAATCCGGAATTCAAGTCAAGGAAAATGTGGGAGAGCACATTCCGCCACGAGCCCCAAGTCTGACCCCCTGTCAATATTCCAACGGATCCATTCGGCGATGCCGGGAATCCTTCCGGGGCAAGGGGTGGGGATGGGAAATCGACTTTGATATCAAGCCATTGATTGAGATCCGCGGTTCGGCGGGATTCTTGCATGATCGTTCTCCAGAAGGATGTCTAATGATCGCAAGCAGGGAGGCGAACGGGAATGGCTCTGGACCGCAATATCAGAATCCTTTTGGTGGAAGATGCCTCGGTCATGAGGAAAATGGAGATCAAGATCCTGAACCAGCTTGGTTTCACCAACGTGCTGGAAGCCGTGGACGGCAATGACGCCATCGAGCAACTGAACCGGCATAAGGACATCCGGCTCATCATCAGCGACTGGGCCATGCCGAACATGGATGGATATGAGCTGCTGGTGTGGGTGCGGGGACAGGAGGAGTACCGCACCCTCCCCGTGATCATGGCAACGGGTCAGGGCGACAAGGGGTCCGTGACCAAGGCCACCGGGGCAGGCGCGAACGGTGTGGTCGCAAAGCCCTTCACCCCCGATGACCTCAGTGCACAGATCGAGGAGGCCTTCGGAGCCAGGGTGACCCCGGCCCCGAAGGTCGAGGCGGCGCCGAGGACGGATTTCCAGGGAAAGGTCCGGCTGCGGATCGCCCACATCCAGATTACCGATCATCTGACCCTGGGAGTCGCCAGCCACTTCATCAACAAGGGAAAGAGAAGTCCGGAGCACTTTTCCCTGGAGACCCTGTGCATGCCGGGGTGGAACCCGGTGCAGAAGGCGTTGGAGCAGGGAGAAGTGGACGGTGCCTTCATCCTCGCCCCGGCGGCAATGGACCTCTACAACTATGGAGTGCCGATCAAGCTCGTCCTGTTCACGCACCGGAACGGAAGCATTTTCGTCCGAAATGCGGCGGCCCCTTACCGTCAGCCTTATCAGCAGTTCTTCAAACACAAGACCGTGTTCATTCCCCACAAGATGTCGATCCACAACATGCTTGCCCACATGTACCTCACCCAGATGGGCTTGAAACCGGGCCTGGCCGGGGTTGCGGCGGTCAATGTGCTTTTCGATGTGGTGCCCCCCATCAAGATGCCTGAATTCCTCGCAGAGAATTCCGACGCCTGCGGCTTCATGGTGGCGGAACCGATCGGCTCCCGGGCGATTTCGGCCGGGGTGGCCGAGCGCCAGTTTCTGTCGAGCGAGATCTGGGAGAACCATCCCTGCTGTGTGGCGGTCTTCAGGGACGAGGCGATCGGGCGTTACCCCGACGCGATCCAGGAGTTCTGCAACCTTGTCGTCGAAGCCGGCCGCTTCATCAAAGAAAGCCCCGACCAGTCCGCCGAGATCGCGACCTCCTTTCTTGACCCCGACGGGAAAATGGGGCTGAAAAAGGAGCTCCTGAGGGAGGTCCTCACCGATCCGAAGGGCATCCAGACCGACGACCTCTACCCTGTGCTGGAGGAGCTCGATGTCATCCAGCAATACATGTCCCGGAACATGAACATCGGGTCGATGATCGATCTCCAGTCGTTTGTGGATACGCGGTTTGCGGAGATCGCCTGCAAGGGCGGTCCAAAGAAGAAGGCGACCCTGAACCTCGATCTCGGGAGTGCCGGACCGGAAGTCGAGGACCGGAAGGGAACCGAGGAACAGAAGCGAAACATCGCAAGGGGAGGCATCCTGGAGTCAGTGGGGGCCCGGACGAACCTCGAGGGCAAATATCTCACCTTCGGCATCGCATCGGAAAGATACGGCATCAGTATCCTGGACGTCAGAGAGATCATCGGCATGATCCCGATCCGCCCGGTGCCTCATCTGCCCGACTTCATGAAGGGCGTCATCAATCTTCGGGGGAAGGTGATCCCCGTCATGGACATGCGGCTGAAGTTCGCGATGGAGCCGATCGAGTATACGGACAGGACCTGCATCATCGTGGTGGAAATCTCGGGGCTTCGAGGCTCCACCTTCATGGGGATCGTGGTGGACCGGGTCCTCGAGGTGGCGGACATCAAGGCCACGGACATCGAGGAGTGTCCGAAGTTCGGATCCGAGGTGAACACGGACTACGTGCTCGGGATCGCCAAAAAGGCCGAGGAGGTCACGATCCTGCTCGATATCGACCTGATCCTGGAGTCGGAGGAGAAAACGTTCCTGGCCAAGGCGGCGTAGAGCCAGAGGCCGGACTGGGCCGCTTGCCGCTGAGGCGGCAGGATGGATCGCGGAGGGAACTTCCCGCGGTTCCTCTCTTCTATAGGAGCAAGCTCCCGCTTGCGACCCTCCGGGGATTGAATGAATCGCAAGCAGGAGCTTGCTCCTACAAGGCAAGAATTTTCATGTAAGAGATGAGGTCAGCTGCTTCTCTGGACCCGTTCCCCGAACATTTTCATCCGGGGCCGAAAAAAACCGCTCCTCCTTAGAATGGGAGGAGCGGTTTTTTTCGTCTCACGCTATGCGCTATGCCGTATTCTCGCCCCTTGCTGTATTTTCTGCAGGCGGCTGTAACAGATCAATCCGCACTGCAGGCAGCGTTCCGCCTCCTTCACGGCCTGTTCTTCCGAGTACCCCAGGGCGATTTCTGCGGCCGGGTCCCCGATCCGTTCGTCCACGGGGAGTTCCGGCATCTCCTGCCTGGGCGCAGGGGATAGAGGCTCCAGCCTGTCCAGCGTCAGGACCCGCGTGCTCTTCCGAATCATCCCTGCGGGTGCATCCAATCCCTTCCCCGAGAGGAACAGGTTCACCGAGTTGGCCGCCCTTCTTCCGGCCCCGATAGCCTCCACCACGGCCTTGTAGTCGCTCGCCGCCTCTCCGGGTCGAAAGATCCCCACATCTTCCGTTGCAAACGGACTCGGATAAGGGGAGAACGTCTCCCATGAAATGGGGCCGGCCTTCTTCTCCCCTTCCTCCTGCCCCTCTTCCTTGCGGGCCACATAGATCAACTCGGGAAATCGTCCGGCGCCGATCAGGAGTCTATCCACCTCCAGGAACTCCGACTTCTGATGATCGGTCCACCTGCTCCTGATCTCGACCTGCTGCAGTTCGGGACCCCGGCCGATCATCTTGGTCAGGGCGCCTTCAAAGAAGAAGAGGACCCCTTCCTTTTCAGCGGCGCCGATCTCCGCATCCGTATAACCGCTCCCCTCCCGGGACCTGCGGAAAACCACGTACACCTTCTCAGAACCCGACCTCAGGCAGAGCCCGGCTGCATCGAGGGCCGCCCTCCCCCCGCCCAGGATCATGACCTTCTTTCCTGCGGCCGGTTTTCCTCCTTCCCGATGGCTGAGCAGGTAATCGATCAGGAGTTGAATGCCGGGAAGAGACATCAACCCGCCGCTTCTTTCCATGACCTGGGTATCCCACCCGCCGGTGGCAACGAAAACCGCGGAGTTCCCCGCCTGGAGCAGGGAATCGATCGTGAAGTCCTTCCCGAGCCGCTGTCTCAGACCGGCATGCACGCCGGCCTCCAGGATGCCGTCGATCTCCCACTCGAGCACCTTTTTGGGAAGCCGGTTTTCAGGCAGCCCGCTGTTGAGCAGCCCCCCGAGCCGCTCGCCGGCCTCGTACACCGTGCTCTCATGGCCGAGGCGGTTGAGGTAATAGGCGGCGGTCAGACCTTCCGCGCCGCCCCCGACCACCGCGACCCTTTTCCCCGTTTCAGGGGCCCGTGGCAGCTGTACCCGCTGGCCCGAATTCATCTCGTAATCGGCCACGAAGCGCTTCAGGGGGTTGATGGCGACGGCCATGTCGACCAGGTTCCGCCGGCAGTCGAACTCGCAGGGATGGACGCAGATGCGGCCGCAGACCGAAGGGAACGGGTTGGTCGCCTTGATGATCCGGACGGCCTCGAGATACTCCTTCTCCCTGATGGCGAGGATGTAGGCGGGAATATCGATTCCGGCAGGGCAGGCCCGCTGGCATGGGGCCGTGCATTCGCCGGCCGTATACTCCGCCCCGATGCGTCTCGAATTGGAGGTCAGGGTGATGATCCCCTTCGGGCAGACGCGCTCGCAGGTCCCGCAACCGGTGCAGCGCTCCACATTGACTACCGGTAGATGATCGGGTCCCATGGAAAGCGCGTTGAAGGGACAGGCCCTCACACAGGTCCCCAGGCCGATGCACCCGATGGGGCAGACCTTGGACCCTCCCCCCAGCAGTGCCGCCGCACGGCAGTCCATGACTCCGTCGTAGAGATACTTGAGATCCGCATCCTGGGTGCCGTAGGTGCAGCCCGGCCGCGCAACGTCGGGCTCCCGGGCCTCCAGTTTCACCCCCATGATCGACGCAATCTCCGCTGCGAGCTCAGGCCCCCCGGCCACGCAGGACGACGGCGATGCCTTTCCCTTCACAATGGCTTCGGCGTTGGCGCCGCACCCCGGCTGGCCGCATCCTCCGCAGTTCGCCCCTGGCAGGGCACTCGTCACCGCCTCCACTTTCGGGTCGACGTAGACATAGAATATCTTTGAGGCCAAGGCCAGACCGGCACCGCACAGTACCCCCAACCCCCCCATGATCAGCAAACCCGCAATCATGAACTTCCTCCCAGGAGCGGCTTCCAGTGAAGAAGCCATGGAAGCCGAAGAACCACGATAAAGAACCTTTTATCCGTCTAAGCCATGAGGGCCGGACTTCAATCACAGACAGGACTTCCGGTAAATCCGAAATCCGAGGCGCGAATCCCGAAACCATTCCAGATGACCAGACGCCTTGATACTACCCCGGATCGATCGACCCCCCGGGATACTCCATCCTCGCGAAGGGGTTCGGTGGCACTAAGCCATTCCCTTGAATCCGAAGAAGGCCAGAGAAAACATGCCTGCCGTGACCAGCCCGATGGCCGTATCCCTCAGGGGCTTCGGCACCCTCGCCAGATCGACGCGCTCCCGAATTCCTGCAAAGAGGACCAGGGCGAGCCCGAAACCCACCGCATAGCTGAAAGAGGCCACCAGGGACTGGAGAAAGCCGTACTCCTCCTTGATATTGATCAGGCAGGCGCCCATCACCGCGCAGTTGGTGGTGATAAGCGGCAGGAAGATCCCCAGACCTGCATAGAGCGCAGGAATGCTCTTCTTCAGAAACATCTCCACGAATTGCACCAGGGTGGCTATGACCAGGATAAACGCCATGGTCCTGAGGTACTCCAGACCGAAGGGCTTGAGGAGCACGGCCTCCGTCACCCACGTGATGGAAGCGGCCAGGACGAGGACAAAAACAACGGCCATGGCCATTCCTATGGCCGTGTCCATCTTCTTGGAGGTCCCCAGGAACGGGCAGTTCCCCAGGTACTGCATCAGAAGGATGTTGTTCACGAAGATGGCACTGACTACCAGAAGCATATAATCGCCCATCATTTCCTCCGCAGACTACTTCTTTCCCACCAGGTTCATCAGGGCAAGCATGAGCCCCAGACAGACGAAGGCGCCGGGGGCCGTGACCAGGAAGGCAAAGGGTTCGAAAGAAGGCCCGAACACGGGAATATTGTAGAAGGTTCCGTTCCCCAGGACCTCGCGAATGGCGGCCAGGATGGTCAATGAAATCGTGAACCCGATCCCCATGCCCAGACCGTCCAGGAGGGACCTGCCCACGCCGTTTTTCGCGGCAAAGGCCTCGGCCCGCCCCAGGAGGATGCAGTTGACCACGATCAGGGGGATGAAGATCCCCATCTGCAGGAACAGGGGGTAGGTATAGGCCTGCATGAGCAGCTCCACCACGATCACGAAGGTGGCGATCACGATGATATAGCAGGTGATCCTCACGTCCCTCGGGATGATGTTCCGCAGGAGCGAGATCAGCAGGTTCGAACAGACCAGGACGAAGGTGACCGCAATACCCATCCCGAGGCCGCTGTCCACGCCCTTGGTCATCGCCAGGGTCGGACAGAGGCCGAGGACCAGGCGATAGGGCGGGACCTCCGCCCACAGACCTTTGGTGAATTCCTGAACAACCGTCTTTGCCATTATCCTCTCTCCCTAGGCTTTCGTCGCTTTCGCCTTTTCCACGATGGTGTTCTTGAGCCGCGAGTACATCTCCGCAGCGGCCATCACGCCGCCGGTGACCCCCTTCGAAGTCACGGTCGCCCCGCTGATGGCGTCGATCTTGCCTCCTTCGGACTTCATCTTGATCGGCTCCTTCAGGGAGACGCCCTTGAACTGGTTGGTGAAGGAGGGGTCCGTCTGTGCCCTCGAACCGAGTCCGGGGGTTTCGCTGTGCGTGGTGACGGCCACCCCGACGATCTCGTCCGTTTCGATGTTCACGGCCACGATGAGCCCGATGTTCCCGCCGTACCCCTTCCCGAAGGTCTCCATGGCCACGGTCTTGACCTTGCCGTCAAATACACCCGGAAAGAAGTCCAGCTCCTTTTTTCCGTCCTTGATCTTGAACCGGGCCGCCAGGGGATCGTTGGATGCGCCCTTGAGCAGTTCCTGGATGGCCGGCCCTTTGACGAACTTGATCTGCTGGGACTCGATCCTCTCCTGAGTGGCGCCTCGAAGCGTTGCGAGCAGCCCTCCGGAAGCGCCGCTGAAAACGACCACCGCAATAAAGAGTTTCAACATCTTATTCATGTTCCGCTTTCCTCCCCAAGGCCTTGGGCCTGATCTTGTCGATGAGTGGACTGGCCAGGTTCACCATCAGGACGGCAAAGATCACTCCGTCCACGAAGTAGCCGACGTTCCTGATCAGGACCGTCAGGAACCCGGCGGCCAGCCCGTAGATCACCATGGGGCCGTAATTCACGGGGGAGGTGGAGTCCTCCGTGATCAGGAATACGGCGCCGAAAAGGGTGTAGCCGGTGAGCAGGTGAAACAGGGCCGGGGCGTACTTGTCCGGGTTCGCCGAGTTGAAGATAAAGGCGGTAATGAGCACCCCTGCCACGAAGCTCAAGGCCAGCTCCCAGCGGATCGAACCGCGAAGGACCAGGTAGAGCCCGCCGACGATCAGGCCCAGACCGAAGGTGGTCCCGATCCCGCCCGTCTGCTGCCCCAGGAGCAGTCCCGAAAGGGTGTAATTTTCCGCCGCCGATGGGCCGAAGTACTTGATCCCGGCCAGCGGGTAGAGCGCCGGAAAACCGAAATCATAGTTCACCAGGGCCGCATTGAAGTCCAGAAGGATGCCCCACGAAAGCATGAGGGCGGCGATGGCGACCGCCGCAGGATTCATCGGATTGCACCCGATGCCCCCATAGATCTGCTTCCCGACCAGGATGGCGAGGAGTGTGCCGAGGGCGACGAACCACCACGGGGATGTTGCGGGGAGGAGCATGCCGATGATCATTCCGATGACCGCGGCGTTTCCATCGCCGATGGTCGCGGGCCGTCGCATGGCCCGGTTCATGAGGAGCTCCCACAACATGGCCGTGGCCACACTGAAGGCGATGACCCTCAGGGCCGGAACCCCGAACTGCGAGATGCCGAAGATCACCGCAGGAAGCGCTGCGAGCATGAAGTCGTAGCTCCTTGCAGTGACGCTGCTCCCGATGTGCCAGTATGGGGCATGGGAGCCTACGAGTAGTTTTCCGTTAGCCATTTGCGACCTCCGCGGCCTTTTTCCGTTCGCACTCATGTTTCCCCAGCATGATGTACTGGAACAGGGGTATACGGGCGGGGCAGACCGAGGCGCACACCCCGCACTCGATGCAGCTCATGAGATCATAGACGTCCGCCGCTTCCTGGTAGAGACCGTTCTCCAGGAAACGGATCAGCATGTTTACCTGGACCCGGGACGGACACGCCCTGACGCATTCGCCGCAGTTGATGCAGTGGGTGTCCGACCAGGGCTGGATTTGGTCCTTCCCCTGCACGAGAATTCCGCCGGTGTCCGCCGAAACCGGGGTGTCCTCCCAGTATATGGATTCCCCGCACATGGGACCGCCCAGAACGATGCGGTCCCCGGACGCCGTCCGGATCCCCAGGGCATCGAGCACATGCTTCAAGGGTGTGCCGATCCTCGCCTGCACATGGGTCGTTGCCAGATCCTTGCCCACGAGGGTGAAGGTCTTCTTCACAGGAAACTCCTTCTTCCCCAGGATCGAGTTCAGCCCGATCACGGCCTCCACGCTGAGGAACGCGACCCCCTCGGCGTCCAGCCCCTTCCGCTTGCGCAGGATCTCACGAACCAGGATTTGCGGGTGCGCGTTTGGGTACACCGGTTTGATCGCCATCACCTCCGCGCCGGTCTCCTTCGCCTGGGCGGCCAGTTGCGGGGGGACCACCAGGAGAACGCGATCCGGCCTCGCCAACTGCCGGAGGCGGTCGATCCCTTCCCTCGTCTCGGCCATCCGGGTGACCAGCAGGAACTGGTTGGTCGTGATCAGGAGGTCCTGATCGATCGCGCTCACCACCAGGGTGTGCGGAGGCGGGGCGGAATACACCGGTTTTCCCAGGGAGCTCCGAACCAGGCCCGTACCCCCCATTGGCGGTTCCTGCACCTGCACGGTGGGCAATGCCGCCCCCTCCAAGGAAGAGAAGGCCGTCACGCCGGCCGGCAGGGGTTGGGCCGGCCGCATGTCGTGGACGCTGACCGCTTCTCTCCCTGTGTCCGGGGTTTCGGGGCGAGGCCCGAGAATGGAGCGGAAGAGCGGCCTCCCGGGGAGGGCGTCCAGATACGGGAGCCAAGCCTCCCTGTGGTCGCCGCTGGCCGCCTTCAGGAACTCCTCGTCCCATTCATCGGCGGAGGCGACGTCCACGGTGATGACCGAGTAGGCCCTCCCGAAGGAACCCTTCTGGGATGAAATGCTCGCGACGCTCCCCGTTACCGTGCTGATCAGCGTATCGTCACCCGCTCCGATCCTCTGCCCGGTTCGCACCCGGTCCCCGGTCTTGAGTCCGGGGGGGGTCGCACCGGGGTAGTACATTATGGCCCTTTCCGGGACCGGGATGTCCTTGACTTCTCCGGCCGCACCGCCCGCAAGGACCGAATAGGTGAATTTCGGCGGGGCTCCAAAATTGAAAAACGATCTCTTCAGCATAAATGGAATCCTCCCATCTTTCCCTCACAGCATGTGGCATCCCGCGCATTTCACCGGCCCCAGGCCGCCATCCTCATGACATCCCATGCAGAGCTTATGAAAGGCATCCGACCGTTTCAAGGCGTCTTCCCCGCTCGCGGTATGGCACTCGCCGCAGGATTGAGGGGTGGACTTCGGGTCATCCATGTCGTGGTGGCAATCCATGCACGCAACGGCGTACCCGGACTGCGCGGTATGCTCCTTGTGATCCAGAAGGACATTCCCGCCGATGCTCTTCAGCAGGACCCTCGGAGGCTCCGCGGGCTTTCGATCCGGGTAGGCCGCATAACTGACGACCCCTACCAGGAACAGGACCAGTGCGATCACATAGGCCACAATACGTTCTTTTCTCGGTTCCATTCTATCTTCCTTTTCTAACAGAAACTCTCGGGGCGGTCGGATGTGCGCAGCCGCCCTTACCTCGGCCACTGATACGGTTGTTCAAAGATAATGGATTCACAAAGGATAACGGGAAACAGACCGGTTGAATCCATAACACACTCCCCCCACCTTTGACAATCCGTAAGACTTTCGCTCGATGAAAAAAGGTGCAGGGCCTCGTCCGGGCTTCTTTCATCCTTCTACCTAATATACAGGCCTTACGGCCGCAGCCAAATCCGGCCACGGAGACACCCGAAAAACATGGTGGTTTTCTTTGTGCCCTCGTGCCTTCGTGGCGGATCCTCTCCGCCGGTGTAGAAGAAGTTTCCCCCCTTGAGGGTCTAATCGATCGCATCCGCCGGGCAGTTGCCGATACAGCTCAGGCATCGGATGCACTTCTCCTTGATGATGACGGCCGGCTCCTTCTTCTGCCACTGGATCGCGCCTGCGGGGCAGTTCTTGAAACAGCGCCCGCACTTCGTGCACTTCTCCGGGTTTACCTCGAACTTGACCAGGGCCGCGCACCGCTTTGCGGGGCAGCGCTTCTCCAGGATGTGCGCCTCGTACTCGTCCATGAAGTACTGGATGGTGGAGAGCACGGGGTTGGGCCCCGTCTGTCCGAGCCCGCAGAGGGAGCTCTCCTTGACCATGGCGCTCAGCTCCCTGAGGAGATCGAGGTCCGAAGGCTCTCCGTGGCCGTGCGTGATCTTCTCCAGGATCTCCAGCATGCGGTTCGTCCCCTCGCGACAGGGGGTGCATTTTCCGCAGGATTCATCCTGGATGAAGTCCATGAAAAAACGAGCCATGTCCACCATGCAGGTGCGGTCGTCCATGACGATCATGCCCCCCGACCCCATGATCGCGCCGACCTTCAGGATGGACTCGTAATCCACAGGGGTATCGATGTATCTCTCGGGCACGCACCCGCCCGAGGGGCCCCCGAGCTGCACCGCCTTGAACTTCCGCTTCCTGGGGATACCGCCCCCGATATCGAAGATGATGGTCCTCAGGGTGGTACCCATGGGCACTTCCACGAGGCCGATGTTGCTGACCGCACCGGTCAGGGCGAAGACCTTGGTCCCCTTGCTCGACGCCGTGCCGATGGAAGCGTACCAGTCGCCCCCCTTCTCGATGATCTGGGGGATATTGGCATAGGTCTCCACGTTGTTGAGCACGGTGGGTTTCTTCCAGAGCCCCTGCCGGGCGGGAAAGGGGGGTCTGGGTCTCGGCATCCCCCGTTTGCCTTCGATGGAATGCATCAGGGCCGTTTCTTCGCCGCAGACGAACGCCCCTGCCCCCTGATAGACCTCCACGTCGAAGCTGAAGCCGCTCCCCAGGATGTCCTCGCCGAGGAGACCGTACTCCCGGGCGGCCTGGATCCCGATGTTCAGCCGTTTGACCGCCAGCGGGTACTCGGCCCTGCAGTAGACATAGCCCTTGTGGGCCCCGATCGCCTTGCCGGCGATGAGCATCCCCTCGAGGACCGCGTGGGGGTCCGCCTCCAGGACGCTCCGGTCCATGAACGCCCCGGGGTCTCCTTCGTCGGCATTGCACACGACGTACTTCACCTCTCCCTCCGACTTGGCGGCAAACTCCCACTTCATCCCGGTCGAGAATCCGGCGCCCCCGCGGCCCCTCAGACCGGACTTCTTGACTTCATGGATGATCGCCTCCGGGGTCATCTCCAGCAGCGCCTTGCCCGCCCCCACGTACCCGTCCCTTGCGATATATTCATCGATGCTTTCCGGATCGATGAGCCCCCTGTTCCTCAGCACGATCAGCATCTGCTTGGAGTAGAAGGGGATGTCTTCCATGGTCGGGATGGTCTCCGCCGATGCGGGCACCTTGTAGAAGAGCTTCTTCACGGGCCGGCCCTTGAGGAAGTGCTCCTCGACCAGGTGGGGGATGTCCTCGGGTTTGAGCTTCTGATAAAAGATGCCGTCGGGCTGGACGATCATGAGCGGTCCCTGGGCGCAAAAACCGTTGCAGCCTGTCTCGATGATGCGGATCTCCCGGTCCAGCTTCTGCCTCGCGAGTTCCTGCCGGAGTACCTTTTTCACCTCCAGACTTCCCGACGCATGGCACCCTGTCCCGCCGCATAGAAGCAGGTCCGATCGATAAATACCCATGTTCTGTGGCCTCCCTCTCCGCTCTCCGGAGCCGTAAAATCAGGAACAGTGGGGGATCAGGGGTGGAGACAAACCGTCTTCACCCCGATTTTCCATCAACCCATCATTCCATCATTCCAGTTTTTCCACCCGGTGGTGTCCCGACCCCGCCCAAAGGACCGGGTCTTTGGACGCTCACTCCTGTTTCATTCTCGCCAGCGCAAATTCCGTCTGGACCTCTCCCATGAGGACGTGCCGCTTGAACACCTGTCTCATCTTGTTCCTGTCCATGTGCTGGTAGGTCACGGGATCCTGCCCCTGCATCTCGACCGTCACGTGGGGCTCACTGCTGCACATCTCCATGCATCCCGAAGTGACCACCCGGATGTCCCGCCGGTCCGTCTGCGCAAGCTCCTCCAGGAGGGATTCCATGACCTCCCTGCCCCCCGCGGCGATTCCGCAGGTCCCCATGTGAACAGTGATCTTCACGGTTGCCCCCCCTTCCCGAAGGGCGATCGACTTCTTGGCGCTTTCCTTGATCCTCTTGAGATCTTCGATGGTCAGCTTGGGCATGGTCTTGCTCCCGTTTTGTCATTTGTCACCCGGTCTTTCCAGGTTCCCCGCTCATACGGCCCCGCCACTTGTGGTCTCAAGGTCCCCGGTCCCTACGGCTCCGCCGGTCCACCGTCTTTTCGACCCTGGACCCTGGACCCAGGACCAATGGACCTGTGTCTTTCCCCCATCTCCGCGATCGACTCCCGGATCATCTCCGCCAACTGGACGAGGACCCTCGGGTGATTGATCGGCACGTCCTCCAGCTCCTTCCGGATCTCCCTCGTATCCAGGCTGAACACCCTTCCGTCGATCTCGTGACGGTAGATGAAATCCACTTCCGGGTTCCCCATGATCAGTCCGGTCAGGGATCCGGCCACATCCCCCATGGGGGCTCGGTCGATATGATTCCTCTCGAACGACGCGCGCACCTCTGTCCCCTTGCCTGGCTGGGATTGAACCAGGAATCCGCCGTTGCACCTCTTTGCAGCTTCTCGGAGCAGGGAGAGGCCCAATCCGACCGTTCGGGTCGTTCTGGTCGTGTAAAAGGGGCTGGTGACCTCCCCGACAAGATCGGCCGGGATTCCGCGGCCGTTGTCGCAAACCCTGATCTCCAGCCGGTTCGCGCCGCTGTCTTCGACCACTCCGATCTCGATCAGCGAACCACCGGCGGCAAGACCGTTCTCCACGATATCCATGATATGAAGGGACAGTTCCCTCAAGGCTCAGCCCGGCCGATCCCGAGTTCCATCAGCCTGCCCGCGAGTTCATAGGAAGAGAGGGGGGAGACGAGGAGCGGAATGCCCTCCTCCTCCGCCCTCTTGCGGGTGTCCTCGTCGGGTTTCCGGCCGTTCACCAGCACGACCGCTGAAAGCTCCCGGAGGACCGCCACGGCCATAATGTTCTGGTGGGACTGGATGGTCAACCAGACAGACCCTTGCGGGGCATTGGTCATCACATCGCTCAGCAGATCGCCGCAATAGCCGGAGAGGACTTCCCGGTCCAGGCCCTTTTCACCGCCCGTGAGCTCCAGTTTCAAGGCGCGCTGCATCTCCCCCGCTTTCAATGGCCGTTCTCCTCCTGCATGCGCAGACAGATGCATCCTTCCAGGAACGCCCTCCCCTCGATCACACCCTCCGCAAAGTTGAGGCAATCCGGAGATCCGAAGGCGCCGCACTCTTTCTGGAGGGAGACTCTGCAGGATCCTGCCGATCTGATCCTCTCTCCCGATCGCCTGAGAAATGACCGCCCCTCATTCATACCTGTTCAGCACATCGAGCACCTTGTCCGGGGTCACCCCTCCATGCGTATCGCTGTCAACTACGATCACAGGCGCAAGACCGCATGCGCCCAGACATCTCACCGCCTCCAGGGAGAACCTCCTGTCCCCGGACGTGGCCCCCACTTCCAGATGGAACTCCGCCTTGAGGCGATTGAGGATCTCGGCAATCCCCCTCACGTAACAGGCCGTTCCCATACAGACCTTGATGACGTGCCTGCCCTTCGGGATCATGGAGAAGAAGGAATAGAACGTGACCACCCCGAAGACGGTGCTCCCCGGGATATTCAGACCCTCACCGATATACTCCTGGAGCTCGAGGGGCAGGTAGCCGACCACCCCCTGGCATTCTTCAAGGACGGGGATCAGGCAACCCGGTTTCCCTTTGTTCCTCTCGATGATCCGGTCCACCTCGGCCATGACTTCCGGATTGAGATCTCCATTCAACGCATGGAGTTTTTCGGCATTCAGCATGGGTTCTCCTCTAGAAGAATAGGTCTTATAGGTCTTATAGGACCTATACTACTTTTTCAATTCGCACGGCGCACACCTTGAGCTCCGGGATCTTGGCGACGGGATCGAGTGCCGTGTGGGTGAGCACGTTCGCGGCGGCCTCCGCATAATGGAAGGGGATGAACAGGGTCCCTTCCACGGCCCTGTCGGAGATCCTGGCCTTGGCCTGAATCTCTCCCCTCCGAGAGGCCACCCGAAGCAGATCGCCGTCCCGAACACCGCCGGCGTCCGCGTCGGCCGGAGACATCTCGACAAAGCAGTCGGGAGCGAGACGGTTCAGCCCCTCGCTCTTCATCGTCATGGTACCGGTATGGTACTGATACAGGAGCCGTCCCGTCGTCAAATAGAACGGGTATTCCGGGTCCGGCGTCTCCGCAGGAGGCACCCACTCGATGGCATGGAACACACCCAGTCCGCAGGTGAACTGATCCATGTGAAGGCAGGGGGTTCCGGGGTGATCCGTCCCCGTACAAGGCCACGGGATCCCCTCCTTCTCCAGCCTTTCGTACCGGATGCCGCAGTAGGAAGGCGTGACCTGCGCAATCTCTTCCATGATGGCCCGGGTGTTCTCGTACTTCATGGGGTAACCGATCCGTCCGGAGATCTTGGCGATGATGTCCCAGTCCTCCTTGGCCTGGCCCGGGGGGTTTACCGCCTTTCGCACACGCTGGACCTTGCGTTCCGTGTTCGTGAAGGTGCCCTCCTTCTCCGCAAACGAGGCGGAGGGGAGCACCACGTGGGCCAGCTTCGCGGTCTCGGTCAGGAAGATATCCTGGACCACCAGGAGATCGAGCCGCTCGAGACTCTTCTTCGCATGGTGGAGATCGGGGTCGGAGACCATGGGGTTTTCGCCGATGACATACAGCGCCTTCAGCATCCCCTTTGCGGCCCCTTCCATCATCTCCGTGGCCGTGAGGCCCGGTTTCTCCGGGAGACTCCCGACCCCCCAGGCCTTGGCCATCTTCTCGCGCACCGCCTGGTCGGTCACCCTCTGGTAGCCCGTGAAGACGTTCGGCAGGCCGCCCATGTCGCAGGCCCCCTGGACGTTGTTCTGTCCGCGGAGCGGGTTGACGCCTCCCCCTTCCTTGCCCACGTGGCCGCAAAGCATGGCCAGGTTCGCCAGGGACTTGACGTTGTCCGTGCCCGTGATGTGCTGGGTAATGCCCATGGCATAGAGGATGGATCCCGCTTTCGCACCGGCATACAGCCTTGCCGCCTCGATGATCTGCTCCTTCGGGATCCCCGTGATCTCTTCCACGACCTGGGGCGTGTATCGCTCGACCGTCTTTTTCAGCTCCTCCAGCCCTACGGTCCGGGAGTTCACGTAAGGTTCGTCGTAGAGCTTTTCCCTGAAGATGACATGCATCATCCCGTTGATCCAGGCCACGTCCGTCCCCAGGTTGGGCCTCAGCCAGAGGGTCGCGAAACGCGCGAGGTCTATCTTTCTCGGATCGATGACGATGAGCCTGGCGCCCTTGAAAGAGACCGCCCTCTTCACATAGGAGGAGAGGACGGGATGGTTCTCCGTCGTATTCGTACCGGTCGCCAGGAGGACGTCCGCCTTTTCGATGTCCCCGATCGGGTTCGTCATGGCGCCACTTCCGAATGCCGCGGCCAGACCGGCCACCGTGGAAGCGTGTCAGAGGCGGGCGCAGTGATCGACGTTGTTGGTCCCGATCGCGGCCCTCGCGAATTTCTGGGCGACGTAGTTCTCCTCGTTGGTCATCCTTGCGCTGGTGAGGACCCCGATGGAGTCCGGCCCCGAGCTCTTTCTGATCTTGGCGAGCTTCTCCGCCACGAATTGGAGGGCCTCCTCCCAGGAGGCGTCACGAAGCTTGCCGCCCTCCCGGATCAGCGGGGTCTTGAGTCTCCCCTCGTGATGGATGAACTCATATCCGAAGCGGCCCTTCGCGCAGAGGCTGCCGTGATTGGGCCCCGCCTCCTCGACCCCGGTCACCCCCGCCACGCGGTCGTTTCGGACATGGAGGTAGAGCTGGCATCCGACGCCGCAGTAGGCGCAGGTCGTTCGAACCAGTCTCTTCTCCCCCTTGCCCGCGCTCCCCGGATCGAAGTCATTCTTCGCCACGAGGGCGCCCACAGGGCACGCCTGCACGCATTCCCCGCAGAAGACACAGTCGGAATCCTTGAGGGGACGGTCCCCGCGGGCGACGATCTTGGACCCCTTTCCCCGGTACCCGTAGCTGATGGCGTTATTCACCTGGATCTCGTTGCAGGCCTGTACGCACCGCCCGCAGAGGACGCACCGGGAAAGGTCCCTGACGATGAAGGGGTTCACGTCCTCCACAAGGTGGTTGGGCACGTTGGGGGCAAACCGGTTTCCCCGGATCTGGTAACGAATGGCGAGGTCCTGCAGGCGGCATTCCCCATAAACCGGGCAACGATCCTCATGCCCTTTCGTCTCCATGGCCCTGAGCTGGAAGTCCGTCCAGGAGTCCATGTCCAGGTCCTGGGCCAGGCAGTTGTGGCGGCCCGAGGAGAGCAGGAGTTCGAGATTGAGCCGTCTGGCCTGCAACACCCTGGGGGATTCGGTCCTGACGACCATCTTCGAAGCCGCGGGGGTGGCGCATGCAGCCAGGAGGGACCGGGCGCCGTCCACCTCAACGAGGCAGATGCGGCAGGCCCCGGTAGGCGTAGCCCCCTTCATGTGGCAGAGGGTGGGGATATCGATGCCGTTTCGGCGCGCGACATCAAGGATGGTCTCACCTGACGAGAAGGCGACCTCTCGCCCATCGATGACCAATGCGTTTTGAGATTCCATGTACAGACCTCGATGAGGAAATACGAAGAAAGAGAGGGAGGTGGAGAAGCGCCCCCTCCCTCTCAGCGATTTGGAATATATCAGAAAGAGGCGGTTTTTCAATATAAATCTCTCACAGGACCGACGCAGAAAAGGTAAAATTTTATTGACAACAAACCGTTTTGATCCTATACGTTGTGTTTTTGCGAACGAAGCCTCTTCTTGGGAGAGGCGACGAAAAAGTAGGCGAACCAAAAACAGGTTGCGGCAGCGAAATATGGGTGAGAAGAAGGCAAAAGGAAAGATCAAGATCAACAGGGAGCGATGCAAAGGTTGTCAGCTTTGCTTTGAGGTCTGCCCGAACCACCGGATCGGCCCGGACAAGTCCCTCAACCAGAAGGGCTACATCCCTGCATGTTTCAACGAAAACTCCGCCGAAGGCTTGAAGAGCTGCACCGGCTGCTGCCAGTGTGCGATCGTATGTCCTGAGGTAGCCATCGAGGTCTATCGTGCCAAGTGAAAAGATGTTGATGCGCGGGTCCAACGTCGTGGGCGAAGCGGCCGTGAGGGCAGGGTGCCGCTTTTATGCGGGGTATCCTATTACGCCCCAGAACGAGCTCCCCGAATACCTGTCTGCCCGCCTCCCTGAAGTGGGAGGGACCTTCATCCAGGCCGAAAGCGAGATTGCCTCCATCAACATGGTCCTCGGTGCGGCGGCGGCCGGCGCCCGGGCCATGACCTCCTCTTCCTCGCCCGGCATCGCCCTGAAGCAGGAAGGGATTTCGTATATGGCCGGCCAGGAACTGCCTGCGGTCATCATCAATATGATGAGGGGCGGCCCCGGTCTCGGAAACATCGCGCCTTCTGCGGCGGACTATTTCCAGTCCACGCGCGGCGGGGGCAATGGGGATTACAGGACGCCCGTCCTCGCCCCTGCGGGGTGCCAGGAACTGGCCAACCTTACCTTCACGGCCTTCGACATCGCGGACCGTTACCGCACCCCGGTCCTCCTTCTGGGAGACGGGCTGATGGGGCAGGTCATGGAACCCGTCGTTTTCCCTGACCCACTCGATCCGCAGAAGCTGCCCCGCAAGGACTGGATCCTGGACGGATGCGCCGGCAGACCGCCCCGGGCGATCTTCTCCATGATCCTGAACGTCGACACCATGCACCGCCACAATCTCCGCCTCCAGGAGAAGTACGACACGATCTCCAGGGAGGAGCAGCGGTGGGAGAGTCTTCAGACCGAGGACGCCGAGATGGTCATTGTGGCGTACGGAACGGCTGCTCGAATCGCGGAAAGCGCCATCGAAGAGCTTCGGGCCGAGGGGCTCCGGGCGGGTCTCTTCAGGCCCATCACCTTGTGGCCCTACCCGACCCTCCCTCTGCGCTCCCTCTCATCCAAGGTCAGGAAGGTCGCCGTCTTCGAGCTCAGTCTGGGCCAGATGCTGGAGGATGTCATCCTGGCGGTCGGGGAGCGGGCGGAGATCCATTTCTACGGCCTCCCGGGCGGGGTGATCCCCACGCCGGCCGAGATAGGAAACTTCATGCGATCCGTATCTGCGGGGGACGGCAGGATGGGCAGGAGGGTAGAGGTATGAGCGAGCAGGGGGCCTATAAGAAGATATTCGGCAGGCCTGAGTCTCTGAAGGACCAGCCGACCCATTACTGTCCGGGATGCGGCCATTCCATTGCCCATCGACTCGTGGCCGAGTGCATCGACGAGCTCGGACTCAGGGAAAAGACCATCGGGGTTCCTCCGGTCGGGTGCGCTGTCCTGGCCTACAACTATTTCAATTTCGACATGATCGAGGCCCCCCACGGCCGCGCCCTCGCCGTGGCCACAGGCATCAAGAGGGTCCGTCCCGATGATCTTGTCATCACCTACCAGGGGGACGGGGACCTGGCTGCGATCGGCACTGCGGAGACGATCCACGCGGCGAACCGGGGGGAGATGATTTCGACGATCTTCATCAACAACGCGATCTACGGGATGACCGGCGGACAGATGGCGCCCACCACCATTATCGGGCAGGATGCCACCACGTCCCCCGGAGGAAGGGATGAGAAGCTCCACGGCAGGCCGATCGATATCTCCCGCATGCTTGCCGTGTGCGACGGGGTGGTCTACATCGAACGATGCGCCCTCAGCTCGCTCAAGCAGATTCGACAGGCAAAGAAGGCCGTCATGAAATCCTTTCGATGTCAGCTGGACGGCCTGGGTTTCTCCCTGGTGGAGCTGCTCTCGCCCTGTCCGACCAACTGGAAGATGTCGTCCCAGGAGGCCTGGGCATGGGTCAATGAGGTCATGGTCAAGACCTATCCGCTGGGCGTAATCAAGGATATCACCGGGTACGGGGACAAGAAATGATATTCAGGACCGTTTTCTCAGGATTCGGCGGGCAGGGTGTGCTCCTGATGGGGTACATCCTAAGCCACGGGGCCATGCACAAGGGGCTCAACGTCACCTACTTCCCCGCATATGGGGCGGAGATGCGCGGGGGCACGGCCAACTGCACCGTCACGCTCTCGGATAAGAAGATCGCCTCCCCGGTGGCCTCCAATCCGGACGTGCTGGTGGCCATGAACTACCCCTCCCTCGAAAAATTCGAGCCGTCGGTCGTAGCGAACGGCCTGATGCTCTTGAACTCGTCCCTGATCGACGGCAGGGGCTCGCGTGCGGACCTGGAGGTCGTCCAGGTTCCCACACTGCAGCTGGCCCAGGAGGTCGGATCGGACAGGGCCTCCAACATGGTCATGATCGGCGCCCTCTGTGCAAAGACCGGGATCCTGTCAATCGAAGAGACCGTCAAGGGCATGGAGGCGGCGCTCAAGGGCAAGGAGAAGTTCTTTCCCCTGAACTGCAAAGGCATCGAGCGCGGGTTCGCCTTTGCGAAAAACGGCAGGTAACCATGGGGGAATGGAATACCGGGGGAATGGGATGATGGGGAAACCGGGATTTTCCCCGTCCTGACCACCCTGTCATTCCATTCCTTCCAAGGAATCCGTCACCGCATCCTTTCTTCTACCCGTCATCCCGGCATTCCGTCATTCCAGCACTCCACGCTTCTCCCCCGTTCTTTCCGCTAAAGGTATCCCCTGAGAATGCCGAATGGGAAGGCATGATCCCACTCAGGCAGGTAACTCCGGTGAACACAGAAGCTCATGCGATCGAGAAACGGTCCGTTCCCTCGGGAACCTTCATTGTGGACAGCACACGGGATGAGGTTCTGGAGGCCTATCTGGGGACTTGCCTCGGGGTCACGCTCATCGACCCGGATGCCCGGATCGGCGGTCTGATCCACCTCCTTCTCCCGGAACCGGCCGGCCCGGACAGCCCCTGGGCCCCGGCGGCCTACGCCACCACAGGCATGCCTCTGTTCCTCAAGGCCCTTCAGGAGGCGGGCGCGTCCCCGGGAAGACTGCGGGCATGTTTGGCCGGCGGGGCCCTCGTCGGCCCGGTCTCCGAGCTGGACCTGAACCTCAACATCGGCGGACGCACGGCCGAGGTGGTGGAAGAGTTCCTGCGCAGCCGCCACATCCCCTTGCAGAAGATGGAAACCGGAGGCTTTTTCACCTGCCGGCTGAGCCTGGATCTTCGCTCGATGGAGACCCGCATCGACCCCCTGGAGCCCGCGTTCACCGGTACCGACAGGGGATATTCCTGGAAGCCCACCCCCAATGAGATCGAGGCCTCCCTGGACCGCGTGCGACCGATCCCCCAGATCGCCCTCAAGATCACCCATATGGTCCGGGAAGGTAAATACAGCTTCCGGGATGTGGCCAGGGAGATTCGACAGGATCAGGTCCTCAGCGCCAAGGTCCTCAGGCTCTGCCGTTCCGCGCTGTTCGGGATGAAGAAGGGCGTCGATTCCGTCGACCGGGCGCTGGTCATGCTCGGTGAGAAGCGCTTCCTTCAACTCGTGGTTTCGGCCTCCCTCGAAGACTTCTACCCCAACAGCGGCAACGGGTATTCTTTGTGCAAGGGCGGTCTCTATAAGCATGCCCTCGGCATGGCCGTCCTGTGCGAGGCGCTGGCCAATTTCACCGGGAAGGCGCCGGCCGACGTCGCCTACACGGCAGGGCTGCTGCACGATATCGGGAAGGTCGTTCTGGACCAGCACGTGGCCAGGGCCTTGGGCCTCTTCTATCGCCGCGTCCAGACGGATGGGAAGAATATCACCACTGCCGAGAGGGAATTGCTCGGGACCACTCACGCCGAGGTGGGCGGGCTGCTCGCAAAGAAATGGTGCCTCCCCGAGGTGCATACGGATGTGATCCTCTATCACCATACCCCGGAGAAGGCCGCCGCAGACCCTGAACTGGTGCACCTGGTGTATCTCGCCGATCTGATCATTTCGCGGTTCATGGTCGGGCAGGAGATGGAGAGGCTCGGCACAAAGGATCTCCCCGTCCGTCTCAACATGCTGGGGCTCACGTCCGAGCGCTTTCCCGCCGTGGTGGAGAAGCTCCATCAGCTCGTCCTGGACGGAAGGACTCCTCTGATCACAGACTGAACCCCGCCACCGGCCCCGGTACCTTTCCGCTCCGGCCCTGAAGACCGATTGCTCCTGGTTTGATCTTGACACACCTCGTGCTCTTCCCTATATAGTTTTATACTTTCTTGGTCTTGTCATGGAACTACGCGACATCCATGTCATTTTTAACGGCCCGCAAAGCCACTCCTGATTGGTGACAAGACACCGGACGATCCTATTCACGAAAAGAGGACAGGGCCCATGTACAATGCCGGCGAGTTGAAAAAAGGACTCAAGATCCAGATCGACAAAGAGCCGTATGTGATCATCGATTTCCAGTTCGTCAAGCCCGGAAAGGGACAGGCGCTATACCGATGCAAGATGAGGAACATGATCACGGGCGTGATCCTCGACAGGACCTACCGCTCCGGCGATGTGTTCGAGCCCGCGGACCTGGAGCAGAGGAAGATGCAGTACCTCTACAGCCAGGACGGTCAGTTCTATTTCATGGACACGCAGAATTACGAGCAGTCCGTGCTGGGTGAGGAGCAGGTCGGGGACGCCAAGAACTACCTGATCGACAATCTCGAGGTGGATATCCTCCTCTTCGACGGCAGGCCGATCGGCATCACCCTTCCGAACTTCGTGGACCTCCTCGTGGTCAAGGCCGAACCCTGGGCCAAAGGGGACTCGGTCGCCGGCGACAGCAAACCCGTTACCCTGGAGACAGGGTACACCGTCAGGGTCCCCCCCTTCGTGGAGCAGGGGATCAAGATCACGGTAGACACGAGAACCGGGGAGTATGTCACCCGGGTCAAATCATAATACAACCGACGAGACGTGGAGACCGGCCGCGAAGAAGGAGTCCCTCCGGCTTCGCGCAAGGGTCATTCAGGCCATACGCTCTTTCTTCGTCGCCCAAGGTTACCTGGAGATCGAGACCCCGTACCTCATCCCGGCCCCTGCGCCCGAAGTCCATATCGAAGCCGTCCCGGCAGGGGATCTTTTCCTCCACACCTCCCCTGAGCTGTGCATGAAGAGACTCCTCTCTGCGGGCTTCTCCCGGCTGTTTCAGATCTGCCGCTGCTTCCGGCAGGGGGAAAGAGGCTCCCGCCATCTCCCGGAATTCACCATGCTCGAGTGGTATGGTGCGGGCATGGACTACCGGGACCTCATGAGAGATTGCGAGGAACTGGTCCGGTTCATCTCCCGCGAACTCGGGCGCGGAGACCGGTTGCGTTACCGGGGAGACGAGATCTCCCTTGAGCCCCCGTGGGAGCGGATCTCGGTCCGGGAGGCGTTTCAGCGGTACGCCGGGACGGATGCCGACGAGGCCTTGCGCGAAGATCGCTTCGACGAGGTGATGGTCACCGGGATCGAACCCTTTCTAGGGCTTTCCAGGCCGGCCTTTCTCTACGATTACCCGGCACGGCTGGCCGCGCTCTCCAGGAAAAAGAGGGAGGACGAGACCGTTGCGGAGAGGTTCGAACTCTACGTGGCCCGCCTGGAGCTCGCCAACGGCTTCTCGGAGCTGACCGATGCGCGCGAGCAGCGTGAGCGGTTCGAAGCGGAGAGGGAGGAGCGCAGGAGGTCCGGCAGGCCGGTCTATCCGTTTCCGGAGAGATTCATCGACTCCCTTCCCCATCTGCCGGAGTGCGCGGGCATCGCCCTGGGCGT
Organism: Deltaproteobacteria bacterium; assembly: GCA_020060215.1. Next base: position 47,177 of record JAGVAP010000011.1, on the reverse strand, counting down.
GGACCGACTGGTGATGTTGTTTGCGGATCAGGCGGATATACGAGACGTCGTGGCGTTCACGCCGGAGGAACTCTAGTGTAAACCGGACTCCTGGAATGATGGAATAATGGTTTGCCCGCCCATGCATTTCACCCATCCGGCGGATCGTCACCCGGCCCTGCCGATCGGTATGACCACCCTAAACCGGCTCCCTTTCCCTTCCCCCTCGCTTTCGGCCCGGATCCTTCCCCCCTGCAGTCTGACCAGCTCCCTCGTGAGCGAAAGCCCCAGCCCGGTTCCCTGCGACCGGCGGTACGAAGGCCCTCCCGCCTGCTCGAAACGGTTGAAGATCCGTTCGAGGTCCTCCGGCCGGATACCGACGCCCTCGTCTTCGACCGAGACCTCGAGATGGGTGGTGGGCCCCTCCGCAGGCGGGCCGCCCTTCGGTATCGGACCCGACTGATCACCGGCCGATCCTCCGACGGGGGGTTCCGACGCGGGTGCGGCGACCATATCCGCGCGCAGGGTGACGACCGCGCCCTGCGGGGAGAACTTCACGGCATTGGAGAGCAGGTTGCAGAGGACCTGCTTCAGTTTCCGCTCATCCGCCCTGAAGATTCCATCGACCCCGTTCATCGCTTTCTCGATCCGGATCTGTTTTTTCAGGGCCCCTTCATGGACCATCATCAGGCTGCCTTCCAGCACCTCCTTCAGGTCGACGTCCTCGAGCTCCAGGATCATCCTCCCCGCTTCCACCTTGGAGAGGTCCAGGATGTCATTGATTAGTGCAAGGAGATGTTTCCCGCTACGGACCACATCTCCCAGGTATTCGGCTTGGGTCTCGTTGAGACCGCCCACCTTTTGGTCCAGAACGAGTTCGGTGAATCCCAGGATGTGGTTCAGCGGCGTCCTGAGCTCATGACTCATGTTGGCCAGGAACTCGCTCTTTGCCCTGCTCCCCTGCTCCGCTTGCTCCTTGGCCTTTCTCAGTTGCCGCTCGTATCGCTTTCTTTCGGTGATGTCCCTTGCGATGCATACGACTCCGACCACGGAACCTCCTTCTCCCATGAGCAGGGAGCTCGAGAAGCCGACCGGAACGCTCCCTCCTTCCCTGGTCTTCAGCATCACATCCCGTCCTTTGACGACCTTCCTGGTCCAGATCTCCTTCAAGTCCCGTCTGCTTCGGCTTTCGAGGATGTCGTCCAGCCTCATCTTCGTCAGTTCGCGCCTTTCATGTCCCAGGAGATCGGCGGTGGCCTGGTTGACGGCCACGATCCTGCCTCGCGGCTCAGCCAGGATCAGGGCGTCCGCCATGGTGGAGAGGATATGTTCCGCCGCCGTTTCGGGGCTGATGACCAGGAACCTGTATTTGACGATCGCATAGACGAGACCGAAGGCCCATATGAGGGCCGTGTTCTGCGCGAGGTCCGGGACCGGTGCCACGCCCAGCGGCGGGAGGATGATATTGGTGAGGTAACCGAGGAGAAACGGCAGGATGGTCCCCACCCCTATGATGAGTCCCTGCTTTCTCTTCAACTGGTCCCCTGTCCTTGCTGCGAAATGGAGCATCAGGCCGACGGCCGCACAGACGGCCAGCAAGAAGTAGGGAACCAGCAGAAGATTCCAGTAGGCCCCGGTCCATTGGAGTCCCCACCCGTAGGGCCGCTTTACATAGAGCAGCAGGTTGGTGAAGGCCCACTGCTGAAGGATTCCCCCTGCGGGAATGAAAAAGATGGCCCCGTAGACCCACCACTTTTTCAGCAGCCCCTCCCTGCCGGTGAACGCCAGGGCGAACCAGAGGAGAAAACCCGGGAAGGTCCATGCGCCTATGATGACGACATCGCAGTAGAAAAGGGCGATCTGCTCAGGGGTGCCCGGGTTGTGGCTGACGGTCTTCCCCATGCACCAAATGGCAAAACAGATGAGGATCACCGTGCACAACCGGTTCAGGAGGGATCGCGGGCTCTTGCCCAGGACATAGCATGCCAGTCCCAGGTAGATGAGAAAGCTGACGAAATGAAGTAAAGACAGGTAGGTCACGTCGACTCTGCTTACAGAAAACGATCGGCTTCGCTCCCGTTCTCAGGCGATCACGCCCTGAAGCAGATCATGCAACTGTCAGGCCAAAGACGAGAAGTTGAGAGGATGAGAAGTTGAGAAGTTGAGAAACAAGAGGGTGAGAAGACGAGCGGTTGAGAAGATGCGGTCTTTGGTTCCCATGCTCTCTTCTCAACTTCTAAACCTCTCATCTTCTCATCTTCTATCGAGTCAGAAAGGGGGGAGAGTTACCCGCAACTCAGCCGGTCTTCCTTCGCCCCTCCTTTCCGCCGGGCTGGTATACGAGGCTGGTTACGATCCTCCTGCTTTTCCTGTACTGGTTGCGGGTGACATTGGCGAGCCATATCACCTTACTGGCGATCGCGTTCTCGTGCGACACGTACGTCCCCAGGTGACGAAGATCCGCGCCGTTCTTTCCGCAGAGGCCGGCCTTGAACCGGTAGGTCCCGGGATTGGCCTGAGGGCTGATCCCGTTCAGATCGTACCACTTCACACCTTTTTCCCGGAGCCAGCAGAGCGTCCTCCACTGGAGCAGGTAAGAGGCCTGGCTGTTCAGTCCTGCATTGGCGGTGGCGGCAAAGAGACACACGCCCGTGTCCCCGATCGGGCTGCAGATCAGGCCGGCGGCGGGATTCTTCCCGTAGTACGCCATGGAGACCCGCATCCGCAGAGGGGTCGGGAGGATCTCCTGCATTTCCCTGAACTGACGGACATCCGAGGTCTTCACAAACCTTTTTCGTGCATGCATCTCATCGTAGATGTCGATGAAATCGGAAAAGAGGAGGTCTTCGTCCCCTTCCATCACATCCAGGTTCTGCCTCTCGGCATAGTTCAGACGGTTTCGCCACTTCTGGTCCAGGCCCCTCCTCAGTTGGTCCACGTCCTTGTCCAGCCTGATCAGCAGGGTCCTGTCCGCGGGCTCCAGCGAGAGTCGGTCGAATCCCTCCTCCTCGAGAATGGGGTCAAATGTCCCTGCCTGGTGGTTGAAAAGGGAGGGGAGGATTCGAACGACCAGCCTGCGTTTGCAGGCATATTCGTTCCGCAGGGCACGAAGGGCCTGCCGGAAGATCTCCATGCTCGGCCTTTCCCCCTTCCTTCTCCAGACCGGCCCGCCGCGGATGTGGGCTGCCCCGAAGGGGGTAAACGGCACCTTCACGAGCCTGACCTGCGCAAGCGCTGTGACCACGCCTCCTTTCTTCAACACCAGACGACTCACCTTTTTTTCTCCACTGATCACGGCTTCATAGGACCACGTCTGGTAGATATTCGCATCGTCGAACCCCCGGAGAAGGGACTCCCAGCTCTCCTTGTCGACGCTGTCGACTTCTGCACCGTAACCAGGCTCCAATCTCATTTTCATGCCCCAGCGACCTCCTCCCTTAACGGGACCAGGAACGTATTTACGTTGGCTGCCACGCCGGATGATTTCCCGAAGCAAGGGGACTCCTTGCGATTAATACCTTCGCAACAGGACTGAAATAGAATATTCACTGTATATAGGATCCCCTCTTACTGTAGATTATGGGGGGGCCCGGGCCGGAGAAAGGAGATCGAGTCGGGGGAGTGGACCGATGTCCAACGGCCGGATACGAACAGAGGGGATTGAAAATACGGGATAGGGCTACCTTTCACCTACTTCACCGGCGGGTATAGTGGTGGCTCGGTAAAAAAGGTGTCCCGCTTTCGGGAATCCAGGGTTTCTTAGCCCGCCCGAGGGGGCTCATGCTGCGGCAAGGACCAGTTCGAAAATCTGCTGTCTGGAGAGGAGAGACTTGGATCTATGGCTGCCAATCACAAGAACAGCGTCTCTGAATTCAATCTGCTCGCTGCCGGTGCAGCGGGCCAGGGAATAGAAACCCTTTCGGTGATCCTGGGGAAGGTCTTCGTCAGAGGAGCCTGGCATGTCTTTGCGCTTCAGGACAAGGAGTCCCGCATCCGCGGAGGTCACAATTTCTTCCACATGCGGGTTACCCGGAGACCCGTGGGTTGTCATGCGTTGCCGCTGGACCTTTTGATCGCCCTGACGGGAGAAAGCATAGGGCTGCACAGCCAGGAACTCGGCCCCTCCGGTGTCATCCTCTATGACTCGCAGAAGGGCAGCCCGCCCGAGGGGCAAAGTCATCCTGTCGTCGGGCTCGCCTTCGAGGAGATCGCCAAGGAAGCCGGCGGCAGCAGGGTCTACGCGAATACGGTCGCAGCCGGGGCCGCCCTGGGGATCATCGGCTGGGACCTGAGATACCTTACAGAGTACCTGGCCTCCCGTTTTGAAGGGGAAGCGGGGGAGCGAAACGTGAAGGCGGCCAAGGCCGGGTATGAAGCGGCCGTGAAGCAGTCCGAAACCTTGGAGCGGCCCGGCTTTTCGCCTCTCGACAAGGCGTCAAGGATGCTCATCACGGGGCATGAAGCGGTCTGCCTGGGCGCGATCGCCGCAGGGTGCCGTTTCTTTACGGCCTATCCCATGAGTCCTTCCACGGCCATCCTCACGTTTCTTGCGGAACACGGGGAGCCCTTCGATCTCGTTGTGGAACAGGCGGAGGACGAGATCGCCGCCATCAACATGGCCATCGGCGCTTCCTACGGCGGGGTCCGTTCCATGACCGCCACCTCAGGGGGAGGGTTCAGCCTCATGACGGAGGCCTTCGGTCTGGCGGCCGTCTCCGAGACGCCGCTCGTGGTGGTGGAAGGACAGAGACCTGGCCCGGCCACCGGACTCCCCACACGAACGGAGCAGGGCGACCTGCTCTTCGTGGTCCACGCGTCCCAGGGAGAGTTCCCGAGGTTTGTATTCGCGCCGGCCACACCGGGGGAAGCTTTCTCTGCGACCGTGAAGGGTTTTGACCTTGCGGAGAAGTACCATGTGCCTGTCGTCATCCTGACCGACGAGTACCTTGCCGACTGCTATTACACGGAAGAGCGCTTCGATGTCTCCTCCATCCGGATCGACCGGCATCTGGTGAACGAGGAGGAGGCCCGCGGGGTCAAGGAGTACAAGAGGTACGCGGTCACGGAATCGGGCATATCCCCGCGCTCCATCCCTTCGGCCTTCGGCTTCGAGGTGATCTCGGACAGCCATGAACATGACGAATGGGGCCACATCACGGAAGAGCCCGAGGTTCGAAGGGAGATGAACGAGAAGCGTTTTCGAAAGCTCGCCGGCATGGAGAAGGAGATCTCCCCCCCGAGGACGCTGGGTAATCCCAAGGCGGAGCTGCTGCTCGTGAGCTGGGGCTCCACCCTGGGCGCGGTCTCGGAGGCGATCGAGATCCTCAACAGGGATGGTGTGGACGTCCGGGGAGTGCACTTCGGCGAGATCTGGCCTTTCCCCCGTATTCATGCCGAGAATGCATTGAAGGGGGCTCGGAGGTGGGCGGTGGCGGAGATCAATTTCACCGGACAGTTCGCCCGTCTCATGACCATGGAGCTCGGGAGGAAACCGGACGCCCACATCCTGAAGTATACGGGGAGGCCGTTTACGGCGTCCGAGATCGTCGAGGGATTCAGGAAGGAGGTGCTCGGCCGATGAAGAGTTCCCCAAAGGATTTCGACAATGACTTCCCCATTGCCTGGTGCCCGGGATGCGGCAACTTTTCCATCCTGAGAGCGGTCAAACAGTCCCTGGCCGAACTCGGCCTGAAGCCTCACGAGGTCATCATGGTCTCGGGCATCGGCCAGGCCGGAAAACTGCCTCACTACATGAGAGGGAACATGTTCAACGGTCTTCACGGCCGGGCCCTCCCCGTGGCGACCGGAATCAGGATAGCCGAAACGAGGATCCCCGTTGTCGTCATCGGCGGCGACGGCGACAGCTACGGAGAAGGGGGGAACCATTTCATCCACGCCCTTCGCCGGAATGTGAACCTCACCCTGATCACCCACAACAACCAGGTCTTCGGTCTCACCCTGGGTCAGGCATCGCCGACCACCGAGAGGGGGTTCGTGACCAAGGTCCAGGGCCATGGGGTCTTCCTGACCCCCTTCAACCCGCTCGCCATCGCCTCCCTCTTCGAGGCGCCTTTCGTGGCCCGAGGGTTTGCGGGACGAATCCCGCATCTGACCGGATTGATCAAGGAAGCGATGCAGGTGCAGGGGTTTTCCCTGGTGGATGTGCTGCAGCCGTGCGTGACCTTCGACCGAATCCACACCTTCCGGTGGTATGAGGAGCGGATCTACGACCTGAACGAGGAAGGACACGACCCCGAGGACCTGGTGGCGGCCATCCACAAGTCCCGCGAGTGGGGCGACCGGGTCCCCATTGGGATCTTCTACCGCAACGGCAAGGCGCAGTCCTTCGAGGAGCGGGTCCCTGCGCTCAGGAAGGGCCCCCTCAACCGACTGAAGCTGGACCCTTCCAAGGCGGAGGAACTGGTGGAGACGTTCCTGTGACGCAGCGAGGGTCACTCATTTCGCCTCGACCGCTCCCAGGAAGGCCGCCTGAACCGCCGACGGGAAAGGATGGGGTACGGGACGCCCCTGGGCGTCCCTCTGCACCCAGACCACCTCCTGTCTTCCGGTGGCCAGCTTCACGGGGCTGCCGTCGTGACCGGGTTTGAAGTATTCGAAGTGAAGGGTGGCGCGACATGTCTTGAGCGCTTTCAGCGCCATTCTCACCTCGACGCGCTCAAAAGGCATCGCTTCCCGAAGGTGGTCTGTGCGGCAGTTCAGACAGATCAGCTCCCCCTTCTCTCCGGTGCCCCGGAAATGGTCCGGGATAAGATCATACAGATACCGGTCGCGGACCCTCCCCTGCCATGCGTAGTAGTTGGCGAAGTAGATATTTCCGACGATGTTGACCTCCTCCAGGGAGGTCTCTATCCACTGGCTGTGAAGGACCGGTTTGACTGCGGGCCCGGGCGGGGCCATGTACAGATCATCCTCGCCCCCATGCTCGAACAACGGCTGAAGAGGCTCTGCGATCGGCTCCGGAGAGTTGGGACCATCGTATCGGGGCAGCATGTAATCAATGAAGTCGGCATAATAATCGGGATAGGGTTCCACCTTGGCGACGCCGTGATCGAGGATCCTCACCCAGGTCGTTTTCTGCTCCAGCCAGGCAAGGCGCTCGTATCCGCCCGTCGGCAGCACCTTCCTGAAGTCGTAGGTCAGGTCCAGGACGGAGTTCTGCGGGCCGCCGTTGCCTGATGACCACATCCGCACCTCAACCAGGTCGTGAGTCGTTGCCTCTCCCAGGATTTTCAGGTCCGCAAAATTGGTCACGCCGCCCCATTTCCCGGTCGAGAACTGGTCGGCGATCTTTCCCAGCACGGGCCAGGCAGAGGCCTCACGGACCGTCCCGGCCCAGAAGAAGTAGTGGGAGTAATAGACGTGCCGGCTGAGTTGTCCGACCGGCATGAACGTGACCGGAAAGCGGTGAACAAAGACGGCCTGCCCCTGGGGACCCCCTTTGATCAGCCTGAAATGTTGCCGATCGAACAGGGATTCATACCCCGGATAGTCGACCGCTTGCGCATCGTCGGCCATGATCGAAGCCTGGGAATCGCCTACGGACAGGGCGACCACCCCTTCTCCGCCCAGGGTGAAGACCGCCCGGAAGGCGAGAACCTTGATCACCCTCTTTTCCGTCGTGCAGAGAAACAGGAGGGTGTCCTCGCTCGGCTTTTCAAGTCCGATGGACAGGGTCTCCTTCACGTTCAGCTTCTGCAGGACTTCCCTTGCGGCCCAGAGCGCCGTCCCGCGGCGATCGATCTCCTCTTCGGCCAGGTTCCCCTCGATCAGGGCCCTTCCGAAAGGGCCCAGGAGCGCGTGCCACTGCTCCAGCGTGCGATGCAGAACCGGGGCCAGGTCGCACCCGAGGGGAGCAGCCCCGACCGCAACGATGCAGTAGCGCGCATCGTGGGCAAGGGAGACGCCCACCGCTTCATCGCCGATCCATGCCGCCGGTCGCCCGGAGGGCTCCCACTCGATCCTCACCGCCGATCGGTTTCCGTTTCTGCGCTCCGCCCATTGCTCGACGGCCTTGTTCAGCAGAGGGAGCTCAGCCTCCCTCCGTTCCTGTCTGGTCTTTTCGTGAAGGCCCGGCAGGTGAGACACACGGACCAGCGGGATCCGCAGACGAAGCCCGGCGGCAAGTTCGGAGATCCTTTTCTGCACCTCTCTCGTGTCGCGGTCGTCGGGGTGCAACAGGTCGGCCGTGGTCGGATGTTCATCATGGTGTTTCAGGACCTTCAAACGAAATCCATCCAGCGTCTCCGCCGGCAGACCGGAGGGGTCGAAGGATTCCACCGACGTGTCGATTTCGTCCTGCTGCAACCCAAGGAGGCGGGTCTGCACGAGCATCCGAACCTGTCCCGACATGCGCCGGGGGTAGATGTCCCAGCGGCGGACGGAGAGCGGAAGGGCCCCCTCCTGGGGGACCAGCAGGGTCACCGACTGGAGCAGGTTGTCCCGCTGGAAAGGATCCCCTAGCAAGAGTGCGTGGTGTTCCGGGCCGGCAAAGGCGAGCCTGGCGCAATCCTCTTCCGAAGGCCGGACGCTGATGACCGCGACCCCCGAGTCGTCCGAGGAACGCTCCAGCAGATGGACCCGGTCGAAGCGTTGAAAACGAGGCCCCTGAAACAGGAAGGTGTTGCGGTACAGGTCTGTCGGGGGATCAAGATCGAGGGGTTCGGCGGGGAGCTCTGGAGGCTGCCTGTGGGGGGAGTCCCATGACCCCATGATGAAGGTGGCTGAGAAGAAATCCGGGTTTGAATCCACGCCGACCCTGGCTATCCCTGCCCGGACGGACAAAGGATCTTCGGCGGCAGCGCGCTCCTCTGCCTGGGCCCAGACGATGATGTCCGCACCCTTCTCCGGGTCTACGATGATCGGCCGCCTCAACAAGAGGTTCTCCACCCGCACGCCGCGGAATCCGGTGACCCCGGTCACATGGGCGACAGCCTGGGCCATGGCCTCCAGACCGAAGACCGCCGGGAAAAGGTAGGAACCGTTGTAGCAATGGTCCTGGAGATACAGATCCTCCTCCAGGGAGAGGTGAACCAGGAACGCGGATTCGACCCCGGGGATGTAGTGAATCCGTTTTTCAAGAAACCTCGCCCCCTCCACAGGAGGCGCGGCCGGCGTTCCCAGGGTATCCATTTGCGTCATGCGGGCGGCCACGAGGACCTGGTGGGTCCCGGGGTTGCGGAGAAACAGGCGGATGAACCGTTTGACCCCTTCTTTCGTGGGGATGGCATCGATTCCCTGTCTCTTGAGGACCTGGACGCTCCCCATCCTGGCCCCCATTCCTTCGTCGCGCCAGATGCTGTAGGCCACGGACAGCGTTCGCGTCGTCGGGTGGTTCGCCCCGTAGCGCCGAAGGATGAGATCCAGGGCCTCGTTGGAAAACGCATACCACGCATTGCCCTGCATTCCGGTGATTCCGATGCTGGAAGTGAGCCCGACAATGATCTTCGGAGGGGCCTCCTGCAGCAGGGAGAGCAGGTTGAGGGCGCCGATCACTTTCGGAGCGACTTCTTTGAGCGCCTCTTCCACGGGAACCTGGTGAAATCGTCGTGGGGAATTCCGGCCTGCTCCGTGGATGACACCCGTTATTGGACCCATCTCTCTTTGAATCTGCCTTACCGTTTCCGCCAGGGATCTTCGGTCGCAGATGTCGCAGCTGTAATAACGGGCCTGAAGCCCCTGGTCACTATATCGCCGGAGGATCTCGAGGATCTTCTCTCCCTCGGGACCGGCGGCTCCCGGATCCGGGATCGGCGTTCTTCCGACCAGGGCCATTCCGGTTCCCAGGGTCCGGGCCAGGGCGAATGCGCATTCCGCGGTAATCCCCTTTGCGCCCCCGGTCGCCAGGATGACATCCTTGCTCGACCAAGTGATCGGGTCTCTGTCGTACTGGGCTGGTTCGATGGCGTTCGCGACGGGGGTGCGCCGGATCAACCGGTGATCGTAACCCACTTCCGCAAAATCCTGCGGCCCCTGCATCTCCAGGATCGTCTTTTCCGCTATATCCTTCGCCCCGATCCCGGGATCAAAGTCGATCACCCGGGTCTTCAGATCGTCGCGCTCGAGATAGACGCTCTTGGCCAATGCGGTCGCGCAGCACTGGTCCAGGAACGGTGCATCCGGGCGAATACCGAAAAAGCCCCCCCCGAACTGGACAAAACCCAGGCAGTTACGGCGCCTGGGTCCATGGCTGGCCGGCGGCGGAGCCGCCGCAAAGGACAGACGATGGACCATGTGCTTCACATCGTCCTCGGACGGATCGGAGACCCGGGCTGTGCGGGGCAGGACGGCGATGAAATGGGAAAACCCGTCCACCGTCCGCCTGAACTCCACGGACCGGGCTGAGTCGAAGCTCTTTACGAGCACCCTGGCGCCCAGGCGGCTCAAGTGTCTCTCCATGGCGTGACAGACCTCATCCTCCGGGTCGTCCCCCAGGACCAGGACCCGGGCGTTGGGCCACTGGTCCTCTGCGCGTTTTCCATACCAGGGAGGGAGTGGGGGCCGTTCACTTTCTATGACATCGATCCGCAGTTCCCGAACCCAGGTGTTGGACAGATGGAGGACCGGTCTCAGGTCGCCCTTCTCTCCGCTTCGCGCGATCCGGACCACAATCTCGGCAATCTGTTCCAGGCTGCGATGGAGAAGCGGCTGCAGGTCCAGGTTCAGGTCGCGTTTGAGCACCTTTGAAGTGGCGGTCAGGACAAGATGGAGTTGATCCGCCTCCAGTTTCAGCCCGGCTCCGACAGGGGCGTCGATCGGTATGTCCCCGGAGGGGATCCCCGTGATCTGCGAGGTCTGGTCGAGGAGCGTTCTCAGGACCTCCGCGATGTCCAGCAGCCGATCTTTATGGCCGGCCCCGGACTGATCCGAACGGCGATGAACGATCAGATCGACGATCCTTCCGAGCGAGGCGTTGGTCCATTCGGCGGGGTCGAGCTCTCCGGAAAGATTGAAGTGTTTCGCGAATCGTGCAATGAGCTCGCCCGACTTAATGGAATCCAGGTTCAGGTCATCCAGGAGCCGGGCCTCGGGGGTCAACGTCTCCTTTGGAAACCCGGTCACCTCCTCGACCAGCCCATAGAGGATCTCCTCCGCCGACCGATCGACCTGCCGGTCCTGTTTCGGGTCGGTTGTGTCCGGACGGATCATGGAGGGCGGCCGCATCTCGACATCCGCAACCGGTTGTTCCGGAGCCATGGACTTGAGATCGGCCCTGACGACGTCGGCCAGGAACGGACCGCGCTTCTCCAGGTAGGACCGCAGCGTGGTGAGCGGAACATCGCCAAGGCCGGGCAGCAGGGAGGCCGTCAACCCCCGTGCCCCGGCTTGGGTGTCGGGAGGATCGGCCGTTTCGACGTCAAGCGGGGTCTCGCAGGGATTCCCGATGAAGGATCGATCGGCCGGCGCGACAAAGGGGTACACCAGCCTGTTGGCATACAGTCCATTCCAGTGGATGTCCAGCCCATGAACGAAAAGGGTGGCAAGCAGCCGGTTCAGATCGGTGGTTTGAAAGGGTGACGATTCCACCGGAAGACACGGGGGGCCGCCGCCTTGAAGAATTGCGCCGACCAGTCCCGTTAGAACCCGGCCGGGGCCGACCTCGACCAGGATGTCCGACCCGCGGGCTGCGGATTCAACCAATGCCGTGAAGTCGACCTGGGAGGTGACCTGTTGGACAAAGTGGTTCTTCAGGTCATGCCCCCCGGGGATCTCGCGGCCGTCCATGCAGCTGAGCAGGCGGATTGAGGGCTTTGACAGCCTGGTCGGCAGACTCGCCTCTTCCTCCAGTTTTTTCGCGGCATGGGAGGTCAGCCTGCAGTGAAATGCGCTGGAGACGGGCAATCGGCTGGCGGCGATCCCCTCTTCTCTGGCCAGTCGGCTCAGCTGCTCGATCGCGGAAAGCTCTCCGGAAGCGACCACCTGGTCGGGTGCGTTGATATTGGCCAGTGCGACGTACCCGTCGGAGATCCTCCCGAGCAGGCCCTCGGCCTGGCGGCGGTTGCATCGCAAGCCGAGCATGGCGCCGGCGATCTCCTGCGGCAGGGTCATGGCCCGGCCGCGGGTGAAGGCAAAACGCAGGAGGGTCGTTTCATCGAAACCGCCGGCCGCATAAAACGCCGTCGCCTCTCCGAGACTGTGGCCTCCGACGACCGCCGGCGTGATCCCCAGCTCTCTCAGGAACCGGCACCATAAGACCGAGGCCAGGCAGATTGCGGGCTGGGCGTTGGCGGTCAAGGTCAGTTCGTGAAACCAGGATTCGAACTGGCCGGCGTCAGCGGCCTGATCGATCGGTGGGAACATGATCTGACTGAGGGGGGTGGTCTTGAATTCGCCGGATATCAGGTCCGCGCGCTCCACGAGCTCACGGGCCCATGGAAAGCGTTCCACCAGGAACCTGGCCATGTTCAGTTTCTGCGACCCCTGGCCGGGAAACAGGAAGGCCACACGCGGACGTTTGCCCGGATGGCCCAGCCAGAGATGCTCCGATTCCTCCCGGTATACCCGGCCGGGGTTCAGAGGCCCGGTTTCCAGGATGACATGCAATCTGCGGAGCTTTCCCGCCAGTTCATCCGGACTCCCTGCGACCACCGCCGCACGCAGGCGATGTCGTGAATCCGTTTTCTGCCCGAGACCGGCCGCGAGGTCCGTCAGTTCCGCGTAACTGATCCCCTCGACCGTCACTGCCAGTGCCCGGCATTTCGCACCCAGATCGGACTCATCATCCGCAGTCAGGACGAATACCTCGTCATCCTGCGAAGAGACCATCAGGGCCCGTTCATCCATCTCGGGGTCAAACCTGCAGCTGGGCCCTCCGGCCGATTCGATGGTCACATGGCTGTTGATGCCGCCGAACCCCATGGCCGAAACCCCCGCCCGTACCGTCTCGTCAGGGGGGAACCGCTTTCCCATGAGGACCGGGAAAAGCCGTTTCGCAGATTCCTCGAATACCCGGTTGGGGGTGCGGCAGCCTGCGGTGGGCGGACAAACTCGGCGGTTGACCGCCATGACGGCCTTGATGAAGCCGCCGACCCCGGCTGCCGCCTTGGCATGACCGATGATCGATTTCAGGGAGGTGATGCCGCAGAAGCGGCCGGGTGGTCGCTGCAGAGGAAGATCGGTGAAGAGGGAGGCGATCGCTTCCACCTCGACCCGGTCGCCGACGGCGGTCCCGGTGCCGTGGCCTTCGATGAATCTCAGCTGCTCGGCGCCATAGCCCGCCTTGGCGTATGCCCTTCTCAGGGCCTCCGCCTGACCCGGGACGCTCGGAGCGGTGATGGAGGCATTGCCGCCGTCCGACGATATGCCCCACCCCCGCAACACGGCATAGACATCGTTGCCGTCCCTGAGCGCGTCTTCGTACCGCTTCAGGACGACAAACCCGCACCCTTCCCCCGGGATGAATCCGCTGGCCCTCCGGTCGTAGACGGTCATCTCGCCCGATGTCAGGGCGCCGGTCCTGGCGAACCCCACCAGCTCGAACGGATCGAGGCTGATGTCGACGCCCCCTGCCAGAGCCAGGTCCAGGTCCCCCGCAGAGAGGACGGAGGCGGCCGTGGCAATGGCCAGCAGGGAGGATGAGCATGCCCCGTCTACGGTATAGCCGCCGCCGTCGAGGTTCAGGTAGTTGCAGATGCGGCCCGCAATCGTGTTGGAGAGGCCGCCCGCCAGGGTGTCTTCGTTGACCTCGGGGAAGGCCGACTTGTAATAGGTTTCCAACACCTTTTCCAATCCGCCGGCTTCCTCGGCCGCCAAGGGGGACCGGCGGGCGGCGGCCAGGAAGGCTTTTCGCACATAGGGCCATCTCAGCCGCAAGGTGGACGACCGGGACTGTTCGCCGGTCAGGCTGTTGCCCACGATCACGCCGGTGCGCGGGCCGGGAAAGGTCTCGACGGTGTACCCCGCGTCGGCAACCGCCTGCAGTGCCGTTTCGAGGGCAAGCCAATGAACGACGTCCGTTGCCAGATAGGTCGATCGCGGTATGCGCCGCGATACCCAATCGAACGTGAACCCGTCGATCACGGCGGCCATGCGGAGATAGGTCCTGTCTGCCTCCCGTCGGTCTTCGTGGTGATACTCCTCCAGAGGAAGTCGGCATTTCGGAATACGTCTGAACTGCCGCCGGCGGCTGAGCACGTTGGCCCACAGCTGTCGAGGTGAGTCGGCCCCCGGATACCGGCAGCCCATTCCGATCACGGCGATGGGGAGAGTAGTGCCTTTTGCATCCATGATAGAGGTCTCCTTAGCACCCTTGGTGTGATGAACCGGCTTCAGACCGATGATGAAGCTCCGGTGGCCCCCCTGGCCGACCGGTGAGGGCCTTCTTGACGGCCACGCCAAGCTTTTCCACGCTGTAGGGCTTGCGGATGTATTCACCCGCCCCCAGCTCCTGCAGTTCGGCGACGCGCCGGGTCTCGGAAAAGCCGCTTGCGATGACGGCTCTCTGGCCGGGGTGTTGTTCGATGATCTGCCGGTAGGTTTCAAGCCCGTCGATCCCCGGATCCATGATCATATCCAGGACGATCAGGTCGACTGAATGGCTCCTCATGTATTCTACAGCCGCCTCCCCGCTCTGCAGGGCGGTGACGCAATAACCCAGGCTGGTCAGCATCTGGCACGCGATTTCCCTCTGTTCCCGGACATCGTCGACGATCAGGACGGACTCGCCTTCGCCCTTGTAGCGGTCGATCGGAATCCGTTCCTTTTCAGCACGTATCGGCTGATCCGTAGAAGGGAAATACAGCTCAAACGTGGTACCCTTTCCGGGCACGCTCTTGACATCGATGAACCCATGATGGTCATGAACCGTTCCCCACACCACGGCCATCCCCAGACCCGTCCCGCTGCGCCCCAGGACCTTCTTGGAATAGAACGGTTCGAATATCTTTTCCAGATCCTCCGGGGGGATCCCCACGCCGGTGTCCGAAACGGTTACGGCGGCGTAGCAACCGGCCTTGAGATCCGGACAGCCGCTTACCGGGCCCTTGATTTCCCTTTCCCCCGTGCGGATCTCGATCGTGCCCCCCTCCGGCATGGCTTCGGCTGCATTCGATACGAGGTTCATGATCGTCTTGGACAGGTGTACCGGCGACCCCAGGACATTCCGCAATCGGGGCTCCAACTTCAGGTCGCACTCCACATTCGGGTGATGGGCCTGCAGTCTCCTGAATTCCGGACTCCCGATGTACTCATCGATGATCGTATTCAGGTTGACGACCGAAAAGATGGCTACCCCCCGGCGGGCAAGGGTCAACAGATCCTGAACGATGGCCGCCGCTTTTTCTCCGGATTTCTTGATGAGGGAAATGGAGTCCCTGAAGGGGTCGTCTTTAGGGATCACGCTCAACAGCAGGTCCGGGTAGCTGACAACACCGGAGAGGATGTTGTTGAGGTCATGGGCCACCCCCCCTGCCAGGGTTCCGAGGGATTCCATCTTCTGGGCGCGCCGCAGGCTCGATTCGAGTTCCTCCTTCTGTTTTTCAGCCCTCCTGTGGGCCTCCATCTCTTCCACCAGACGCCGGTTCGCGGAGGTCAGATCCGCGGTTCGCTCTTCCACCCGTTTTTCCAGCCTCAGATTCGCCGCCTCGACCTTTTCCCGTTCCTCCTGGTAGAGGTGGACCAGGAGAAAGTCCCTGCGCGCCGAGTATTCGATGTAGTAGCAGGTCATCATTCCCAGAGAATTCGCGATGAAAATGTACTGGATACCATGAAGAAAATCCCTGACGGGGGTGTCGACTGAAATCGACGCCGCCACATAGAATGTCGAAACCATGCAGCCGGCAAGGGAGGCATGGATAAACCTCTCCCGCGCAAAGGTGTAGCCGAAGAACAGACAAATGATCACTCCTACGTAGTACGAATAGATCTCGGGCTTTGGCCCCAGAATGATCATCGTGACGAAGCCGCCCCCGGATGCCAGGATGTAGAAGCATGAGAGGGCATACCAGCATTTTTCATAATGGCGCGTGAAGGAAAAGAAGACGCCAAGGATGAACAGCGGAACCACGACCCCATACCGGATCACCCATATGGCCATGGATGCACTGGGCAGGAAGGTGTTTTCCACCAGCCCGGCGAGCCCGTAGAACAACGCAGCCATGGACATGGCCAGTCTCATGTGCCCGAGGTTGGTCCTGAAATAATTCTGGTGGAAGAGAGCCTCGAGATCGGCCTGTTCCTCTCGAAAGGCGAGGGTAACCGGGTTGATCTTGAGCCTTATGGTTTCCGAATTCAATGGATTTCCAGGGGCGGCCCGCTCAGGGAACGTCTGATCTGATTCATATGTCGGAATCGAAAGGTGCATGGTCGTTCTATTCTCGTTCAACCTCCGGTCCGGAGAATTCAGGGAGAATCCGGGCGGGACGATCCGGCGCATACCTGTGCTCTTTATCTGGAAAGCAAGATTGATGCCTTTCCGGTTCCTCCGGAAGTTCGGCGGGTGGATGGGTTCTACTGCCTTGAAGGAGGTCGATTTCGGCTGTGGAGAAGGCCTGGAGGACCCTTCAGAACGGGAGCGATGCGTCGACCTGTTGGGTTTTTGACGTATTCAGGGGATTGGATTCACAGGCAGGGTGGTCGGTGGAGGACCAGAGACGTCTTCCGGAGCGACCCGGCGACCGGGCGGACCCCCGTCGAAAACGGCACGGTGGAAAACCGGGCGGGAGCAAGGGGAGCCGGGGGGGCCACATTCCCCCCCGGCCGGGCAGCACACCTATTCACGCACTTCCCAACGACGGCGCAGAGGATCCCGATACCGGCTCCAGGTCCCAGGACGATCTCTCTCCCAGTCCGCCCGGACATCCTCTTCGATATCGGCCCAGCGCTTCCCCCTGAACCGCATGTCTTCTCTGAGCCGATCAGAGTACGTTCCGAGCTCCTCTTCCTCGATCTCCACATCCGTGCGTCTGGCGGTCTCGCGAACCCTCTCGATCCTCTCCGTCTCCTCCTTGCCGATGATCACTTCCTCCTTCACCCTGGCCTCTTTCGAGACCACAGGCTCTTCGGCGGTCTCGTGGACCTCAAAGGAAGTCTCCCTGAAGGCGGCTTCCTTATCCGCCTCCGAAAGAGGCCGGTCCACGGGCCGCCGCTCGACCTTGGCGTGTTCTTCCCTCAAACGGACATCCTCCTCCACCGGCGTCTCGGTCACATGGCTGGTCACGCGGACCTTACCCTTCGGGATCTCCCTCTTCCCAACCCGTACTTCTTCCTCGGCGATCGGGAGAACGCCCTCGGCTCCCATGCCCAACGGGCCTCTTTCTCGAAAACGACCGGGCTCCATCCAATCCTCCGACCGCTCCTCTATGTCCGCGACGCCATGGTTGCTCATGATGTCCCGCGCGAGCATGGCTTCTGTGTCGCTCGCATAAACGGCCACATAGGCCTCTTCCCCGTGCGGGCCCTCGGGGTAGTATCCCCTTACAGCTTCATGCTTTTCCTCAGGAGAACCGAAGAGCCAATCGAAAAAACCTTCTCTCTTTTTCCCTTTCACGGATTCCCCCTTGGCCGTCCTGCCAAGATCGATATTCTCCCGGTTGAAGCCGCGCTCCACCAGGGCGTTCACAAGCCCCTCCGCTTCCTTGTATTTGTCAAAAAATCCTACGATTGTTCTCATACCCTGAACCTCTCATGATCTATTTCCCGCTGTGCTCGATCACTGCCTCTTCACTCCTCAAGACGATCTTCTGATGCTCGCGCACTTCCATCTTTCTTCTTTGGATGCGGATCTCTTCCTTGAGCAGCAATCGTTTCTCCACGACCGCCACCTCCTCCATGAGAGGAACGATGATCACCCCGTCCTCCTCACGGATTTCCGCAGGTGTTTCCAGGTAGCGGTTCACAGGGACTCGCGTGACCACAGCCTCCTCTTTCAGGAGGGGTTGCTCCACGAGCTCCTCCCGGTCGTGGACTCTCTTCCGGACCCTAAGGACACCGCTCCTCTTCGGGCGCTTCCCGACCTTCACCTCTTCTTGAATCACCGGGACTTTCTTCTTCTCCAAAGCTCATCACCTCACTTTTTTCGAACGCAGCGGTAAGGACCAAGTTAAGTGATGATCCGTTTCTTCGAAATGGGGGAGATCCTGTATTTAATGGGGAAAATGATGTGATTAAAGGAGGTTAGGCAGGTGAGCGAACCCTGAGCGATGAACCCTGTGCTGCTTCCCGCCGGATCGGTAGAACCTCTGGCGGGTCCCCCCACAAGAGGTGCCGGACCGTGGAAGGTACAATGAACCTCTTTAACTCCTCGCCTCCACGGGTTCCCACTCACATCCCATCAGGCCGCAGTAACGGCCCACGTACTCGGCCTGGGGCCTGTAGAGCTGGGGCTTCTCCTGGGCCTCTGCGAACTTTTCCTCGATGATGTGGCTGCACCACCCGGATACGCGGGAGATGGCGAAGATGGGGGTCATGAGGTCCCTGGGAACGCCCATGATGTGGTAAACCGGGGCGCTGAAAAAATCCACGTTGGGCTGGATCTCCGTCTTCCCGCGCGCTGCGAACTCCTTCAGGCCGGCTTCCTCCACCTGGGCCGAGAGGGCGGGCCACTGCGCCTGTCCAGTCTTGCGGCCGAGCCGCCAACCCATCTCCTTCAGGTATTTTGCCCTCGGGTCCATGGTCTTGTAGACCGCGTGACCCATGCCCATGATCCGATTCCCGCTCTCCAGCTGTTTCTTTACCCATCCCGGAATATCCTTTTCCGTTTCAAGCTCGAGCAGCATCTTCATGACCTCTGCATTGGCGCCCCCGTGCAGGCTCCCGGAAAGGGCCCCGATCCCGGCGGTCACCCCCGCATACATATGCGCCCTGGTGGAGGCCACTTCCCTGCATGCAAAGGTCGAGGCATTGAAGGTGTGGTCCGCGTGGAGGATGAGGCACACATCCATCGCCCGGGCCATCTCCTCATCCGGCATCTTGCCGTGAAGCTGGCGCAGGAGATCCGCCGCATGCGAAAGGGACGGATCGGGTTCCAGGGGATCGAGTCCCTGCCTGATCCGGTGCCAGGCCGCTACCGCTGTGGGAAACCGGGCTATGAGCCGAACCGCCATGTTCACATGGGCCTCCCTGGATTCCTTTCCGAGATCCGGGTCGGCCATGGCCAGGAGGGGAACGGTCGCCTGAAGCACATCCATGGGATGCGCCTCCTTGGGTAATCGCCGGAAGCACTCCAGGATGTAGCCCGGGAGGGGTCTCGCCTTTGCGGTGCGCTCTTCAAAATCCTTGAGGGTTTCCGCGGAAGGCAACTGGCCGTTGAGAAGGAGATAGGCCACTTCCAGGAAGGTCGCCCTTTCCGCAAGCTCCTCGATGCGGAACCCCCGATAGATCAGGATGCCCTTCTCTCCATCGATGAAACTGATCTTGGTGTCCGCCACCGGGATCCCGCGGAGTCCCGTGTTCTTCACGTTCACGTATTCAGCCATTTTGCCTCCTCCCCTGAGGTTCGCCGCATGCGCTTCGCCGGATAATCAACCATGGGCGTGTAGGATGGGTGGAGCGAAGCGAAACCCATCTTTCTAGAGGTTTGCGTCCCACCGCGTCCCGAATCGACGGGTTTCGCTTCGCTCCACCCATCCCCCGAGACTTCAAATCCCGGCCGTCTTGCTCACTTCATCACCTTGCCCAGGTCCACATTCAATTCATTTCGCACATGGTTCAGGGTGCCCCCCGCGAGAAGGTGTTTTCTCTGGCGCTCCGATACATCGAGGACGGTCATGATCTTCCTCTCCCCGACCTCGACCGGGATCTCCGTATCCCCCCGCGATATCCGGTTCCGGATATCCGAGAGCACGATCCTGTCCCCTTCCTGGATCGACTCATAATCAGCGGGGTCCTTGAAGACCAGCGGAAGGATCCCGTAGTTGCAGAGGTTGGCCTTATGGATCCTGGCGAAGCCCTTCGCGATCTTCACTCGGACCCCCAGATGTCTCGGCGCAAGGGCGGCATGCTCCCGGCTCGATCCCTGTCCGTAGTTCTCCCCTCCTATGACGGCCGCCGTTCCCAGCTTCTTGCAGGTCCTGTGGAATTCGGGATCGATCTGGTAGAACACGAACTCGCTGAGCGCCTCGATGTTGGAGCGGAAGGGGAGCACCCTGCTGCCGGCAGGCATGATCGTATCCGTGCTGATATTGTCGCCGACCCTGATCGCCACCTCCGCAGCGAGCGTCTGCGGCAGGGGCTCCATATGGGGCAGCGGGCGGATGTTCGGCCCCCTCAAGACATCCGTCTCCTTCAGATCTTCGGACGGGGAGATGATGGACTCCTCGTCGATGAGGTACCTCTCGGGGTCCTCGATCCTGGGGTAGGCCATCTCCTTTCCGAGCTCCCTGGGATCGGTGATCACGCCTCTGAGGGCGGCGGCGGCAGCGGTCTCCGGCGAACACAGGTAGACCTGATCGTCCTTGGTGCCGGAGCGTCCGGGGAAATTCCTCGGGAAGGTCCTCAGGCTCACCTGGCCGGTCCCGGGGGCCTGCCCCATGCCGATGCACCCCAGACAGCCGGACTCGTGGATCCGCGCCCCGCTGCGGAGGAGGGGAAGCATCCCTCCGGTGTGGGCCACGTTTTCCATGACCTGCCTGCTCCCGGGGTTGACGTGAAAGGAGACGCGAGGATGGCAATGCCGGCCTTCCACCGTCCTCGCCACGACCATCAGGTCCCGGTACGAGGAATTGACGCTGCTCCCCACAATGACCTGCTCCACCGGCAGCCCCGCCACCTTGGTGACCGGCACCACATTGCCCGGAGAAGACGGCATCGCGATCAGGGGCTCCACTTTGGTCAGATCGATCTCGTCGTGCTCGTCGTAGTCGGCCCCTTCATCCGCAAAGAGCTCCTTCCAGGCCCCCCCCCGATTCTGCGATTCCAGATAGACCCGGGTCCGTTCGTCGGACGGGAAGATGCTGCTGGTGGCGCCCAGCTCGGTCCCCATGTTCCCGATGGTCTCCCGGTCCGTCGCGGAGAGGGATCGAACACCGGGGCCGTAGTACTCCACGACCTTCCCGACACACCCCTTGACACCGTATCTTCGGAGCATCTCCAGGATCACGTCCTTTGCGCTCACCCAGTCCGGAAGCTCCCCTGTAAGCCGCACCCCCAGGACCACGGGACAGGGCATGTGATAGGGCATTCCGGCCATCGCCAGGGCCACGTCGAGCCCGCCCGCGCCGATTCCGAGCATGGAGACCCCCGCCGCCCCCGGCGTGTGGCTGTCGGACCCGAGCAAGGTCATGCCCGGGACGCCGAACCGTTCCATGTGGGCCTGGTGGGAGATGCCGTTTCCCGGGGGGCTGTAATGGATCCCGTACCGGGCGGATGCGCTCTGCAGGTAGACGTGGTCGTCTGCGTTATGGCTGTTCGTCTGGAGGATGTTGTGGTCTACATATTGGACAGCCAGCCCCACCTTCACCCTCTCCATGTTCAGGGCCTCGAACTCCAGCATGGCCACGGTCCCCGTGGCGTCCTGCAGGAGGGTCTGATCGATCTTCACGGCGATCTCCTGCCCGGGGATCAGCTCCCCCTCTACCAGGTGGTCTTCCAGGATCTTTCGCGTCAGATTGCGTGCCATCTTTATCCTCTCTCCCTTCTCCATTCCTCTATCGGCCCAAATAGACCCTCACGAATCCGAGATCAACATAAGCATCCGCAGGGAAGGATGCATGATTTCCTGCATGGGCCTATTCGGTCTTCTTCGGAAGCTTCTTCCGGATCTCCCTCTTGATGATGTTGATCTGCTTGGTCACGGGGATCTCCTTGGGACAGACGCGGGTGCACTCGAAATAATTCCTGCATCCCCAGGCACCGTCGGGGTTGTCCATCTGGGCCAATCGCTCCAGGGCCGCATCGTCCCTGGAATCGAAGATGTACCGGAACACCCAGACCAGAGGGGCCGGGCCGATGAAGCGTTCGTTCTCCCCGTTGAGCACCGGACACGCCCCCATGCAGCACGCGCAGAGGATGCAGCGTATCGCCTCCTTCAGCCGTTGACTGTCCTCATGGGTCTGTGTGCGCTCTTTTTCCGGTGCGGGGGCTTCGCTGATCAGGTAGGGCCTGATCAGATCGACACGCTCGAAAAAAGGGTCCAGGTCCACGACCAGATCTTTTTGCACCCTGTAGAATGGAAGGGGCTCGACGACGATCTCTTCGCCCTGGTATTCCCTGACCAGTTTCTGGCAGGCGAGCCCGCACCGGCCGTTGATCTTCATCCCGTCCGACCCGCACACGCCATGCCCGCAGGACATCCGGTAGGACAGGGATCCGTCCTGTTCCCACTTGATGCGATTGAGGCAATCCAGGATCCTTTCGGTCGGGTCCGCCTGGACCTTGTAGGTCACAAAGCGGCCTTCCCGATCGACCTCCGGATCAAAGCGAAAAACCCTGAGCGATATCTCCGCCATGCTGATTGGCCCCCCCTCGCCTCGCCCAATCCCGGCTCCACCAGCAGAGCTGGCGGCCTACACTTTTGGATCGACATGTCGCTTCACTGCAACGGTCTTTACTGAATCCTGAACCCTGTGCTGCTTCCCGCCGGATCGGTAGAACCTCTCCGGGTTCGCCATCCGAGGAGGGTTGAGTGACGACTAATACACCCTCGCTACCGGCTGAAATCGGGTGATGGTCACGGGTTTGTACGAGACCATGGGACCTTTTTCAGTCCTCTGCACCAGCGTATGCTTGAGCCAGTTCTGATCGTCCCGCGCGGGGAAGTCCTCCCTGAAGTGGGCCCCCCTGCTCTCCTCCCTGGCCTCCGCCGAGACCAGGATGACCTCGGAAAGCGTGAGGAGGCACTCGAGCTCGATGCAGTCGGTCAGGTCCGTGTTGAACCGGCGCCCCTTGTCGTCCGGCGAAACCTCCTCGAGGCGGGCGATGAGTCCCCGAACGGCTTCCAGCCCGTTCAGCAGTCCGGCAGAGTTCCTGTAGACCGAGCAGGACTCCGACATGATCTCCTGCACCCGCGTCCGGAGGATATGGGGCCTCACTCCTTTCCGGCGGCCCTTGATCCGCTCCAGCTTGGAGCGAGCTTCATCCGCCCCGTCTGGCACCGGCCCGCCTTCCAGGTGGTCCAGATCCTGCAGGATCCTCTTGCCTGCACGCCTTCCGAATACCACCAGGTCCAGGAGCGAGTTGCAGCCGAGCCTGTTCGCCCCATGCACCGAAACGCAGGCGCATTCGCCGGCGGCATAGAGGCCGTGAAAAAGTTCCAGGTCGGGGCCCAGCACCGCACCCTCCAGGTCGGTGGGTATGCCCCCCATCATGTAATGACAGGTCGGCTCGACCGGAATCAGGTCCCTGGCCGGATCCAGACCGAGATAGATGCGGACAAAAGAGGAGATGTCCTGAAGTTTCTCTGCGAGGCGGTCCGTGCCCAGGTGGGTCAGATCGAGATGAACGAAATCCATCCCGTCCACCCCCCTGCCCTGCCGGACCTCCTGGGCGATGGCGCGGCTGACCATGTCCCTGGGGGCGAGATCCTTCAGGGTCGGGGCATACCTCTCCATGAACCGCTCCCCCGGACCGTTCCGGAGCACTCCCCCTTCACCCCGGGCCGCCTCGCTGATGAGCACCCCCAAGTGCCGGATACCGGTCGGATGGAACTGCACGAATTCCATGTCCTGGAGGGGGATGCCCGCCTGATATGCGAGGTAGACCCCGTCGCCCGTATTCGCGAAACAATTGGATGTCGTCTTGTAGACCTTTCCGAAGCCGCCGGTCGCAAGGACGACCGCCTTGGCCTCGAACACGTGGACTTCCCCGTTCGCCAGTTCATAGGCGGCCAGTCCGGTGATCCGCCCATCCCTGTGGAGCAGATCCATGAGATAGAACTCGGAGTAGACCCGGATCCCTTTCCGCACGGCCTCGTGGTAAAGGGTGTCCATGATCACCCTCCCGGTCCGATCCGCCGCGTGGCAGGCCCGTTTGATGGGTCTCTTCCCATGCTCGCCCGTATGGCCTCCGAAGGCCCTCTGGGCGATGGCCCCCTCTCCGTTGCGGTTAAAAGGCACCCCCATGTGCTCCAGCTCGTACACCGCCCTGGCCGCATCCACGGCGAGCACCTCCGCGGCGTCCTGATCCGCGAGGAAATCGCTCCCCTTGACCGTGTCGTACATGTGCCATTCCCAGGAATCGGGTTCCTCGTTGCCGAGGGCCGCAGCGATCCCCCCCTGGGCTGCGCCGGAATGGGAGCGGGTGGGGTAGAGCTTGCTGATGAGGGCCACGTCCGCTCTGCCCGCCACTTCGACCGCAGCCCTGAGTCCCGCAAGACCTGCACCTACGATGACGACATCATGCCTGAAGATCATCTCTCTCTCCGACCCGGTTCGGCGTTATGGGGGATGTGGCAGTACCAAAGGATATCGACCAGGGGTGTACTCGAACATACCCCACAGGGCCAGAATCGGTCAATCGAGCAGGGAAACAAATGGAGTATAGCCTGTATTTTTGCGGCCCCTGGCCGGAATGGGAAGCTCACCGCAGCAGAGGGACGAGCAGAACCGTAGGATGGGTGGAGCGGTAGCGAAACCCATTGTAGGATGGGTGGAGCGGTAGCGAAACCCATCAGGAGCAGCTCACCGCAACAGAGGGACGAGCAGCCCGAGGGAGATGAGAAGGCTGAACATGAGGGTGAGCCTGGCGGTATCTGCAAGGGCCCGGTTGAGGCCCCCGCCCGACAAGACCTGCAGCGATCGAATCAGCTTCAGTGCCATTGGGGCGGACAGAAGGGGCAGAAGTCCCCACGACGGAATGGACCCGAGCGCCGCAAGGATGACGGTCAGCCCATAGGCTGTCATCAGAAGCAACCCATACTCCACCCTTGCGCCCCTGGCGCCGAGGACCACGGCCAGCGTTCGCTTGCCCACCTTCAGATCCGTGGATATGTCTCTGAGGTTGTTCACCACCAGAATGGATGCGACCAGGAACCCGATCGGCAGGGAGATCAGCAGGGAGGTGAGGTTGAGGCGGAGTGTCTGCACATAGTAGGTGCCGCAGACCGCGACCGGACCGAAGAAGAGGAAGGCGAAGAGGTCGCCCAGTCCGTGGGAGGCGAGGGGAAACGGTCCACCGCTGTAAAGCACGGCCGCCAGGATGGACGCAGCCCCGATCACGGCCACAACCCACCCCGCCTCCCAGACCAGGTAAGTCCCCGCGGCCGTGGCCAGGAAGAAGGCCAGGAACATGCCCCCCAGGACCTCCCGGGGAGGAATCAGACCGCTCTGGGTCACCCGCACGGGTCCCAGCCTCTCCGCCGTATCGACGCCCTTGGTGTAGTCGAAGTAATCGTTGGCCAGGTTCACACCGACCTGCAGAAGGAGCGCACCGGCAAATGCAGCGGCCGCGGGGTAGGATCGCATCCCATGGTCGGCAGCGGCCGCAGCCGTCCCCACCACGACGGGAGAAACGGCGGCCGGAAGGGTGCGTGGCCTGATGGCCAGCAGCCAGGCTCCGATTCCACGTTTCACGCCGACCTCCCCATGGTGACTCAACCCCCCTCCGAATAGAGATGGCGGTTCACGCGCCTTTCCACGGTCTCGATCGCGAGATACAGAAAGACGCCGAGAAGACTCATGGCCAGGATACCGGCATACATCTCCGGGTACCTCAGGACCTGGTAGGTCTCCACGACGATGTAGTACCCCAGCCCGTAATGGGTCAGGGACTGTTCGGCTATGAAGAGCACCGCTATCGCTGTGCCGACCGATACGCGGATGGCCGTGAGAACGGCAGGAAGGCTTGCGGGCAGATACACGTAACGGAAAAGGGCCTTTCTGCCCGCCCCAAGGGAGCGCACGGACTGGATCAGTTCCGGATGGAGTGCCGCGGCCTCATCCCTGACCACGACCAGGACCTGGAAGAAGAGGATGAGCGAGATGAGGAGCACCTTGGAAACGTCCGTGATGCCGACCAGGATGTACACCACCGGCAGGAGCACGATCTTGGGGATCGGATACAGGATCGCGATGAGGGGAGAGAAGACGCGGTCGACCTGTTTGAACTGACCCAGCCCCAGTCCGATGGGAACCGCAAGGATCACGGACAAGGCGATGGCGCACAGGACCCGCGCCGTGCTCGCAAGGAAATGGACACCCAGGCTCCCTGTGAGGGCATCGAGAAAGACCGGGAGGACCACGGCCGGCGCAGGGAGCACGGGCCTGTGGACGATCCAGGCAAGGACCTGCCATAGAACGAAAAACATGGCAAGTCCCACGAGCATGCTGGCCGGCCTCGAGGTTCCTTTCATGCCGCTTCACCACTTCTTTCCGATTTCATTGATCCTGTACGTGAAGCGTGTAGCGTGTACGAGGTGACTTTCTTTCGTCCACGTTGCACGTTCACGTTACACGTCTTTACGACACTTCCAGCTTCCGCCGCAGGTATTCCAGCCTCTGCCGGAACACCCGGGAACCCGGCCCATCGCCCTCCTCCACCGGATTCTCGAGCACCGTCGCGGTCCGGTTGCACTGGGCGCTCAGGACCAGGATGCGCCTGCCCACCACAAGGGCCTCCTCGATGTCGTGGGTGACCACGATGCTCGTGATGCCGGATTCGTGCTGATACGAAAGCATGGTCCTGTGGAGATCTTCCCGGATCACCGCATCCAGGGCCGAAAAGGGCTCATCCATGAGCAGGAGGTCCGGCTCCAGGGACAGGGTGCGGGCGATGGCGGCCCTCTGCCGCTGTCCCTTGGAGAGGTGGGAAGGATACTTGTCCCGAAGCGCGTCGATCCGAAGTCTTGTCAGCCAACCATGGACCTTCTGCAGAGCGGCGCCCCTGTCGACGCCGGCATCGGTGGGACTGTGCTTGCCGTCGGGGCCGTAGAAGCCCCGGATCACCCATCCCAGCATCGCATTTTCCTCTACGGTCGCCCACGGGAGAAGGCCATGGTCCTGGAGCACCAGCCCGGTCCTCGGCCTGGGGCGCCGGACAGGGTTTCCGCCGATCAGGACCGCGCCCGCCGTCGGTTTGAGAAGCCCGGCCAGGAGATAAAGAAAGGTGGTTTTTCCGCATCCGGAGGGGCCGATGATCGACCATGCCTCCCCCCTTCCGACGGAGAGGCTGTATCCCTCGAATATCCTGGGGCGGCCCGGGTAGCCGAAACTGAGCCCTTTGATCTCGATCATCTGGAGATTTGCGGCGCGTGATTTTGCAGAAACTCGGCAGTCACGGAGCTCTCATAGGAGACCGTGCCCTCCAACAGTCCTCTTGCCTGCATCCATTGAATCACATCCTCCCACTGCTCACGGCTGGGAACCCCGTTTCCCGGAAAGGGTGGAACCTTGTACGTACGACGTACATTCTCCGGCATGGGAATTCTCCGCAGGAGCACGGCAAGGGCCTCCTCCGGGTGGTCGTTGATCCACGAAGAGGCACGATCCCAACCATCCAGGAACGACCGCACAGCCTCCCTTCTGGTGTCGAGGCTCTCTGCGCGAAACGCAAGCACGCTTACGCCGTACACCGGGAATTCCGAATCCGCCACGACCTCGTGGGCTCCCGATTCCATGGCGCTCCTCGCGAGCGGATCCGGAAGAACGGCCGCCTTGATCCGGCCCTGCAGGAGGAGCTGGAACCGTTCCGGGATCACGGGTACGGACTGCTTGACGATCCGGTCCTGCTTGAGCCCTTTGGCCTCCAGCAGCCGATCGGCCACGTATTCGATGACCGTGTTCCGTGCAACGGCGATCCCGACGCCTCTCAGATCGGAAACGGTGCGGATAGAGCTGCCGGGTGCAGAGAGGATCCGAAACAGCGGGAAATGGGGATAGGCGATCCTTGCCAAACGGACGATCTTGATCCGCAGGGCTTCGCGGTTGAAAGCGGCCGTCGTATTCAGTTCCGTCAGCATACCGTCGATCCGGCCGGACTGCATGAGTTGATCTCTTTCGATGGCACTGGCCACCGGCACGGCCTGGACCTCGATGCCGCGTTCGGCAAACATCCCCTTTTCCTGGGCCACATGGAAAGGGAGCGAATCCAGGATGGGCAAAAGGGCGACCTTCAGTGGAGCTCCATCCGACCGCCCGGGCTCAGCGGCCTCGGCGGATAGACCTCCCGCCGGAAGCATCCCCATCAGACATAACCATAACAGCAAGATCACAGATTTCATTGCTCTCTCCTAAACAAAAGCTCCCCACCGGATCGGGGAGCTGACAGCTGTCTTTCGATACCTCAGGGCGAACCATTGCCATCTCGCGGAGAAAGGTACTTACAGGGCGAGTATAGGAGCGGGTTCTGTCTCTGTCAAGAAATCGGTCTTGCTCGTCTCAGTCCATGCCGTTCATGGCCTTCAGCGCAAGATAAAGCGCCTGGGTGCCGGAGCGGGCATGGCCCTGCCCCTTGAGCGCCACATAGATCTGATGGACCACGGATAATCCGGGCAGTGAAAGGCCGACGGCCTCGGCCTCCGAGAGGGCGATTCCCATGTCCTTGATGAAGTGTTCGACGAAGAAACCGGGTGCAAAATCGCCTTGTGCGATCCTGGGGCCGAATACGTTGAGAAGATTGGAGCCGGCGAGCCCTTTGCCGACGATGTCCAGGACCGCCTCCTGGTCCAGCCCCAGTTTGACCGCATACAGGAGGGATTCGCAGATCCCGATCATCGTCCCCGCGACCAGGATCTGGTTGCACATCTTCGTGTGCTGACCTGCCCCCGGCCCGCCCATGAGGGAAATGCTCTTCCCCATGAGCTGGAAAAGGGGCAGGACCTTTTCAAATGCGGCCTTTTCACCGCCGACCATGATGGCCAGGGTGCCGTTTCGAGCCCCCACGTCCCCGCCCGACACAGGTGCATCCAGGCTCTCGATCCCGCGGGGGGCGGCCCTCTCGGCGATCGTCCGTGCAAGACTGGGCCGGCTTGTCGTCATGTCGACCATGGTGCGACATGGCCCCTGCGCGCTCAGAATGCCCTTCCCGCCCAGGTAGACCTCTTCGACATCCCTCGGGTGGCCCACGATCGTGAAGACAATCTCCGTTCTGGATGCAGCCTCGGCCGGGGAATTGCACCACTCGGCCCCCGCCTTGATCAGCCCCTCCGCCTTTTCCCTGGTCCTGTTGTAGACGCAAAGTGCGTGCCCGGCGGCCTGGAGATGGCCCGCCATGGAAGCGCCCATGATCCCTGTGCCGATCCAGCCGATGTTCATGGATAACCTTGGGTTGGTGGTTGGTTGCGGGTTGTAAAAGAACGAAGGTCCTTGCCCTTTTTGACAACCAACAACCCGCCACCATCAACTAGCCTTGCCGTACACCGCCTCTGCCGCCTCGATGGCCCCGTTCTTGAGCTTGACCCCCTCCGCCTTCAGGATGGTCTCAATGGCGGACAGGAAGATGAAGACGTTTCTCTTCGTGGAGGAGTGGCCCATCAGGCCCACACGCCAGATCTTGCCGGCAAGGGCCCCCAGGCCGCCGCCGACCTCGATCCCGAAATCGTCCAAGAGGGCCTTTCTGACCTTCAGATCATTCACTCCGTCCGGGATCTTGACCGCGTTCAGGCTGGGCAGCCGCTCGGGCTCGGGCACAAGCATCTGGAGCCCCATCGTCTCCAGGCCCGCGACCAGGGCCCGGTGGTTCAGCTTATGCCTGGCAAAGCGGCGCTCCAACCCCTCGTCGGCGATGATGCGCAAGGACTCCCGGAGAGCGTACGTCATGTTGATCGGGGCCGTATGATGATACTTTCTCTCGGCTCCCCAGTAGTTCTGGATCATGCTCATATCGAGATACCAGCTCAGCACGGGTGTCTTTCGATTCTTGAGAACCTTCATGGCCCTGTCATTGAAGGAGATGGGCGCCAGTCCCGGCGGGCAGGAGATGCACTTCTGGGTTCCGCTGTAGGCCACGTCGATCCCGAGCTTGTCCAGCGGGACATCCATGCCTCCGAGAGAGGTCACCATGTCGACCATGAAGAGGGCGCCGGTCTCTCTTGCCACAGCCTGAAGATCCTGCAAGGGCTGGCAGACCCCCGTGGAGGTTTCCCCGTGGACAACGGCGAGGAGTTTCGGGTTTCTTCCTTTCACCGCCTTCCGGACCGCCTCGGGATCCGTGGCCCTGCCCCACTGCGCGTCCACGCGGATGAGTTTCCCTCCTATCCGTTCCACCATCTCGCACATCCTGGCCCCGAATGCACCGTGCACACAGATGACCGCTTCGTCCCCGGGCTCGAGCATATTGACGAGGCATGCCTCCATCCCTGCCGTCCCGGTGCCTGAGACGGCAATGGTCATCGCGTTCTCGGTCTGAAAGACAAACCGGAGGAGGTGCTGCGTCTCATCCATGACCGCCAGGAAGTACGGATCCAGATGCCCCACGCACGGCGCAGCCATGGACTGGAGTACGCGTGGCGGGACCTCGCTGGGCCCCGGCCCCAAGAGAATCCTCTGTGCAGGATTGATGTATCTGAATTCATTCACGTTCAAGCCCATTGCAGCCTCCTTCTCCTATGCTGAAACGTTCCGGTCCACCGGGCCCGGTACACGGCGTTAAGCTATCCTTGCGCGCTTTCTGCCAAAAAAGGCAATATACCCCAGCATGGAGGAAGGGGTCAATCGGTTTCAAAATGTCCGGGTCCAGGGATATCGGTCGCCGTGTGCGGTGGCCGGGTCGTGACACAGGATCTATCCCACTACCCCATGCCCGACCTGGTCGTCCGGCGGGGTTGGGAGAGGACCCTGCAAAGCTGAATCCTCCCGAAACCTCCTGGATGCTATGGACTCAACTGAAAGCATCTTTCTTCAACTGTCTCCGGATGCGCTGCAGGTCCTCCCTCTCGGGGGGGAATGGGAAGTTTCTGATCCCCGGGCCGGGACGGGAGTTGGCATAGGGTCTGTTGCACGCAACCTGTCCGTCATAGCCGGTGCACCCGCTGGTGCGGAAGGGTTTCCCTGAATCGATGATCTTGCCCAATTGGTCCCGTGAGACCCCGAACTCCCTGATGCGGGATGAATCATCGAAATCAAAGCCGGAAACATGGCCGATCCCCTCGTCTATGAGAAACCGGGCGATCTGGATCCGCCGGTAATGCCCGATCAGCGGAGGCTTATGAGCACCCATGGCGGAACCGGGTTCGGGGAAAAAGGAGAAGAGGTGCGTGCGGCCGCCCATATCCCTCACCCGCCCGATCGCCTCACACATCTCCTTTTCCGTCTCGCCCATCCCCACCATGAAATGGGATCCTGCATTGCCCTCGCCGAAGACCGAAATGGAATCCGAAAGGACCTGCCAGTAGCGCTCCCACCGGTGCGGCCCTCCGACACCCGTCCCCCTGAAGCGATCGAAGAGATCCTTCGTCGCCAGATCGACGGCCACGCCGATCTTGTCGGCCCCCGCAGACTTGAAATCGATGAGGTCCCAGCGGTTCAGGATGGTCGGAGAGATAAGCAGGGAGACCGGGATGTCGAAAGCGGACCTGAGGCGTGAGCAGATTTCTGCCGTATGCCGAACCGCCTCCTTGCGCGTGATCATCGAGATGCAGATCCTCTTCACCCTGTCCACCCTCTCGGAGATTGCACGGATCACGTCCTCCACGGAGTAGGTCGGCCATGTGACCCTGATGAAGCTCTTGCCGCTGTAGGACCCCGGCCGTTTCCCGGAGAGGCCGCAGTACGCGCACCTGGCCGCACAACCTTGCGGGTACGTCAAAAGCAGGTTGATGCAGTAGAGCCTGGCATGGCGATAAAAGAGCCCCTGCTTGAAGCCGAGCGTCATGGCCGCGGCCAGGCTCATGCGGACGTATTCCGGGCTTTCCGGCTCCGTTTTCTCTCTTTCAAGCTCCTGTTCTCCTGAAAGCATTCTTCACTCCTTCACGATGGACCACCGCTCACCCTTCACTCCATGTCCCGGTTCGTAGGTGGAAAATGGAATGGGCGGCGGCAGTATATTGCCAGGAAACGAGACGGCGGACAACAACCAAGTACCCTCTCATCGGGAAGGAGTTCGGTTCCATTGCAAAGGAAGGCGAAGGCTCTAGCTTTGAGCCAAACTTGAGGCGCCCGGGTGCTTTATCAAGACAATCACGGAATGAAGCGATCTCACCGACAGCTCGAATGGATGGGTTTCGCTGCTCTCCACCCATCCTACAAAGCTACCCGATTTTGTGTAACGCTAGGGTAGACTCCTTTACCATTCCGGTTTGGATCTATCCAGCGATACGGAGCAGCAGGTCCGCTGATATCGAATCTCCAGATCGTATTCCTTGGCACGCAGGATCGTCTCCTCAGAGGGGAGCGCCATCCGGTTCACCCCTGCATCCAGGGCGAGAAGTTCCATCCGGGTATTGCCGCGCTCCCTTGCGCACCCGAGGCTGACGATCACACGGGGCATGCGGAACCTGACAGCCGCGATCACGTCCGCAACCTCCTCTGCCTTGACCTTCCTGGCGTACTTGGGCGCATGCCTGCCCTGCATGAGAGAGACCACCACCACCTGTTCCACGTCGAAACGGGAGATCATCTCGACCGCGGACATCTCCCCCCTGATCTCCCCGTAGTAGAGCCCGCAGACGATATGTGGAATCACCGGAAGACCGGCGTTGTGAAAAGCCTCCAGGGTGCCTGCTATCCGGGAGACACCGAACGGGACGTGGCAGACGGTCTGGTATGTCTCGTCGTCTCCGACCACATCGATCAGGGCCTGATCCACCCCGGCCTCTTTCAGGCTCCGGGCGGTTTCATCGTCCACCAGCCCCGAGTGGACGGAGACGAAGAGCGAGGTCCGTTTCTTGATCTCCGTGATAGCCGGGATGAAAGGACCCCAGGGGAGCCGGCCTTCAAAATCGCTCCCGCCGCTCAGAAGAACCCCTTCGACCCCTTTTTCCGTCATCCGGAGACATTCCTGCAGAAGACGCTCCGGGGTCATGGCCGGGATCATGTCGGTCAGGAGACTTCCCCTGCAGTGGTCGCACTGGAGAGTGCATTCCCTTCCGGTGATGGAAAGACAGGGGTAGCTCCCGCAGATGCCGTTCAGCTTGAACATGCCCGGGAGATAAAAGGCGATCTTTTTCCCCTTTTCCTTCCAGGAGATCTCGCGGGCCCGAGCCCATGGATCGGTTGTCATTTCACCTTGATCTCTTTTCATTGAAAGATCGTTTCTTGGTCCGCCCGGATTTGATTCTTCTCGAAATTGTTCCGGTTTGCCGTTCCCAGTGGTTTCGTAGGAGCAACCTATTGGTTGCGATTCTTTCGTCCTGAGGGATCGCGAGCAGGAGCGCGCTCCTACAGTTCAAGGGACTTACAGGACAAATGTCTGCCGATCAACGATCCGCATAGTACTCCCTGAACGCGACCCAGCACTTTTTGATTACCTGATCGAGCCTTTCCCATTCCCCGTCCAGGAGCAGCCTCCGTTGGAAGGCCCTTTCATGGGTCTCCCCGAACAGATCCCTCCATTCTTCCTCATACTCGGTGAGAAGAGTCAGATCTTTTTCCACAACCGCAGTGGCCGCCCATTTCCCGGCCATTTTGCCCCCCACCACAGCCTGAAATACACCCGCGCCCGTAATCGGATGGGTATGTCCGGCGGCATCCCCTGCGAGCATGAACTGCCCTTTCACTACAGCTCTAAGCGGCTCCGAAGGAACCCAGCCCGCTGTTCGGATGGACGGCGCGTTGCGGATTTTTCCCTCTTTAACCAACCTCTCCAGGAAACCCTCGATCGCACTGGGAAGCATGCGCGAATTGCACCGGTTCCCGCTGATGCCCAGCCCCACGTTCGCCTCTTCGCCTTTCGGAAACAGCCATCCATAACCGCCGAAAAAACCTTTATCGAAATACACCTCCGTATGCTCCAGCGGCTGGACAAGGGGAACTCTCGCCTGCACTGCGGCGATGAGATGACCATTGACGGATCCCATCCACTTGCCGACGCGTGAATGAGGACCGTCGGCACCGATAATCACTTTCGTTTCGATCTCCAGGAGATTGCCCCCTCTTTGCCTGAGCCGGAGTCTCCCATCCTGGAATGAGACGGCGGCCGTGTCGAGCATGAGCTCCGCCCCTGCGTCCTGAGCCGAACTGCAGAGGGCCTGGTCAAAGAGATCCCTTCTGATCATGAGCCCGGGCGTAAGGGTCGTTTTTTCCTCGCCATCGGGGAGAAAGGTCTTCATTCCCCGGACACGCTGCACCAGGAACTCATGACCGATATCGATCTCGCCCAGGAGAGGAGCGGGAATATATTCAGCACATCTCACAGGGAAGCCGACTGCGGTCTTTCGCTCGACCATCAGGACACACGCCCCCATCGAAGCCGCGCTGCGGGCAGCCGACGCGCCTGCAGGGCCCGCCCCAACCACAACGACGTCATAGATCTTCATCACCCATGCTCCGTTCGGCCTACAGAGACCTGAAGGTGCGAGCTCTCCATCCTCCATTCTGTCACTGCGGAGGACGGGCTGTTCGCAATCACCTCGGACCCCGAAGGAATCGCAACCGGAGGTTGCTCCAGGGGTCTCTGCGGGGATGCTCTCCCTTTGTACCTGTAGGAGCGAGTTTCTGCTCGCGACCTCCTTCGCGAGAGACCGCCCCATCATGATGCGACAGAAATGAAGATGATCAGGCCCCTTGTCCGATGCTTGAACCCGATATTCTTTGCCCGAGTCCCAGCACCATTTCCAGCAACTCGAGGTTCAGATGCGTCTGGCTCTCGAACCGGCCGGCATAGGCCTCCTTTGCCTGGTCCAGGTCATAACAGGTCGTGTTTTCGATATCGAGAAGGATTCCCGGGAGGCCGGCCCTTTCGAAATCATCCACATGCTTTGTGAAGAACGGCTGGCAGCAGCAGCCGATGAAGGCTCCAACGCCTGCTCTTTTCATTCTGTCCAGCTCGTCCATCAGGTCTTCGAAGCTTTGAATGCAGACATTCACCATTTTGCGGTCAAGACCGAGCAGACATGCGCCCCCCACGGAGCACTCGCCGCACACGCGGCAACCCTTCTCGTGCCTCAGATCGCATGCCGGGTCTTTGGAGCAGTAAGGCAGCAGCAGGACGGACGGATGTCTCCGAAGGACATCTTCAAAGGTGCCGTTGGTCACGGAGATGAGGTTGCAGTATTCGAGTGGAATCCCGTACTCGGTCAGCCCGAATTTCTGGATCACCTGATCCATCGGTTTCAGAAAATCGCGGTAGCTCATCCCGGGGATGTGAATCAGCCCTCGATCGAAGTGACTCCGCAGGATGTCGTGAATGGGGCCCTTGCGAAGCGGCAGCCCCCTGAGCGCGGCCTCCAGCCCGAACAATGCCCCCGGAGGAAAAGAGAGGAAATCGCCGGTGATGTAAAGGTCCTTGACCCTCTTGCCGGGGACGTTCACCACCACCGTGAACTTCACCATCCCCTCGGGGCTCTTGTAGGCCGACTGGACCACCTCCTGCCGGTTGAATTTCGGATGCACCATGTGGATCCAGTCGGACGAGCGAAAGAACGGCACCTTTTCCTTGAAGACCCTCCGCTCCTCCTCTGTCAGCGGCCCCGGCTCGAGGCGGATGCCGAGATGACGTTCGAACCCGGCCCGGATGGCCCCCTTGATCTCCTCGAGGGCCGGCGTCCTCCCCAGCTCCCACTTCAGACAGGTGACCCGCTCCTTCACAGAGTCGATCTCCTTGGCCTTCAGTTTTTCAACCGGGATCCTCAGGGACCGGAGCATGGTATCCACGTCGAAGTCGGTAAGCATGGTGCCCTGGAACAGAAACGCCCCGTCGGACTCCGTCCCGCCGGTTCCGGATATCTTGCGGCCCCGGATCTCGATGTCGTTTCTGGGGCGGAAAGTCGCCTTCAGTCCGAGGAGGTCCAGTGCAAAGACCACCGGGTCGCAGAGCATTCTGAAGAGCCCGGGGGTAGGAGTCGTGAGGCCGAAGAAGGACTTGCCGCAGATCACCTCCCATCCCAGCTGACTCTCATCGAAAAAAATGGCGCCGCCCCCGGTGATCCGGCGACTGACCTCGATCCCTGCGCTCCTGCAGAACTCCTCCCTCACCTCCTCCCGTACGGCCTGGTGATAACCGATCAGCACCGCCCGGGGCGAAAACTGGAGGAAACGGATCGTGTCGGGGGCCCCTCCTCTTCCCTTGACCTCGAGCAGGGTCTCGTCCAAAGCCATATTCTCGGCTGCGGTCATGGGAGGGATATCGAGTAGGCGCCATGTCTTCATATCATCTCTCACAGAGCGCAGAGGTACGCTCTTCCTTGCTGCTCTTGGCGGTATGGAACTTCATCGCCCTGTAGGAGCAAGCTCCTGCTTGCGATCCATCAGCACCCGGAGTCGCAAGCAGGAGCTGCTCCTACAGAAAACCAGCACGACCAGAAAGTCTACGGTTCGGGCAATCATGCGGGTCAGAGGAAATCGGAGCCCAGCTGACCTCTGATCTCTTGTGAAACTTCGTCAAGGTAGAGGTTTCAGGTTTCAGTGTTCAGGTGCCAGGAAATCGATGGATTACCGGGCTGACACCCGACACCTGACACCCCGTGAAGTTTCCTATTCGATCAATCTTGCGCCTCAGCGGCAAGCGGCCCCGCTGACCTCTGATATCCGGCTTCAGCTCAGCCACGGGTTGGTCGCGATTTCCCTCCCGATGGTGGACGAAGGGAAGTCCCCATAGTCATGGCCCGGCCAGACCACCGTCTCAGGTGGAAGATTGAGGAGTCTCTCCCTGATGCTCTTCATGAAGGTCTCGTGTGACGAACCCGGCAGGTCGGTGCGGCCGATTCCGCCGACGAAGAGGGTATCTCCGGTGAACAGATTGCCGTTCCCGAGGAGGCAGACGCCTCCCGGGCTGTGCCCTGGGGTGTGGATCACTTCGAGGGAGACGTCTCCCACGGTGATCTGATCATGATTGTCGATCAGGATGTCGGCGCTCGGCGAGGGCTCGAAACCCCACTCTCTTGCCCTTCTGTGACCGGCGGGAGAATTGAAGACCTTGTCGTCCATGGCGTGCATGACGATCTTCGCGCCCGTGAGCGCCTTTACCCGCCCGTTGCCGCAGGTGTGGTCACCGTGTCCATGGGTATTGACGATGTATTTGAGATCGAGCCCCTTCTCCCTGACCCTGCTCACGAGCTCTTCTTCGTTCCCTCCAGGATCGATGATCAGGGCCTCCCGGGTGCGGGGGCACGCGACGAGATACGAAAACACCGCCATGAACCCGACTTTGATCTGCTCCATCTCCATGGGTTTCGGTCTCCTTGTTGGACTTTGGATGAATTCTTGACAGGATAACAGGATTGACAGGATTTGAAAATGAAAGCTCGCCGAAAAGCCGAACGGAGCGCCGCCGGAGTATTGGAGTACTGATTCCCCCAATCCTCCATCCCTCGGTTCTTTCCCTACCGGACCTTTCTGAAGAGGTCCACCATCTCTCTCTTCATGCTGTCGGGCACGGCCGAAAGCCTCTCCGGCGGCAGTTCCACGAATTCCCCGACGGCCCGCGAGAGGATCCGCCCTTGGGCATCCATGACCCTGGCCTGGGCCCTGATGAAGCGCTCCCTTCGCTCCTCCCTCAGCTCCCCCCGGACGGTCAGAGGGGTCCCGATCAGCACCGGCCTGATATACTTCACTTCCATCTTCCGGGTGACGAAAAAAACCCCCCTGAGATAGATGATGGTCCAGGACATCACTTCATCGAGCAAGGTGGAAATGATCCCCCCATGCGCCATGCCGTCCCAGCCCTCGTAGGACTTCTTGAGGGTGACGTCCGAACAGATGGAGTCTCCCGTGCGATAGAACTGCAGATTCAATCCGATCGGGTTTGCCGTGCCGCATGCAAAACACCAGTGTCCCTCAAGTTTGGGCAGATCGACTCGTTCCATACTCATGTTCGTTTCCTTCCTAGAGGGACTGGTCATTCGTCATTGGCCATCGGTCCTCAATACTGCTTTCGACCCTGCTGCTGATCGTTTGT
Source organism: Deltaproteobacteria bacterium (assembly GCA_020060215.1). The sequence goes on along the minus strand of JAGVAP010000011.1, from coordinate 9,323 downwards.
TGTTCGTTTCGGGTTGGTTGTTGGTTGTCATCCCTATCGAGCTCTCGTTTGGAACCTTTGTCATTTGATTGGTCATTTGAGCTTTGACATTTGGATTTCATGCGGTCCTTCATCCCGTCTCGGTAGAACCTCTCCGGGTCCTCCAGAGAGGTTTCAAAGGGAAATCAATGACCCTTCACCAGCATCGTATGCCATATCATCTCGCTGTCCCACTCGTCCACCATCTGCAGGCCGAATTGCACCAGGAGCGCTTTGAGATCTCTTGCCTGGCCTCTCATCAGCCCGGAAAGGATGAACCATTGCTTCTCCCGAAACCCGGGGTCCTTCATCAACCGCACCGTTGCATCAAAATGGATGTTGGCCAGCACGGTTTCCGCAGGTCTGCCTGAAAAGTCCTCCGCGTTCCCCAGGTCTATGGTGACAAGATCATCCTTGTGATTGAGTCCGACGTTCCTCCTCGCGGTCTTCACGCAGAGGGGGTTGGCATCGATACCCCAGACCTCTTCGGCCCCCATCGCTGCTGCGGCCAGGGCAAGGATGCCCGTCCCGGTTCCAATATCCAAGACCCGCCCCATGGCCGCCTTTTCATGCAGCCGGGCAATGGCCCTCAGGCAATCCCTTGTCGTGGGATGAAGGCCTGTTCCGAAAACGACCCCCGGATCGATCACCAGCCGGACCTCGTCCGGTTCGTGAGCGAGATGCACCCAGGGCGGGATCACGAGGAATGGGCCTACCCTCAGCGGCTCGAGCCCCCCGCCCTGCCACTCTTCATAGCTGAAGTGAAAATCATCCAGCAGGTGAAGGTCCGTCTTTGAACTCAACAGCGCGGACACGCGCCCACCGGAGGGAACGGAAAAGAAGAGAAACGAATTCTCCCCTTCGACCCAATTGCCGATGAACTCCCTCCCCAAGGTGTTCTCTTCCGCCTCGGAGACGATTCCGTCCAGCAGATAGATATACAGATCCTGGTAAGGCGGTCTATGCAAATTCACAGACATTGGCCATGCCGACTGCGGTGCCGTTTGGTCAGAAGGGGCAGGAGGCTCCTTCCGGTTGCACGGGCAGAGTAGGTTCCATCTGCACAGGCAGGGCAGAATCCGTTTGTGCGGGCGGGGCGGACCCCTCCTCTACGGGGGGGTCGGGTTCCGAATAGGATTGCACAGGGATGACCCGCGCCTTCGGCTGAAGGCGTTCTATCGCATGCATCTTGTTCAGATAGATGAAGGTCTCGTGGTTCTGGTTCTTCTTGAGCCACTCGAGCTCCCGTTTCTCCCTTCGGCTCAGGGACGATTTCTGTCCCAGATCGGACATTCTCCGCATCGGGTAGAGCCACCCTGTCCCGAAATTCCTCAGACCGTAAAAAACGTTCTTGGGACCGCCGTTATAGCACGCTCCTGCCGCATATTTTTCGAGTCCGGTTCCCGAGAGCGGCGGATAAACCCGGACCACTTCCGCAAGGTAGTGGTCCAAAAGGCAGATCTCCGCCTTGATCGCGAAGAGATGATCGGCCGTGGCCTCGAGGAAATCGGTGGAGATATCCGCCTCCGTGTATTTGTTCCAGACGACCCTCATCCCGATCGGCGTGAATTGGGTAAGGCCGCGTGCGCTTGCATAGTTGCCGGTGAACTTGTACGCGTCTTCCTGGTTTGAACCGATGATCACCAGGATCCGATTCACGAGCCGGGTCAGCCGCCGTTCCCTGGTGCTGTCAAAGGCCGAATGCTCCCTGCCGGTGATTGCCCGGAACGATCCGGGGTCCATGTGCTCTGCCAGGATCAGGTTGAAATAGTCGGCTTCAGTGAAGACGGGGCAGTCCTGCAGCGGCGCCCTGGATCTTGCCCTGGAGTTCACATGGCGCAACTCCCGCCTGGCCTGGGAGATCTTGTCGCTGAGGTAGCGCCTTCCCGCTTCGACGAGTTCGGGCTGCAGCAACGCCCTCGAGTAAGGCGTATAGATCACCGAATCCCGGCGGAGGGCCGACTTCCGTTTCGGGTCGAGCGCGTATAACAGCCCCACAATGCCGGTGTTGGGTGGCTCCAGGATGTCGATCGAGGAATTAAAACCGTTCCACCAATGGACGGAATACCGCACAGCAGGATGGTTCAGGAAAAGCCCCTGGTTCTCCTCGTATCCCGAGACAATCGAGATCTTGCCTGTCTTGAAATCGGCAAGGGCAAGCTTTAATTCCCGCCTTGCGGGCTGTCCGCCGGATGCAGCGACAAAAGAGACCTTTTCCCTGGTCAGCAGACTCTTCGCCTCCCTCAGGACCGGCAGCAGGGAGACCTCCGCCGCAAAAGGGGCATCGTCGAGGGGCGGCATTGGAACCGTGTCACCCTTTTGGGGGCGGCGGGTCTCTTTGCGGATGCGTCTGGTCTCCTTTGGTTTCTTCTTTGTCTCTCTGGCACTCACGACCGACCGATTGGGTTTTGAAGGTGCTTGGTCCTCGGAAGGCCAGATCATCGTTTCAGAAACAAAAAAAAGAAGAATGGAGGACATCAGGACTGCGGGAATCTTCATCTTCACCATCCAACCTCGCCGGGGGATAAGGACACGGGGAAAATTCGGACTTGGAAAATATTTTCTTTTGCCCCCACTGTCAACAGACAACTGATCCTGCGTCCATAGAAGAGACGCTTGACACTCATGGGACTCTCTTCCTAGAATTACTGGATTTGCCGTAACACTCTAGCTCTTTGGAAACGGCACCCCCCTTATCAACTCGATGTTTCAGAGAGCTGAAGTGTTACGATTTGCCGCCGCTCATGGGCGGCGGAATTCAACAGGGACCCGTTTTGGGGTCCAAGATTCTTCAGAGGTTTGTCTATGCAAAATGTGAACCGGATCCTTTCTCTTTCCCTCCTCTGGATTCTGCTGCTGCCTTTCATCGGTGATCCGGCATCGGCACAGGGTGAAAAAACGGTCTTCCGTTTTGAGGATGTCATCCATGAGGCGAAAGAGCTCTCGTCTCGGCCATATCATCCCCGTAAGGACGTGCCGGAGTCCCTGCTCCGGATCAAGTACGATCAGTGGCGAGACATCCGCTTCAAGCCGGCCGGATCCTTCTGGCGAAAGGAGGGGCTTCCCTTCACACTCCAGTTCTTCCACGCAGGACTCTTCTATGACCGGACCGTGAGCCTGGCGGTGGTCGACCAGGAGGGGAGGGTGGCTCCGCTCCGTTTTTCAAAGGACTTTTTCGACTACAGGGACGAGAAGGTCAAGGCCATGGTCCCGGATGACCTGGGGTTCGCCGGGTTCCGCATCCACTATCCATTGAACCGAAGCGACTACCACGACGAGATCGCCGTCTTCCTGGGAGCGAGCTACTTCAGGGCGGTCGGGAAGGGGATGAATTACGGCCTTTCGGCCCGGGGGCTGGCTGTGGACACGGCGCTCCCATCCGGAGAGGAGTTCCCCTACTTCAAGAAATTCTGGCTCGTCCGGCCTGCACCCGACGCCAGAGACATCATGCTTTATGCCCTTCTCGACAGCCCAAGCGTGACCGGAGCGTACCGGTTCATCATCTCTCCTGGAGAGGAGAACGTCATCCAGGTCAGGCTCACCCTGTTTCTGAGAAAGGCGGTGGCCAAACTGGGCCTGGCGCCGTTGACCAGCATGTTCCACCATGCAGAGAACACGGTCGATCGGGTGCTTGACGATTTCAGACCCGAGATTCACGACTCCGACGGTCTCATGATCGCCACGGGATCCGGAGAGTGGATCTGGAGACCGCTCCTGAACCCGAAGACCCTGTTCATCAACTCGTTCATGGACAGGAACCCCGTCGGATTCGGGCTCATCCAGCGAGACGTCGAATTCGATCACTACCAGGACCTGGAAAGCAACTATCAGAACCGCCCGAGTCTGTGGATCAAGGCCCTGGGCGATTGGGGCGAGGGCCGGGTGGAACTGGTCCAGATCCCCACGGACAGGGAGATCTTCGACAACATTGTGGCCTATTGGGTGCCTGCAAGACTACCCGCGATAGGCGAACCGTTGACGCTCTCCTACGAGATGATCTGGCATTATGCCAACGAGAGCCCGCGACCACCGGGAGGACGGGTCATTGCCACACGAGCCGGCAAAAACAAGATGGAAAATGCGAGATATCCTGATGCGAGGCTCTTCGTGGTCGACTTCGCAGGGGGACGGCTGGATGACCTCCACCCCGAAAAGCCGGTTGAGGGTGTGGTCAGCGTCGGTCGCGGCGCCAAGGTGGTGGAGCAACAGGTCTTGAGAAACCACTTCACCGGCGGATGGCGGTTGGCGATCCACGTCCTCCTGGATGAGAAGGCGGCGAAGCGAATGGACCCGGTGGAGCTCCGCGCGTTTCTGAGGCTGGGGGAGGATGTCCTGACCGAGACTTGGAGCTACGTCTATGAACCCTGAAGATGATGATCCCATACGTCCGGACCTGGCGGAAGTCATCGAAAGGCATTCCTTCCTCCTGGACGAGCGGCGCCCCGAGGAAGTAGCGCGACGGCAGGAGAAGAATCAGCGTACCGCCCGAGCCAATGTCATGGACCTCCTGGACAACGGCCGCTTCATCGAATACGGGGCGCTCACCATCGCCGCTCAGCGCCAGCGCCGTTCCCTCGACGATCTGATTCGCAGGACTCCTGCCGACGGTCTGATTGCCGGCATCGGAACCATCAACGGGTCTCTGTTCGCTGAGGATCAATCCCGCTGCATGGTCATGGCTTACGATTATACGGTCATGGCAGGCACGCAGGGCCATTTCAACCATAAGAAAATGGACCGGTTGCTGAACCTGGCTTACGAGCAGCGCTTACCCCTGGTCCTCTTCGCGGAAGGAGGAGGAGGCAGGCCCGGCGATGTCGATTCCTACGGAGTTGCAGTCGCGGGACTGGATCTGCCTACCTTCAGTCTATTCGCAAGACTGAGTGGACGGGTGCCGATGGTGGGCATCGTGTCAGGCTTTTGTTTTGCCGGCAACGCCGCGCTCCTGGGGTGTTGCGACGTCATTATCGCCGCTCGGGATGCCAATATCGGCATGGGCGGCCCCGTGATGATTGAGGGCGGGGGGCTTGGGGCCTTCCGGCCGCAGGAGATCGGACCTCTGGATGTGCAGACGAAGAACGGGGTCGTAGACATTGCCGTGGTCGACGAGCGGGAGGCGGTGGCGGTCGCCAGGCAGTACCTCTCCTATTTCCAGGGGCCGGCCTCCCCGTGGGAAGCCGCCGACCAACGCATCCTCCGCACCCTGGTCCCTGAAAACCGGCGGCGCGTCTACGACGTGCGGGCCGTTATCAACGCGCTCGCCGATACGGGCTCTTTCCTCGAGCTCCGGCCCGAATTCGGGCCCGGCATCATCACGGGCCTAATGCGCATCGAAGGCAGGCCGATCGGTCTGATGGCCAATAACTGCATGCACACGGCAGGGGCCATCGAAGCGGACGATGGGGACAAGGCAGCCCGTTTCATGCAGCTGTGCAATGCGCACCGTCTCCCCATCCTGTCTCTCTGCGACACGCCCGGCTTCATGGTAGGACCGGAGATCGAGAAGCGCGCCCAGGTCCGCCATGTCTGCCGTATGTACGTGGTAGGCTCCCACTTGAGGGTGCCTTTCTTCACGGTTGTGCTGCGCCGTGGATACGGCCTCGGAGCCATGGCCATGGCCAGGGGCGGGTTTCATGAATCGTTCTTTACTGTGGCGTGGCCCACCGGAGAATTCGGCGGCATGGGGCTGGAAGGGGCAGTCAAGGCCGGGTTCAGGAAGGAACTCGAGGCCATCGAAGATCCTGCGGAGAGGGAGGCGTTCTATCAGCAACTGGTATCGATATCGTATGAAAGGGGAAAGGCCGTCAACATGGCGGCTCACCTTGAAATCGATGCGGTCATCGACCCGGCGGACACAAGAAGATGGGTGGTGCAGGGATTGAAATCGGTTCCCTCCAGGAGCGCCGGCGATATGGGTCACGATTTTGTCGACCCCTGGTAAACCAGGTTCGGCGTTCCGGATGCATACGGAGCTCCTGCTTGCGATTTCATGCGCCGTCTCCTGCAGAAAACAGATGCGCCAAAAAAGTCCCGGTTGAACCGGAAGAGCGAGCGCATTCATTTGGGTGAGCTTCAATCACCTTGTCCTCTCAGAGGGCAAGCAGAGGTTCATCGCTGTTGTGTTATCGCTTTCCGAAAGGTCCCAATGGCATACTCGATATCGTCGGCCGTGACATGGTAGTTCGTCACTGCGCGGATCTGGGTGGGGCCGATTGGGAGCACGCGGACTCCTTCCTCTCCGAGCCGGGCTGCCAGGGTGTGGGCATCGATCCCGACGAGGTCGAAAATGACGATGTCGGTCTTGACCGTTTCAGGATTCAGGGAGATCCCCTTTATTTCAGCCAGTCCTTCGGCGAGACTCCTTGCGTTTGCATGATCCTCTGCGAGCCGATCGACCATCTCCGTCAATGCCACGATTCCGGCAGCGGCGAGAACCCCGGCCTGGCGCATTCCCCCACCCACCACCTTCCGGGCGCGCCTCGCTTTGGCGATGAATTCCCGGCTGCCGCAAACCAGAGAGCCCACGGGAGCGCCCAGTCCTTTGCTCAGGCAGATGTTGACCGAATCGGCATCGGCCGCGAGATCCCGTGCTTTCACGCCGAGGGCCACGGCAGCGTTGAAAAGCCTGGCGCCGTCAAGGTGAACCTTCAGCCCATGCCGGCGGGCGAGATCTCCAATCTCCTTCATATAGGAGAGAGGAAGCGCACAGCCGCAGCAGCGATTGTGCGTGTTCTCGACTGCGATCATTCTCGTGATGGGAAAATGGACATTGTCGGGCCGGATCGCCGCCTCGATCCCCTCAAGAGGAATACTCCCGTCAGGCATGTTCGGCAGGGCTCGGGGATGGATTCCCCCGAGAGAGGCGGAGCCCCCCTGCTCGAATAGGAACATGTGGGACTTGTCCCCGAGGATGATTTCGTCCCCCCGTCCACACTGAGAGAGCTGGCTCACCAGGTTTCCCATCGTCCCGCTGGCCACGAACAGGGCGGCTTCCTTTCCTACCACTTCGGCAGCCAATTCCTGGAGTCGGTTTACCGTCGGATCCTCCCCGAACACATCGTCTCCGACTTCCGCGGACGCCATGGCCCTGTACATGGCCGGAGTCGGCCGGGTGACGGTGTCTGATCTCAAGTCGACCACACGCATACTGATTCTCCTTCTCGGCAAGTGAGCCACTCTAGCAGCCAAAGAGAACGGATGGAAGGCCAAAAGGGGCAGAGTGGGATGACTTCTAATGGGTTCCCTGGTTTTCTGTAGGAGCAAGCTCGTGCTTGCGATTCTTTCGGCTCCAGGAAGATCGCAAGCTGCTTCCTCTCCTGTTGTCAACTCCCATGACAGAGTTAACTTACACCTGTCTTCCTTCCTTAAACCCCTGATGGATTGCGTCCATGGCCAGGCCGATCCTGAGGGCATCTCCAATGACCCGGCAGGGGATCCCCATTTGTTTCAGACGTTCCTCCAACGGGTTGAAGGGGATGGCTCCAATGGCGAGCACCACCGAATCCGCCGGGGTCAGCTCGACGGCATTTCCCTTCTCGACCCTGATGCCTTCAGGGGTGATTTCCAGGACCCTGGTTGCGGTTCTGATCTTTACCCCCATCCTCTCAAGATCCTGGAGCATCCCCCATCGGGTCGTACGTCCGATCTCTTTTCCGATCCTGTCCACCATTTCGACGAGGGTGACCGTTTTCGTTCCGCGTGTGGCAAACTCGTAGAGGCTCTCGGGATCTTCGGCCCTGTTCACGAGAAGGAACTTGACCGCCTCGGCCGGCATGGTCCCCTTTTCAGCCAAGAAGAGGGCCGTTTCCGCGCCCACCGCCCCACCGCCGACAATTGCCACTCGTCGACCCGTGATCACGCGGTTTCGAAGCACATCCCAGGCCTGGCAAACATGGGGCTGGTCCGCCCCCGGTATCGCCGGAGAGATTGGCGCTGCACCCGTCGCAAGGATGACGGCATCAGGGTTTTCCCTATGGATGAATGCCGGATCAGCTGTCTGATTGAGGATCACCGTTACCGATTTCAGGTATAGCTGACGCTCGAGATCCCGTGCGAGCACGGCAAACTCTTCCCGTCCGGGGGGAGCCCCGGCCAGATGAAGCTGACCGCCGACCCGATCCCCCCTTTCAACCAGGGTGACATGATGACCTGCTTCGGCGGCAGCCAGAGCGGCGCTCATGCCTCCCGGGCCCCCTCCCACAACCATGACCCTTTTGGGGGGATCTGTTTTTCGGACAGCGGCCGCTGTTTCGCGTCCGGCAACCGGATTGCAGAGGCACCCCACGGGTTTCCCCTCGAACAGATGGTCGAAGCAGCCTTGGGCACAGGCAATGCAATGAATAATCTCGTCCTCCCTCCCATTTCTAGCCTTCTCAGGAAGATAGGGATCAGCGATGAGGGACCGGCCCATGGCTACCATGTCACACATCCCTTCTGCGAGCATCTCCCTGGCGGTCCCGGGGTCGTTGATTCGGTGACCGGCCAGGACCGGCACACCCAACCGCTCCTTGAAACCCCGTGCAAGGTATGCGAAAACGCCTCGTGGAACCGCTGTGACAATCTGGGGCACCCTGGCCTCGTGCCAGCCTGCGTTGATGCTGAGGGCGTCGACCCCCTTCCCTACCAAGTGCTTTGCGAACTCCTGGAGATCGTGGCGGCCGTTTCCTCCCGGCATAAAGTCATTGCCGTTCATGCGCACGATGACCGGAAAATCTTTCCCCACCTTGGAGCGGATTGCGCCGATAACCTCAAGGCCGAAGCGCATCCGATTGTGGAAAGCACCACCATAGGTATCGTTTCTCTTGTTTGTCAGGGGCGAAAGAAATTCGCTGATGAGGTACCCTGTGCCGCAAAGGACCTCAACCGCATCGTACCCGGCGGTCTTTACCCGGTTTGCCGCCTCAGCAAAGCACTCCACGGTCCGCGCGATCTCCTCCAAGGTGAGCGCTCTCGGAGTTTCGCCGGTCATGCGGGATGAAACAGCCGAAGGCGCCACCGCCTGCCTTCCTCCGAGGAAGGAAGACCGATTGTAACGGCCGGCATGATTGATCTGAACAGCCGCCCGGGCCCCTTCCCTCTTTATGGCTCGCGCCAGGAGGTTCAAACCCGGAATGAAATCATCCCGATGGGCACCGATGTTGGTGGGATTCCCTGAATACTCGTCCACCGTCGCGAAGCCCACGGAGATCATGCCTGCTCCCCCACGGGCCCGCTCGGCGTAGAAATCGATCAATGGATCGGTCACTTCGAAATTCCGGCACATGTTCATGTGCATGGCGGGCATACAAATCCGGTTTTTGATCTCC
>JAGVAP010000110.1 GCA_020060215.1 Deltaproteobacteria bacterium | reverse complement strand
GAGGAGGAGGCTCCGGAGGCGGCGGGGCTTGCGAAGCAGCCCCAGGCCCTCGTACCTTTACTCAGGATCAGTTACGAGGACACGTAAGTGGGAATGAGCAACTTGGCGCTGCTCTTTACATCCTTACAGGAGAGGCAGAAAAAGACGAGCTCCGCCGCTGGGAGGCCTTAAGGAGATTTTACGGTTGGAAGGATCCTCTTCAAAATTCGGGGGGGGGGCCGGACGATGCCAAAGATAAAGAAGGGAACCTCCGCCTCTGGGAAAATAGAAAGATCAGTCTAAAAGATCCTTTTAGACCCCGGGAGGATGAGGGAGGATCGCCAAATGAGGGTGATTCAGATTTCATTTCCGTCGTCAACCTGCTTTCCCCCATAGACCCGTTCGGCCTGATGCCAGGGCAAGATCCTGGGGGAGGCAAAGAGCGGACGCCTACCCAGTCCCAAGGGGGAGAGAGCAGCGACCCGGTAAAAGCGGAATCGCATGGCGAGAAGCCAAAGGAAAACACCTCAAAAGAAGGTGAGTACAAGTGGTATGAACACATAGACACGTGGGGCAGACTGACAAAGGGCTCACAGGCTGCACCCTCGAGCGCTCAAACCGAAGGTGGAAAGCCGGGAGATAGCGCCGGAGATTTCTTTTCCATAGTCGATCTGCTCTCCCCCATAGACCCGTTCGGCCTGATGCCGAGGCAAGATGCCCCCAAAGGAGAAAACCTATGGGGCGGCTACGGGCTTGGTGAAGCGATTCGCTTTGGGCTGGAATATGGGGGCGAAAAGGACAAGGCAAAGCTCAGCACTACTGAAGGATCTGTTGCTTCACCTCTAGTTGCTGAGGCTCTCTGGTACTCTGCAGGTAAGACGGCTTCTTCCTTAGAGGGCGCGCCTCAGCAATGGGAGCAGAAGTGGATCGACATGGGCTCCTCCGACGTGAAGCAGTTGTTGGGGAAGATCCAGAGCAAAGGCGAGGAACTGGAGACTAGAAGGGAGGATCTGGGGTCCAAGAGAAGTCTTTACGTGAAAGAGAGAAACGACCTGGAGAGGAAGCTTCATGAGAAGAAAGGGAGTCTGAAGAAAGCCGGAGAGGACCTGGAAAAGACGCGGAAGGAATACAAGGAGAAGATCGACAGGCTCAAGGCCGAGACGCACACCGATAGGCTCAAGAGGGTAACAGGCGAAGTCGCCGAGAAGTACAAGGAGAGGTATGGCGAAAACTGGCGAGACAGAAGCGATTTGGTATCCGAGGCCTCCCGGGAGGTCTCCGAAGGGGTGGACAGGGCCAGCGCCGGTCGGGATGAGGATTTGAAGCGCCTCGAGAAAGAGGCGTCCGACGCCGCTCGCCAAGCGGAGGGGAAGGTGCGCAAGGCGGAAGGTGAGGTCCGGCAGACCGAGGAGGACTTCGAGAAAACCAAAGCCCTCGTGGCTCAAACAGAAAAAGAGATGGATGAAGCAGAAGAAGAAAACAAGAGGAACGAGGCGGAAAGGGAGAAGAACGAAAAGCGGCTGAGAGACCTTACGGAACAGCAGGGGGGGAGGGATGAGGCTCCGAAGCCTGAAGCCGAAGGAGATGAAAGAGGGAAGATGAACCCGGCCCAGCTCATGATGGCTCAGAGGAAGCTCAAAGCCATGAAGATCTTTAGTGAGATGTACGAGTGGGAGAACGGGCGCCGGATTAGACCAGCCTCCGGTTACAAGGGAAGCGGAGATTTCTCAAACGACATGGAAAACAGCGGAAAAGTCATCGAGGCCGCGCTCAAGGGGGCTTCCGGAAAGGCCGGGCTGGGGGGCGAGGCCATGGGTAAGGTCCGGGACAGCGTTGACGCGGTGGGAGAGATGTACAACACCATGAGCCAGGCATTCAGCCTCGGAACCAAGATGGGGGAGGAGCGGTTCTATGGCGCCTACCGGAACATGACCTCCTTCGATAAAGGGGCTGAAAAGGCGGGAGTCACGTTCAGCAACAGTCGGGAGCGTGAATTGGTTATGCGGATGGTGAGGGACATGGCCCGGTGAAACGGTTGAACGGGATCGGTGTGCGATCATGAAAAGGAGATGAATGATGAGAAAGCTCTTTATCGGCCTGCTTGTCCTCAGCCTCTTTGCGCCGCCGGCCTGGGCGGAAGAAAATCGGTTTCCGGGCCTCATGGACAAGGGCATCCAGGCCATGATGGCGAAGCGCTACCAGGAAGCCGCCGGGTTGTTCGAACAGGCCGCGGATCTCGAGAAGCAGAACCCGGACGCATGGATGCTGCTGGGAACGGCGCTCAACCGGACCGGCGATTACAGGCGGGCCTCGGAAGCCCTGGATCGAGCACGGGCGCTTGGGAGCGAGTCCTCTGATCTGCTTTGGGAGATCGGACGTTCCCGGCTGGGACAGGGGATGTACAGGGAGGCGCTCGAGATGTTTCAGCAGGACATCGAGCTCCATTCCTGGCGGGCCGATTCCTACCTTTATGCAGGAATATGCCTGCAGGGTCTCGGCGAGCATGAAGAGGCTGTCGAGATGTTCAGGGACTGCACGTCCAAGGATGTGAATCTCATGCCCCTGGCCTACCAGCGCATGGGGCTCTCTCTTGCCGCCATGAAAAAGCTCGACGAGGCTGAGGCCGCCTTCAGACAGGTTGGCAATTTGCCCGCGCCCGAAGGGGTGGACCCTGCATCGGAGGCGATTCAGAGCCAGATCCGACAGTCGAGGGTGGCCGCAGGCAGGCTCAGGGCGTTAAAGCCCAGAGAATGGTACGCTTCGATATCTCTGGGCGCCGAGCACAGCAACAATGTCCTTTCGCTCTCCAAGGACACCCTTCTGCCCGAAAACATCTCATCGACCCATGACGAGTCCCTCTTCATGATCGTCCAGGGGGGGTACCAACTCCATAGAACCAATCGCAGTCAACTCTGGTTGACGGGGATGGCCTATGCGAATACGTATTTCGAACTGGACGACATGGATTTTCAGCAGTTCACGCCGGGCCTGGATTTCACATTCCTTCCCGCGGAGCGCTGGTCTCTTCGCTCCAATGTGGCTTACAGCCACTTCCGTATCGATGAGGAGACCTCTTCCGACTCCCTGTCCCTGTATCAGGGAGCGTCCTACTCGTGGCGGGATGACCTTACCACTACCTTCGATTACGGGGTTTCCTTCACCGACTTCGACGACGACACAACGTCTGCCGAGAATCGGGATGGGAGTTACCACAACCTGCGCGTCCTCCAGGGTTTCCTGTTCCGGAAGTGGAACTCCGTCCTGAGCCTGGGCGGGCGGTACGGGTGGAACAACACGAAAGGAGAGCAGTTCGACTCCGATTCTTACGGGTTTCTGGGCAGCCTCGTTCACGACTTTGTCTGGGAGACCAGGTTGAGATATGACTTTTCCTACACTCGTACCACCTTCGATGCCCTCTCGTCCCGGGCAGAGCCCGCATTCTCCCATCGGAGGAAGGAACACACCTACTACCCGGCGCTGACCTGGGCCAAGTGGTTCTCCCGCTTCTGGCAGGCATCCCTTACGTTCTCATTCGTGGAAAACGACTCCAATATCGCGGTTTATGATTTCGACAAGTACACGATATCCGCCTCGGCGACCTATACTTTCTGACTTCGGTACTGCTGCCCACCTCCATCCCACATGATCTCCAAAAACTGTCGCAGCGCGACCCCTTTGCACTCGCATGGCGTCGTGTATATATTGGGGACCCTTTCGGCAATGCGGCCTCGACCATCTCACATGTGAAGGCCTGTCCCCGTAGCCTCCATCTCCTTTACGGACACGGCTGGCCGCAAGATTCGAGTGTACACATTCAGATATTCTTTGACCATTCGGGAAACGGTAAACCGCTCCTCGAAACGGCGCCGCACTGCGGCCCGCGACAAGCCGGCCAGCTCTTCCACCGATCTGACCGCTTCTTCAACATCTTGAACTACAAAGCCTGTGAGGCCGTGCTCTACCACCTCCTCCACCGAGCCGTGTTCCAGGGCAAGCACCGGCGTTCCGCAAGCCATCGCCTCGATCATGGCAAGACCAAACGGCTCGGGCCAGTCGCCCGGGAACAGCAGCCCCAGCGCGCCGGACAGAAAAGCCGCCTTCTCGCCGTCGCTGATCTCACCAAGGTACTCAACGCGCGGTGATTTCAGCAACGGTCTGATTGCCTCCTCGTAATATCTTCGGTCCACTGGATCCACCTTGGCCGCAATTCGCAGGCACATTCCAGCTCGGCGGGCTATCTCGATTGCGCGCTCGACACCCTTTTCCGGCGCGATGCGACCTAAAAAGGCCAGATAGGTCGGTGAAACAGCTTCAGGGGTCAACAGCGTCTTGGGAATCCCGTGATGTATCGTCGCCGCCCAGTTCGCCCATGGCATGGGCCTTCGCTGGGCGTTCGATACGGAAACGATCGGGACCTGCGGATAGGTCCGATAGATGGGCCAAAGCTCGGGTAAGTCCAGCCGGCCATGCAGGGTACTGAGGAACGGTGTTTTTTGATGGACGAAAAGCGGAAAAGACCAGTAATCCAGATGGAAGTGCAGAATATCGAACCGCTCGGCTTGCCGGAAAACGTGCTCCATCATGAGAAGGTGAACGGCCCAGGGATCGCGGACACGACCGTCCAGCCTTAATGCCCGAGGATGGACGGCTATAAGTTCCGCCGCCGTTACAGAGTCACCGCTCGCGAAGAGGGTAACGTCATGTCCGAGCTTGATCAGCTCTTCAGTGAGGAAAGAGACCACACGCTCGGTTCCTCCATACAGCTTCGGTGGAACGGATTCAGTCAGCGGCGCTATCTGGCCGATGCGCATCAATCCCCTCCCGATGGGCGAAAAGAAAGTTCGTTATCGCCTGCTCCGTCTCGATTGTCCGCGCCCAATTCACGCGATACATCATGAACGCCGCGGCGGCAAGACTCAGAAGCGCCAGTATCGCCTTTCCTAACCACGCGTTGAGGAACGCAGGAAGAACGAATGCCGAGAGGGCCACGGGCATGACGAGACCGAGCACCATGTTAATCTCGACTTCCAAACCTTCCGTATTCAGGCCGGGCGCCTTGAGTCGTAACCACTGTTTGCAGAACTCGCGCACGTAGGTATCCGGCAGTCTCGGCAGCGATGAAGGATCCAATTCTCCATTGGCCAGTCTGAACACCGGATACCTGCGCGTCAACGGATCGACATGCTCGGCTCCGTATACATCCCGGATTTGGAGATATATCGATGGAAGTCTGCGCGTGGGCGGCCACCCCTTGCGCAACCAGCCGTCGCTGATGGCGAAGGCCACATCGCGTGCAAGGTATCCCAGGGCAATCGACATCGCCACAACGAAGACGACCACCAGCGTAACGACCACCGAGGTATCGAACGCCTTCAGCCGGTCATCGATGTACCCGAACAGCGTCTGGTCGCGAGGGCCGAACCACAGAAAATAGGCCGTTCCAAGCTCGCTGAAAATGAGAAACCCCGGGAACCACACGCCTACGATGATGAGTCGCATGTAAGTCCCGATGCTGCTGATCAGGTTCCCGACTTCCTTGATGATCGCATCCATGTGACCTCACAAACTTCTGCAAGTGCAGGCACGATCTCTTGCGGCCGCCGCACGGGCCTCGGAGAGAGGATAGTCCGTAAGAAGGAGCCGCACCCGGGAAATCAGGGAGCGACCTGACACCGCCGACCACAGCTGACTACGCCCCAGATAATTCGTACCACCATCCGCACATGCCCTGTCCAGCCCGGCTATCCGACCGTCGGGATCGACGGCAAGCGTTGCCGCTTCAATCAGCTTCGCCAACTCTTCACCGGTCGCTGCGCCGGCATGGAGAGGAAGAATCTGCGTGCCGGGAAAGAGCCTTCGGAGAATCCCTAGTCGAGCGACGCATGACGCCTCCGCCAAGATGAGAGGAGCGGATGATGCCAAATGGTCATTGCGGGCGATCTCCAGCCGGGTTGGCACTCCGATGCGCGGTATCGGCAGCGCTGAGGAATCATGCCCTGTAGGGCGCTGTGCTGAAGGTCGGGCAGCCGACGGAGCTTCCCCCTGTTCGGCAGGAGAGGCCTCCCGGCGCTCAGCACAACCGGAAGCGAAGTTGCAGCGCCTGAAACCCGGCTCATGGAACAGTGCATCCCAGGCAGCGCCCACGGAGTCCCAGCTAAAATCCAGTGCGAAGCGGCGCGATGCCTCGGATCTCCCCTGGAGCAGCTCTGGGTTCTCGTAAAGTAACTCCAAGATCGACGCGGCCTGGGCCCGATCGATGAATCCCCTCGCGAGACCGAATTCGTCGGTGGTCCATGAATCACAAGGCACGGCAAACCCATGGTTTCGAACGAGTTCAACGTTCGCCGAATTGGCCGCTACCAGAGGCACTGCGCCCGCGCTCGCCGCCTGCAGCGTCGGCAGCCCGAACCCCTCGCCAAAAGACGCCAGGAGATGGACGTCGGCAGCTGCATAGAGATCCGCGAGCTCGCGCATGGTGAGGTGCTCTCCCGTGGTCCCTTCGCGGACGCCTTTCACTACATCAAGCTTCAGCAGCTCAATGTCGACGCGCACATTGTAGCGATATGACTCTGCGTCCTCCTGTGTGTCGGCGCATGTATGGAGGTGAAGCACCAGATTTTCGCGAGGAATCTTCAGCCGCGTAATGATATCCAGTATGCGTGGAATCAGCTTTCGCCGGTGGTTCCTGACATCCGAAAGGATGACAAATTTTCCCTCATAGCCGAAGCGGCGTTTTGCGCCCTCCTTGTCGTTTGGCGGGCGAAAGAGCTCGGTGTCGCAACCATGAGGTACGTAGGTTGCATTGATTCCGGATCGGGCACTCGCGGCCAGACCAAAATGACTCATCGTGACAGGGAAATCGATTTGAGAAAGAATTCGTACCCATTCCGGCGGAAGCCTCCCATCCGGCAAAGTGCCGTCCACAGGAAAATAAAGGCACCACCTCGTTTGATTTCGCAGAAGCACTTCCCTGAAATTTTCGGATACGAGATAGCCAAGCCAAGGCACATCTCCCAGTGTTACCAGAAACTGCGGTTTAAACGTGTCCACGTGATTTGTGATCGTGGAAGCAGCGGCGACCGGAGAGACGGGACACGGCTTCGCATCCAGTCCCACCTCAGCGGCTGCGGCATCCCACCACCAGCCGAGGATCAGGACCTCATGACCCAACTCCGCGAGACAGCGGCATGTTTCCCGCGTCACCAAACCGAATCCGGTCGGTCGTGACGGAGCGTCGGACACCCAGATTATCCTAGCCATTCAATATGCCCCGCGCGGACCGAACGCCACGACCATGCCCAGGCGGATTCCAACAAGCCTACCGGATCATCCTTTCAAGGCGGGGAATCATTCCCTTGACTTGTCTTTCATGGATCTGTCCGCCCGATTAACAGCCACCCCACGGTACCTTCGCACTATCTGACAGGCTTTTGATTCTTCAGCCGCCATGACATCCGTGAGCCGGCCGATCGCCCCGTGAGCTCTTTGAATCTCACTTCCGAGGCTGCATCTCTCAAAATCGCTATTTGCCTGAAGTCGACGCTACGTCCCGTGAGAGAGAGCTTCGAAGAGAGTAGGCTGCATGTACTTGCTGCTTGTGTAGGAACCCACCATCAGGATCTGGCGTTTGTCTTTCCGTCTGGAAGCCGAAATGTGCACCCACGCCGGGTATCCGAAACCCTGCCCGTACTCATGGATGACTTGATCCATATCCAACTCTTTCATATGGATGCAGACATAGGCGAACAGGTAGAAATTCTGATGGATCTCGGGCCTCAACGGCCTCCCCACAATCTCCCGTATCCTCCCTCTGATCTCCTCTCGGACAGGCAACGCCTCAGGGTCTTTCAGAAACCTTGGCGAGAGTTGGCAATCCGCCGCCTCCCCGCGGCAGTGCTGCGAGGTGGCACTTCCTCCGACGAGTTTGTTGACAAGGGGGCAGCGATAACCTGAGGTGATGCGGATCGGAAAGCCGAGTCCGCTTCTCAGGGGTTGAAGAGCGGTTTCGACGAGGTACTGAAGGTTTCCGATAATCTCAGGGGGTGGATCTTGCTGCTCCTGCTTCAGCCTTTCATCCCGTTCAACGATTTCGGAACGGAGCAGTTCTTCGAGCGTGAAGTCTTTGGACAGGGGTATTGTCAATTCAGGCACGTCAGACCTCCTTTTTTGCTCATGGGCACCTCTGTCCAGAGGCATGTGTACGGCGCGCGAACAAAGGCATACTCCGCACCCTTGGAATCAAAGGTCCCAAGCAAACCTATCGTTTTCATTTCCCCCCCCATCTTCTCAGGGCTGAACGTTGCGTTCGCGCTAGGTTTTATCAAGGCAAGCGCGCTGAGCGGATCCACACGGAACTTGGAGTGATTCACTCGACAAGGATCCTCATCATCTCGGGCACCGAGGAGAAGCCTACTTTCTCATACAGAGGCCTTCCCGCCTCGCTTGCATTCAGGATAGCCCGCTTGATCCCATTTGATTTACAGAACTCAAGAGCCTTACCGACAATGCGGCTGGCGAGTTGGTTGCCGCGGTGCTCGCCTTCCGTGTACATGCTATGCAAATAGGCCACCTTCGGAGATGGATCATTTGGAGTGGGGACCAGGCTGATGATGGTAATAGCCCCGCTCGCAACCACATCGTTTCCCTTTTCGATCACCCAGGATTTGCAGGAACACGCCGGCATTTCAGCACTCAGCTTCCGCGAATACGCTTCCTCGATTTTGCTGCCCGCGGAGTCCCAGAGGTGTTGCCCTTTCTTCTCCCATATCTCTTCGAACATCTTGCGGTGATGGACAGAAAGTCGAGGTATATCGAGCTCCGTTGCCTCTCGAAGAACGAATCCTCTACTATTCGGAACTTCTTCCATGGTTTAGCCCATTTCCGCTCTAACGCGAAGCCAACAGGCACGGCGGTTTTTCATTGTCGGTTTAAGGGACGGTTTGGGCATCCGAGTGATTCTTGCCCCTGCCATATCGAGACCTGTACAGCATGTGCCTGATGGGAAACACCGTCTCAAAGGCGATTCTAACGACGCTGTGCAAGGTCCAGCTGTACTTCCCGGCCAGCAAGACCGCGTCACGCTCGCCCAGCGTGGGCACAAGGTGGCGAGAAAGGCGTTTAGGGTAAGCGTTTCGTTGTATGTTTTCGTTGTCCAGACTCCAGCCAAACGCCTTCGCAACTGCATCAATTGCCTGCTGCAGTTCCGGTGATGGCCGCACCCCTATGCTGGCGACACCACCAAATGTCTTTCTGAAAAGGCGGTATACGGAAAATGTCTGGGTACGTGTCACACACAGGATTGTCTGGTTCCACATGCCAAAGATGCCATGAAACAAGTCCGGAAAGGCGAGTGCCGACATGGCGTAGGTCAAGCGGGAGGCCACACCAAGTCTTTGAACGTTAGGAGATGTAAAGGCTCCGCTGGCGTAGAGAGCCTGCCGAGAGGTGCCAGGTATTGGGCAGAGTCTTCCCATGGACACTCCAACGAGTGTGTCACCGTCTAAAGCAACAGCAATCAGCTCTGAATCGTGAAAGTGTTCCGCAAGCTCATGAGGAGTAGGAACCACGTCAAAACAATAGCCTGCGAGCTCGCAATATTGCATGAAGGCGTACTCGAGCGCGGCCGCTGATATTGAGGAAGCACGGGCAGTGGCGCGCAATTCCAAGCCTAGGTATGATCCGATAGCGTCACCAAATAGATCCCACGAGCGTGATGGGATCTGCGCCCCCTCCTTGGCAAGTACGTTTGACGCACCTTTTCCGAAGCTCATAGTTGGCTCCGAAGATTGTTTCTGTATCGCCTTGCCAGGCCGCCTGACGAGCAATTGTGCGGTTATCGATTTCCGGACTGTACCAGGAGTTTGGTGAGTATGCAAAATGATATTACGAAACCACTGTTTTCCAGGGCTCTTTTTCGCTTAATACAACCCCTTACGCCGGTCCGGGCCAACCCTGGACGCGAACAACAGGCATACCGTCCCATTTCTTCGGTATCTTGAGGGCGTCCCACTATCCGACACGCTTCCCCCTGGGTCGGAACCCGGCTCCAGGGAGCCGTCTTAACGTTTTATCATCAGGTTCTGTACACCCTTGCTCAGGCCCTTGAAGAATCCTTTCTCGTCGAGCACAACGACCACCCTCATCGTTTCGTTTCTGCGAATCGTCACGGGGACGCTCTTGTGATACTCCGGGGTGTCGAGGACGACGATATAGTTACCCTCCTGGAAACTCATCTCGAAGTGCGCCGTGGTCGAGTGGGCCCTTGCAAGGGCGCGCCCGTCGGGGGCCTGGATGATTGCGGTGACTTCACGGATATTCTCGGGAAGGAGCTCGAATCGAATGCTCCCGATCTGAGGCTCGGAGCGAGTGGTCTGTGCGTGTGCCGTTGCAAGAACAAACAGTGACTTCATCCCCACGTTCTTGGGCAGCCGGTCG
>JAGVAP010000036.1 GCA_020060215.1 Deltaproteobacteria bacterium | reverse complement strand
TGCTGGAGGACAGCAGGCTGACCATGGATGCGGCCGAGAAGATCGAGGTCAAGGACATCACGGAAGTGATCAGTGAAGTGATCTAGGGACGAGGGTCCATAGGTCCAGGGTCCAAGGGGTCCAGGGTCCAGGTTGAGGCAGGACCTCGGGGCCTTGGACGGGGGACCTCTTGAACGGTGAACCTCCGAACGGATCAACCTCATACATACAAGGACGAGAGAAGTGGAAAAAGAACTGGTAGAAGGGCAGTGTGTGGATAGTCCCTCAGACGCCAACGTGGGAGATGTCATGGTGGTGGGTGCGGGCATCAGCGGTATTCAGGCCGCGCTGGATCTCGCCTACACGGGTTACAAGGTCTACCTGGTCGACAAGTCCCCGGCCATCGGGGGCCACATGGCGCAGCTCGACAAGACCTTCCCGACCAATGACTGCTCCATGTGCATCGAGTCTCCCAAATTCATCGAATGCAGCAGGCATCCCAACATCGAGATCCTGACCTATACGGAAGTGGAGCGGGTGGAAGGGGAGGCAGGGGAGTTCAAGGTGAGCCTCCTCAAAAAGCCCAGGTACATTCGAGACGAAGAGTGCAGGGGCTGCACCACCTGCACCGAGTACTGCCCGGTCATGGTCCCAGACCAATACAATCAGAACCTGTCCCTGAACAAGGCCAGCCACATCCACTTTTCTCAGGCGGTCCCTCTGATCCCTTACATCGACCCCAACCGCTGCCTCTTCCTCCAGGGTGAGAAATGCACCATCTGTGTGGGGGCCTGCAAGAACAAGGCAATCGACCTCCACCAGAAGGCGGAAAGGTTGGAGATCGAGGTAGGAGGGATCATCCTGGCTCCCGGATTCGAACCCTTCGACCCCAAGCTGCGGGGCGATTACGGTTATGGGAGGATGGAGAACGTCGTCACCAGTCTCGATTTCGAGCGGATCCTGTGCGCTACCGGTCCTTATGAAGGCGAGATCAGGCGGCCTTCCGACCAGAAACACCCTCATAAGATCGCATGGATTCAATGCGTCGGTTCCAGGCGGGTTACCCACGGGGACAACAGCTATTGTTCGGCCGTATGCTGCGCGTATACCCAGAAACAGGTGATCCTGACCAAGGACCACGACGCACAGGCGGAGTGTACCGTCTTCCACAACGACATCCGGTCATTCGGCAAGGACTTCGAACGATTTTACCAGAGGGCCGAAAACCTGCCCGGTGTTCGTTTTGTTCGGAGCTATGTCTCGATCGGAAGAGAGATCCCCGGCACCAAGAATGTGACCTTGAGATATGCCACCGCCGACGAAGGAGTCAAGGAAGAGGAGTTCGATCTGGTGGTGTTGTCCGTCGGATTGAACCCGCCCGATAATGCAAGAGGCATCGCGGATACATTCGGGATAGAGCTGGATGCGCAGGGGTTCTGCCGGACCAATCCCGTGAACCCCATCGAGACCACCCGCCCGGGAATCTTCGTAAGCGGGGCGTTCCAGGGCCCCATCGACATCCCGGAGTCGGTGATGACGGCCAGCGGTGCCGGTTCCCTCTGCAGCCAGCTCCTGTACTACCAACGAGGGAATCTGGCCAGGGAAAGGGAATACCCGCCCGAAAAGGACGTCTCGAAAGAGAAGCCGAAGATCGGGGTCTTTGTATGTCACTGCGGGGCGAATATCGGAAGGGTCGTGGACGTCCCCTCGGTGGTTGATTATGCCTTGACCTTACCCGATGTCGTCTACGCCCAGGAGGCCCTTTTTGCGTGTTCTACGGACACGGCACGGAAGATATCGGAGACCATCCGCGAGAAAGGTCTCAACCGTGTGGTGGTCGCCGCCTGTACCCCCAGGACGCATGAACCGCTCTTCCGGGACACGGTCCGTGAAGGCGGCATCAACCCATACTATTTCGAGCTGGCCAATATCAGGGAACACTGCTCCTGGGTCCACTCCCGGGAGAAGGAGGTGGCCACCCAAAAGGCCAAGGACATCGTTCGAATGGCGGCCGCCCGAACCGCCCTCCTGCAGCCCCTGAAGGAATTCGACCTTCCGGTCGACAAGAGGGCGTTGGTGGTCGGAGGAGGTGTGGCGGGGATGACCAGCGGGCTGAGCCTGGCCAACCAGGGGTTCCAGGTCTACCTCTTGGAAAAGGACAAGGACCTCGGCGGAATGGCCCGGAGGATCCACAGCACCCTGGAAGGGTTGGACGTCCAGGCATATCTATCCGATCTTGTTCGCAAGGTTTACCGGCACCCCTCCATCCAGGTCTCTACCGACGCCGTGATCACAGAGGCCTCCGGCTATGTGGGGAATTTCACAACCAAGGTGAAGTCCGGACGAACGGCCAAGGAGATCCACCACGGCGTGACCATCATTGCCACCGGGGCCGAAGAGTATAGACCCGTTGAGTACCTCTACGGAGAAGATGAGAGGGTAATGACCCAGGTGGAGCTTGGGGAGAAGATCGCCCATGGAGATGAAAAGGTGATCAACTCCCAGAGCATGGTGATGATCCAATGCGTGGGTTGCAGAAATGAGGAACGAAACTACTGCAGCCGCGTATGCTGCAGCCACTCCATCAAGAACGCGCTGAAACTGAAGGAGCTCAATCCCGGGATGGACGTCTATGTGCTCTATCGGGATATGAGAACCTACGGGGTCAAAGAAGATTATTACCGGGCGGCCTCCGAAAAGGATGTGAAATTCATCCGCTATGAAGCGGAGGACAAGCCCCAGGTGGAAGCCGGCCGGTCGGACGACGGTCGACCCGTTCTGAAGGTCACCGTGTCCGACCCTGTCCTGGGCAAGAGGCTCGCCCTGGACGCCGATCACCTTGCCCTGGCCGCCGCTGTGGTTCCCTCCTCCACGAACGGCGAGGTCGCCAAGTTCTTCAAGGTGTCCTTGAATCCGGACGGCTTCTTCCAGGAAGCGCACGTGAAACTGAGACCCGTGGACTTTGCCGCGGACGGCGTCTTTCTGTGCGGGACGGCCCATTACCCCAAGCATCTGCAGGAGACGATCAGCCAGGCTTACGGGGCTGCGGGCAGGGCGGTCACGGTTCTTTCCAGGGATTGGGTCACGGCTTCGGGTGCGGTCTGCGAGATCTGCGAGGACGATTGCGTCTCGTGCGGGGCATGCATCTCCGTCTGCAAATATGGAGCTATAGAGTTCGTCGATACGCCGCAAGGCAGAAAGGCCAGGGTGAATCCGGTGCTCTGCAAAGGGGACGGGCTCTGCAACGCCAAGTGTCCCACAGGGGCGGCCTCTCTGAAGCACTTTACGGACCAGGAGATCCTGCACCAGATCGATGCGATGTTTTCTGCTTCGTAGGAGTATCGCCACGAAGACACAAAGAAGAATTTATTTCTCGGGATTTCTTGGTGACTTAGTGTCTTTGTGGCAGAGATTTTCTTATTTCGTGACTTTGTGTTTTGGTGGCGAGAAACCTTAAGGAGATAAGCATGGCCAAAGAATTTCAGTTCAGACCGAAGATCCTAGGCTTCCTCTGCTTCTGGTGAGGGTACGGGGCCGCGGACCTGGCTGGAGTTTCCAGACTACAATACTCGCCTGAG
>JAGVAP010000058.1 GCA_020060215.1 Deltaproteobacteria bacterium | reverse complement strand
GACGGGGTGATCCTGCTGCGAGACGTGGAGGCCGCGGCGGCGGCCGGCCCATCCCCTGCGGAGAGAGAGGCGGCGGCCAAGGCCTCCACGCTCGCCCGCAGGCTGGCGGAGAAGGCGGGCGTGGACCTCGAAAAGATCGAAGGGACAGGGGTTCGCGGACGGATCATGAAGGCCGATGTGTCCTCGTACCTCGAGAGACCGGCCGCACCCCCGAGGCCGGGTTTCGGGACAAAGATCCCCATGAGCTCCGTCCGAAAGGTGATTGCGAGGAGGATGTCGGAGAGCGCCTTTACCGCACCCCACATCTACTTCTTCACCGAGGTGTGGATGGATCCTCTCCTCCGGTTCAGGGGGGAGGTCGGTCCGGACGTTGAGAAGCACTTCGGCATCAAGCCGTCGATCAATGACTTTCTCGTGAAGGCGGTCGCCCTGAACATCGTGGACTTTCCCATGCTGAACGGCCAGGTCAAGGGCGAGGAGATCCATATCATGCCCGAGATCAACATCGGCCTTGCCGTGGCGGTTGCGGAAGGTCTGGTCGTGCCCGCCATCGCCCATGCGGATCGGGCCGGCCTGGTGGAGATCGCGAACCAGCGGGCGGACCTGATCGAGCGGGCCCGGAAGGGCAGGCTCACGCTGGCGGAGATGGATCGGGGGACTTTCACCGTCTCCAGCCTGGCGCAGTTCGACATCACCCACTTTACGGCCATCCTCAATCCGCCCCAGAGCGGGATCCTCTCGGTCGGAAAGACCGATGAAAAGCTGGTCCTGGTGGACGGGCAGGTCCGTCAGAAGCGTGTGGCGGTCCTGGGGCTCTCGGTAGACCACCGGATCATCGACGGGGCCGTGGCCGCCGACTTTCTGCAGCACCTGAAATGGAAGCTTGAGCGGCCGGGATTCACGTTTCTGGCCCTTTGACCAAAACTCGCGGCGCAGGTCGCTCAGCCATGACCGGATGCAGGTTGCGCCCTTTGGACCGAGGGCCATCCGGCAGGTGTCCGTTTTCCAGCGATCTGCAGGAGGAATCATGTACGATCTGGCGGTAATCGGGGGCGGCCCCGGCGGGTATGTGGCCGCGATCTGCGGCGCCAGGGGAGGCTTGAAGACCCTCCTGGTCGAGCGGGATGCATTGGGCGGGACGTGTCTCAACCGGGGCTGCATTCCCACCAAGTGCTTCATCTATGACACCAAGCTCCTTCACGGGGCGAGGACTTCCCCGGTCCTGAAGGGCGGAGGCTCCCTCTCGATCGATGCGGCCAGGATGGTGGCCAGAAAGCGGGAGGTGGTCAAGAACCTGGTCAACGGTCTCGGGTCGATCGTGAAGAGCCACCGGATCGAGGTGTTCCAGGGAACCGGAGAACTGACCGCGCCGGGGAGGCTGAAACTGATTCGGGGCGACGGCAGCCTGCAGGAGGTCCAGGCCGCCAACATCATCCTGGCGACCGGGTCGAGACCGGCGCGGCTGCCTTTCATCCAGGTGGACGGCCGTGTGGTCCAGACCACGGACGAGGCCCTGGACGCAGAGGAGATCCCCAAGGGGATCGTGATCATCGGCGGCGGTGTCATCGGCGTCGAGATGGCGACCATCTACCTCCATCTGGGGTGCGAGGTCACCGTGATCGAACTGCTCCCCGACATCCTCGCGACCGAGGATGAGGAGTCCAGGCGGCTGATGAAGATGCTTCTGGAGAAGCGGGGGGCCCGGATCCACCTGAAGGCCAGGGCCAGGGAGGTCAAGACATCGGGGAAGCAGGTGGAGATCGTCTACGAGAACGGGGCCGGGGAGGTCCAACGGCGGAAGGCCGACCGTCTCCTGGTCGCCGCCGGGAGGTCGCCTGTGCTGGACGGCATCCGGCCGGACCGTCTCGGGCTGAAGATGAACGGCCCCTTTGTCCAGGTCAACAGGAGGCTTGAAACAAGCCTGAAGGGGGTCTATGCTATCGGGGACCTCGTCGGAGGCATGATGCTCGCGCACAAGGCCTCGGCCGAGGCGGAGGCGGCGGTCGCCAACATCCTGGGCGGGAACCGGGAGGTGGACCCGATGCGGATCCCGCGGTGCATCTGGGGGGTGACCGAGATCGGCGCGGTAGGGCTTTCCGAGGCCGAGGCCCGCAAGAGCGGCCGGGCCGTCAAGGTGGGGAAGTTCCCCTATGCCTACAGCGGCGCCGCCCAGGCCATGGCGGGTGTGGAGGGTTTCGTCAAGGTGATCGGAGACTCGGATTCCGGGGAGATCCTGGGGGTACATATCGTCGGGGAACACGCGACGGATCTGATCGGTGAGTCGGTCATGGCCATGACCATGGAGTCGGCCGTGGAGGACCTCGCGGAGGCGGTGAAGCCCCATCCCACCCTGAGTGAAAACCTGATGGAGGCGGCCAGAGACTGGAGCGGGGCGGCCATCCATGCCCCCAGGAAAGGTCATAACGTGAAACGTGCAACGTGAAACCCCGCCTGCCAGACCGTTCCAGGATCCATGACGACGGTTTCTGAGACGTGCACGTGCACGAGCAACGTACACGATGCTCTTCAAACCAACCTCATCCTCAAGGAGGAAAGATCATGTTTTACAACAAGCCTCACGCAACCGCCAGATGGGGGACCATGGCCATGGACTGGGAGTCGGGGGTCAACTACCCGCGCCTGGTCCAGGACCGGATCGACAAGGCCCAGAAGGCCGTCCGGGCCGCCAAGCTCGGTGCCGTCCTGGCCTTCGACTTCGACAACATCCGCTACATGACCTCCACCCACATCGGTGAGTGGTGCAGGGACAAGATGAACCGC
Organism: Deltaproteobacteria bacterium; assembly: GCA_020060215.1. The sequence continues at coordinate 14,906 of JAGVAP010000058.1, read as the reverse complement.
TACGCCCTTCTTCCAAAGGAGGGGAAGCCGTTCCTGTTTGACCCGGCCGTCCCCGCAAAGCGGATCAGCTGCCCGTGGATGGAGGAGCGGATGGAGCCGCCCATCTCCAACATGTGCGGGTCCCTGCCTCCGGCCATGAACGTCCAGCACGGCTTTGCCAAGCAGATCAAGCGCGTCCTGACGAACTACGGCGTGGAGAAGGAGCCCCTCGGCGTAGACATGATCGAGCTCTCCATGCTCAAGGCCCTGGAGAAGGAAGGGATCCAGGTCGTGGACGGCCGCCAGGCCCTGCTGGATGCGAGAGAGGTGAAGACCGCGGACGAGGTCGAACTCCTCAAGGTGGCCGCCGGCATGGTGGACGCCACCTACGAGGACATCGCGCGGGCCATCCGGCCGGGGGTCCGGGAGAATGAGCTTGTGGCCATCGCCAATCACCGGCTCTACTCCCTGGGGTCCGAAAGGGTGGAATGCGTCAACTCGGTCTCCGGCGGGAGGGGCAAACCCCATTGCCACACCTTCGCCGACCGGATCATCCAGCCCGGAGACATGATCTTTCTGGACATCATGCACTCCTTCAACGGCTACCGCACCTGTTACTACCGGACCTTTATCTGCGGGAAGCCGAACAAGTATCAGACGGCGGCATACGAGAAGGTCTCCCAGTGGGTCAGCGCGGCCATCGACGTGATCAAGCCGGGCGTCACCACGGCCGATGTCTGCGCCGTCTGGCCGAAGGCGGAGGAATTCGGTTACCGAAACGAGGACGAGGCGTACCTGCTGCAGTACGGACACGGGATCGGTCTGAGTCTGTGGGAGAGGCCCATCCTGTCCAGGAGGTTCTGCTTCGACCATCCGGCGGAGATCAAGGAGGGGATGGTCTTTGCGGTGGAGTGCTGGCTCGGCGCGGAGGACGGCTCCGGAGCGGCGCGCATCGAGGAGGAAGTGGTGGTGACCAAGGACGGCTGTGAGATCATCACGAACTACCCGAGCGACCACCTAATTTCTTGCGGGCTCCCAGGATGTGAAGTATATTGAAATCCCTTGAGGACAAGGTGTTACCCACCGAAGAGGCCGGTTGGACGGGCCGAAAACAGGTGGCCTTTTCCCCGTCTGAAGGCAAGGTGGTTTGACCAAGACCCGCTACCCGAAACCCCAATACAAGAAGAGGAGGAAAATACATGGGCGAGTACAAAGAGGCAACACTGTATCGGATGGAAGACCTGAAATCCACCTGTCCCCCGAAGCACGTCAATACGGACGCCTTTACGCTGATTCCCCAGGAGACGGGCGCCAAGGGATTCGTGCTGTTCTGCACCGAGGTCCACCCCGGCGGAGAGGCGCAGCTGGACGTGCATGCAGGAAGAGAGCACTGCTATTTCATCCTGTCCGGAGTCGGTGACGCGGAGGTGAACGGGAAGAAGTTCCGCTGCCGTCCCGGCGACGTCCTCTGGATCCCGCCGGATGCAGAGCACGGCATCAAGCCCGTAGGCGGGCAGACCCTGAGATTCGCAGTCGTCACATCCCCTGCGCCATGGGTGCCGGTCAACAAGTGATCCCGGGTGAGCATCGGCTGATCCGGGCGCATCATCCCGTGTGAACCGCGAGAGGAAGGCGATGCGCCGGCTCCTCTGAAGGGGAGACGGTGCATCCGGCCTTCTCGCGCAATCGGATCCTACCGCAACATTCCATCAGGAGGCAGCAACATGTCCCAGAAGAAGAACAAGGGTCGTGAGAAGGGTTTTACCAGAAGGGAGTTCCTGAAGAAAACCGGAATGGCCGGAGCTGCGTTGGGCGTGGCCTCCGTCGCGCCTTCCCTGGTTACCCGGGCACAAGCCCAGCAGAAGGATTACATCCTGATCGGCCACCCCAACCCGTCGACGGGTCCCCTGGCCGGGTTCGGCGAGGCCTCTCCCTGGGCGGACGAGAAGGCCATCAACGCCATCAACAAGGACGGCGGCATCTTCATCAAGGAATACGGCAAGAAAGTTCCGGTGAAGATGAAGCTCGTGGATACCGAGAGCGATCCGTCCAAGGCCGCCGAGCTGGCCTCCAAGCTGATCCTGAGCGACAAGATCGACCTCATGGTGGTCATGCACACACCCGATACGGTGAATCCGGTCACGGCCATGTGCGAGAGATACAAGATGCCCTGCATCTCCCTGGATGCGCCGGTCGACGCCTGGTTGACGGGCGGCCCCTACAAATGGTCTCATCATACCTTCTGGACCGTGGGCAGCCTGGCCAACCTCTTTACGGACATGTGGGACGAGCATGCAGCCAAGACCTCCAAGGTCATCGGCGGTCTCTGGCCGAACGATCCGGACGGTGCGGTGTTCTCGGAGATCTTCAAGAAGGTCTGTCCCGCCAGGGGCTACAAGGTGATCGACCCCGGCCGGTTCCCCTATTTCAACAAGGACTTCAGCAGCTTCATCAGCCTGTTCAAGAAGGAGAAGGTGGACATCGTCACGGGCGTCCTGATCCCCCCGGACTGGGCGACCGCCTGGAAGCAGTTCCATCAGCAGGACTTCGTTCCGAAGATCGCCACCATCGCCAAGGCCTGCCTCTTCCCGAGCGACGTCAACGCGCTGGGCGGGGATCTGCCCCGGGGCATCACGACCGAGGTGTGGTGGAGCCCCTATCATCCGTTCAAGTCTTCCCTGACCGGCGAGACCTCCAAGGAGCTCTGCGACGCATGGACCAAGGAGACGAAGAAACCCTGGACACCCCCCATCGGGTTCAAGTACGCGGGTTTCGAGATTGCGGCCGATGCCCTGAAGCGTGCTCAGACCCTGGACAAGGAGAAGCTGCGGGAGGCCATCTCGAAGACCGACCTCAACACCGTGGTTGGGCACATCAAGTACAATGACAAGAATTACTGCGAGTCTCCGCTGGTCGGCGGGCAGTGGGTCAAGGGCAAGGAGTTTCCCTGGGTCCTCGAGATCGTGAACAACAAGGCCCACCCGCAGATCAAGAAGACGGCACAGATGATCTTCCCCGTCCCTAAGTAGTGCCCATCCAGAAGCGGGCATTTCTGGGTGGAGGTTTCAGGTGTCAGGTTTCAGGTGTCAGGTTTCAGGTGTCAGGTTTCAGGTGTCAGGTTTCAGGTGTCAGCTTGATGCATTGAACTAGAATGTTTTCCCGACACCTGACACCTGGACACCGTTCGCGCGAATCCGGAAAAGTTCTATTTCCGGATGAGCACTCACCAAGAGGGGAGTCTCACGAGGGGACCGACCAAGAGGATCGGGGATCCTTTCGTGAGATGAACGAGCCGTATTTTTCGAAATCATCAGTCTGGAGGAGGCATACGACCATGGCGGACAAACAGAAGATCGCTTGGATCGGCCTGGGCAAGATGGGGGTTCCCATGTCCCAGAACCTGATCAAGAAGGGATACAGCGTAACCGTCTACAATCGAACCAAAGACAAGACCAAGCCCCTTGCCGATGTGGGGGCGAAGGTCGCGGGCTCGGCCAAGGAGGCCGCCGCGGGCGCGGATGTCATCATCTCGATGATCTCGGACGATCCCGTGCTGGAGGCGGTGTCCTACGGCGCCGGCGGCGCCTTTGAGGGTGCGAAGTCGGGCGCCATCTTTATCGACATGAGCACGGTCTCGCCGGGTGCATCGGCCCGGGTCGATGCGGCCGCGCAGAAGAAGGGGATCAAGTATCTCCGGGCTCCGGTCTCCGGAAGCACGGTCCTCGCCACCTCGGGGACCTTGACCATCTTCGCCTCAGGGCCCAAGGATGCGTACGATTCCTGCGTTGAGATCTTCGGCTGCATGGGACAGAAGGTGTTCCATGTGGGCACCGGGGAAGAGGCGCGGTATCTCAAGCTCGTGATGAACATGATGGTCGGGCTCACCTCCGCCATGGCGGCCGAGGCCCTGACCTTCGGCGAAGCCGGCGGCATGGACTGGGAACAGATGATCGACATCGTGGGTGCGAGCGTGGTTGCCTCGCCGCTCATCGGCTACAAGTCGGCGATGCTGAAGGCCCGGAACTATGCCCCCGCCTTTACCGCAGCGCAGATGGCGAAGGATTTCGACATCATGATCGAGGCGGGAAAGGCCAAGAACGTGCCGATGCCCATGACGGCCCTCATCCGCCAGTTCTGGAGCACGATGATGGCCCAGGGGAAAGGGGAGCAGGACTTCTTCTCCCTGGTCTCCATCATGGAGCAGATGGCGGGGATCAAGAAGTAGCGGTAAAGGATATGCAGAAGGGGTAGCAAAGGCGGGCGGTGGTCTCCTCAGTCGATTCCACGCACAGGTTCCGATGGAGAACGCCGGGAGGCTTTCCGCCCGCCCGAGCCTAGCACTCCCGCCAGCCCATGGGCAGCGGCTTTTCGTTCCTGCAAAGCGAGCCCCATGGCCCAGAACCCTGCACCATGGTCCATAGAGCTCAATCGTTACGAAAAAGGACCCTTGCGGCCGGCGCTCTGCGCTGTTTTCATAGCCATGAAGCATACCTTGAGTGGACCCGGGAGATATAGAGGATGGATGCAGCCTGGCATCATGTGGCGATTTCCGTGAGGGATATGGACCGGGCCCTCCGGTTTTACAGGGACCTCCTCGGCTTCGAGGTGGACTGGGAGCGGGAGAATTACACGGGAGAGATGTTTGCAAAGGTGGTGGGCCTCCAGTCCGCGGGCGCCAGGGTCGTAATGCTGAAAGGGTACGGCGCGCGGATCGAGCTGTTCCACTATCGCACCCCGGCCGGCGAGGAGTGCGGCGCCAGGCGCCAGTGCGACTTTGGGCTCACCCATTTCGCCCTCATGGTGAAGGGCGTCGACGAGCTCTACAAACGGTTGTCCGAGACGGGCGTTTCGTTCAACTGCCCGCCTCAGAACGTTCGCCCGGGGGTGTGGGCCACCTATATGAAGGATCCCGAGGGCAACACCATTGAGCTGGTGCAATATGAATGAGACCGGGTAGCACTTCAGCTCACCGCCGGGCATTGTTGCAGCGGCTGTTCGGTTTTGAAAAAAGACCCCCACGGCCAGCCCCCTGCGCTAAAGTGTCACTGGCGCGGTGTCACAGAAGTAAGGTTCTTATCGTTTGAGCTTTGCCACCCCCCACCTGGCCTCTCCCATCGAGGGGGAGGAAAGTGCCCTGGCGGGAGGGGGACGTGCGAAATTCTATTACACGAGACCAGATCGGGAGATTCTTATGAAAGGTTTTTACAACAGGATGCTCTCCATCGATGTGTCCGGGGGGAAAGCGGATGTGGTGCCGCTTCGGGATGAAACCCTCCGGTCCACCCTCGGGGGAAAAGGGCTGGCTACAGAGCTTCTGCTGAAGCACAATCCGCCGGAGACGGACCCGCTCGGCCCCGAGAACCGGCTGATCTTCGCCACCGGCCCCGTTGCCGGGAGCGCCGTGTGGGGGTCCTGCAGACACGGCGTATTCACCAAATCTCCCCTGACCGGGGGCTATTCCGAATCCTACTCCGGAGGCACGGCCGCGGAATACATGGACAAGGCCGGATTCGATGCCGTGATGATCCACGGGGCCTCTACCGAACCCGTATGGATCGAGGTTTCGGAGGAGGGCGCGAGGTTTCACCCTGCCGGCGATCTCTGGGGCCTGGACACCTTTGAGGCCGAGGACCGCGTCAGGGCCTGGATCCGGGAAGAGCGAGAGGGCGTGAAGAAGTGCGGCGTGCTGACCATCGGTCCTGCAGGAGAAAACCTGGTTCGATTCGCCGTGATCGAAAACGATTACTGGCGAAGCGCCGGGAGGACCGGGGTCGGGGCGGTGATGGGATCCAAGAGGGTCAAGGCGATCGCCTTCCATGGAAAGAGGAAACGGGAGCCGGCGGATCCTGAACTGCTGAAGCGGTTCTCCAGGGAAGTCGCGGAGAGGGCGAAGACGGACAAAGGGGTGGCCGCCTACAAGTCTCTCGGCACCCCCATGATGGTCGACGTCATGAGCAACGTGGGGAGCTTCCCCACCCGCTACTGGCACAAGGGGCAGGCTTCGCACCGGGAGAACATCAACGCCTCGGCCCTTCACCAGCGGCTGGAGGTCGTCCCCAACGCCTGCCTGAAGTGCTTCATCGCCTGCGGCAGGCTCGCCACCGTCAAGGAGGGCCGCCACAAGGGAATGAAGATCGAGGGGCCCGAATATGAGACCATCTATGCCTTCGGCGGGCTTTGCGAAGTCGACAGCATCGAGGAGGTGGCGTATCTGAACGATCGCTGCGACCGGTTGGGCATCGATACCATCAGCGCAGGGAACCTGGTGGCGCTGGCGATCGAGGCGGCCATGCAAGGCAGGATCCAATACGAGATCGGGTATGGTCAGGTGGACCGGATAGCCGGCCTCCTCGAGGACATCGCCCATCGAAGGGGAATCGGCGATACGCTGGCCATGGGGATCAAGATTGCGGCAAAGGCATGGTCCATGGAAGACCAGGCGATTCATGTCAAAGGCATGGAGCCCGCCGGTTACGATCCGAGGGTCCTCAAGGGGATGGGGCTCGCCTACGGCACGTCGGACCGGGGGGCCTGCCATCTCCGCGCCACGTTCTACAAGCCCGAACTGGCCGGGATGATCGACCCGGACACCCTCGAGGGAAAGGCGGAGATGTTTGTCGAGTGGGAGGATCGCCTGACCGTGTTCGACGCGCTGATCCTCTGCCGGTTCTACCGCGATCTCTACCAGTGGGACTCCCTGTCGACCATGATCAGGGCGTTGACGGGGATGGAGCTGAGAACGGGTGATATGAAGTCGATCGCCGGGCGCATCGCGGACCAGACCCGCAGGTTCAATCTCAGGGAAGGAATGACTGCGGCCGACGATCGACTGCCGAAGCGCTTCCATTCGGAACCGCTCCCTGAAACCGGCAAGATCATCACCGAAGAACAGATATCGAGGCTCCTGCAGGACTACTACAGGGTGCGGGGGTGGGACGAACAAGGAAGGCCTGCGGAGTGAGAGGGAAGGCTTCCCATGGACGATATCCTCAGGGTCACTCAGGTCACGAAGGCGTTCGGAAGGCTCTATGCCGTGAACAAGCTCTCCTTTGAGGTGAAGAAGGGGGAGATCCTCGGCATCATCGGGCCGAACGGCGCTGGAAAGACCACGGTCTTCAACCTCATTACCGGGGTCATGAGTCCGGACAGCGGCGCCATCACTTTCCAGGACAAGGACATCACGACCGATTCCCCTTCGAGCCGCTGCAGGCAGGGGATCGGACGCACCTACCAGATCCCCCGCCCCTTCGACAACATGAGCGTGCACGAGAACCTGCTGGTCGGGGCCGTGCACGGAGGCGGTCTGCGGGAGAGGCGGGCCAAGGAGATCAGCTATGAGATCATGGACCTGATCGGCCTGTACCCGGCCAAGGACACGCTCGCGGGCGGTCTTCCGCTGCTGGACCGCAAGCGTCTCGAGCTCGGGAGGGCCCTCGCCACCCAGCCTACCCTCATCCTGCTCGACGAGATCGCGGGGGGGCTCACGGAAAAGGAGGCGGAGCAGGTCCTCGAGATCGTCAAGAAGATATGGGAACAGGGGATCACGATCGTGTGGATCGAACACATCCTGATGATGATGTCCGAAGGGACCCACCGGCTTCTGGTCATCTCCGAAGGCCGACGGCTGCAGTGCGGGTCGCCCAAAGACGTGATGTGCGCCCCGGAGGTTCTGGAATGCTACCTCGGAGTGGAGGATTCCGGTGTCTGACGAGATCGCCCTGAAGGTGGAGAACCTCGACGTCCACTACAAGGACTTCCAGGCCCTGTGGAACGTCTCCCTGTCCGTCCGGTCAGGGGGAATCGTCTCCGTCATCGGCGCAAACGGTTCGGGAAAGTCCACCCTGCTCAACACCGTTGCAGGACTCCTTACCCCCACCCAGGGACGTGTGGAATTCTCCGGCAAGAGGATCGACGGGCTGCCGGCTTATGAAGTGCTGGGGATGGGTATTTCCCTCGTCCCGGAAGGAAGGCGGGTATTTGCCCGGCTGACCGTCTATGAAAACCTGGTCATGGGTTCATACCTTCCCAGCTCGAGGAGCACGAGGGACGCGACCCTCGATCGATTGTACGACCTCTTCCCCATCCTGAAGGCCCGCGGGAATCAGATGGCCAACACCCTGAGCGGGGGAGAGCAGCAGATGCTTGCGATCGGGAGGGGACTCATGTCCGGTCCCAGGCTTCTTCTCTGCGATGAGATCTCGCTGGGCCTGGCCCCGCTGATCATCAAGGACATCTACAGACGGCTGGAGCAGATCAACCGGGAGGGGGTCACCATCATGCTGGTCGAACAGGACATCCGACGCAGCCTGAAGGCGTCGGATTTCACCTACGTGATGCTGGAGGGCAAGGTGGTGATGCAGGGGCAGCCGTCGTCGTTTTCCGAGGAGGCCGTCCGCAAGGCCTACTTCGGCGTTTGAGTGCAGGGTACATCGCTGTAGAGGTTTCGGGTTTCAGTGTTCAGCTGTCCAGGAAACTGATGGACTACCCGGCCGACACCTGAAAACCCCTAGACCTGACGTCCTGTAAAGTATCCTGTTCGATCATAACGGGCACCAGCCACCGGCCGGGCTGATCACTGGCTCTGGGGTACACATGGAAGCCTACGCACAACCGATCCTGAACGGAATCCTGCTGGGCGGCCTCTATGCGATCATCGCCATCGGCATGTCCACCATGTTCGGTATCGTCCGGCTGGTGAACCTGGCCCATGGCGATCTCATGATCCTGGCCAGCTTCCTCGCGCTCACCGTAGTGTCCCTGTTCGGGGTGAATCCTGTCTGGACCGTCCTCATCGTCGTGCCGGTCATGTATTTCGTCGGTTTCTTCGTCCAGGGTTTTCTCCTGAACCGGGTGCTTGGAAAGGCCATGGAGCCCCCTCTCCTGGTCGCGTTCGGAATCTCCATCATCCTGCAGAACCTGCTGCTCCTGATCTACACGCCCGACGCAAGAAGCCTCAAGACCAGCATCGCCGTGCAATCCATCCCTCTCACCGGGTACGTGAGCATCCCGGTCATGTACCTCGTGGACTTTGCGGCAGGGCTGGCGGTCATCGTGGCCCTCTACCTCTTCTTTCAACGGACGTATATGGGGAGGGCCATTCGCGCCGCGTCGGACGACGAGGTGGCCGCACGGCTCATGGGCATCAACACGCGGAACATCTATGCGAAGGCCATGGGGATCGCCATGATGACCGCCGGGGTGGCGGGCGTGCTGCTGGGCATGACCTTCACCTTTTACCCGCACACGGGCCCCCAGTATCTGATCATCGCCTTCGGGGTCGTCGTGATCGGGGGGCTGGGAAGCATGAAAGGCACCCTTGCAGGCGGACTGATCCTGGCGGTCGCTCAGCTCCTGGGGGCACAGGTGTTCGGTCCCGGGTTCCAGTTGTTCTGCGGGTATGTCGTACTGCTGATCGTGCTGGCCCTGAGGCCCCAAGGGATATTCGGAAGGGTATAGAGGGATGGAGAAGATGATGAGAAGGTGGAGATGGTTCGTGCTGACAATCATCGTCCTGGCGCTGGGGACGGTTCCTGTCTGGGGCAGCGAGTATGTCCTTCTCTTCTTTCTCCTCTTTTGCCTCTATCTGGCGCTGTCGCAGATGTGGAATCTCCTCGCGGGCTACTCGGGCCTGATCTCGCTCGGCCAGCAGTCCTTCATCGGCCTGGGAGGCTACACGGTGGCGGTCCTCTGCAACTATTACAGCGTGCCCCTCTGGCCGAGTGTGCTCATCGGCGGGGCCTTCTCCTGCCTGCTGGCCCTGTTCATGTCCCTCTTCATCTTCAGGATGAGGGGGGTCTACTTCGCCATCGGCACGTGGATCTTCGCGGAGACCCTCCTGATCTGGTTCGGCAACTGGAAATATGTGAAGTACGGGATCGGCCTCTTCGTCAAACCCCCCTCCCCGATCTCCATGGAAGAGATCTACTATGGCGCCTTCGTCGTCGGGGTCGGCTCCGTGATCCTGGTGTATGTGCTCCTGCGCTCGAGGCTGGGACTGGGGTTGATGGCCATGCGGGACGACGACGCCGTGGCGGAGACCATGGGGGTCAAGGTCTTCCGATCGAAACTCTACTGTTTTCTTCTGGGTGCCTTTGTGACCGGCGCAACGGCGGGCATCCTGTACGTCTTCCAGGTGTTCATCCAGCCCTACAAGGCCTTTGCCATCGATTGGACCGTCAAGCTCGTCTTTATCGTGATCATCGGAGGGATCGGGACCATTGAAGGCCCCATCGTGGGCTCCCTCATCTTTGTCCTGCTTTCCCAGAGCCTGGCCGAGTATTTTTCCGTCAGCATGCTGATCCTGGGGGTCATCGCCATCGCGGTCATCCTCCTTGCACCCAAGGGGATCATGGGAAGCCTGCAGGAGAGACTTGGGTTCGAGATCCTGTCGCCCCGTCGGAAGTAAACTTCCGCCACGAAGACACGAAGTCGTCGTCCTTTTTGTCTTTGGTGGCGGATCTTGATCAGGGTATCCGGCATTTTCCGCCCGCTTTTGGTTGACAAGACTGAAAAAGACGCGTAACCTTGGCACCAGCATGTAAACACAGTTCACATATGTAAACTCCTCGTGCAAGCTGCCATGGTCAAATCCGCACATAGGGCCCTTCAGATCCTGGAAGCCGTTTCTTCGAGCCCTTCAGGCTTGAAGCACAGCGAAATCGCCGGCATCCTGAAGATCCCCAAAGGGAGCCTGTCGCTTCTCCTGTCGGATCTCGTATCGCAGGATTACCTGGGCCTGGACCCGGACCGCAAACGCTATCTGCTCGGGCCCCAGATCCTCGTGATCGCAAAGCGATATCTCGCGGGCATCGACGTGGTCCAGCTCGGTCGGCCGATTCTCAGGAAGCTGGTGAGCGACTCGGGAGAGTGTGTGGAGATCGGCGTCCGGAGGGAGAACGACGTCCTGATGATCTGCAGGGAGGACTGCTCCAGGCCCCTCCGGTCGGTCATCCAGATCGGAGACCGGGCGCCCCTCCATGCCACGGCTGCGGGCAAGGCCATTCTCGCCCATCTCCCCGAGGAGGAGATCGAGAAGTACCTGTCGATGGTACCGTTCAAAGCCTTTACGAAGAAGACCATCACCCATGCAAGGCCGCTCAGAAAGGAGCTGGAGGCGATTCGCGCCGGAGGGGTCGCGTACTGCCGCGAAGAGCTGAATGAGGGCGTGGTCGCCATGGGCATGCCGGTTTTCGATGCCGACGGCCGAGTCCACGCATCCATCGTCATCCCCATACCCACGATCCGATTCAACCACAAGAAGGAAAAAAGGGTCGAGCTCGCGCTGCGGGAAGGGGCCTGGACCCTGTCGCACCAATTGGGGTTCAACGGCCTACCGAAGAGCCCGCTACGCGTGAAGGTCTCGGGAAGCAGTCATCGCACTGAACCAACGGATCCACATTCAGGAAGAAGAGGAGGGTCTCATCGTGATCATTGACATCTATGCGCATCACATCTCGAAGAGGGTCGGGAAGATGGTGGAGAAGGGGCGCTACTACGGGGACGGGAAGGAGTTCCCGTATCCGCGCGGGAACGGGGATCCCGAGGTGAGGCTGGGGCTCATGGACAAGTACGGCGTCGACATCCAGGCGATCAGCCAGACCACCCCGATCCTCCTCGGCTGGAGCCCGGCTGAGGCGGCCGAAATCTGCAGGTTGTCCAACGACGACAATTTTCAGCTCTGCAGGGCCTACCCCGACCGGTTCGTCAATATCTGCATCATCTCTCTCCTGGATATGAAGAGCGCCATGCAGGAGCTGGAGCGCTCGATCCAGGAGCTCGACTGCCGGGGGGTGACCATCTCTTCCAGCCAGAACGGAAAGGGATTGGACTCCCCCGAGTATGACCCCTTCTATGAGAAGGTGGCCGAGCACGATCTCCCCATCCTGATCCATGGCACCCACTGGGAGTGCTCTCCGCTGATGGACATGGATCACGGGTACCGATTCCTGCACGTGTTCGGGTGGGATTACGACGGCACCCAGGCCGTGTGGCGCCTCATCTTCGGAGGCGTGCTGGACCGGTTCCCCACCCTGAAGATCGTGACCCACCATCTCGGCAATTACATCCCCTTTTTCAAACGCAGGATCGAGGCCAACGTCAACAAGTTCCTCAAAGACAAACTGCCGAGGCCCATCACCGAATACTGGTCCCATATCTACGGAGACACCGCCGTGGACGGTACCCAGGGGGCCATTCCATGCGGGTACGCGTTCTTCGGGTCGGAGCGCATGCTCTACGGATCGGACTATCCTTTCGGCGCGGAAGGGGGAGAGGATTTCATTCGTGAGAACCTGGCCTGCGTGAAGTCGATGTACATTCCGCCCGAGGAAAAGGCCAAGATCCTCGGGGGGAACGCGAAGGAGATGCTCAGGATCAAGTAGGCGTGTCGTGAGTGGACCCGGAAGGGATCCACGCAAATTCCACCCTTTTGCAGGAAGGAGGCGTGAAATGAAGAAGCGCGGAGCAGGGTTGGTATTTCTCGTTTTTGCGGGTCTGGTGGCCGCTATCCTGGCCTCGTCGGGGCCTGCGTTTTCCTATAGTGAGAAGGACCCCCTCGTCCTCAAGGCCGCGATCGACAACCCCCCCGGGGATATGAAGGCGCGGACCATCAAGCACTTCGGGGACCTCGTCGAGCAGAGAACCCATGGGAGGATCAAGTTCGAGTATTTCTTCGGCGGCTCCCTGATCAAGAAGCCCCAGTACGTGGAAGCCGTGGCCAGGGGGATCGCCGACATCTCCACCGGACCGGTCTCCTTTGTCACGGGCAAGCTGCCGGAGCTGAGCATCTTCGAGGTCTACGGCGCCTACCGACTGGACAAACACCTGGAAATGGAAAAGGCGGTCGAACCGCTCATGACGGAATACCTGAAGACCAAAGGCATCCATCATGTGTTGATCCAGTACTCGGGTTCGGTGGTTTTCCCCCACAAGAGCAAGTTCCTCAGGAGCCCTGAGGACTGGAAGGGGCAGAAGATCCGGCTGGGCGGACGGTGGCAATCGGAGTTGGGGAAGAAGTGGGGGGCCAGCCCCGTGTTCCTGAGCCCGGGCGAGCTCTATGTGGCCCTCCAGAAGGGCGTCATCGACGGGTACATGCTGATCTGGGACATCATCTACGGGCTGAAGCTCCATGAGGTCGCGCCCTTTCACGCGGACACCAACTTCAGCAACAACGTGGAAAACGTGACCATGAACCTGAAGAAGTGGGAAGCCATGACCAAGGAGGACCAGGCGATCTTCACCGCCGCGGTGAACGAGACCAAGCCCTGGACCTTCAAAGAGACCGTGAAGTACTACGAAGACGTGAAGAAGGGAGTCCTCGAAAAAGGGGGCAAGATCCACGAACTGACTCCCCAGGAGCGGTCGAACTACCTCAAGGACGCCTACTCCCTTTACCCGGAAGTGGAAAAGGTGTCCGGATCCGTCGGCAAGAAGTTCATGGATGTGCTGGAGCAGTTCAGGGATAAGTAGCTGAAAGAGGGTTCAGCGTTCGGGGGTTCAGGGTTCAGGAGGGAGACCAAGAGGAGTTCTTCCGGTTTTCTGAAGGGTGGACACCGAACGCTGGACACTCTTGCGACCACGTGCGATACCCCAGTCTCGCTCGATTGAAAGGGCCGTCCGATGAAGAAGATCGATTTTGAGACCCATTTCATCACGAAAGAGTACATGGACTACATGGGCCGGCACCAGGGATACCCCCGCTACGGCGAGGACCCGAACACCGGGAGGCGGCGCCTCTTCTATGCTCCGGGTGTCGGAGAGCCGCTGGGGGATCCTCTGGTGGAAAAGCTTCTGGACCTGGGTGAAGGCAGGCTGCAGAACATGGACCAGGCCGGTATCGATGTGCAGGTGCTGAGCCTCACGTCCCCGGGGGTCGAGCAGTTCGACCCGGCCTTGGGTACGTCCATGGCGAGAGAGGCCAACGACGTCCTCCATGAGGCCGTGAAGAGACACCCGGACCGTTTCGTCGGGTTTGCGGCCCTTGCTCCCAAGAGTCCCGAGGCTGCCGCGGATGAACTGGAGCGGGCCGTGACCAAACTGGGATTCAAGGGATGGAAGACCCACTCCAATTATGGCGGCGAGTTTCTCGACGAGCCGAGATTCTGGCCTATCCTGGAGAGGGCGGAGAAGCTGGGTGCGGCGGTCTATCTTCACCCGGCCGTCCCGAACATCCCGCAGCTCCATAAGTACGGCATCGTGCTGGCGGGGCCGCCCTTCGGATTCGGGATCGAGACCTGCATCACCATGGTTCGGCTGATCTACAGCGGGGTCCTGGACCGCTATCCCGATCTCAAGATCATGCTCGGACACTACGGCGAGGGCATGCCGTTCCTGATGCATCGGATCGACTTTGCGTACCTGAAGCCGTGGTTCGATCCGGAGGCCACGCCGAAGCTGAAGCGAAAGCCCAGCGATTACCTCAGGGAGAACGTGTACTACACGACGAGCGGCAATTACTTCAAGGGCGCCTTCCAATGCACCTACGAAGCGGTCGGCTCCGAGAGGATCCTCCTGGCCACCGACTACCCCTACGAGGACTCGGTGGAATGCATGCGCTTCCTGGACAACCTCTCTTTGAGCCGGGAGGATCGGAACAGGATCTACTTCGAAAACGCAGGAAGAGTCGGGGTCGAGGTGTAAGATGGCGCGCTCTCCAGCCCATCCGGAGAACAGAGCAATGGAAGACAGCGTCGTACGAAATTTCTGGCTCAAGTTGAAGAAGGTGAACACCGCCTGTGCAACCCTGTCGGGTCTCGTTCTTCTCTTCATGGCCTTTTCGATCACCGTCGATGTGTTCATGAGATACGCCCTGGGAAGCCCCACGATCTGGATCACGGAAGTCTCCACCTATCTTTTCCTCTACGTGATCTACCTGGCCACGGCCTACGCCCTGCAGCAGGGCATGCATATCCGGGTCACCTTCCTGAGGG